>NZ_JXLB01000014.1 GCF_001886195.1 Enterococcus ratti | reverse complement strand
GAAGTGTACGCAAAAAATAAAGTTTCAGCCTCTTCTAAATCAATTACTTTAGTTAGTTTAGATGCTCAAGGAAAAGAAGTTCAACGTCAAGCCGTGTCGCTTATGAATGTTGCCATCGAAACGGCACTTACTGAAGCGACTACTACAGTGAATAATCTATTTTATGGCAACGATGAAAATCATGCAAAACCAAGTAATACAAATGCTCAAATTGATGCCGCAAGAAATCAAGTCACTGCATTGCCAGATAGTGCACAAAAATCAGTGTTGTTAAAAAAAGTGAAGAAAGCCCAACAAGCGTATGACGAATTAATGGAACAATGGAAAGATGTCAATGAAACGATGGATCGCTTCTTTGTCAATGGGGATATTGGGAATCCCAAACCAAGTGTAACACCAGCAGATCTAGTGATGCTTGCTGAAAAAATGTTTGTCTTTCCTCTAGAAGAGGAATTTTTAGAAGGCTATACTATGAGTGAATTGCGAAAGAAAAGAGATCAGTTGAACTATGTACTTAATGTGACACCGCTCGTTGATCGACTATTTATTAATGGGAAACCAAAACCAAATAATACACAAAATGCGATTACTTATGCTTTAGGGCGTGTGAATGAAATGTACGATGGACCGTATAAACAAAAATTAATCGAAAAAATCCAAGAAGCACAAAAGGCTTACAATGATTCTCATGTTTATCCTCACAACAAGTAATAGTTTATAGCTTTCAGTAGCTAGTTTGTTAACGAATAAAGAAAGCAAAAAAACAACTTATGACAAGCAATCTGTTATAAGCTGTTTTTTTGCTTTTATTAATTTTTCTTTTTCTCAGGCAAATTATTTTCTAAATCAGTACGTACGACGAGGACATCACAAGCAGCATTACGAATTACATATTCTGAAACAGAACCAATGAATAGACGTTCGACAGCATTTAACCCGGTTGCCCCTAACATAATTAAATCTACGCTATTATCTTCAGGAATTTCTTTTGCAATAATTTGTTTCGGTGAGCCGTATTCAATTACTGTAGTGACGTTGTTTAGGCCTGCTTTTTTTGCATTTTCTTTATAGCCTGCTAAAGTTTCTTTAGCCATTTCAGTTGCTTGCTCTGCCAACATGCCGTCAAACGAAGAAACGGTTTGAAAAGAACGTGTGTCAATTACGTGCGCTAATAAAAGTTCACCATTATTTCGCATTGCAACATTTACAGCTTTTTTAAAAGCTAATTCTGCTTCAGCCGAGCCGTCTACGGCAACCATGATTTTTTTGTACTGTTGTAACATAAGCATTCACTCCTTCAGATAAATCAATCAGTTACATCATCATTGTAAAACAATTTAAACAAAAAGAGAATCATTTACTGTTTGATTTCGCCATTTTTTGAGCAAAAGTAATACTAAACGTAGAAGCCACGATAATTACAAGCACTAAGTAAATGAAAGCAATGAATCGTTGATTGAAAAAGGCCACAAAAATGCCTAATATTCCCAAGAATGAATAGATAGCCCCATAAAATTGTAAAAAACTACGATTTTTTTCTATTTTTTCGATCAATACAAAAAAGACAGATTGTTTTCTTAATAAGTAATAACTTACAAATAATAACAACAACGCAGTAATTCCCATCAAAAATTGGATCATCAAAAATTCCTCCAAAAATATTTAGTAAAAATGTTTTATTTTTCAATGTCTCTACTCGAAAAAAAGAGGCTATACCAACTACTTGGCAAGCCTCTTCGATTTCAAAAAACGGTAATCTCCGTTAATGCCGTTGTTCGTCCTGTAGTATTGATCCCGCGAATTCAAGCAGGTGGGTCCCACGGTCGTAGCATTGAACTACCAAATGATAAGGCATGTTACCAGCTGTGACACAAGACAGGTCCCAAGATATCAATAAAAATGTTCGGTCAACACACAAAGAGGACAATTCGAACATCACAGATTTCCCACTTCTATAGTAGCATACGAGAATAAAAAGAGCAATGAGAGCGCTCAGGAAAAATGAGTTATCAATGGTTTCTTTTGTTGGAGCGTTTCTTTTTCCATTCGTTGATTCGATAATATTGCTGACTAAGGGCTTGTTCATATTTACCTGTGTCTTTTGGATGATAATACGAGACGTTCTTTAATTGATTCGGTAAGTATTGTTGATTGACCCATGCGTGATCAAAGTTATGAGGATATTGGTATCCTTTTCCGCGATTTAGTGATTTTGCGCCTTGATAATGGTTATCTCGTAAATGTTCAGGAACATTGCCGACTTTTCCTGAACGGATGTCAGAAATCGCTTCATCTAAAGCAGAATAAGCGGAATTAGATTTAGGAGACAAACATAAATCAACGACAGCATTTGCTAAAGGAATTCGTGCTTCAGGAAGCCCTAAATGTTCAGCTGCTAGTACAGCATTGACAGTTCGTGCGGCAGCAGCAGGGTTTGCAAGACCAATATCTTCATAACCGATTACCATCAGTCGTCGACAAATACTTGCCAAGTCACCGGCTTCAACTAAACGTGCCAAGTAATGAAGCGCAGCATCCACATCACTACCTCGAATTGATTTTTGAAAAGCAGAAATCACGTCATAATGTGCGTCTCCGTCTTTATCGTGGATGAGTGCCTTTTTCTGTACGCATTCTTCAATAGTCGCTAATGTTAAATGAATCGTTCCACATTCATTTGCTTTAGTTGAACGTGCGGCTAGTTCTAACCCATTAAGAGTGCTTCGAAGATCACCATTTGTTGCACGTGATAAATGGATCAAAGCATTTTCGTCTAATTTGACTGACAAATGACCAAGTCCTCGCTCCTTGTCAGTCAGTGCCCCCTTTACTGCTTGCTGTATTTCTTGTTCATCTAGGGGAGTAACTTCAAAAATTTGTGTGCGACTGCGAATAGCAGGATTAATCGCAATATAAGGATTTTCAGTAGTAGCACCAATCATAATAATACGTCCATTTTCTAAATAAGGAAGTAAAAAATCTTGTTTTGTTTTATCTAAACGATGGACTTCATCAAGCAAAAGAATCACAGTTCCACTCATTTTTGCTTCTTCTGCTACGACTTGTAACTCTTTTTTTGAATCCGTTGCAGCATTTAATTGACGAAAAGCATACTTTGTTGAACCAGCTATTGCCCTAGCGATACTAGTTTTTCCAGTTCCCGGCGGACCATATAAAATCATTGAAGACAACATTTTGGCATCAACCATTCGCCGAATGATTTTTCCTTCCCCGATTAAATGCTTTTGTCCTACAACTTCATCAATGTTTCTAGGTCGCATGCGATAAGCCAAAGGCTGTGACATGAGAAGACCTCCTTTTATTTTTCGTTCGTTAATTATAGCATATTTTGTAAAGTGCCTATATTTTTGTTTATTTATGTACAGGAAATATGATGAAGGAGACTTTTTTAACAAGTAGATTAAAAGATATCACTAGCAAGTTACAAAGAGGTAGTGGTTATTCCAGATTGAATTTTTTTATTGAATGTTTTTAAATAAAGAGTCGTGGATTTTTACTTTTA
This sequence comes from Enterococcus ratti, assembly GCF_001886195.1. GTDB lineage: Bacteria > Bacillota > Bacilli > Lactobacillales > Enterococcaceae > Enterococcus_B > Enterococcus_B ratti. The sequence goes on along the minus strand of NZ_JXLB01000014.1, from coordinate 69,655 downwards.
TTGTCTGACGGTTGCAAGTAAAATAAAAAATACAAGAAACGTATGAAATCAAAGTTTCTTGTATTTTTTTAATAGCTGCTGGCTTTTCTTTATGAAACCCAAAACGAGTGAAAACAAGTTTTCATGTGACTGACACTAGAAAAAGAAAAAAACGTAATGCTTCGTTCTCTTCTACTCAAAAGTAGACTGAAGAAAACTAAATGGCTTGTATTTAAAAAGAAAAAGGACATTTCATAGCTTATCCTCTTAAATTTGTGTATGATAAAGAAGGTGAATCAAATGACAGACAACGAGAAATTAGACAAGCTTTTATTGAATAAAACAACACCTGAAATTGCTAGAGATTTATTAGGAATGTATTTGGAGTATGTTACGCCTACAGGAACGGTCGGTGGGTATATTGTTGATGCAGAAGCTTATCTTGGTCCAGATGACGAAGCTGCACATAGCTTTGGAATGAGAAAGACTCCTCGAGTATTAGCAATGTATGAAAAACCCGGGACGATCTATCTTTATACCATGCATACTCATCGAATTTTAAATATTATTACGCAGCCAGAAGGAATACCTCAAGGGGTTATGATTCGAGCGCTTGAGCCTGAAATAGGTATTGAACAGATGAGTAGTAATAGAGGCGGTAAAATTGGGCCTGATATTAGCAATGGACCGGGAAAATTAGTGGCTGCTTTAGGTATTCCCCAAGAACTTTATGGGCAATCCATTTTAGATAGTCCGTTACATTTTGTTTTTGAAAAAGCAAAGAGACCAAAACAAATTTTGGCTTTGCCACGAATCGGTATTCCAAATAAGGGTGAATGGACGGAAAAACTGTTGCGCTTTGTTGTTGCGGGCAATCCTTATATATCATTGCAAAAAAAGAATCAAGTGGATGAAGATTGGGGATGGAGGAAAGAAAATGGGAAAAACAAACTTACTTGACTATTTAGATAAAAAAATTGAAGCAACGATTACAGATTATGATGTGACCTTAGACTGGGATACAAAGAATCATACAATTGAAATCAGTGTTTGCTTATTTGCTGAAAATAAAGCTCATATGGAAGTTGATGATGTGCAAGGAGTGGTTTCAGAAGAAGAAATCATTGAATTTGAAGATGGGGTTTTATTGTTTGATCCTAAAAAATCAATTTTTGACGAAAAAAATTATTTGGCTGTTGTTCCTTATGAAGGAAAGAAGGGGCTGCCAAAATCAATGATCGATGCACTCATTGAATATTTAAATGAAGTGCTTGCACGAGGTCAAAATGATCTTTTCGATTTTTTGGATGAAAAAAATCAAAAAACGATGTTTGAATTAAAATGGGAGGAACAATGTTTTACGAAATTAGTTGAAGAAAAGCAGAAAAATGGTTTTGATACTTATTTTTCTTATCCAAGTTATTAGGAGTGTATGTGATGAAATGGAATGAAGTAAAAGTAGAAACAGCAAGTGAGGCAGTCGAAGCAGTCGCTAATATTTTAATGGAAGCTGGAGCAAGCGGTGTAGCAATTGAAGATGCTTTAGACGTTGAAAACTTTAAGTTTGATCAGTATGGTGAAATTTTAGATAAAAAAGAGTTTACTTCACTAGATGAAGGTGCGCTAGTTATGGCTTATTTTCCGGAAACGGTTTTTTTACCAGAAATCTTGCCTTTTATTAAAGACTGTGTGACACAACTTCCCTCGTTTGGTTTGGCAATCGGTAAAAACATTGTAACGGTTAGTGAAGTAGAAGAAAGTAATTGGGCAACTGCTTGGAAAAAATATTATCATCCTGTACGTATTACAAGGATGCTAACGGTTGCTCCTAGTTGGGAACATTATCAAACAAGTGATCCATTAGAAAAAATCATTACTTTAGATCCCGGTATGGCTTTTGGAACGGGGACACATCCAACTACTGCCTTGACTTTACAGGCATTAGAAACTGTTTTACGTGGTGGAGAGACTGTTTTAGATGTAGGCACTGGTTCAGGCGTATTAAGTATTGCTGCCAAGTATTTAGGGGCGGCTGAAGTATATGCTTATGATTTAGATAAAGTGGCTGTTCGTTCTGCTAAAGAAAATATGGAGATGAATGAAGTAGCAAAAGACGTGCAGGTAACTGTCAATGATTTGTTGAAAGGAATTAATATTGAAAGTGATGTTATTGTTGCAAATATTTTAGCTGATATTATTGTTTTGATGATCCCGGATGCTTGGCGGTTATTGAAACAGACTGGAAAATTGATTGTTTCTGGCATTATTGAAGAAAAGAAACAACTAGTTATTGATGCAATGAAGACACAAGGCTTTACTGTTGACCAAATTTTCCAGCAAAGAGATTGGTATGCTATTATTTTAAAAAAATCTGAGGTGGAATAGATGCAGCGTTACTTTTTAGAAGAAATATATCAACCCGATGAACAAATCATTCTATCAGGGGAAGCCTTTCATCATATCGTTCGTGTGATGCGTATGACGCCTAAAGATCAAGTTTACTTAGTCTTTAAGGATCAATTAGCAATTCGAGCGGAAATTATTGAAATTAACGAAGATGCTGTTTATTTAATCGAAATTGAAAAAGAACAAACGCAAAAAGAATTACCGAATACGATCACGATTGCTAGTGGCTATCCGAAAGGAGATAAGCTTGATTGGATTGTTCAAAAAGGAACGGAATTGGGGGCGTATGCTTTTATTGGTTTTCCAGCAAAAACGTCTATTGTGAAATGGGATACGAAAAAAAGAAAAAAACGTCAAGAAAGGTTAAAAAAAATTGCGCAAGAGGCTGCTGAACAATCTCATCGACAGGTTGCTCCGCAAGTAGAGTTACTAGAAAATCAACAAGCTTTTTTGGAGTGTTTTTCTTCTTATGATGTGGTGCTGGTTGCTTACGAAGAATCGGCTAAACAGGGAGAATTAGCGAATTTAGCAAAAGTGTTTAAAGAACTTGCGGTTGGTAAACGGATTTTAGCTGTTTTTGGTCCAGAGGGTGGCTTTACTCTTGAAGAGATCGAAGTATTTATTGAAAAAGGCGGAATTTTGTGTGGATTAGGTCCAAGAATTTTACGTACCGAAACAGCGCCGCTTTATTTACTAAGCGTTGCAAGTTATCAATGGGAACTTGATCACTGATGCTTATAAGACACATCAAGAAGAATTGAAAAAGTCTTGAACAATCTGTATAATAAAATCAATTATTTTATTATAAATGCCAAATGAAAATCGTTCTCTTTTCGAAAATAAACGAGTATAAAAGAAGCTGTGTAACGATGAGTCATTAAATAAAATGTGAAAAGGCAAAGGAGCTTCTCTTTACTCGTGTTTTCATTGAGCGCTTTTTTTTATTCTTTCTTTTAGTGTTATAAACGAACATTTTAGTATTCAGTTGTAAAGGTAATTTACTATTAATTAAAGGGGATTTGTGTAAGAAAGTGTAAAAATAGCAAAATGTTTTTTTAGATTGTTCAAATCCTGTTGTTTACAACTTTTGAGAGGGGATTTTCCATGCCAAAAGAAGAAATATTGTCAGGTCCGGGAGTGATTAAATTAGTTAGCCAATATATGGGGCCTGAACATGTTGCATTTGTGCAAAAAGCCTGTGATTATGCTACTGCTGCTCATGATGGTCAGTTTCGAAAATCAGGGGAACCTTATATTATTCATCCGATTCAAGTTGCAGGAATTTTAGCCGACTTAAAAATGGATCCTCATACCGTTGCGACGGGTTTTTTGCATGATGTCGTAGAAGATACGGCAGTTACTTTGGATGAGTTAAAGCAGGTGTTTGGTTCTGATGTTGCCATGCTGGTTGATGGAGTGACGAAACTGGGCAAAATCAAATATAAGTCACACGAAGAGCAACTAGCAGAAAATCATCGTAAAATGTTACTAGCGATGGCACAAGATTTACGTGTAATTATGGTGAAATTAGCGGATCGCCTACATAATATGCGTACATTAAAACATCTTCGTGAAGAAAAACAGCGACGTATTGCACAAGAAACATTGGAAATCTATGCACCGTTAGCTCATCGTTTAGGAATCAGTCGCATCAAATGGGAGTTGGAAGATACGGCACTGCGCTATCTTAATCCTAAACAATACTATCGTATCGTTCATTTAATGCAAACGAAACGAGAAGAACGAGAGAAATATGTCAATGTAACGGTTGAAGATATACGCTTAGCTACCGAAGAATTAGATATTTATGCGGAAATTTACGGTCGGCCCAAACATATCTATTCGATTTATCGTAAAATGAAGGATCAAAAGAAACAATTCAATGAAATTTATGATCTGCTTGCTATTCGTGTTATTGTGGATTCTATTAAGGATTGTTACGCAGTTTTAGGGGCGATTCACACGAAATGGAAGCCAATGCCTGGGCGTTTTAAAGACTATATTGCTATGCCAAAAGCAAATATGTATCAATCGCTGCATACAACAGTTATTGGTCCAGAAGGAAATCCTGTGGAAATCCAAATACGAACCCAAGAAATGCACGAGATTGCTGAATTTGGGGTGGCTGCACATTGGGCATATAAAGAAGGAAAAAGTGATAAAGTAGAGCCAGATGGGATAACGAAGCAATTAAGCTGGTTCCATGAAATTATCGAACTACAAAATGAAAGTTATGATGCTTCTGAATTTATGGAAGGCGTCAAAGGTGATATTTTTAGTGATAAAGTCTATGTTTTTACACCTAAAGGAGATGTGACGGAATTGCCAAAGGGATCTGGTCCCTTAGATTTTGCATATAGCATTCATACGGACATCGGCAATAAAACCACTGGGGCAAAAATCAATGGCAAAATGGTTCAATTGGATTATAAATTAAAAAATGGTGATATCATCGAAATTTTAACGTCGCCTAACTCTTTTGGTTCAAGTAGAGATTGGCTAAAATTAGTGGCAACAAGTAAAGCTAGAAATAAAATCAAACGTTTTTTTAAGGCGCAAGATAGAGAAGAAAATATTATTAAAGGGCATGAAGCGGTAACAAAATGTATTATCGATTTAGGTTTTTTACCAAAAGAAATTTTATCAAAAAGTAAATTACAAGATGCCTTGGAAAAATTGAATTTTCAAACGGAAGATGATATGTATGCGGCAGTTGGCTACGGGGAAGTCAGTCCTTTAACGATGGCTAATCGTTTGACTGAAAAAGAAAGAAAAGAGAAAAAAATTGAACAGCAAAAACAAGAAGTCGAAGAAATTATAAATCAGTCAAAAAAAGAACCGGAAAAGATGAAGGTTCGTCATGAAGGTGGCGTGGTGATTCAAGGTATTGAGAATTTGTTGATTCGGATCAGTCGCTGCTGCAATCCAATACCGGGAGATGATATTGTAGGGTATATCACAAAAGGTAGAGGCATCTCTATTCATCGTCGAGACTGTCCAAATGTGCGTCTTGATAAACCAAATACAGCAGAACGCCTGATTGAAGTAGAGTGGGAAGATACTTCAAACACTAAGAAAGAATACGATGCGGACTTAGAAATTTATGGGTATAATCGCTCGGGTATGTTGAATGATGTTTTACAAACAGTAAATGCTATGACTAAAAACTTAAATAGTGTGGAAGCCAAAACCAACAAAGATAAAATGGCGACTATTCATTTGACGGTAGGCATTCAAAATCTCGCGCATTTAAAGAGTATTGTGGATAAAATTAAAGCCGTACCAGATGTTTACAGTGTTCGGCGAACGAACAGTTAGGAGGTAAATACGTGAAAGCTGTAATCCAGCGTGTAAGTAAAGCTTCAGTTACCATTGATCGGCAAGTAGTTGGTAAGATTGATCAAGGTTTATTAATTTTATTGGGAATTCATGAAAAAGATACCCAAGAAGATGTTGACTATTTGGTAAAAAAAATTGTACAACTGCGTATTTTTGAAGATGAACAAGGGAAAATGAACCGTAGTATTAAAGAAATACAAGGACAAATCTTAAGTGTTTCTCAGTTTACTCTTTTTGCCGATACAAAAAAAGGCAATCGACCAAGTTTTATTACAGCTGCTCGTCCAAAAACGGCCATTCCATTATATGAAGCGTTCAATAATGGAATAAAAAACAAAGGAATTTCTTTGGAAACCGGTCAGTTTGGTGCAGATATGGCTGTTTCTTTAATCAACGATGGGCCAGTCACGATTGTTATAGATTCGCACAATAAATAATAATAGTTTAAGCGATGAGTGACTTTTTAAAGAATCATGGGACATATTTTTCTTTAAATAAACGATTGACAAACAGGTGGTAAAAGGTTTGTTGATCGTTTATTTGATTTGCGAATGCGAGCAAAAATAAAGATACGTGAAATAAGTTTATTATTAAATGAGTGAGTATCTAGTCCAGCTCAACATTAAGAATGAAATAGGTATTTTCAACATTAAATTATTCTTTGTATGTTAATTATTAAGCCGAATCATATGGAAAATAGAAAATTTTGTTATCCCAAAGATATTAGATTTTATACTTAATCTTGTGAGTAGCTCAAAAAACTATTTTCGAATGATCCGGCTTATGTTTGTAGGTGTTGTTTCTTCTACTTATTAAGGATTAGACAAAGTATGATTGAAACTGTAACTTTAATATTTAACTTTTTCAGTAGTTTAAACGTCTTTATTTGGCTCAGAAACTTTTATATGAGGAATAAGTAAAAAACTAGCTTTATACTCCAGTGGTCATATTTGATGGAATAGTTATTTATATAATGATTCAACTTTTGGTTTTATTTAAGCTAGGTTTAAGCCGCATCTTTTAAAATAAAACATAATTCAACAGTATTATCGAAATAAAGATCAGTAAAATTTTAAGAATTTAACAATAGTGTTTGTGCTTTAGTCAGAATGTCCAATAACAGAGCATGATTGTGATCTTCTGATGGAACTTTTTGAGTTAATTTAAAAGCTTTATGGATGGATTTACTGGTCGTAGTAGCTGCTAGCTTTGTATAAGTCGTATCAGTAAACAAAGCATTGGTAGCTTTAATAGCCTTTTGTGTATCCGGATTGGATGTTGGTCTAAGGTCAGTTGTTTGATTTAATAAAGTTGCAGCTTTCAATAACAGTGAAAATAAAACCTCAAAATTATGATCCCATGACGGTATTTTTAAAAGTAAATTCGAAGTTTTGTCGATCGTGTCAATGTTTACAGTCGCAGTAGCCGCTAGTTTCGTATAAGTCGTATCAGTAAACAAAGCATTGACCGCTTGAATGGCTTTTTGTGTATCCGGATTAGATGTTGGTCTAAGATCGGTCGTTTGACTCAATAGAGTGGCAGCTTTTGTCAATAAATTATTTAATAAAGAATAATTATGATCATTTGTTGGTACCTTTCGAGCCAAAATACGAGCATCTTGGATAGATTCACTAGTTGCAGTCGCTGCAATTTTTGTATAAGTGGTATCCGTAAATAAGGCATTAACGGCTTTGATGGCTTTTTGTGTGTCCGGATTTTTTGATGGCCTAAGATCGGTCGTTTCATTTAATAATTTCTTAGCTTTTTCCACCAACGAAGACCATAAAGGAAGCGGAATTTCGTCTTTTAAAATTACTTTTAAAACTAAAGAACTAGCTTCTTCGATAGAATCACTGTTAACGGTAGCTGTAATTTTTGTGTAAGACTTATCGGTAAATAAGGCTTGTACTGCTTGAGTCGCTTTTTGTGTGTCCGGATTTGAAGCCTGATCAAATAAATTTTTTGCTTTATACCAAATAGAAATTAGGACAGAAAAATTATGATCTTTATATGATACTTTCAGAACTAGATCACCAGCTTCTTGTAATGCTTGGCTAGTTGCAGTATCTGCAAGCATTGTATAAGTTGTATCAACAAATAAGGCGTTGATCGCTTGAATCGCTTTTTGTGTATCCGGATTGGTAGTTGGTTTAAGTTTGATTGTTTCTTTAGCTTTTTGTACATCAGGATTTTGATTAGCATTTTTTGCCTGTGCTGTATATTTTCTGCCGCATAAATCACTCCAGCATTAAAATTACTCGCAAGAAGTGTAGTTAATGTCATTGCGGTGATTAATTTTTTATATTTCATATTTGCTCTCCTTTTATGTATTTATTAATACAAAATCTTATTAATTATTTATCTGTTATTGAAGTAACCTTGAGAATAATTGAATTCACCACCTTTGTTATTATTTAATTAATAAGACTTGGTATTACTAGAGTATAGTAGCATAGGTATCAATGAATAAACGCTTTTTTATAAAGATAAATGAGAACTTAAATTTCTTTTTTTTTCAAAAAAAGTTTTGATAGTAGAGGGATAAAACGATCATTTTTTTATTTAAGAAAATGTGAGTTACTAGAAAACGAACATGCATAAAATGAAAAGAAGATGAAATAATAATCTATTCATTGATAGAGAAGAAGAAAAAAATAGTGAATTGATAGATCAAGAAAATGAGAACGAACGCGAAATAAAAAAGTAAATCTTGTCAAAATTTTTATGTATTTAAAAGAATTTTTTTTAATTTATAAGGTTAAATTTTTTTGTTTTGATTGAAAAAGGTAGTTTGAAGGGAAAGAAAATAATAGGAGAATCTTTAAGTGGTTTTATTGGTTGAATATAAATTATATGAATAAGAAATTTATTCTCGTTAATATGTATGAATTTTTTTATCAGTTACAAGAAGTTAAGCTGACGATAGAGGATTTTTTAAGTAGAAAAAAGATGATTATTGAAAGCCACTTCCCTTTTTGGGAACGGCTTTCAATCTATTTAATATATGAGGAGAGAGAAATTTTAATAGTATCGAAGTCAATAGGTAAAAGGATTCACTTCCCTTTTATCATTATTTAAGTCTTGGTTGTATAAAGCAAAGATTCAAGTTTATTTATTCAATAAATCAGTAGCTTTCATACAAAGTTTACCCAATTCTAAAGCATAAGAACGATTAACTGTTAAAATTTTTGTGACAAGTTTTTTTGCGTCTTTAATTGACTGACTAGTAGTGGTTGGAGCAAGCGCTGTATGGGTATTATCGGTAAATAACGCATTAACCGCATCAATGGCTTTTTGTACATCTGGGTTTTGACTAGTTATTCCTGCTTGTACAGTCGCATTTTCTGTTGCATAAGCTATGCCCACGTTTAAATTGCTGCTAAGAAACGCTGTTACTGCTAAAGTTGTAATCAGTTTCGTATATTTCATATAATTGTCTATCCTTTTCCTCGTTTTTTGACACAAAACCTTGTTAACAGTTTAATATGTAATCATTACACGCTCCTTTCTTTTTTATTTTAACAAGATTCAGTATCCTCGGATATAATAGCATAAGTATTTATAGATAAGGTTCTTTTTTTTCTATGTGTTGAAACTTAAATTTCTTTTTTTTGAAAAAAAAAATTAGCGAACAATGACGAGAAAAGTTGCTTCTCGTGTCATTTATAAAGCAAAGATTTCTTGCAATTAAAAATACCTATTTTAATAAATATTCAGTGACTAGTCAAAAAAATTTTTTCAAATTTTTATAAATGATTCTGCAACAATAAATAATAAATTGAAACAAGTTGTTGACAAGCATTAGATCTAATCCATCTAAATTATGAAGTGAAGAAGTATAATAGGTAAAAAAGACGGTGAGAGGTTTCTTTTGTCAGTATCTTTAAAAAAATTTAAGCTACTATTATATATAGAAACTATAAAAATAGGTTAGAAAGTAGAGAAATTTTTGTAAGAGAGGAAGATACGTATGAAAGAAGTTCCAGTCGTAAACGTGAAAATGACAGAATTAAAAGAACTGTACCAACAAGGTTATCATATGCTTCAATTTTTAAGAAACAAAGCAGATGCACCCGTAGTTAAAGCAAAGCTGTTTAATAAAGAAGCTATTGTCGTCTATGGCTCTGATGCGGCAAAAATTTTTTATGATCCAAGAAATTTTACACGAAAAAAGGCGATGCCTAAATTAGTGTTAAAAACGTTGTTTGGAAAAAATGGCGTGCAAACGTTAGATGGAGCCCAGCATCATCATCGCAAGGCTGTTTTTATGGATTTGATGACTCCAGAGAAAATGAAAGAATATCGTCTTATTCTTGATAGAAACTTTACACATGTTTTAGATGAACAGCACGGACAATTTGAATGGTTTGATTTAAGTAAGCGAGTACTTTTTTCCTCTATTTGTGAATGGGCAGGAATTAATTTGTCTGAACTGTCAAAAGAAGAAATAAATCAATTGGCAGATTACCAAATTTCTATGATTAGTGGGGCAGTTACGTCTCCTAAAGATCATATTAAAGGTTTAGAAAATCGCAAGAAATCTGAAAAATGGGCACAGAAATTAATAAAATCTGCTCGCGAAAATCCTATTCCAGAGAAAAAACACGTCGCTCTTTATGCGTTTGCTCAAGCGACTGAGCTTAATGGACAGTTGCTTCCAGTAGAAGTTGCAGCAGTAGAATTGTTAAATATTATCCGTCCTACTGTAGCTTTAACTATTTGGGCTGCGTTGATGGGGCATGCGTTATTTAGTCGACCAGACTTAAAACAACAATTAAAAAATAACTTTTCAGAGCTGCAAGATCCATTTATTCAAGAGTTACGCCGTTATTATCCATTTTTTCCAATGATTCCGGGTATTGCGTTAAAAGATGTAGTGGTTGATAATTACTTTATTCCTAAAGACAGTTGGGTACTTTTAGATGTGTATGGAACCAATCATGATGAACGTACGATTGAAGCACCTGAATCGTTTATGATTAAGCGGTATATAGGAAAAGCGAAAGATCTTTCTTATGAACAACAATATGAAATGATTGCACAAGGTGGAGGAGATTTTCGTCAAATGCATCGTTGTGCAGGAGAATGGATTACTTTGCATAGTTTACGTGTTTTTTCGGATCAACTTGTTAATCGCTATGAATTTTCAGTGCCAGAACAAGATTGGCGAATCTCGGTCAATCAGTTTCCTACTTACCCCAATAGTCGAGTGTTATTGTATAAAAATTAAGAAGTGAAATTTTTCCAGTTTATAAAGAATTGAAAGTTACGAAACAATTAAGAGAGCTTTCGTAAAATTATTTTTTGGCGTTAAAAGTCGACAGATTGTTGAATTCGTATTTTTCGGCTGTCTTTTTTCTATTATTTGCTATTCTTTTTAGTTTTGCAGTTTATTCTTGACTTTAGCCGTTGTTTTTAGTAGGTTATAAGTGATATAGAAAATATCAATGAAAGAGCGAGTAAGTTTCTAACCCTTTACAAGAGAGGATTATCAAGGCTGAAAATGATCTAAAGGTTTGGTTTCTAAAAGACACTCTGGAGATGGACGAAGAAAAGTCGTTTCGTGTACGAGCGTTAATCGTGAGAGGAAAGTGCAAACTTTCGAAAATAGGTGGTACCGTGTGTGAAAAGTCATTCACCCTTGTTCATGAGGAACGAGGGTGAATTTTTTGTTTACATAAAAAAGAAAAGAGGAGAAAAAATGAGTTTTCAAAGACCAAAAGGCACAAATGATATTTTACCTGGTGAGTCAGAGAAATGGCAGTTTATAGAAGAAACTGCTCGTCTATTGTTTAGAGATTATCAATACGATGAAATTCGTACGCCGATTTTTGAGCATTATGAAGTGATTTCTCGAAGTGTAGGAGACACAACTGATATTGTGTCAAAAGAAATGTATGATTTTTATGATAAAGGGAAGCGCCATGTGACTTTGCGTCCAGAAGGAACAGCGCCAATTGTTCGTTCTTTTGTTGAACATAAGTTATTTGGACCGGAATATGCAAAACCATATAAAACATTTTATATGGGACCAATGTTTCGGTATGAGCGTCCACAAAAAGGACGATTACGTCAGTTTCATCAAATTGGAGTAGAAGCTTTTGGTTCGAATAATCCGGCAACGGATGTAGAAAGTATGATCATGGCGTTAGACTTTTTCAAGCAGCTAGGGATTACTCAAATTCGTTTAGTTCTCAATTCTTTAGGAGATAAAAAAACACGTCAAGCGTATCGACAAGCGTTAATTGATTATCTTGAGCCATTTGAAGCTGAATTGAGTGATGATTCAAAAAGACGATTGCATGAAAACCCTTTGCGGATATTAGATAGTAAAGACAAGCGTGACCAAAAATTTGTCGCTGGTGCGCCGTCTATTTTAGATTATTTAAGTGAAGCAGCTCAAAAACATTTTGACACGGTTATTGCAATGTTAGATGCGTTAAATGTTTCCTATGAAATTGATAGTACCATGGTTCGAGGTTTGGATTATTATACACATACGATTTTTGAAATTATGAGCGAGGCACCCAAAATGGGCGCACAAGCAACAATTTGTGCCGGTGGTCGTTATGATCATTTGGTAGAAGAATTAGGAGGACCGCAAACACCGGGATTTGGGTTTGCTATGGGGATTGAACGCTTGCTTTTAACGATGGAAGCCGAAGAAGTTGTTATTCCTGCATTTAATGAATTAGATGCTTATGTTGTCCCTTTAGGTGAAAAAACAAATATCGAAGCATTAAAACTGGTACAAGCTATTCGTGATTTTGGCTTTTCTGCCGATCGTGATGTGATGAACCGTAAAGCAAAAGCTCAATTTAAAACAGCCGATAAAGTAAATGCCAAGCTTGTACTAGTGATTGGTGAAGATGAATTAAAAAACCGAACGGTAACAATTAAATCCATGGCTAAAAGAAAAGAAAAAAGTTTTAGTTTAAAAGAAGTTTATGAACATTTTGATGAAGTTTACGATGAAATGACTTTATTTGAGTAGGAGGAAAATGAAAATGACACAAAGAACAACCTATTGTGGTTTAATTTCAGCAAAAGAATTAGATCAAACCGTCACATTAAAAGGATGGGTCCAAAAACGTCGAGACCTTGGGGGCCTGATTTTTATTGATTTACGTGATCGTGAAGGGATCGTTCAAATCGTTTTTAATCCTGAAGTAAATAAAGCAGCTTGGGAAATTGCCAATAAATGCCGGATGGAATATGTAATTGAAATTACTGGTGTTGTTCGCAGACGTGATGATTTAGCGATCAATCCTAAAATGGTGACTGGTGAATTTGAAGTGTATGCCAACGAAATCTTGATTTTGAATAAAGCAAAAACCCCGCCCTTTTTGATTGAAGATGATCAAACTGTCAGTGACGAACTTCGTATGAAATATCGTTACTTAGATTTACGTCGTCCTAAAATGACTAAAAATATCAAAATGAGAAATGAAATAACGAAAGCCATTCGTCATTATTTAGATGAACATGACTTTTTAGACATTGAAACACCGTACCTAGGCAAATCAACGCCAGAAGGGGCTCGTGATTATCTTGTTCCTTCTCGTATCTACTCAGGACATTTTTATGCGTTACCGCAATCCCCACAATTATTTAAACAATTATTAATGAACGCAGGCTTTGATCGTTATTATCAAATTGTTCGTTGTTTCCGTGATGAAGATTTGCGTGGCGATCGTCAGCCGGAATTTACACAAGTAGATATCGAAACGACTTTCTTAACGGCAGAAGAAATTCAAACTTATACAGAAGGCTTAATTGCAAAGGTCATGAAAGAGGTACGCGGAATCGAAGTTACTTTACCATTTCCCAGAATGACTTACGATGAAGCGATGACTCGTTATGGCAGTGACAAACCAGATACTCGTTTTGATATGGAATTGATTGATTTAAGCAAAACGGTTAAAGAGATCGAGTTTAAAGTTTTTCAAACGGCACTGGAAAAAGGTGGCGTCGTAAAAGTTTTGAATGCTAAAAAAGCTGCAAGTAAGTATTCTCGTAAAGATTTGGATAATATTGGGAAGTATGCTACGCAGTTTGGTGCAAAGGGGCTTGCTTGGTTAAAAGTAGAAGAAGATGGTTTAAAAGGACCGATTGCTAAATTTATGAAAAATAGGACAGCGGAAATTGTCGAAGCGACAAATGCTAAGAATGGTGATCTTTTATTATTCGGTGCGGATACAAAAGAAGTTGTCGCAGCTACACTAGGAGCCGTTCGTACTCGTTTAGGCAAAGAATTAGGGTTGATTGATGAAACAAAATTTAATTTCCTATGGATCACAAAGTGGCCGCAATTTGAATATTCAGCCGAAGAAAACCGTTATGTGTCTGCGCATCATCCATTTACGATGCCACGAGTAGAAGACATTGACCGATTAAGTACGGATCCTGCAAGTGTTTATGCCCAAGCCTATGACATTGTTTTAAACGGCTATGAATTAGGAGGTGGTTCGATCCGTATTCATACACGTGAGGTCCAAGAAAAAGTACTCGAGACTTTAGGGTTTTCAAAAGAACAAATGGAAGAACAATTTGGCTTCCTTTTAACTGCTTTAGATTATGGATTTCCTCCACATGGCGGTATTGCACTTGGACTAGACCGTTTAGTTATGTTGCTTGCAGGTGAAGAAAATATTCGTGAGGTTATTGCTTTTCCTAAAAATGGGAAAGCAGCAGACGTCATGAGTGAAGCACCGAGTACGGTATCAAAAGCACAACTATTTGATTTGAATATTGATGTAACAAGTATCGAATAAGTGGATTTGAGAAGAACTGTTATGGAGTTGAAAAAATAAATAAAACGTATTTAAAAAATATTCTTGTTTATATAACAGCTATCGTTTTAATGATGGTGTGATTTTGTTGGTTAATTTACCTTGATTTAATTCTAAAACTCTTTATAATTAAGCAATAATCTATGAAGTGAGGCTTTATTTCATGAAAAAAAATTTCGAAAATTGGGCGTATCATGATTACACGACCAAACTTTCGGTATCTATTGTCTACGCATTGATCGCATCCGTCGCATTAAACTTTTTTTATCAGCCGGGTCATATTTATTCCAGCGGTATTACTGGATTAGCACAAATACTAACTACTTTATCTCGATCATTCATTGGGTTTGAGGTGCCAGTAGCAACTACTTTATACTTGTTAAATATTCCATTATTTGTTCTTGCTTGGTTTAAGATTGGAAAGAAGTTTACTGTTTTTACGTTTATTACAGTAACCTTAACTTCACTTTGTATTCATCTTCTTCCTCAAACCGTGCTTTCTACTGATCCGATTATTTGTGCCATATTTGGCGGTGCCGTGATGGGGTTAGGTATCGGTCTTGCCTTGAGAAATGGTTTATCATCAGGTGGGTTGGATATTGTTAGTATTACGATTCGCAAAAAAACAGGAAAATCAATAGGTTCTATTTCGATTTATTTTAATGGAATGATCATTTTTATCGCTGGACTTCTTTTTGGCTGGCAATACATGTTTTATAGTGCCCTTTCTATTTTCGTGAGCGGAAAAGTTACTGACGTGATGTATACAAAGCAAAAGAAAATGCAAGTGATGATCGTCACAAAACATCCAGAAAAAGTAGTGAATGAAATCCAAAGATGTATGCGGCGAGGAATTACGATCATTAATGAGGCAGAAGGCGCCTATAAACACGACAAACAAACGGTGTTGATGACAATCGTTACGCGCTATGAATTGCCTTTATTAAGAGAAGCAATGAAAGTCTCTGACCCACAAGCATTTGTCAGCATTGCAGAAAATGTTCAAATCCTTGGACGTTTTTATGAAGATGGTATTTAACAAAAATAAATATTAAAACAAAAAAACTACAAGAGTGTTTATTTTTAAATCTAGTTATCATTAAGTAGTTTCATACATTGGCTATTAAATGTGATAAACAGAAGGAATAGCCGAAATATCCAAAAGTTGATTCACAAATTTTGCGGATATTTTGGTTTATTTTTTGAAAAAGCGTTTTGAATTGGCGTGTACAAAAATGCAGAAAGACTCTTGTTTTTGAGAGATAAAATTAAAGCGATTTTATACCATGATAAAGTTTTTCTGAAAATGGTTGTATGATGTAGCCATTTTGCGATTTCTTTTAGAAAAAAAGAAGTCCTCTAAAAAGGCAATTATTATTTGAAATTTTATTAAAGTTAGTTAAAAATATGTTCTTTTTTTTAAGGTTTTATGGGAGTATAGAAGTAACAGCAAAATTAAAGCGATTTTGTCTGTTATTTCTGTGAAATACACCTATGATGAATAAAGTTTATGAAAAGTTGGAAGATTGAATGGAAAAACAAAAAAGATTAAAAAGAAGCCGCTACATTACTGGTTTCGATGGTATTCGTTCGTTAGCTGTAGTGGGAGTGATTTTATATCATTTATTGCCAACAAGTATGAAGGGAGGGTATTTAGGCGTTCCAATATTTTTTGTTGTATCCGGCTATTTAATCACGGATTTATTGCGGCAAGAATGGGAACAAAATGGAAAAATAAATATCTGGCAATTTTACGTTCGGCGAATGAAACGACTATATCCAGGGTTAGTTTTTTTGTTAATTGTGGCGTCGGCCTATATTACGTTATTTCAACGAGGGTTATTGAACAATCTACGTGGGATTGTAGTCAGCAGTCTATTGTACGTTAATAACTGGTGGCAAATCAATAATGGTTTGTCTTATTTTGATCGATTTGCTAATGAATCTCCTTTTACGCATATTTGGTCATTAGCAGTGGAAGGACAGAATTATTTATTGTGGCCAATTCTATTTGTTTTACTAGTAGTTTTTGTTCGTAAAAAGAAATGGATTCTTTATGCTGTACTAGGAACTTCACTTATTTCTGTCATGCTAATGATGATTATGTTTAAACCCGGAGGTGATCCTACCCGCGTTTACTACGGAACAGATACACGGTTATTTTCTATTTGGTTAGGAAGCGCCTTGGCATTTGTTTGGCCAAGCACTCGATTAAAGAAGGATATTCCTAAGCAAGCTAGAAGTATTTTAAACTTGGCTGGTTTGATCTCATTGTTTGTGTTGATCCTTTTCTTTTTCTTCTTAGATGATCAATATCGTTTTGTTTATTATGGCGGTATGCTTTTAGTTAGCCTATTTTGTGTGGTTTTAGTTGCTGTAACAGCTCATCCGGGGGCAAGTTTGAATAAATGGCTAACTAATCCTGTCTTTAATTGGATCGGTAAGCGAAGTTATGGAATTTATTTGTATCAATTTCCAGTAATGATTTTTTATGAAGCAAAAGTACCGAATATTGCAAATCATGCGTTATTTCACGCGTTAATTGAACTTTTACTGATTTTAGGCATTAGTGAATTTTCTTATCGCTATATTGAACGTCCTTTAGCTCGATTTGATTACAGACAGACGTTTTCGGTATTCAAAGGCTGGTTTACCAAGCCGATTTTAAGCAAGCAAAAACCGTGGCTTATTCCCGGTATTTTGTTAGTGCTGGTGGCTTTCGTTGGTTTTGTAACTGCACCGAAAAATGCGGTGACGGCTGATCAAAAAAAATTACAGGCACAAATTGCTGAAAGTAAAAAATTAGCAGAACAGAGTCAGAAAGAATCAGAAAATCATGCGAGTACAGTTGATCAAGCACTTCTTGAAAAATATGACCTAACTGCTAAACAAGGAGAAGCAGCACAAAAGCTAGAATTAACTGCTTTTGGTGATTCGGTCATGTTAGATGCTGCTACAGATCTGAAAGAGCTTTATCCTAAAGTTGTAGTAGATGGCGACGTCGGACGTCAATTGTATGCAAGCGAACCTTATATTGAAGAACTAAAAAAACAAAATCTATTAAAAGAGACGGTTTTGATGGGACTAGGAACTAATGGTGCGTTTTCTGAAGCACAATTTGATAGTATTATGAGTGCGCTAGGGGATCGTAAAGTGTATTGGGTAAATGTTCGTGTTCCTACAAAACGCTGGCAAAATGATGTCAATGCTTTATTAGAACAAATGGCCAAAAAGTATGACAACATGACTTTAATTGACTGGTATGGGTATAGTAATAGCCATAGTAATTGGTTTTATGATGATCAAGTCCATCCTAACCCTCAAGGCATGATTCACTATGTCCATTTAGTGAGTGAAGCATTACTAGGTAAAGATCAACCGAAGAAAACTATTACGAATGAAACAAGTACTGAAAAACGTTGAAAGTGTAGACTGTTCAGTTAGCTAAAGCAGCTTAAATGAATAAAAGAAGCAGGAATAAAAAGCTTGCTTTGTAAATAAAAAATAAGCAACATTGAGTTAACAAGGTATAGCAAGCCAAAATTTTACAAACGAGAAAGCCTATCAATTAAAGCTTTTCGCTCTTTATTTGATTGTTTCTTGAAAGCCGGTAAGATTTTGGCTTTTTTTTATAGAATGACTATCGTTTATAAAAATATCTCCCATTTTTTATTTACCGAGTTACTGAGCGCTTAATGAATGGATAAAAGAAGATTTCGCAAAAAACTACGAAGCAGGGGTTCCTGTTACGTAGTTTTTTAAAGGTGGAATAAACTTTTTATAGCATCACTTATTTAAGTTACAAGTTAAATTTGGCTAAAAAATTTTAGCATTCCGGTAAGCTATCGGTCGGATGTGTTTGTAAGTCATGCTCTTTTTGTTTGCGAGTTAATTTTTTAAATGCCGCTTCGGCTTTGGTTGCTTCACTGCGAGTAGCAAAGTGCTGTGCGTGGATCATTTTTACAGGTCTTCTTTTTTGCAAGCGGGTATATTTCGCTCCAGTTCCGCGATTATGTTCTTTTAATCTTCTAGAAAGATCCGTTGTGTATCCACCATAAAATGTACGGTCTTTACAAGCCAAAACATAAAAATAATGCTTATTTGCCATAAAGAATCTCTTGAATTTCTTGTGTATAGTTGCCATCAAGTCCATAAGTAACCAATGGTGAAGCTACTTTAAAGCCATCTAATTTTCCATCCTTAATTCCGCTTACTAGTAAAATATTTGCTTCTTTACCTATTTTCGGGTAAACAAATTGAATCTTTTTGGGGGCAATATGATAATGTTCCATCAGTTTGATGATTTCTAAAAAACGATCTGGGCGATGAACCATAGCAAAACGACCATTTGTTTTTAATAACTTGCTGGAAATACAAATGACTTCTTCAAGTGTCGTATAAATTTCATGTCTAGCAATTGCGAGGTGTTTGTTCGGGTTTTTTTTATTTGTCGGTAATCCCTTGAAATAAGGAGGATTGCAGACAACTAGATCACATGAATGAGGATGAATAATAGATAAACTATTTTTTAAATCAAGGGTATGAATCGTCATTTGCTGTTCAAGATGATTTAATTGAATGCTGCGTCTAGCCATGTCTGCTAAACGTGGTTGAATTTCGATACCAGCAATTAAAGCATGGGTTCGTTTACTTAAGAAAAGTCCAACTGCACCATTGCCGGCGCAAAGGTCGACGATGCGGCCCTTTTTTGGTACTTGTACAAAATGAGCTAATAAAACAGCATCTAGTGAAAAAGAAAAAACATGAGGACTTTGAATGATTTTAATGTCTTCTGCGTATAATTGATCGATCCGTTCATCTTTATGAAGCATAGGTTCCCTCCAAAATGAAAAAACTAATTAGTCGTATTATACTATTTTTATAAAAAAGAACCAAGGGCTCTTGTAAAGTTGCTTGATTTTAGGCATACTATGACCATATACACTTAGAAAGGAAGAGAATATGTTCTACCGATTTATGAGAGTGCTTGTCCGCATAATTTTAGCAGTAATTAACGGAAATGCTCGATATGAAAACACAGAAGTCTTACCACAAGATGAGAATTACATACTTGTTGCGCCGCATCGTACTTGGTGGGATCCTTTGTATCTTGCCGTAGCGGCATCTCCAAAAGAGTTTAGTTTTATGGCTAAGGAAGAATTATTCAAAAATCCAGTATTGCATTTTATCTTAACGCATTCACATGCTTTTCCAGTCAAACGAGACAAGCCGGGACCTAGTGTGATCAAAACTCCTGTCAAAATATTAAAATCCACTCATTTAGGTTTGATTATGTTTCCAAGCGGAACAAGACATTCGACAGAGTTAAAAGGCGGCATGGCCTTGATTTCTAAAATGTCAAAAGTAAAAATTGTACCGGCGGTGTATCAAGGTCCACTCACATTAAAAGATTTATTTAAGCGCAAACGAGTAGTCGTTCGTTTTGGTGAACCGATTGATTTATCTGATATCAAAAAAACAGATAAAGAAGGCATGATGGAGATTGAACGCAGAACACAAGCTGCTTTTGATCAACTAGATAAAGAAGTCAATCCTAACTTTAAATATGAGATTAAAAAGAAAGAGTAAGTCAATCTAAGGAAAAATTATTTATAAGGTTATGACAAAAACATCCGTTTTTTAGCCCATGGATTAAATAATGAGCTAAAAAAATAATGGGTAGATGTCATACCCTTTTTTGTCTTCATGACATGATTTACGTAGGTATCATGTCATGAAGGTAAGTGTTATAATAAAAAGAAGGATATTTTTTGAGGTGATAAGATGCGCTTTTTACATACAGCCGATTGGCATATTGGAAAAAAGTTACAAGGATATGATCGCATAGAAGAACAAAAGTATGTTCTTTCTGAGATATTAACGATTGCTAAAGATGAGCAAGTAGATGCCATTGTGATTGCAGGGGATCTTTACGATCGGAGTGTACCAGCAGTTGATGCAATCGAAGTGTTCAACAACTTGATGGTAGAGTGGAACCTAAAAGAACGCTTCCCTATCTTTGCTATATCAGGAAACCATGATAGCAGCATTCGCCTTTCAGCAGGAACACCTTGGTTTAGCCAAACGAATTATTATTTGCAAACTCGATTTGAAGAAGCATTTACGCCTATTGTTTTTCAAGACACACAATTTTTTCTATTACCTTATTTTGAACCAATTTCAGCAAGAATTTATTTTGAAGATGATCGTATTCGAACCATTCAACAGGCAATGGAAAAAGTAATTACTAAAATGAAAGAACAATTTGATCCAGCAAAAAAGCATGTGTTAGTCAGTCATTTTTTTGTAATGGGGTGTACGAAAACAGATTCAGAAACGAAAATTGAAGTAGGTGGATTGGATGCAATCTCAGGGAAATTGTTTGAATCTTTTGATTATGTCGCTTTAGGACATTTACACAATCAAGCAGCATTAAAACAAGAAAATGCCCGGTACAGTGGCTCGCCTTTAAAATATTCACTTTCAGAAATCAATCAAAAAAAAGGAGTATGGATCGTTGACTTAGCAGAGCAAGTATCACTTGCTTTTCGCAACTTGACTCCCTTATATGAAATAGAAGAAGTAACAGCAAGCTTTAAAGAATTGCTTGATCCAAAATTTTATCAAGGAATCAATCGAGAAAATTATATCCAAATATATTTGAATGATCGGGCAGTTATCCCTAACATGATGAATCAATTAAGGAAAATTTATCCACGGATTCTTGGAGTCGAACGGGTTAATGGACGGATACAACAAACAAAAAGACAGCAAAAAAAACTTGTCGCAAAAGAGCCTTACAAGTTGGTACAATTGTTCTTTAAAGAAATGACAGAAGAACCATTGACACGAAACCAAGAATTTTGGCTAAAAGAAACCTTACAAGAAATCAAGGAAATGGAATGATCGACAATGAAACCTAAAAAATTACGGCTAAAGAATTTTGGTCCATTTATTGATGAAACGATTGATTTTTTTAAATTAACAAATGCGCCGTTATTTTTGATTACAGGAAAAACAGGTGCAGGAAAAACGACGCTTTTTGATGGGATGACTTATGCCTTGTTTGGTGAAACTTCAGGTAGGATACGTACAGGTAAAGAAATGCGTTCTCTTTTTGCAACACCGGAAGAAGAAACATGCGTCTTTTTTTCATTTGAACATCAGCGAATGTATTATGAAATTGAGCGTAAACCAGAACAATTACTTGCTAAACGAAAAGGCAAAGGAGATAGGAAACAAGCGGCAAAAGTTTCTTTAACAATCTTTGATGAAAATGGAGAAGAAATGCGTCAATTTACAAAACGTAGCGAAGTTGATCGATTAATCAAAGAGTTGATGAATCTTGATGCCAAACAGTTTTCACAAATTGTTTTATTGCCTCAAGGAGAGTTTCGTAATTTTTTAATTTCATCAAGTAATGAGAAAGAAATCGTTTTACGTAATTTGTTTGGTACCCAATTTTTTCAACGATTTAATGAGCAGTTAAAGGAAAAGACTAAACTGTATCAAAAGAAAGTTGATCATCTTGAACAAGAATTAATGAGATTGCAAAAGCAATTTGTTCCTATTGAAGAAGAAATTATTCCTGAAAACTTGAATTTTGAAAGGATGTTAACTTATTGGCAAGAAGAACAAGAAACGTTGCAAAAACGCATGTTGAAAGAAAAAGAAATTCTTTCTAATTTGCAGAAAAAACAAAAACAAATGGAAGAGGCTTATTATCATGCAAAGACGTTGCAAATGCAGCATGAAGAAAAACTACGTCTAAGTCAAAGACAAGAAAAGTTGTTTCAACGAGAAAATGAGATCAATGAAAAAAAACAATGGGTCGTTCATTATGAATTTGCTGAAAAATTAGTTGATTCTTTAACAAGAAGACAAGAGTATCAGAAAGAACAAGAAGAATTAGACGTAAAAGAAATGAATTGCTTTGAAAAACTAAGTCAGCGAAAACAAATCTATGCACAATGGAAAACACGTGAATCAAAGCGTTTGAATACTAAACAAAAAATAGAACTTGCAGCGAACACTTTACAAGAAATCAAACGTTTGGTTCCTATTGCTAAAGAAAGACAAAAAAAACAAATAGAATTGGAAGTATTATTAGCGGAAAAGAAAGAAGCCGAAGATAAAAAACAAAAAATTATCCAAGAACAGCAACAAATTCAAGAAAAACAAAGCCAATTGCAAGAACAATTAGCAGGACAAGAGCATTTATATGAAGATCAATTAAGTTATGAAAAATTGCGTCAAGAACAAGAAAAATATCAAACGCTCATCGAACAATATCAACAAAATGAAGCGCAATTAAAAACGAGTGAAATAAAGCTCATAGAAATTACCAAACAGCAGCAAACAAATCAAATTTTATTAAATGAACAAATAAAACAAGTGGATATGTTAAAAAGTCAATGGGCCAGTCAACAAATTTTGCGAATGCAGTTGCTGCTATTGCCCGGTGAACCTTGTCCAGTTTGTGGTTGTCTTGTCCATTCGAAACAGCCGGATACGCATGATTTACCTAAGCAAGAAGAAATAATTAAATTGGAAGAAAAACTAGCGCAAACACAAAAACAGCTTGAACAACTTAATCAAACAATTGGGCGTAACGAAGCGGATGAGGCACAAATCAAACAGATGATCAGTGAGCTTTCAAAATTTCGTTTGGAAAAACAAGTAGAAATCATTCAACGTAAAGATAGACTAAGCTATACAATGGAACAACTATTTAATTTAGTGTCAGATGATCCACTGGATTCTCTGAAAGAAATTCACAAAGATTTAGCGAAGCGAAGAGAAAAGATGGCTCAGGCAAAAGTTGTTTATCAGACGATGACTGAACAATTAACTGTTATTACTGATAAGCTAAATAATATGGAAACACAACTTCTTCAAAATGAGGAAAAAACACAACAAGGAAAAGGAGAGATTGCGGGGCTTTCAAAGCAGCTAGGTACTTGTAATATTCAGACTTTGGCAGAAGATATCAAGCGATTGGAAAAAGATATCTCGACAAAAGAAAAATGGTTGACTAAGGAAAATGAAATGGGAACCAGTTTTTCTCAAGAAATTGCATTGCTACAGGCGCAACTTGAAACCATTCGTGAACAGCAAGCGAAAAATATCAAAAAATTACAGAGCATTCAAGAAAGAATTTCTCTTAAGTTAATCAAACAAGATTATTTTAAATGTGCAGATGATGTATTGCTTTTTGCTGGAAAAACGTCAGAATACAAACAAAAGCGTCAATTAATTGCGGCATATGAAGAAGAGCGATTGATCGTCAAAGATCGATTAAATCAGTTGAAAATGCTTTCGTTGGAGGGAACACTTCCAGACTTAAATCAATTAAAGCAGCAAATAGTTAAATTAAAAGAAGAGATAGCAAGGCAACAAGAAATTTGCTATTGTTTACATGAACAAAAAAATAAGAATCAACAAATCATCGAAGAATTTTCGACTATCTATCAGGAAAGCCAAGAGCAAATAGATGAGTTGATTCAATTGCAACAATTATCTCAAACAATAAATGGAGAAAATTCGAGAAAAACGAGTTTGGAAAGATACGTTTTACAAGTTTATTTACAAGAAGTCCTTCAAGTTGCTAATAGCTGTTTGAAGCGTCTAACTAAAAATCGTTATCAATTTGAATTAGCAGAAGAAGTGGGAAGTTATCGAGGGAAAACAGGATTAGAGATCAACATTTATGATGATGAAGCAGGTTTAACTCGAGGAGCACACACTTTATCAGGTGGTGAAAGCTTTATTGCAGCTTTGTCTTTAGCCTTAGCTTTAGCCGAAGTAATTCAAACACAAACAGGCAGTATAGCGATTGAAGCATTATTCATTGATGAAGGGTTCGGTTCATTAGATGAGGAGGCACTTGAAATGGCAATTGAAGCATTAGAAACCATCGAAAGTGAAGGTAGAATGATTGGGATTATCAGTCACGTGAGAGAGTTAAAAGAACGAATCGTACAACAAATTAGAATTGAAACACAAGGTAGCGGTCAGAGCAAGGTGCGCTATAGGGGGATTGATCATTTATGAAATGGAGTATTCCAGAAAAAGTAATCGCAAGAGGGCGTCAATATTTGCAAGAAGGACGCGTGTTATCGGTAGTCCCTGACCAAGAAGAAAATGTTTGGCATGCAGAAGTTTTAGGAAGTGAGCTATACATGGTGGATTTAGATACAACGGCAAAAGAAGTTGATTTTTGCCAGTGTCCTTACTGGGAAGAACATAAGTACTGTAAGCACACGGTTGCGGTAGAGTTATACTTACGTTCAAAAAATCTTTCACGAACAATTAAAGCAGACCAATCTACGTTAGGGGCAGTGAAAAAAAATAGTGGAGGAGAAATTTTAACAAAAGGTTTTTCAAGACTGAAAGTTAAGAAAACTTCTCACGTATTTCAGCCTTTGATTGTTGAATATCAAGTAGAAACAATTGAGACGAATCATTATCATCCAGAGCTAGCGATATTAGCGGTCTATTTACGGATCGGTTATTTAGAAAATTCTAAAAAAACGTATATTATTAAAAATATTTTTGATTTTTTACATGCGTATTCTGAAAATGAGCGTTTTACAGTTAATAAGCAGTACCAATTCTATTTAGATAAACATTCTTTTCAAGGAGAAGATCAACAAATTTTAACTAATTTGGCAAGTTGTGCACAAACCCAACTACTTTTAGGAACAAATGGACTTCAAGTGAAAGGAAAATTAGATAAACGTTATTTAATGCTACCGATCGAACAAGCAAAAATATTGTTAGAACAGATGAATCAAACAACGAGATTGCAAATGAAAATCAAAGGATTAACTTATCAAGGTATCTATTTTTCAAAAAATGAGAAGCCTTTGGAATTTGAAGTAGCGAAAAAAGATGAGGCGTATCAATTAAAAGCATTAAGTGATTTTGAGTTGTTTTTTATACATTATCAATGGGGAATGATTCAAGGGACTTTTTATTCCTTAACAAAAAAACAACAAGCAATCTATTTAACGTGGAAACAATTGATGCGAAGATTTGAAAAGCCAAAAGTGCTGTTTATGAAGCAGGAGCTTTCTTCATTATTCAAAGAAATTCTTCCCTTATTATCTGAAATTGGTCAAGTCGCTGTTGCTGATGAAATCAAAGAGGAAATTACAGATATACCCGTAAAGTTTATTTTTTTCTTTAGGAAATCTAAGGGTAAGATTCAAGCGCGGGTTGATTTTGTTTATGATGATGTTATTTTTTCCACAGATAAAAAGCATGAAGTTATTTCTAAAAATTCTCCAGAAATTATAAGAGATGAAGGGCAAGAACAGCGAGTTTTAGATTTATTTAAAATGTATCGTTATCATGAAAATGAAACTGGTTATGAACGGTTGTTGCCTACTGGAGAAGAATTGTACGTTTTTTTTCGTACAGAATTAGCTGTTTTTCGTCAATTTGGTGAAGTCCGTCTTGGTAAAAAACTCCGTGAATTATATTTAGATGCCCAAAGACATCAACCTAAGATTGAAGTAAAAGAAACAAGTTCATGGTTGGACATTCATTTTGATGTGACTGGAATTGATGAACGAGAAATTGATCAAGTATTGCAGAGTTTGTTAAGAAACGATTCCTTCTATCCATTAGAAAATGGACAAGTTTTATCTTTTGATTCAGAGGAATTTCAACAGACAAGCCAAATTTTAAAACAATTCCGAGAATCTGTTCATATGGAAGAAGGAACAATTCATGTGCCGAAAAATCAAGGATTAATTATTCAAGAGAAGCTATCCGGAAGTGGAGCAGTTTTTGGTGATTCCTATCAAAAAATGATTCAAGATTTGATCCAACCTGAACAGTACCAAGCAGTTTTACCACGAGGGTTACAAGCTAATTTACGTGATTATCAAAAGCAAGGTTTCAAATGGCTAAAAATGTTAGGAAATTATCAATTTGGTGGAATTTTAGCAGATGAGATGGGGTTGGGGAAAACATTACAGATGATTGCTTATTTACTTTCCGAAAAAGAAGAAAAGAGGGAACTTTCTGCTTTGATTGTTGCGCCTGCAAGTTTGATTTATAACTGGCAAGCAGAAGTAAAAAAATTTGCTCCGTCTTTAAGTATCCAAGTCGTTAACGGCAATAAAAAAGAACGAGAAGAACTATTATCTCGTAAGACAGATATCAAAGTGACTTCTTATGCGAGTTTAAGACAAGACTTAGCAGAGTATCAAGAGTATCGGCTCAACTATTTAATACTTGACGAGGCTCAGATGGTTAAAAACAGCAGTACAAAAACTGCTCAGGCGTTGCGTGAGTTAAATATTCCTCAACGGTTTGCATTGAGTGGCACACCGATAGAGAATAATTTAGATGAGTTATGGTCTTTATTTGCAACAATTATGCCTGGATTTTTCCCGAATAAATCCCGTTTTAGAGAACTACCGTCGGAAGAAATTGCACGTATGATTCGACCGTTTGTGTTGCGTAGAGACAAACGAACGGTTTTAAATGATCTTCCCGAAAAAACAGAGATGAATCTTTATTCTGCGCTTACCGAAGAACAAAAAACTGTTTATTTAGCTTATTTACGCCAAATGAGAGAAGAAATTTCTTCAATGGATTCAGAAGCTTTCAAAAAAAAACGAATGGGTATTTTAGCAGGTCTGACGAGATTGCGTCAAATTTGTTGTGATCCAAGACTATTTCTTGAAGACTATCAAGGGGGATCAGGAAAATTAACTCAAGTGAAAGATTTATTAGTGGCAGCTAAAGAAAATAATCGCAGGGTTCTTTTGTTTTCACAATTTACTGGAATGCTAACCATTTTACAAGAAGAATTAGCAAAATTAGGATTATCTTCCTTTTATTTGCGAGGAAGTACCAAACCACAAGATCGTTTGAAGATGGTAGATGCGTTTAACGGAGGGCAAAAAGATGTTTTTTTAATTTCTTTAAAAGCAGGGGGAACAGGGTTAAATTTAACAGGTGCAGATACTGTTATTTTGTATGATCTATGGTGGAATCCCGCGATTGAAGAACAGGCTGCTGGACGTGCTCATCGAATTGGACAAAAGAATGTAGTTGAAGTATGGCGAATGATTGCTGAAGGAACGATTGAAGAGCGAATGGATTCTCTTCAACAAGAAAAAAGAGAATTGTTCCAAAAAGTTATCCAAGGAAGTAAAGAGCAGGTGAACAAACTCACAGAAGAAGACATTCGTATGATTTTAAGTATAGGAGAATTGGAAGAATAAAAATATTTGCATAAAAAATAATAGGTAAGAAATGCTACTTCTATGTTTGAAACGGCATTCCATCAGTTATCTTTATAAAAAAAACCGAATCATCTAGATTAAGCTACTTTTAGATGATTCGGCTGGTTGATTTGAAAGACAAAGCAAGTAGAGCATAAAAAACCAATTTAAGCGTTAACTGAAAATAGCTTTCATCGTTTCTAATAATTGATCAAATGAAGTAATTTCAAAATCACAAGTTAAGCTGCCATCAATTTTTCGTTCGCGATGATTAAACCAAAGTGCCTGCCAGCCCGCTCCTTTTGCTCCTAGTACATCATTATCGTAGTTATCTCCCACGTAGAGTGTTTCATTAGCAATTAAATTAAAACGTTTTTCAGCTAGTTGAAAAATTTCTTTTTCTGGTTTTTGATATCCGGTAGCTTGTGAAACAATCATACGTTGTGAGGGAATCCATGTTGATAATTGAAGCTGGTGTAATTTTTTTGTTTGATGATCAGTCGGACCATTGGTAATAATTCCAAGAGGAATATTCATTTCGGCTAAAAAGACTAATGTTTTTCTCACTTCTTCATGTAGATGAATATTATTTAATTCTTCTTCATAAATTTGCTGAAAGTAAAGACCATCTTCTGAAGTAATGTGAGGATAGTCTAAATCTTTAAGTGATTGACTAATGCGATGTGCTCGCATATCTTCCAACGTCCACATTCCTGCCATTACTTTAGGAAAATTTTCATCGCTGTGGTGACGGAATCGATGGTATAAGGTTACCATATCTTCATCTGAAACAAGTGGCACAACTTTTTTGACCGCATTTCTAAACGGCTGCTGTTGGTCGTACATCGTATCATCAACGTCAAAAACAACTGACTTAATCAATTTCTACACGCCTTTCGATTTTCATCATTTTTTTCATAAATCCTCAACTATTGTAACAGAAAAAACTTCTTTAAAACGTTACTAAGTAAAGGTTTTTATTACTATATTTCCAATTACTTGATAGAACAAGATTTTTAAATTTCAGTTTTTTTCACTAAAATGGAAAATACAAAGTAAATCTCTTAATTATGAACAAATAAATAATGTAATCGAAAAAAATTTAATTCTTGGCCGCCATTATTTATTGTTACACATGTTTTTTTTAATACAGAAAAATAAAAATGATTAAAAAATAAAATAACGTAATAATTGAGAAGTGAAAAATTTTATATTCGTATTGTTTTAATATCTTTGAGATGTAAAACATTAGTTATTATACGGATGAAATAAGTGTTATGTTAAAATAAATAAATTGTTGCAATACCCAACAAAATGACGCATAATGAAATAAAAAACATGAATCCTTTGAGAAAAACGTTTTCTAAGGGGGAGGATATAAAATAATAGTACAATTTTAATATCTGTATCATTTTTTTTTTTAATCTAAATAAAATTTGAAATTTCTCATTTTGTTATGGATTGTAAACATAAAATACTGGTTTTACAGACTATAAATCTTAGATAACTTTCATTTTTTTAAGAAAATATTATTAAAAATGCTAGCTATTTAAAAGTTGATTATGTATAATAGGAACAGATGGGAGAGAAAAATGATCTTCTGTTATAAAAAAGTGACTTTTGTCATAAAAAGGAGTGGTGCACGTTGTTAACATTATATACTTCCCCAAGTTGTACTTCCTGTAGAAAGGCTCGTGCGTGGTTACAAGAACATCAAATATCATTTGTTGAACGAAATATTTTTTCTGAACCTTTGAATAACTCAGAATTAAAAACAATCTTGCAAATGACAGAAGATGGCACAGAAGAAATTATTTCAACGCGTTCAAAAGTTTTCCAAAAATTAAACATGGATCTTGATGATTTGCCATTGCAAGAATTGTTAGAACTTGTTCAAAGTAACCCTGGGTTGTTACGTCGTCCGATTATGATTGATGCCAAGCGTTTACAAGTTGGCTTCAATGAAGATGAAATCCGTCGTTTCTTACCACGAGAGGTACGGCAATTAGAGTTGCGCCAAGCACAATTAATGGCTGGGCTATAGAATTTGAATTTTAACTTAGAAAAACTAGTTGTTTTTCTAAGTTTTTTTTGTCTTAAAAGGATGGGGAAAAATTTATAAAACAAAAGCAGCTCTTAATAAACAATTAACAAGTGATAACAGTGAAAAAGGAAATAATGGAATGATGGTTTTTTTTTTTTTAATTGAATCAAAAAAAATTATTTTATTTAGTTAATAATAACGTTTTTCATAAAGTTTGTATGAGATAGATAGAACATTTAAATAAACATCAAAAAAGAAGGAAATAAGAATGCATGTTGTCAGGAAAATATGTTATTTAGAGACAGCTTTCTATAAAAAATAACTCGAAAAGAGAAAAAACAGGTAATTTTTCATAAGTAAGAGCTGCTACAAAGTATACTTTTTATACAAGAAATTATTTAATCGTCGATTCAAATGACCTGAAAAAGGTTCAAAGTCTTATAAAAAAGACATATAGGAAAACCTATCCTGTCAAGGAAAAACAAAAAAATTATTTTGATTTTAATTGTTAATTTTTTTTCTTTACATTTAAGCTTATTTCGCTACAATGAAGTTATATTAATAAGTTGTGGTAAAGTGAGGTGTAGCAACATGGAAATGGAACATATTAATGAAAATACGATCCGAGTAATGATTGGTCATGAAGATTTAGAAGAACGAGGCGTTTCATTTTTAGACTTACTTGGTAATCATAGAGAAATTGAAAATTTTTTCTATAGTATTTTAGAAGAAGTTGATATTGAAGATGAGTTTCGTAGTAGTGAAGCAGTTACTTTTCAAGTATTACCTAAAGGAGACGGCTTAGAACTTTTTATCAGTAAAAATTTACCAAATGAAGAGATGCCTCAAGATAATGAAGATTCTTTAGATTCTGATGATGTAACGGAATTTATTCAGCAACAAATTTTAAACAATGAAGAAGAAGGAGAACCCAAGGAGCGTACTTCTAACACAATTGAACATCAAGCGATTTTTGCTTTTGAAGACTTTGAACAAATGATTCAATTGGCCTGTAACGTTGAGCTGGAATCTGCATGGTCAGATTTATATGTATTAGACGGTGTCTACTATTTAGCCGTGCGTTTTTGGATGGAAGAAATGAATCAGATAGATGTAGCAAATGAGATTGCTCGAATTTTAGAATATGTAGAAAAAAGTGATCGAACCATTGAAACTTTGAATGAATATGCGCGATTGATTATGGAGCGAAATGCGTTGGAGCGAACAAAGTTTTATTTTGTTTAATTGATGGAGTTGTTTCATCCACTTTAAAAAGAATAAAAAGTAACTATGTAAAAAATCTGTTCAAGTATAGTGAACAGATTCTTTTTTTGCGTATTTTTCTTGATAGGAGGAAGATATATGATGATTGCAGTAGATAAAAATGGAAAGAAATACATGGCAATCGAAAGTAAACAACAACAATCTCTTTTTTGTCCATGCTGTCATGAACCAGTTATATTAAAAAATGGACGACAGAAAATCGCACATTTTGCTCATCAAAGGCGCAAAAGCTGTTATGGTTTTAGCGAAGGAGAAACAAATGAACATCTTCAGTTAAAACAATGTTTTTATGAATGGTGTAAACAATTGGCAAAAGAATCTCCTGTTTATTTAGAAGCTTATTTGTCAGATTTACATCAAAGACCGGATATATTGTGTGGCAGTCAGGCGATAGAAATTCAATGTTCTGCACTGACTTATAAGAAAATGGAGTCACGGACAAAAGGTTATTTAACAAAAGGGTATAATGTTTGGTGGATCTTAGGTTCTTCTTTTTTTAAAAACGATTATTTAAAAGTAAGTGAAAAATGTTTTTGTATGTACAGCGAGACAAGAGGCATTCATTTGTGGCAACTTGATTGGACGACAAAAAAACTTTACTTATTTTATCAGTTGAAAGAATCAGTTTCTGGAAATTTAACTTTTGAAACAACCAGTTGGGAATTTTTTAGTGAACAGCCGGTTAATTTATCAAAAGGACATAAGAAAAGGAATAAAATAAAAAGGACGCTTTCAAAAAACATAAGTCAAAAATGGCTACAAAAAAAGCTTCATCATCGAAATCTTAAATATTTATATTTGCAAAAACAATGTTATCTTAGAACTAAGCATTTGCTGTTCTTATCTCCTTGGGTGTATCAAGACAGTCAATTTTTCTTTTATTTTCAGGAAAAGATTTTTTTCTATCGTTTAGTATTTGAAGAAGTTGAGCTCGAGCAAAAGAAACGTAGTAATCAGTGGAAATATATTCTATGGTTGCAAAAAATTGATTCAAGTAAAAGTATCTGGCTTTTTCCGATGATTGAAAAAAAGAAAATTTATCGACTACTTTACGAGGAATGCCAAAAAATATTCTTTCTATAAAACAAAAATAAGTTATGATAAAATAAATAAGAGTAGCTGGTTACAGTAAGTCTATTCATTTTTTTGATTAAATAAGAAAGAATAAAATGCTAAAAAATAAAGGAGTGCATTCAATGAGTAAAACGACCCAATTACCAAAAAGAGAAGAGCTGCCTGAAGAACTCACTTGGGATTTAACTGCCATTTTTTCTAGTGATCAACTATTTGACGAAAAATACCAAGAGCTAATTGAAAAATTAAAAAATTCCGATAAATATAAAGGAACATTGGCAAATGGTGCAACAGAGTTTTTGGAGGCGCTTGAATTTGTTTTAGATGTTTATCGAAAAACTGAGATTATTTATGTTTATGCGCATTTAAAAAATGATCAAGATACAGCGAATACGACTTATCAAGCTTTATATGCAAGAGCGGGCAGTTTGTTTTCTAAAGTAAGTGAGGCTGTTTCTTGGTTTGAACCAGAAATACTTCAACTTTCAGATGAACAAATCTGGCAGTATTTTGAACAAGAGCCAAACCTAGAAATTTATCGTCATTACGTGAAACAAATGGTTGATAATCGTGCGCACATTTTATCTGCCGAACAAGAGTCATTACTTGCTGGAGCTGGTGAAATTTTTAGTGCTTCTAGTGATATTTTTGCAGTTTTAAATAATGCAGATTTAGAATTTCCAACGATTGTGGGAGAAGATGGTCAAAAAATTCAACTTTCTCATGGTGTTTATGGACAATTGTTGGAAAGTACGGATCGAAAAGTAAGGGAAGCTGCTTTTAAAGGATTTTATAACGTGTATCGGCAATTTAAAAATACCTTTGCTTCCACGTTAAGCGCTCATGTTAAAGGGCATAATTATAAAGCAAGTGTTCGCCATTATCAGTCTGCACGAGCTGCTTCTTTGAGCAACAATCATATTCCAGAAAGTGTGTATGATACGTTGGTGCAAGTAGTTAATAGACATCTTCCTTTACTGCATCGTTACATGCAGCTGCGTAAACGTCTTTTAGGTGTAGAAAAGTTACACATGTATGATTTATATACGCCAGTTTTAGGAGAAGCACCCATTAAATTCACTTACGAAGAAGCTAAAATAAAAGTTTTAGAGGCATTAAAATCAATGGGCGATAACTATTTGGCAGTAGTCAAAAGAGCCTTTTCTGATCGTTGGATTGATGTAGTAGAAAATAAAGGAAAACGAAGTGGGGCTTATTCTTCAGGAAGTTACGATACGAATCCGTATATTTTGTTGAATTGGCATGATACACTGGATCAATTATTTACACTTGTACATGAAATGGGGCATAGTGTACACAGCTATTTTACACGTTCCAATCAACCGTTTGTTTATGGGGATTACTCTATTTTCTTAGCTGAGATTGCTTCAACGACTAATGAAAATATTTTAACAGAATATTTGTTAGAAACGGAAAAAGATCCGCGAGTTCGTGCGTATGTATTAAATCACTATTTAGACGGGTTTAAAGGGACTGTTTTCCGGCAAACGCAATTTGCTGAGTTTGAACATTTCATGCACGTAGAAGATGCTAAAGGTGTACCTTTAACTAGTGAGTATTTAAGTGAAAATTATGGACGATTGAATGCAAAATATTATGGATCAGCGGTGGAAGAAGATCTAGAAATTAAATTTGAATGGTCACGAATTCCGCATTTTTACTACAATTACTATGTTTATCAATATGCCACAGGATTTTCTGCTGCCTCTGCTTTGGCTCAGAAAATTTGGGATAAAGAACCGGGGACGTTAGAAAAATATTTGACTTATCTAAAGGCAGGAAATAGTGATTATCCAGTTGAAGTTATGAAAAAAGCTGGTGTAGATATGACAAAAGCGGACTATATTGAAGCAGCTATGAAAATGTTTGAAAAACGCTTGAACGAATTAGAAGATTTAGTAAAAAACATATAGAGGCATTACATTAAGCAGAACTGATTTGTTTTAAAGGGACTTTTAGATTCTATTGGTCGGTTTGAGACAGCAGTAGTCGAAATTTGTAAAATTTATTTTTGCGATTTTCGGCTATTTGTTGCTTATGCTTATAAGGTAAAATAAATATTTCTATTTTACTTTTTTTCTTTCATTGAATGAGTATTTTGTTTTTACTTATGCTAAAGGAGCACAGAATTAACATCTTTCATAAATGATTTTTAGCTAATGATGAAAATAAGTAAGAATGGAAGGTTGGGTATGTCTTTTTGGGGATTTGAACAGGAATCAGATGAAATTGTCTTAATGTATATCAATTGTCACGTTCGTTGTTTACGAGAAGCTGCCCGTTTGGAAATGAAAAAACGAAAATTAAAGAACACTAGCATCAAATATCAAAAAAATAACAAAAAAAGAAGGAACAGCAATGGTTGAAGTTCAATTAACTAGGAAAAGTGAATTGACTGAAGGAGGTTGTAATGCATGTGGTATCGTAAATGCTGCTGTTTATATGCTGCAATTGGGAACGAAAAAAGCGACAATCTCTGATTTATCTGTAGGTTCACTAGTAGACAACTTAGCGCTTTTAGAGGGGTATGAGGGAGAAGACATTTATGAAATGCTTGGTGAAATTCGCCAGTTAAGAAAATCAGGAAAGATTATCAATGTTTGCTATGAACAAGAATATGTGCAATTTCAACTGGGAGATGAGAAGCTTAAGGTAAAAAATATTGAAGAAGGTCCTATTTTATATAAGCAAACCAATCAAATTTTGAAGCAATTTTTTGAATTAGGTCCTTATGAGTTTAAAGAGATAAAAGAAAAAGTTGTTGCTAATTCTGAATGGAAAAAACAAATTGAAGAACAAACAAAAAAAGCTTACTTGTTTCAATAATGAAAATAGGAGCGCTTTTGCTGTAGTGATGTAAAATAATCGACTGAGCAACTTTTATAGGTTTCTCAATCGATTATTTTATTGTTTTAATTGGAAGTAGTGCTATTTAGACGATTTTTTTTGCTTTACTTCCAATGTGTGCTACATAAAATTCGGGAGCGTATCCTATAATTTTTAGGTAGTCATCATAAACGTTATTTTTAAAATTCAAGATATTTTCTTCTTTAACTAAGGCGATGGCACAACCGCCAAAACCAGCTCCAGTCATACGAGCGCCCAATACGCCTTTTTGTTTTTGTGCTGACTCTACAAGTGTATCCAGTTCAACACCCGTGACTTCGTAATCATATTTTAAGGAATGATGGGAGGCGTTTAAAAGGCTTCCAAAAGCCGGTAAGTCTCCTTGTTCTAATGCTTTCTTGGCTTTTAATGTACGCTGATTTTCAGAAACTGCGTGACGTGCACGGCGAATTAACGTGTCATCGCCAATGAGCTCAGTGTGGGCTTCAAATGTTGTTTCATCTAAATCACCTAATGTTTGGATGGCTAATTTTTGTTGCAGTTTGTTCAACGCTTCTTCGCATTCGCTACGGCGTTCATTATACTTAGAATCTGCTAATTCACGACGCTTGTTGGTGTTCATGATGACGATCGCATGGTCATCTAATTTTACTGGAACCATTTCATACTCTAATGTATTTGTATCAAGTAATATTGCTTGATCGAATTCTCCAAATCCAATTGCAAATTGGTCCATGATGCCTGAATTTACACCAATAAATTCATTTTCTACTTTTTTTCCAATTTGGACTAATGTGAGTCGATCAATAGATAAATTAAATAAATCGGCTATGGCGACACCTACTAATAATTCCAGAGAAGCGCTACTTGACAGACCAGCACCGTTAGGAATAGATCCTTCTATTAGCAGTTCAAATCCATGTTCAATTGGATAACCTGCTTCTTTTAATTTCACAATTACTCCTTTAATGTAATTCGCCCAACCGGCTTGTTGATCATAGCCAAGGTTAT
The DNA here is from genome assembly GCF_001886195.1 of Enterococcus ratti. GTDB lineage: Bacteria > Bacillota > Bacilli > Lactobacillales > Enterococcaceae > Enterococcus_B > Enterococcus_B ratti. The sequence continues at coordinate 33,614 of NZ_JXLB01000014.1, read as the reverse complement.
CTAATGTAAAACTGATGATGCCGTTGTCTTCAAAATTTGTTGAATACACAAATACTTTATTGTCGCTGCGTGAAGCAGCAACGCCTTGAGTTCCATAAGTAATGGCAGCTGGAAAAACGTGTCCCCCGTTATAATCAGTATGTTCACCGATTAGATTAATTCTTCCCGGTGAAAAATATTGGGCGGTTTTTTTAAGACCAAAAATTTTTGCAAATTTTGTATTTAAATGTTGGTTCATTTCCATTGTTAATAACCCTTTCTTACGTCAATTTTAAATTTTGTCATGGTTTTAAATGTTTGATGAGGGGCTAAGCGAATATCGCCAAACGTCGGATAATGTTCTGCAGCTGGAGCAACCTGAGTTTCAAAAGTGATTCCACCATGGTTGACTAATTTTTTACCGCGCATTTCTGGTGTATTTGAGCCAAAATTGGCTGTAAATAAAACAATAGATGGGGAGTCAGTAGCAATACTCACTTTAATTTTTTCATCTGGGCTAAGTAAATAAGCAGAAATATTCTCAACTCCCGGTTTATTTAAAAAGAAAGGATGATCGATCCCGTTAAAGAGATTTTTTTGTTCAAAATTACTAGCAAAAACATTGACTAATTTTTGAGGTTTTTGAAAGTTAAAAGGTGTACCGAGAACTGCTGCTTTTTCACCAATAGGGATGCTGTCTGCTCTTAATGGTGCAAAATAGCTGCTGTCTAACCAAAGTGTATGCTGATCGATTGGTTGTGTTACGTCCCCAGTTAGGTTAAAATACACGTGATTTGTAGGATTAAATAGCGTTTCTTTATCACTGCGTGCTTGCGTTGTGACGTACCAGACGTTGTCTTGGGTAAGAGTATAATAAACTTCAACGGATAGATTACCGGGAAAGCCGTGTTCACCATCAGGACTTTTGATAGTAAATTTTACAGAACTTTCTTGCTCATCTTCCATGGTTTGATACGTCCATTTTTTTAATTCAAATCCGGGAGAGCCCCCATGCAGTGAATGTCCGGTTTCAGGATCAGTACTTAATTGGTAAACTTGATCGTGAAGTGAAAATTGCCCTTTTTCGATTCGACCGGCTGTTCGTCCAATGAAAGCGCCGATGTAGGAATCTTTTGTTAGATACTCTTGAGCGGAGTCAAAACCCAAAATTAATTCTTTCTGTTGGGCGTTTAACTGTACGATGCGGGCACCTAAATCAGTAACTGCTAATTGAAGTCCTTGATTATTTGTTAAAGTGATCAAATGATAGCCCAATCCAAACTCTTTTTCTGTAATTGTCATGTCAAGGTTCCTTTCCTAACTTCTTGAAATAATAAAATCTACATTTTAATGTTGACTTTTTCGTAACAGAAGTTTGATCTTTGTTGTGTCTAGTTTTTCTTGTTAGATAGCTAATAAAAAAGCAAATAATTAGAAAATAAAAATCGTTTTTTATTCATTAATTTTACTAAGAAAACGATTTCTATAGAATGTATTTCTGTGACTATTATTTAACTTTTTGTTGCACAAATTGGATCAAAAAGGGTAAAGTAAAAAAGAGGTGAAAGGGATGGAACAAGCAATATTTTTAAAAAAAGCACAACAAAAAATAGTTAAAGAATTATATTTTTGTTTTTGTGGGTTTTCAAAAACTATGCCTTATCATTCATTTGGACCTGCCATTAGGCAAAGTTATGTATTACATGTAGTAATAGAAGGAAAAGGAACTTATCATGTGAAAGAACAGCGATATCATTTACAAAAAGGGGATCTTTTTCTAATTCGTCCCGGAGAGTCTACTTTTTATTTAGCAGACAGTGAAGAGCCTTGGGTCTATTGTTGGTTGTCTTTTAGCGGACCTTTAGCAAAAGAAATTATACAATGTTCACTGTTTAAAGAAGACCGATATACTATGGCTTCATCAGGAATTTCTTCTTATATAGATATCATTTTGACGTGTCTTCATTATTCGCAAGAAGACGTTGTGGATGAATTGGAATTAACTGCATTAACGTATCGTTTTTTAGCTGTGTTATTAAAAGATGGCGGAAAAATAAGACTTAGTGATGCAAAAGTTTATGCCCCTTTAGCGATCAAAACAATAGAATATATCGAAAAACATTATTCGCAAAAGTTAACGGTAGAAGAAATTTCCCAGCAATTGGCAGTAAATCGCAGCCATTTATCAAGAATATTCAAAAAGCAATTAGGTATAAGCATCAAAGAATATTTAATGGGTGTTCGCATGAATCGTGCTGCGTTTTTACTTTCTTTAACTGATGAATCAGTAGAAAGTATTGCTGATCAAGTGGGCTTTAATAGTTTAGTCGTTTTTAGCCGGATGTTCAAAAAAACAATGGGTGAAACAGCTACTAGTTATCGTAAACGGATGAAAAATGAAGAAGCAAGAAAACTTTCTTTAGGAACTTTAAAAAAAAATCTGGAAGAACAAGCGATCGTTTCTTGGACGACGTAATTCAAAGCATCCGACCAATGATATTTTTTTATCTATGCTAAACTATAAAATAAAAGAATGAAGAGGAGGAAAGAAATGAAAAGCTTGATTATTGTTAGCCATCCTTCCATTGAGACTTCATTGAATCAACAGTTTTTTAAAGAAGCGACTAGACGTTTAGATGTTACATGGCATCATTTAGAAAAATGTTACCCAGATGGAGAAATTGCTCTTGAAAAAGAAATAGAATTATTAAAAACACACGATCGAATTATTTTTCAATTTCCTTTTTATTGGTATAGTGCTCCTGCTCATTTGAAAATATGGCAAGATGCTGTTTTGATATATGCTACTGAATGTTTGAGAAAAAAAGAATTAGGCATTGTTTTAACGACAGGCGTTTCTGAGAAAGAATACCAAGCTGGTGGGAAGGAAGAGTATACAATCTCTGAATTTTTAAGACCTTATCAACGGATTGCACATAAGTTTGACATGACTTTCTTGCCGCCTTTTGTTATGGCACAGTTTATGTATCAAACAGAAGAAAAAAAATGGGAACGTTTAATTGCTTATCAACGATATCTTACATTAACAGGCAAACCTACTTTAGTTAATCGAATTGATTGGTTTCTTGAGCAACTGAGAAATCATCCATTGTTGCAGGCAAGTAATCAATTAAAACAGGAATATGTAATTGATTATTTATGTAAAGAAAAAGAAGCATTAGAAGACTTAATGTTTACTTTACAGGAACTAAAGGAGTAATGAAATGATGGAAAAATGGGTATTAAAACAATTAGAAGAATTAAGCGAATCAACAGACTATGAAACAAAAGCTTTATTGCATGAAACAAAACAACTTTTAATGGAAATTTCAGACAGAATAGAACAATTGCAAGGTGAAATTGATGGCAAGATTTGGGATCATCAAAAATGGTGAATTTTCTATATAAATAACGCAGATAAAATATGCATCTTGATGGTTATTTGATACAATGAAAATAAAGCAAACAAGGATAACGCTATTTAATATGAATGGGTGGTGAAAAAAATGAATGAAGAAAATGGGCGCAGAGTAAATGTTCGAATGGCTCGCAGGCAACAGCAAAAAAAAGCAATGCGGAGGCGTTTGCTCAAAATAGGTTCAGTAGCAGCAGTATTTCTTGTACTTGTCGGTGCTATTGCAGGACTTTATTTTCATGGAAAAAAAGATTTTAATACAAAAAATACAACGATAAAAACGAGTGAGACAGCGTCAAAAAGTGCATTTTCCACTGCCAAAACGTCCAAAACCGAGGAAATACGACACGCTACACAAGCCTCTGATGAAGATACTCTTACAGACCAATTACAAAATATTTTAACGACGTATACGAAGAAAATTGAAGAACAAACGCCTCGCTTAATTGAAGAATATCAAGCTGAAATTCAGAATAATCAAAATGGGGTGGCAGGTTTGTCAACGATAGCCAATCAAAAAGCCCGAGATTTACAAGTGATTTCTGATGAAGGAATTGATCAATTGAAAGCAAAATATCAAGCGGCTCAAACCAAAGAAAATGTGGATCTTGGGGCATGGATTGACCAGCTTTCAGCAAAGTACACTGAACAAGTAGCTAAAATCTCAGACATTTACCTACGAACGAGTGCGTCATTGCAAGCTGAAAATTCAAGCAATCCACAAACAAGTGAGACTACTGCGAGTCTATCACAGACTACTTCTTCATCTACAACGGAGGCGCCTTATTTTAATCAAGAGATGCAAAACCAGACAAGTACTGTCTCGTCGAGTGAACAAAATAGATCGGAAACGACAGTTGTTCGTCCCGGAGAAGGACCAAATCAAATTGCAGAACGGACGGGAGTTCCTGTTGAAAAGATTTTGGCCTTAAATGGAATGACGATGGAGGATTATTTTTTTAATCCTGGGGAAGTATTAAAACTGAATTAAGTTATAGTTTTTGCTGCTATTGTTTTATCTGTATTTAGATCGTGGAGTAAAAGTATTCTTTACTTTTGTCCCACGATCTTTCCTACGTTTAATCAAGTCCTTTTTTTATTATTTTATCAGGAAAAAAGGACTTGATTAATCTTAGTATGTTTATGTGAAAGAAAAAAGGTTTATTTTTTTAATTTTCGTTCTCTTACAAAATAATGAATGGACATATAACATAAAAATACAAAACCAATAATCAAAGAAACTCTTGTTTCCGGATTAATCAACATAAAGAATAGTACGAAAGCTAAAAATAACAAGGAAAGATAATTAGAGTAAGGAGAGAGCGGCATTTTAAATGGATGATCAATCATCTCTTCTTGATGCTGTTTTCTAAATTTAATCTCACTAAGTAAGATGACTATCCAAGGAACCATTCCGGGTAAGATACTAGAACTGTAAACAAAAACAAAAACATTTTCTGCTTGATCGGTAATCAAAGGCAACAAATAATTTAAAATTAACCCAATCAATACACCGCCGGAAATGGCTACGACAGGGTAAAACGGAACACCATGGCGCGTTAGCTTTAAAAATTTTTTTGACATTTTTCCGTTGAGCGCTAACGTGTAGATCATACGACTTGCACTGAAAATACCAGAATTGCAGCCAGATAAAGCGGCTGTTAATACGACAAAGTTAATCAATCCAGCAGCAAATGTAATACCGATTTTAGAAAATGTTTGTACAAAAGGAGAACCAATCGTTTCTAATTGATTCCATGGATAAATACTAACAATAATAAAAATAGCTCCAATATAAAAAATCAAGATGCGTCCAATTGTTGATTGAACGGCTTCAATAATTGTTTTTTGGGGATTTTTAGCTTCTCCAGCTGCCATTCCGATAAGTTCGATTCCTTGATACGATGCAACGACAATAGATAAAGCAAAAAAGAAACCTTTCACGCCACCAGTAAAGAAACCGCCATTTTTCCAAAGGTTAGCAATCCCTATTGCTTGTCCATGATTTCCAAAACCAAATAGTATAACGCCTAGACCAATGAGAATCATAAAAATGATCGTACCGACTTTAATAAGAGAAAACCAAAATTCTAATTCACCGAAGGCTTTAACCGAAGCTAAATTAGCAAGCATCAAAAAAAGAATAACAACGATGCCCGGAATGATCGATGGTAAGTGTGGCCACCAAAAATTCATATATTCGCCAACGGCAATCACTTCGCTAATGCCGACGACAATAAATTGGAAAATATTACTCCATGCTGTTAAATAACCAGCAACGGGATGAATATAATCATTGGCATAGTTTGCAAAAGAACCTGTAGAAGGATCAATATAAAGCATTTCTCCAAGTGCGCGCATAATTAAATATAAAAAGAACCCAGCAACAGCATATGCAACCATGACGGAAGGTCCAGTCCAGCGAATAGTAGAGGAAGCACCCATAAATAATCCTACGCCTATTGTGCCTCCTAAAGCAATCATTTGGATGTGACGTGCACTAAGACTGCGAGTTAATTTGTCTTTTTCCATACTAAAACTCCTTTCTTTTTGAGTAAACAAGCAAATATAAAATATTTCCCTATATATTAATAATAGCAATGAATAATTAACAATTAAAATCTATTTGCTTTTCTAACTCTTGATGTGATTTTACAGAAAATTTCCATAAATTGCGAGTGTTTCTGTAAAAATTTTTATATAATGCTTGAAATTGAAATTTTTCAAAAAATTATATATGAAAAATAGCATTTTTGGAGGAATTTTATAAAATTTATCAATTAGAATTAAAAGAAAAACAGCAAGGAAATACTAAACTGATTTTTTATGAGAAAGATAGTAGCTAAAAAAAGGGGATAAAACAGTTTTTGTCATTTTACCTCACCACACTTTTTTGCTTATGCAGTTAGTGAATAAAATATCAAAAAGAGATACAAAAAAGGAATTTAAAGAAAAAAACAGTTCTTTTTTCTAAGTTTCAGATACCTTTTTTTATCGAATTCCGTTATAGTTAAAGAGAAGAAAGGAAGATAAGCTATGAATTTTACACGCAAAGACAAACAACAAATTAAAGAAAAAATTCTTCAGTTGATTGAACAGCAAGATTGTTCGAATAAAGACAAAGACTTGCAATTTCTTGAAACAGAAATGGCTAATTTATTCATAGCAAATCCAAACAAATTGGATGAAAAAGAACATTATCTGGGAAAATGGCTTTTCGATGAATTTCAAACATTAGACGAAGAAACAGGTATTGGCTATTTTGTATTGATTGCCTCAGTGGGTTTTATTCCGGGGGTATTAATTAAACAAAAGAATAAAATTAACATCCAAGCATGGCCGGCTTTGTTTTCCGTCATTGGAACAGAAGGTGTAATTGGGAAAATTCAATCTGCCTACTATAAAAGTGCTTTTATTGCTAATAGTAAAGTGATGAATCTCTTTTATAATCGACTTGTTCAAATTGCTCGTCCCGGTAATATTCCTCAAACATTTACTTATCCACAACAAATAAATTTACATGAAGAAGTACTTTATGCTAGAGATTTATCTACTTTTTCAGCGGTAGAGCAAGTCCGATTACATGAGTTACTGCATACAAAACTTGTTTCACTTAATTTTTTTCAAGTATTAGATAATCAAAAAAAATGGCTTTCTGAAAATTATTGGGAAATTTTTGCTACAAGAAAAAGATGGATGGAAGAGCGAAAGATTGCAGATCAACAAATTCAATTTGTCCAATTAAAGAAAGACCGGCTTTATTATGGAATTTATAGTCGATAGCAATGAGTAGAATAGGTGAGAAAATGGCAAAAACTTTAAAAGATGAAATTATTGAAGAAAGCAAACGCTTAGGAATTGATAAGATTGGCTTTACTACGGCTGAGCCTTTTGATTATTTAAAAGAATCATTAGAAGAACAAAAAGCCGCAGGACATACTTCTGGATTTGAACATCCAATCATTGAAGAACGCCTACACTTAGAAAAAACATTTGATCATCCGCAATCGATCATCTCGATTGCATTGGCTTATCCAACTAAAATTCAAGAAGAAATACCAAAAGATGAAAAAAGAGGGCAATTTGCACGTGCGTCTTGGGGAATTGATTATCATGAGATTTTACGGGAACGATTGAATCAATTAATTGTTTTTATTCAATCACGTGCCTGTAAATGGCAGCAAGAAGAAAAATGGCGATTTGCACCACAAGTTGATACAGGTGAATTAGTAGATGTAGCAGTTGCCCAAAGAGCCGGCTTGGGTTTTGTTGGTCGAAACGGGTTATTAATTACAAAAGAATATGGTTCGTTTGTATATTTGGGAGAAATTGTGACAAATATCGTTTTTGAACCTGATAAACCGGAAATTTTTGGCTGTGGAGATTGCATGCGGTGTATTACAGCTTGCCCTACTAAGGCTCTATTAGGAGATGGTAAAATGAATGCTCAAAGATGTTTATCTTATCAAACTCAAACAAAAGGTTTAATGCCTAATGAGTATCGAAAAAAAATACGAAATGTCATTTATGGCTGTGACATTTGTCAATTAGTTTGTCCTTATAATCGAGGAAAAGATTTCCATTTTCACAAAGAGATGGAACCGAAAATAGAGGAAGTTTGTCCAAAATTAAAGCCGATGCTTTCTTTATCCAATAAAGAATTTAATGCACAATTCGGTCATTTAGCTGGTTCTTGGCGCGGTAAAAAGCCATTGCAAAGAAATGCTTTGATTGCGCTAGCAAATCTTGGAGATACTTCTGCTTTATCTGAAGTAAAAGTATGCTTAAGTGATGTCAGACCCGTTATACGAGCAACAGCTGCTTGGACGATAGGTTGTTTAGGGCGAAAAGAACCAGAAAAATGGTTAAAAATATTAGAAAAAAGACAAAATATAGAAGAAAATAGCGAAGTAATCATAGAAATTAAACAAGCACAAGACATGTTAAGAAAAAAAAAGCACAAAAGTAATCAATTTCTTCCATAAAATAAAAAATTTGTCCAGTAATTGTTGTAATAATTACTGGAATTTTTCTATTTTTTCCAAAATTTTAATTAAAAACTATAGTTTTTTTATAAAATAAAGACAAAAATTCGCTAAAAAAAAAAAGAAATATTACAAAACGAAAGTTTTTTTAAAACATAAGAAAAAATTAAAAACGGTCTCTTTGTTGAAAAATAAGGATTATAGGACTTTAGTCGTAGTTTTTGAGTGATAAAAATATTACAAATATTAAAATTTAAACTATTTTGTCATTAAATGTCATATTTCTTTTACCTATGAAATATTTCTAGATGATAAAGTTAATGACGTTGATAAATACATGATAAAAAAAGGAGATAAACATGAATTCAATTAAAAAGATCGTTTTAGGAACAACTTTTGCTGCTGGTGCAATGTTTGTAGGAACAACTGCACATGCTGATGAAACTTATACCATCAAATCAGGTGACTCATTATCAAAAATCTCACAAAAATTTGTTGGGGATAATTCATTGATTCAAGCAATTGCTGAAAAAAATGGTATTAAAGACATTAACCGCATTTACGTTGGCGAAGAATTAACGATTCCAACTTCAAATGATGCTTCAACTAAAACAATCGAAGAACCTAAAGCAGCAACGAAAGAATATACATACGTTGCTCCAGTTGAAACAGTTGAAGTAGCAACTGCTACTCCAGCTCCTGCAACCGCAGCAACTCCAAGCAATTTAAGTTCTGCAAAAGAATGGATTGCAAATAAAGAATCAGGTGGTTCGTATACAGCAACTAATGGTCGTTACATTGGACGTTACCAATTAGATGCTTCATATTTAAACGGTGATTATTCTCCTGAAAATCAAGAGCGTGTGGCGGATCAATATGTGTCATCACGTTACGGTTCATGGGACGCCGCTCAAGCCTTCTGGTTAGCTAACGGCTGGTACTAGTCGAATATCAAAAGTAGAGAAGCGTAGCACTTTTCTTACGGTTAAAGAGGGGTTTTAAGCATACAATAAAAGGCTGGATCATATTATGATCTGGTCTTTTATTGTTGATTGCTACTAAAACAAATAAAATAGTGAAGAATCGGGAAAAATTTATCCATGGTTCGTAACAAAAAATAAACGTAAATAATGAGTAATTTAAAAAAATCGTTGAGTAATCTTCATGAGTTTTACAAACTCCTCCATATCTTTTGTATTTTTAAGCTTGCTTTATTTGTTGCCTACATTTTTTTGATATATTTATCCATCGTTTTTTGATAACTCATTCCACACCCTGTACCTGTATTTAAAAATTCGGATAAAAGATAGCCAATGTATGGACCGGTCGTTAAACCCGAAGAACCTAAACCACTTGCCAATAAAAGACTCGTATCTTCAAATAATGGTCCAAAAAATGGGGAAAAATCTGAAGAATACGCTCTAGTTCCAACTTGCAACTGATAGGGTCGTGAAAATAATTTTTCAGGTTGCGCTAAAAAACTTCTACTTGTTTCGGTTAATTGAAGATACGCTTCTTCAGTAGGAGTAAGATCCCATTTTTGTTCATTTTCGTGTGTAGCACCTAATAAGATTTTTCCATTATGAAAAGGAATGAGGTCAGTTTCGCCATCTAACATAGCGACTGGCCATGATTGACTTTGATGATACAGTGTGTCAAATGCAATTAGTTGTCCTTTTTGGGGTCGAATGTCTACTCGATAGCCTAACGGTTCTAGTAAGGATTTTAAAGAAGGACCGGGTGTTAAGACGACACGATCAACTTGTTTTTCTCTAAATTCACTTTGAATCAACCAAGACCCATTTCTTTTTTTCAACTGAACTTTCTCTTTGAAACAAGTGATACCTTTGTTTTTTAAGCGTTGAGATGAGTAATGTAAATAAGCTTTACCGCTTAATCTTCCTCCTCCTGATACATACAAGGAAGGAATTTTTTTTAATAAAGGAAACATTTCGGCTGTTTGTTCTGCTTTTAATAATTTAAGTTCACCGATTGCAGGAGCATCTTTTTTTCGTTTTTCAGCTAAATTAAATAACTCTTGCAAATTTTCCTTTTTTCGAATTACTAGAGTGCCAGATTGGCTGTAAATGGCTTGATCCAATGCGATATCTTTTACTAACTTTTGGAAAAAAGCTGCGCCATCTTTTGCTAAGTGATACCATATTTTATTTCTTCTTTTTGATAGCCATGGAGAAATAATACCAGCGCTAGCTTTTGTTGCTTGTCCAGTCCCATGGTCAAACAAAGCAATGCTAAATTTTTCCGTATTTAAGTAATTTGCAACCGTCATACCAATGATGCCGCCACCAATAATGCCGATTTTTTCCATAGATGATCCACTCCTTGTTTCATAGTGTATTTTTACATAAAAAAACGGCAGGCGCAAATGACTGCCGTTTAAAATAATGTTGATTTTTTGGTCAGTAAACTAGAACGAATAAACAATAGGAAACTTATAAGCAAAAAGAAAAGCAACACACCTAAAGCGCTTTTTGATCCTAAAATAGTAGCTGTTTGATAGTTAGCATTCATGTGTTCTTGTACGAGATTGATGATGATTGCTACTAGTGAAGTTGCTACGGCTCCTGAGAACTGTTGTAAAGTATTAAAAACCGCATTTCCATCTCCTTGATATTTATCTGCTAAAGCGTTCATCCCTGTGGTCATCATATTACTATAAGATAATCCAATACCAATCATATAAATGACGTGACAAGCGACCAACAATGGTAATGAAGCATGTCCAAGAAAAAAGACTAACGCAGACCAACCGATAAGTGAAAGCAGTAGCCCTGCGAAAATTGGTTTTTTAGGTCCGTAATGATCAAGTAATTTTCCAGAAAATGGCGATAAGATCGCACCGATAGCGGCTCCCGGAAGCATAGAAAGCCCAGCAATGAACGAGTTATTTCCTTGAACAATTTGAATAAAATTAGGTAATATGAACGAAACACCGAGTAATAAAAATTGATAGACTAAAAAACTAAATAAAAACAAGGAAAACGTTTTGTTAGTGAAAATAGACAATTGAATTAAAGGCTGCTTTGTCGAGTGGTTTCGGTGGTAAAATAAGATGGCACCAACAACTGCAATAAGTAAAGCGATCCAACTAGCTGCTTTCCCTAATATACTTAAAAAAATTAAGCTGCCGCTAAACAAAAGACATAAACTTAGCACACTAAGAATGTCTAAGTGTCCGCTTTTTTGTACGGGAACATGTGCAATGGCAAATAAGCCAATACCAAGAGAAAGAAGTAACACAGGGATTAGGAAAAGAAAAATATGATTCCACGTAAAATGAGAAGTTAATATCCCTCCATATGTTGGTCCAATCGCTGGAGCAATTGCAGTAGTTAGTGTTCCTACGCCCATCATCGTACCTCGACGCTTTATTGGTGCAAAAGTTAAAATAATATGAAACATTAATGGTAAAGCAATTCCCGTAGCAATTCCTTGCAAACACCTACCGAGTAATAAAGTGAAAAAAGTTGGTGAAAAAAAATCTATAATAATGCCAATTAAAAATAAAAGATTTGAAAATAAAAAAAGAGTTCTCAAGGTAAATTGCCGCGTCAAATAGGTGGATAAGGGAACAATGATCGAAATCATCAATAGATAGATCGTTGTGACCCACTGGACTTGTGCGGTGGTTAATTGAAATTGTTTGATCAAAGTTGGAAAAGTGACATTCATCGCTGTTTCAATTAAAACTCCTGAAAAGGACATTATCCCTGTTGCAATTACAGCTGGAACTATATATAACTGTTTCTGTTTGTTCATTTTATCACCTCAAAAAATTTCGTAAAAAAAGAGAGTGATTTCTATTTTTAAAATAGAAATCGCCTCTCTATCGACACGTAAAAGACGTGTTATCTGTACGATTTGTTTACGCTGTTTATTTTAGCACAGAGATAAAAATAGTGTCAATAAAATTAGCAAATTTGGCTTAAAAGAGTTATGATAAGAAAGGCTAACAAAATTGAGAAGGATAAAATGAACGCAATTGATTGGAAGAAAATGATCTAAGTTGCAGTAGTAAGAAAATACCACAACTGTTAAATTTATCGGCATAAAATTTCTTTAGTATTAAAGGAATTGATGATCCAAGTTAAGAAGATTTTCAACGTAGAGTAGGCGCACTGTATGCTGTAAGTTATGCGATTTTCATATCACAAAAGAATAATTGACAGATTTCTAACTATCTTCTTTAGAAGGTCTATGGGAATTATAAAAACAGTATTTGAATGAAACGGTGATAGAAAAAAATATTATACTTACCCACTCATGATTAAACAACCAGAATTTGTGAACCAAAAAATTGCATAAGAAGCACAAATACAAAAAAGGAAAAAATTTCTAGTGATTTATTGAAAGAAGTAAAATTTATTACAAGAAAAGAAAGTCTAGTGGCTCAAATGTTACATATCGGTCCTTAGGATGATGAAAAAAGACGCTTGAAATACTAAAAACTTTTATCAAAGAACTTCGGAAGAATGCAAAGAAATTTATTTAAATAATCTTAAAAGAATTAAACCTGAGCGGTTAAAAAAACTTTATCATGTAAGTATTACGTTGCAATCAGAAAATCATAGGTGGAAAATTAAAGTAAAAAGTACCAAAAAAAACGGAAAATTATCAATTTGTTTGTTATAATTAAAAATGAGAGGGACCTGCTATGAAAAAAATTCAGCGACAAGCACTGATTCACCAAATAATTGCGGAGCGTCCAATCAGTACACAAGAAGAACTTTTACAACATTTACAAAAAGCAGGAGTTACTGCAACGCAAGCGACGATTTCTCGAGATATTCGAGAAATGAAATTGGTTAAAACGCAAGATGAAAATAAACGAGTTCGTTACAGCCGATTGAATCAATCTTCTGAGGCATTAAATGAAGAACGTTTACAAGCAGCTATTAAAAGAGAAGTGTTAAAAATACAAGTGGTTCAGTTTATGATTGTTGTGTTAACAGAAAAAGATGGAGCAGATGTTGTAACGAATTGGTTAGATGAAATGGCTTATCCAGAAGTTTCAGCAACTATTGCTGGGGTAGATACATTTATTATTATTTGTCGTTCTGAAGAAGAAGCACGAAAATTTGCAGAAAAATTGGAAAAAATGAGGGAATAAGAAATGGAAAGGGGTTATGCTTTTTATGAAAGCGCTAAAAAAATTCTGATATTCGAGGTATCGTCATTATTACAGAAACACACAAAGCCAATTTCAAGCCTATTGAAATAAAAAATAAGTTTTGGATTGGTCAATTGGCTAAAAAACAAATACGATCTTAGTGAGCATAAAAGAAAGTTAACTGTAGGAATTGGACGAGATAGTCGAATCACAGTGGACCAGAACTGAAAGAAGCGCTAATTAAAGGATTGACTCAATAAGGCGTAAACGTTATTGACTTTGATTTTGCAACGACTCCAGCAATGTTCATAGCGACGCCACAATTTTTTTGCGATGTAAGTGCCATGTTAACAGCCAGTCATTTCTTTTTTCCTTTAATGGAATGCAATTTTTTACAAGACTGCTATTAGTATTACCAATAGAAAATGATGAAGTTGGAAAAAATAAAGAAGTGTTGAGGTTGCTTTTTGAACTTTTAAAAAAATATTCAAAGGTTAAAATATTGATAATAGACAATGAACAGGGGTGAAACGTAAAATGATTGTGAATATGGTTATTTTTTTAACAGTATTGGTTTATGGTGTAAATTTTTTAGTTTTTCTCTATATTAAAATACACCACATTAAAAATTGGTTAGAAAAAATGGCAATATATCTAGGTACTAATATGACTTTGTTATTTACTAGTGGAATCTTTCTCTTTTTTGGAAAAATCATTGAAGATGGTGTTCTTATTTTTGAATGATAAGTTAAAATATGGGGCTAAGAACCAATAAATTTCAATTTTTCTAGTAGCTAAAAAATGGTATATGGTATAAAGATAGGTGAAAAAAATAAAAAAGGTTCTTATTTTTCACCTCCTTAGCTCTACACTAGAACAAAAAGCAGAATCTTTGAATAAACTGTCAGATACGCTTACACTAATTATAGACTAAGTGCTTTAAAGAAAGGAAGAGATCAATGAAAAAATTATATGAAACAGCAATGATTAATCACGGCGGTCGAGAAGGGGAAGTTGAAGCACCTAACGGAACCATGCACATGAAAATAACGCCACCGGGAATTCATGCAGAAGGAACAAATCCTGAACAGCTATTTGCAGCCGGATATGCTTCATGTTTTAATGGAGCGCTTCAACATATGATTGAAAAAGCAAATTTGTCTGTCAATTCAACTGTTAAAGCTCGAGTATCACTTTATGCGCTTGACGAGGGCGGCTATAAAATCGGTGTTGTTTTGGAAGTGCACATCGATGATGTGAGTAAAGAAGAAGCAAAAAAATTAGCAAAAGAAGCCCATGAATATTGTCCTTATTCAAAAGCTACGAGAGGAAACATTGAAGTTGAAGTAGTAACCATTTAAATTTTTTCTTTTTAAAAATTCCAATAAAAAAGAAGGAATAGCGCCTTTACAAGCGTTGAAAATATTTCAACCTTTGTAAAGGCGCTTATTATATTTTTTATCATTTCATGATTTATTTTTTGCTAGGAGGCGTGCCATACATTTTTGGTGTAACCCGTTTTAAATTTGGCTTAGCACCTTCAATTTTTGGTTCTGCTAACCATTGATATTCACCTTCACCATCTAACGCTTCACCTTTTGCCCAAGCACCTTGACTACTTTCGTCACCTTCGGAAAAATTGTAAAAATCGTAGGCAATATCTTTACGTTCATTTTCACGATTGAATGTACTTGGTACGAGAATGGAACCTTCGTTTTCTTCCAGTTCTTTTACAGCACTTGCCCATAAATTTTGGTGATAACTATCTCTTGCCAAAAGAACAGCAAGTAAATCTTTAACGCCTCGGTCATCAATCATTTCATAAATACGAGCTACTTGTAAACGACCTTGAGATTCTGCATTTAAATTGGCACGAAAATCTGCTAATAAGTTGCCACTAGCAATGATATAGCCGCCACTCCAAGGATTCCCTACACTATCAGCCGGACGAGGTCCTAATCCTGCTACAATCGCATGTTGGGGATTCATTCCAGAAATAATAGCGCCAATTGCAGGATCTTTTTCCATTGCTTTTTCTTGTTCTTCAACTGGTGCATCTTCTAATAAGCGCGCCACCATTGTTGCTAACATTTCGACATGACCAAGTTCTTCAGTTGCGATATCCATCAGCATATCTTTATATTTTTCTTCTCCACGGCAGCTCCAACCTTGAAATAAATATTGCATAGCAACACTCATTTCTCCATATTGCCCGCCGATAAGCTCCTGTAAATATTTTGCAATTAACGGATTGGGACGATCTGGTTTTGCTTCAAACTGTAATTCTTTTTGGTGTCTGAACATTAAAATTCCTCCTAATCTTTTATTAGTACAAGTCTATTCTCCTACGAAAGATTAAATAATACAAAGAAAAAGCTTAATTTTTTTATCATTATTTTATCTTCTTTTTCATCTAGTGAAATTCCTTATAAATTATGATTTATTAAATAAAATGTGATCTTGACATTGAAAAGTTACCGTTTACATAAAAGGTAAAGTTCTTTTTTTATTAAGAAATGGAGGGTTAAAATGAAAAAAATGTTATTTACTGGGTTGCTGGCAAGTACTGAGTTATTCTTATTAGGAGGCTATGCTTCAAGTAACGAAAATTCAGATACGACTTCTGAAAAAACAAGTAACGGTAAAAAAATAATTAATTTCTGGTCATTTTGGGGATCAGGAACTCGGAAAGAAATGATTGAAGAAATCATCAGCGATTACAACCAATCACAAGATAAAATCCAAGTCAATTACAAGTATCAGCCACGAGGAGACATTTGGACAAAATCCTTATCAGCTATAACAGCAGGCAATGCGTCGGATATGATCGTTCAAGATATTTCAGTTGCTCAACGTGCGCAAGCACAACAAGCAATGAACATATCTAAATATGTAGACAAAGAAGCAGTAAAAGATTTCTATCCGTAGTTATGGAACACAGTTAAATACAAAGGTGACCCGTACGTCTTTCCATTTAATACAGATACACAAGTCATTTTTTATAACAAAAAATTATTTAAAGAAGCAGGAATCAATCAAAAAGATCTGTGTTTTAAATAATACCAAAGAAGTAACAAAAGAAAAAAGTGCAGCTATATATTCTATACCTGTAAGTGAGGTAGTGAAAAAGAGAAATGAACACTTTTTACGAGGTACTGGTACCTTAGAAGATAGTTCTGGTACCACAAAAGGTGTTGTTGACGCGAGAGTAACATACGAATATAATACACACTTGGAAGTAGTGGGGTAAACTACTATGGAATTCATTATGCTACAGGCAGATACTATCCGTCACAATTTGCCTCTACAAGCGGTAGAAGAATCCATTACGGACAAATCCTAAAGCAGGGTCAGTAAGTCTAATGATGGACCAATATCCAAGTGATGTAAATTATAAATGGTATTCGTATGAACCAAATTGGACAAGTGATGTAGAAAGAGTATCGTCAATTTATGATGCATTAGGAGTAACAACGTATGCAACGTATACTATGGATGGTAGTTCTGATAGCGTTAATGTTACAGTGACACCATTCTAGATAAATTAAGGTGGGATACTAATTAAAAAAGTATATGATAACTTTCTTAATAGCAAGCATAATTGCAGTGATTTTTAACTTGTTATTAGAAAAAAATATCTTGTAGATTATTTGGATTGGTGCTTTATTAATTGGAATAGCATTATCTGGAACTGTTGTTTCTGGAGATAGAATGCGAGCAAATCAGGCTACAGGATCTCCAAGCTATGAAAGAAACTATTATATATATCCTTTAATTGTTAGTATCCCTTTTTTTATGGTGTTTACTTTCTTTTAAAATATAAAAATTTAGAACAATCAAAATGATTAGTAATTACCTAGTCATTTTTTTATTTCTTTACAAAACGGTGTCACTTTTTTTTAAATAGCACAAATTTTTCTAATTATTTGGCTTATTCATAGACAATAAAAAACAAAAGACAACTTAATTTTAGGATATCAATTAAGGGATTGCTATAAACTCTCAAGATTTTTTAATTATGAATAATTTATAATTGTTATTATTTATTATAAAGATAATTTTTAGACTTCTGCATTGTTCGCGCAAATTAAATTATATTTTACAGATCAATCAAATAGGTAAATTACTCTAAGCAGTAGTAAGAGATAATTTAGTGATAGCTATTTAAAAAGCGATCATAAAAAATTAATCGTTTTTGTCATTTAGTGCTGAAAATTTTTGCCATTTAACTAGAAAAGTGACAGTTTCAGTTGGAAAATCAAAAAAAATTTCTATGTTTATGGCGTTTTTTTCCTTTTTTCTTACGGAAAAAGTATTGTTTCATTTGATAGGAATAATGTTTTTACTCACCGCTTTTATAGTAGCCGGATCTGTGTATTTTGTTTTGCTCGGAATAAGTGCGTTGATTTATTTTCAAACAATGCTTTTTTTGACTGAAAAAAGTAGAGATGAGAATCAATAGTTAAATGGCGCAAAATTTTTGTGTAAGCTTAATGAAGCGTAAAAAAATCTTACGATGGATCAATTCTTATCTATAATTTTTCCTCTTTCTTAAGAATAAGGTTACTTGTCACGTTAAGGCTTCTTTGTTATGGTTATAACAAGAAAAAACTGGGAGGATAAATTAGATGGCAAAAATTATGATCGTAGAAGATGAAGAAATCATTCGCCAATTAATTATGGAAGAATTAGAAAAGTGGCAATTTGAAACGTATGGTACTTCTAATTTTAATCAGGTATTTGAAGACTTTGAAAGAGAAGAACCGCAGCTTATGTTATTAGATATCAATCTTCCGGTGTTTGATGGATATTATTGGTGTCAAAAAATTCGAGAAATTTCAAAAGTACCAATCATTTTTATTTCAAGTCGGAATACAAATATGGACATGATCATGGCAATGAATATGGGAGCAGATGATTTTGTGACTAAACCCTTTCAAATTGATGTTTTAATTGCTAAAATTAATGCGTTGCTTCGTCGTTCCTATAATTATGGTGAACTATCCAGTGAAATGATGAGCCATAATGGGATTACGTTGAATGTTGATAACGGCAGCATGGAAATTAATGGAGAAATGATTGATTTAAGCAAAAATGAATACCGCTTATTATTTATCTTAATGAAGCAGCATGGGAAAATCTTAAGCCGTGAGAAACTGTTACGTGCTTTATGGGATGATGAACGTTTTGTGGATGACAATACATTGACTGTAAATATTAATCGATTACGCCGAAAGATAGAACAAGCAGGTATAAAAGGATACATTGAAACAAAAGTCGGACAGGGGTACATCGTTCCTTGAAAGGATGAGTACAAAAATGAATTTCTTTAAATATTTAAAGGATCAGTGGTCACTGATTCTAGGATGGCTCTTTTTTATAATACTCACAATTTTTGTGATGTGGCTCGCCCCTAATATTTCAGTTGATTGGTCGACGGTTACTTATTTAGCTTTAATTCAAGGGGTTTTTTTACTTTTTTATTTGCTCGTCCATTATTTCAATAAACGTCACTGGTGGGAGAAACTAGCGAATTTACAACAAACATCTCCTTTGCAAAATTATTTAAGTGGAGCACGCGCAGAAGAAGAAAAATTAATTGAAGATTATATCAATCAATTGATTCGTGAACACCAAGAAGTGATGCAAGAAGCGATTAGCAATCAACAAGATCAAAAAGACTACATTGATTCATGGGTACATGAAATAAAAGTACCGTTGTCAGCTGCCGAACTTTTGGTGCGCTCCATTGAGTTTGATATTGATGATCATAAATACACCTTATTGGAAAATGAGTTAGCAAAGATTGATGAGTACGTAGAACAAGTTCTTTACTATGCCCGACTAGACAGTTTTTCAAGAGATTATTTGATTCAGGAATATGACTTGAAAAGTATCATTCAACCTGTTATTCGCAGTCAAGCCAATTATTTTATTCAAAAACATCTGCATTATGAAATTGTTGGCGACGATCAGCGAGTTTTAACAGATGCAAAATGGGTGGCATTTATTTTTAAACAAATTCTAAGTAATGCAATCAAATATACACCGGATCATAAAGAAATCATCTTTTCTATTGAAAAAAACAAACAAGGCGTTTCATTAGCCATTAAAGATTCAGGCATCGGTATTCCTAAAGAAGACCTATCACGTATTTTTGATAAAGGATTTACAGGAACGAACGGTCGTCTGGGGAAAACGCATTCTACGGGGTTAGGGCTCTATCTAGCAAAGTCTTTAGCTGAAAAATTAGGAATTCAGTTAACTGTAGAGTCCATAGAAGGAGAAGGAACAACAATGTCCTTAATTTTCCCAATCTTAAATTTCTATAATGACAAACGTTAAAAAATAGTGAGAATCAAAAAAAAATCCTTGTATTGTGAACGTTTTCCCTGATAAGTTTCTTATCATGTGAAATAAAAGGAGATTAGTTATGGAAATTTTAATAGCATTGATCCCTATGGTCGCATGGGGAAGTATTGGATTAGTCAGTGGGAAAATTGGTGGGGATGCCAATCAGCAAACGTTAGGCATGACTATCGGAGCATTTATTTTTTCAGTGATTATTTTTTTCATCGTTCATCCAGCTGTCACCCCTTGGATATTCTTAATTGGCTTTTTATCCGGTTTGGCGTGGAGTGTTGGACAAAATGGTCAATTTCATGGGATGAAATTCATGGGCATTTCTGTAGGGCTTCCTTTGTCCACTGGTTTTCAATTAATTTTAAATACGATTGCAGGTGCAGTATTTTTTCATGAATGGACACAAACCAAAGATTATGTATACGGCATACTTGCTTTAGTTCTTCTTGTTAGCGGTGCCTATTTAACTGCACGTCAAGATGATGAAGGAAAAGTAGATACAGAAAATAAAATGTTGGATTTTGGTAAAGGTCTTAGAGCACTAATTTATTCGACTATTGGTTATGGTGTTTACACCATTATTGTTAATTGGGCAAATTTGGATGCGATGTCAATTATTTTGCCGCAAAGCATCGGAATGATCTTAGGTGCAAGTTTCTTTGCTTTTCGTAAAGTTAAAGTGGATCAATTTGTTTGGAAAAACATGATGTGCGGATTGTTATGGGGAATTGGGAACGTGTGCATGCTCCTCACCGTTAAATCCCTTGGTTTAGCTGTTGGCTTTTCATTATCGCAAATGGGAATCATCATCTCAACACTAGGCGGCATTTTCGTTTTAGGAGAAAAGAAGACGAAAAAAGAACTTGTTTACGTTATTGTTGGTTGCCTTTTAGTCATTTTAGGTGGTATTATTTTAGGGTACATGAAAACGGCTTAATGGCGTTTTTCTAACCTAAAATAAGGAGGTGTCACAATGGATTTATTTCGTAAGAAAGAAATCAATCTTAATCAAACAAGTGGCTTGAAGAAAGACTTAAAAACGTCTGATTTAATCATGCTTGGAATTGGCGCAATTATCGGGACAGGAATATTTGTAGTGACAGGGGTTGCGGCCAATCAAAATGCTGGTCCAGCACTGTCACTTTCATTTGTTTTAGCAGCAATCGTTGTGGTTTTATCAGGTTTAAGTTTTGCAGAGTTTGCTTCGCGAGTACCAGTAATCGGTGGACCTTATGCGTATCTTTATGTTGTTTTTGGTGAATTTGCTGCTTGGTTCACTGGTTGGCTGCTAATCGGCGAGTTTTTATTAGCTGTTTCGTCTGTAGCATCCGGCTGGTCTGGTTACGTTCAAGGTTTTTTAGAAGGATTTGGCATACATCTACCACAAGTTTTAACAAGTGGCTACAATCCTACAAATGGCACGTACGTGGATTTGATTGCTGTATTGGTTGTTATTTTTGTCACCTATCTTGTTTCTTTGGAAGCCAAAAAAGCATTGCGATTAAATAACATCATGGTCTTTGTAAAATTTGGCATTATTGCTTTATTTGTTGTTGTAGGTATCTTTTTTGTAAACCCTAAAAATTGGCAACCATTTACACCTTTTGGTTTTGCTGGGGTCTTGGATGGTGCTGCGTTGGTGTTCTTTGCTTTCTTGGGGTTTGATTCAGTAGCAATGGCAGCCGAAGAAGTAAAAGATCCACAAAAAGATGTGCCTCGAGGAATCATCGGTTCTATCTTAATTGCAACGGCTTTGTATATTGTTGTCACCTTGATTTTAACTGGAATCGTTCCTTTTACTGAATTAGGAATCAGTGATCCAGTTGCTTTTGCCATGCGTTACGTTGGTCATGGAACGATCGGGGCAATTATTGCAGTTGGTGCCATTTTGACCTTACTGACTGTAACCATTTCTATGATGTATTCATTAGCAAGATTATTATTTGCTGTTAGTAAAGATGGACTTTTGCCTAAATTTATGACAGAGATTGATCAAAAACATCGAACACCTAGAAAAGCGACTTATGTTGCAGGAATAGTAGCTTTGTTTTTTGCTGGTTTTTTTCCTTTAAATGTTCTTGCCGAATTAACTAATATCATGGCATTAACCTATCTGATGTTAGTCAGCCTTGGCCTGCTTAAATTAAGAAAAATGTTCGGCAAACCTAAATCTGGTGAATTTAAAGTCCCCTTTGTTCCTGTACTGCCAATGATTTCTATTATCACTTGTTTGGTTTTAATGCTACGTTTACAGGCACTCACATGGATTGTATTTGGTCTCGTGATGGCGCTCGGTTTAGTCATTTACTTTGGTTACGGTTATAAACACAGTAAAATGAATGAATAAACAAAAAAACTTTCGATACGATTTTTTAATCGTCGAAAGTTTTTTCTTGTTTATTGTGTTAAATCTAGTAATTTTTGTTTCAAATCATCTTCCATATGACTCAATTCTATTTCTGCATGGCGACGTTTTTCTTTTCCTTCTTTTTGAATACGTAAAGTTTCTTGAATTGTTTCAATCAAATCATTTTGTGTCGTTTGCAACGTTTCAATATCAACGATACCACGCTCATTTTCTTTGGCTGTTTCAATGGCAGAAATTTTCAACATTTCTGAATTTTTCTTTAATAAATCATTGGTCGTTTCAGATACTTGGCGTTGAGCCGTTACTGCATCTTTTTGGCGAAGCAAAGTCAACGCAATAACTACTTGGTTTTTCCATAAAGGGATAGCTGTTGTAATGGAAGCTTGAATTTTTTCGGCTAACGCTTGATTGGTATTTTGAATTAAGCGAATTTGAGGAGCCTGCTGAATTGTAATTTGTCTGGCTAAACGCAAATCATGCGTCCGCTTATCTAAACGATCAAGAAATTGCGTATAATCGTTGGCAATTTGAACATCCATTTGATCACCAGTTTCTTCTGCTTTTTTCATTGCATCAGGAATAATTTTTGTTTGAAGTTCTTCCATTTTTAATTCACCTGCTGCAATGTAAATATTTAGTGCATCGAAATAGTCTTTATTTTTTTGATAAAGTTGTTCTAACATCAGATTATCTTTTAGCAGACCGTCTTTTTCTTTTTCGAGTTTTACAGAAATTTTATCGATTTGTGCGCCGATTTTCTGATATTTAGCGGTTACTTCATAAATTGACTGTTTCACTTTTCCAAACATTCGTTGAAAAATATTTCCTTCACCTGCACGCAATTCATCAGGATTTGCTTCTTGCAAGCGATACATTAATTCAGTCAATGAATCACCAACTGGTCCGATATCTTGTGCTTGTACGTGGTTTAACATCGATTGTGAGAATTCACTTAACTTTGTTTGAGCAGCAGAACCATAACTGATTACAGATTGTGCATCCGCTGTATCAATTTTAGCTGCCAGTTCTTTGGCTTGTTCTTGCCTTTCAGGCGGTAATTTATCAAGTAAACGAGTAGCCGTTTGTTGTTCTTGTAAGGCATTGATTTCAGATTGTTGTGTTTGCGTTAATTGATCTGTTGGAGTAGAAAAAGGATTATTAAGCAAATCGTCAAGCGTGTCATTCACAGGTTTTACTTCTTTTGGTTTATTTTCCATCAAAACTCCTCCTTGCGTTTCTCTTGTTTATAAAAAAATTAGAATGAATAAAGGAGTGTCTAAGCAATCAAACACTCCTTTATGAAGCTATTTACAGTTCAACGAAACTTACTGGTGTTTCTCCTCATTATCTCGCTTTAAGCTTTGTTTCGCAACTGATATCTCTACATCTAAATCTTCTAAATCGTCCGAGACAAATTGTTGATAATCTTGAGAAATTAGATGAGCAAGCTGGTCAATAATTTGTGAACTTTCTTCTAATTTTTCATAAGTTTGCTTGTTTTTGATTTCATGATCATTGATTTCAATGTATTTATTTGTCAAGTCGACCAAATTTGGTAAATGAGTGTATAAAAATTGACTTGCTTCATGTAACCGGTTTGGCTCTTTTACTAACGCTTTGAAGAGTGCTTTTGCTGCTTTTACCGTATCATGACGAAGATCGACAGCTTTTAGTTTAGCTGTTTGTTGCATATTTTGTTGTAATTCTTCAATTTCTAACTTTGTTTGATTCATTGTTTGTCTAAAAAAATTGATTTCACTTGGCGTCATGCCGCTTTTAATGTAATGAGTTTCAAGTTTACTAGACAAATCTGGTATTTCTGTCTTTGCTGTTTTTTTCTTACTAGAACCCGACAATCCCCATATCACTAAAATTGTACCGATTACTAAGACGATGGTGACTATAGAAAAATGACCGTTATGAATCAAAAGCAGCCCAAACAATAAACTCAAGATCCATAGCCAATTTAGTTTACGCATAATAAGCCCTCCAAGTATATTCATCCATTTAATAATGTTTTAAATCCACCCTTATTCTAGCATACTCTGCCTAAGAAAGAGTATCAGACTAAAGAAGGATTTTAAAGATTTAGAAATTTTCTAAGCTTTACTATGGTAAACTAATAGAAATACGAGAAAAATTAAAAAGTAAATCAAAACTAGTTATTATGACAAAGAAAGTAGGAAATTTATGCTAAACGATAATCAATTTGAAGAAAAAACAATCAAGCGTAAAGAAATTTATCGTGGGGCTATTATTGATGTGATGCTGGATGAGGTTCGTCTACCTAACGGCGATCATGCAAAACGTGAATTAGTTTTTCACTCTGGTGGTGTAGGAATTATTGCATTTGATGAGCAAAATCGGTTATTATTGGTAAAACAATTTCGAAAACCATTAGAAAAAACCATTTTGGAAATTCCTGCAGGTAAGATCGATCCGAACGAAAGTCAGACGCCGGAACGAACGGCAGCAAGAGAATTAGAAGAAGAAACCGGCTATCGTGCTGAAAACTTTCAACAGGTAGCATCTATGTATCTTTCTCCGGGATTTGCAAATGAAATCATGTATATTTATCATGCCATTCATTTAAAAAAAGTACTTGCCCCACTTGCTCAAGATGAAGAAGAAGTGCTTGAATTATATGCGTTGACCTTGCCACAAGCAAAACAAGCGATTGCAGAT
The DNA here is from genome assembly GCF_001886195.1 of Enterococcus ratti. Lineage (GTDB taxonomy): Bacteria > Bacillota > Bacilli > Lactobacillales > Enterococcaceae > Enterococcus_B > Enterococcus_B ratti. Next base: position 8,688 of record NZ_JXLB01000014.1, on the reverse strand, counting down.
CAACTTATTTGTGATGCGAAAACCATTTACGCTATTCAATATTGGGAGCTAATGATCAAAGGAAAGTAGAGGGGTCGGTTAATGGTCAAAGGACCACTGATTACGCGAAGCGAATTGCGTAAACGACAGCAAGCACAAGCTCGCGAGTCATTAAAAAGGCAAAGAAAAGAAGAAGCTGCTTATCAGCAAGAAGAAAAGAAAATCGCTAATTTTTATCGAAGAGAAAAAAAGCGCAACAAACCTATTACTAAAACAAGGATAAGTGAACGGGAAAAAACGAAAAAGTGGAACTCCTTTTTGATGAAATCTTTAATTATTGTTATTCTATTATTAAGTGCCGTTTTTCTAGCAGTCGCATTTTTTTAGAAAGAAGGGAAACATGATGAAAATTGGTATTATTGGTGCAATGGATGAAGAAATTACTATTTTAAGAAAAAATCTCAGTGAACCATTATCATGGGAGCGAGCAGGTGCATTGTTTATCTCAGGCTCTCTAGGCAGGCATGAAGTCATTGTTGTTCGTTCAGGAATCGGTAAAGTTTTGGCTTCAGTTACAACGAGCTTATTAATTCAACAATATGGCGTAAACATGGTAATTAATACAGGATCTGCAGGTGGAATTGGTCAAGATCTGCAAGTAGGTGACGTTGTGATTTCTGATAAAGTGGCTTATTTTGATGCTGATGCTACAGGATTTGGGTATAAACCAGGGCAAATCCCGGGAATGCCCCTTTATTATGAAGCAAGTACGTATCTTCGAACAGAAATGACCAAAGCAGCAAAAGCAACTAATTTAACTGTTAAAGAAGGATTAATCGTTACGGGGGATACTTTTGTTGATTCGTCAGAGAAGGTAAAAGAAATATTGACGTATTTTCCAGAAGCATTAGCTTGTGAAATGGAAGGAGCTGCTGTCGGTCAAACGGCTCGTCAATTTAATATTCCGTTTTTGATTGTTCGTGCTATGAGTGATACAGCGGATCATGCTGCTACACAAAGTTTCGATGAATTTATTGAAGAGGCTGGAAAACGTTCAGCTGAAATGGTCATGGATTTTGTAAAACATCTTATATAGGAATCCATTAAATGAAAACATTGCTTTCAATTGATTATACGTATGACTTTGTGGGAGATGATGGAAAGTTAACTACAGGAAAAGCTGGGTAAAAAATTGAAAAAGTGCTAGCGAATTATACAAAAAAATTCATCAAAGAAAATGAGTTTGTGGTATTTGCAGTCGCTGCCCATGTCCAGTTGGTAAATTTCACTAAAAGATAAACGAAGGAAAACATTATTTTGTAGCTTTAATTCATGCAGCAAAAAAGTTAGATAGGATAATATTCTATCTACTAAAAAACGATCATGAATTTGACATGGTAAAATCTGTGTAAAAAAAATAAGCCGATTAATCGGCTTATTTAGTGTGCTTAAAATTTGTTATTAAAAAATGCAATTTACTACTTGATTTCATATAGTTAGTCTCACTTTCGATTGGATAATCTCGTCATTCAACTTTACTATCTCTTAAAAGCCTTGTATCGGCAACGATACAAGGCTTTTTTTAAGAAAAGAGCTATTCTCTCTTAGTTCCACCGGAAACAGAAAGACAAAGATAAAATCATTCCGCTTAAATTATCTTTTTCTGATGTCATAATAGCGTTACGAAGCCCTTTGTGTTTTTCGCTTGCCCTGCTTTGTGTGTTCGCATCATTCCAATGGTTGCTCTAGTAACAGTATCACAGCCAGTCGAAAACACAAGGATAACATAAGCGAGCAGGCTTGCCCTTGTGTTTTCTTGGTGTCTATGGTTTGTTTTTTCACTTCATAGCAGAGAAGGTAGAAAGATGGAAAAACGAATATCTAAAGCCGTGAAAGTAGAGAGGGTGGGAAGTATGGCTAAAATAGAGATGTACGAGTAAGCACCATAGATCAAAAATTAGATTGACAGTTAGAATTGTTATCAAAGTGTGATAAATCACAATGTGTTCTTGTCGTACAAATTTATCGATTTCCTGTAGGTATTCTAATAAATTTAAAGAAAATTTTGCACAAAAGAAACAAAACAAGGTGTCAAAAGGCATTTATGAGTTATCTATATGTAATATGATAGAAATATAGAAAATAAATTCTATATTTTATTAATCAAAATCAAAGGAGTAGGGAAAATGAAAAAAGACACGTTTTATTGTTATCGTTATTTTTAAGGGTTGAATAATAAGCATAATTGTCGAAAAAAATAAGTTCAATTTAAAAAAAGAGGTTGTGAAATTAGCTCAAAACTATTTAAACGTTTTGATGTAAGCGAAACTATGACTACAACTGTAATTGCAGAGTCTATAGAACCTCACGCTAGATTATAAAGTAGATGGAAAATATTGATTCACAAAGTTTCTACTTATCTACGATTAATTAAAAAAGAATTGTAAATGAATAAAACAAAGTCACGGATATTAATATATTTCTTTAAATTAGATGGAATAAAAGGAAGGAGAACTTTTTTATGAAGAAAAAATGGATTTATAGTTTAATAGCTACGACTCTGTTTGCACCGTTAGTATTTTCCAATGTTTATGCTGAAGGAGAAACAGAAGTAAAAAAACAAACGGGGGATCATAGTAAGACTCAGGTAGGTGTTTTGGGGTACTATTACTATGGTGATAGCTTTGAGAAACCTGCATTTATTAGTATGGATACTTACTCTGATGGAAAGCTTCATGTCAATTCTGAAGATATGGCAAAAATCCAAAATGTAACGAAAGAATCAATACAATCGGCTCGTTGGATCGGTCAAATACAGATTCAACAAACAGGAGAGTATGAATTTTCTACGACTGACAATAAAAATATACTTTTGCAAGTGGATAAACAATCGGTTATTGAAAATGGTAGGGTAAAAACGATCCACTTAGAAAAAGGTATATATCCTATTGTGGCTGAGTACCGAACGGATCAGAAAGAGAGTCAAATTTTTAATCTAGATTTATCTTGGATGAACACAAAGACAAATAAAAAAATAAATACTAACGAACAATTGTTACGTCCAGAACTTGAACCGGGGAAAAGTGAAGAAACATTGGTGAAAAAAATAGATGAAAACAAACCTACTGTTCGAGAAGATTCTTCTGTTGATACAGACGATGATGGAATATATGATGAGTGGGAGAAAAATGGCTATACGGTCATTAATAGGATTGTAACAAAGTGGGATGATTCATACACCTCAAAAGGATTTACTAAATATATATCAAACCCGAACCATGCACATACGGCTCGTGATCCATATACAGACTTTGAGAAAGTAATAGGAGATGTGGATGAAGGGATGAAGTGGGAAGCCAGAGATCCGTTAGTAGCTGCTGTACCTGCAATCTCTGTTGGTATGGAAAAAATGATTTTATCTCGTGTAATTAATGAAAATAATGAACATGGCGCCTCTGATTCAAGAGAAACAGGCTCAAATACTACTCGGGCAAATACAGAAGGAATAAGTGTAGGTGGAGAAATATCTATGATGCCCAAGGTATCTATAACAGGTAATTATTCTCATACAAATACACAATCAGTTGAAAGTAAAAATACTACGGGAAAAAATTGGGAAACTAGTATCGGTTTAAATAAAGGTGAAACAGCGGATTTAAATGCCAATATTCGCTACTATAATACTGGTACAGGTGTTATCTATGGCGTAAAGCCAACCGTTAACTTTGTGTTAGAGAAAGATACGTTAGCTACAATTACTGCACAGATCAATCAAACAGCGGAAGATCTGGGACCAGATGAAGCTTATCCTGAACGAAGATTAAACGGTCTTGCACTGAATACGCTCGATGAATTCTCGTCACGACTCATTCCTTTAAATTATGAACAAGTCCAAAAATTAGATGATGGTAAGCAACTTCGATTGGAAACCACCCAATTTTCCGGAGACTTTGTGAAACGTAGTGCTTCTGGAGGGAATGTTATAGGTGGAAGTTGGGACTTATATATTCCTCAAATTCATAAAACGACTGCGGGTATTACTCTTGATGTTGGCACTGAAGAGGCGATTGAACGAAGAATCGCAGCTAGAAACACCAAAGACCCGAATGATTGGACACCTGAGTTAACCATAAAAGAGGCTATTAAAAAAGGATTTGGAATAGAAGAAAATAATGGCAAGCTCTCTTACTATCATGAGGCAACAGGGAATCATTTATCACTAAATGAAGAGGAATGTTACTTTATTCTTGATAAGAAGACAAACGAAGAAGTAACACGCCAAATTCAAGAAAAAGGATTAAAGAATATCTATGATGTTACCATTCGACCAGGAATGAATGTCCAAATTATTACATCGGATTACGTGGAAGCCTGTGATAGGGAAGTACAAGAACTTTTTACCAATAGTTCAAAGAACGAATTGAAAAAAGGAGTGACACAAAATACGCTTGATTCATTGCGTACGAAGCTTAATTTTCTATCAAATGCTGAATTAGAAAAGATGCAGATCGGAAAAGATTTAGAAAGAGCACAAGGTTTGTTGATTCAAAAATCTGTGAAAGAAATTACACTTACTCAAAATGATATTTCCTTTGTTTTGGATGAAACGATGTATAAAAAATATCTTTATCGTGCCACTGTAAATGATCAATATCTAGCGTCCGTCGAGTATGGAAATGCCTATTATCTTTATTCTATGAATACAAGTGAAGGAAAGAAATTTTTTAACACTAGAGGTTTAAAGGAGGCAAAAGATATCTTTACGTTGGATGCAGAATATAATGGAAAAAGATATCCAATTTACGATAAAACTTTAGATGGCAAAGATCCTATTGATTCTCGCATAGAAAAAACACATAAATTTGTGGACTGGCAAAATGGATTTCTTGGGTATAAGTATAAAATTGGAATGATACTTGAAAAAATACCAGAAAATATTTCTTCTCAGATAGCCTCTTACAAAGCGATTTTTAAAAATGAAAAAGGGATAGAAACTACTTTAGATGAACTTAAAGTGACAGATGGGAATCTATTGATTTTGACATGGGGACTGCCTGTAGATATCACTCAAACTGTAATTGAAATATGGGCCAATAAAAGGGATGGAGAAAGTGTTCGAGCCTTTTCTAGTACAGATGTAGTGATACCTCTCACAGGAGGTATATAATGCAAAAAAAATTTAGGATTTTCTTTGTTTTTGCTATCTTCCTTATCTTTATAACAGGGATATGTACGGCTAAAGCTTATGCAAATGATGATGTTCGACCAGACTACAAAAAAGACGAACACGCCGCAAAAGAATATGGAGATAAAAAGGCAAATGAATTCAAGGAAAAACTCACAAAAGTTGAAAAAGGTACGCTGGTTGATATAACAAGAGAGAATTATATGAATTTGAAAGAGTTAAATAGACGCTTTGATACTGGAGATGAGATTGGTAAAGTTGAAGATTTAGAAGACTATCTAGAGATAGTGGAAGAATTAGAAACACTTTTTGATAAAAAAACAGATAAAACAACTGCTACGCAATATATCTACTCCTTTTTATCTCCAGAAAACTTAGGATTTTCTACGAATGATTACTTTGACAACAGTAAAGAAATTGATCAAGAAAAATTTGTAGATTTTATAAATAGTTTTCAATATTTCCATGTTAACGGTTACGTACTCGGCGATTTGTACCAAAGAGCTCCAAATAACGAGGAGCGAATTATTATGAAATTAAAAGTACCTAGAGGAACGGAAATAATGTATTTGGGTGGAAGTGAGATCCTTTTAAATAAAGATATAGGTGTACTGGTGGATAGGATTAGTTTGGTAAATGAAGGCAGGCAATACATTAAAATAGAAGCGGAACTAGTTCCAGAAGAAGTCGTCATTAAAGAACTACAAGTGGATGAAAAAATTTTAAATGACCGCATCAAATATGAAATAGGTATTGATGAAAACCGTATCCACCTTGAAGCTAAAAGTTTTCGAACCAATTTAGTGGCGGAGAGAGCGAAAAATATTATTGATTACTATTTTGCCAATTTCCCTAGTCCACTATTAAAAGAGGTATTTACAAAAAAACTTGACATGCAATCCAATTATCTCCAATTAAATTATGTAGATAAGAGTATTCTTTCCAAGGAAGAAGAAAAGGAAGTGGGGCATTATAACTTTTTTACGAATGAAATTACTGTTGATCTTTCAGCAAGACAATTTATGGAGGAGCCGGAATATAAATTTGCAGACGGTTTTTATAAAACAGCAGCACATGAGCTAGGTCATGCGGTCGATTGTTTATTATTGGGCACAGAAGAATCATCATGGTCAGAAACTGATAGAAAATTTATCAATTTGTATCTTGAAGAAAGTAAGAATTTAACGAACGAAGTAACTTCGCTCGTTTACGATCCAGAAACAGATTCTATGGTATTGTATGGCACAACAGAGTCAGCAGAGTATTTTGCGGAAGTATTTTCGGCGATGTATTCGAGTGAAGAGCATTTAAAAATATTGATTTGGGAACTGGTCCCGAACACATGTAAATATATCGAAGAGAAGATGAAACCATACATGTAAGTTGAGACTACAATTATGTTTGTTTATTTATCAAAAGATTGAGTGGAAAATGATGAGGGCAATTCAAAACTGTAGATTTTAAGATCAAAATCATAATATAAAAATATCAACTTTCTAAAAGGAATGCATATTCGTAAAAAGGATTTATCAAAAAGGCGGTAGCTATATCGGTTACGAATGGGCGTTGAACCATTTTGAAACGAGATTAATTAAATGAATCAAAACCAAGTATCAGATGTTGATAAAGCTATAAAGAATAAAATAGCGCTAAAACAAAAAGTGTTAAAACGATTGATTCATTTTTCCCTCTTTTTTTCTCTTATCAATCCCTTAACGATTGTTACGCTCATTCAACAGTGAATAAATGAGAAGATTGTTTATGCTCTTTTTTTGACTTTTATTGAGCGTTTAAAAAATTTATCGATTCTAATGAAATCAAAGTTTGAAAATTTAAATACTAGTTTGAAGTTTTTAGTGAGAGTGGTTCTTTTCCGTGTATAGTCAAAGGCGAGTGGAAAAAAAGAACGATTGAAAGTGGAATGGATTGGTTGCTACTTGACAATAAAAGAAATAACCTATAAAGTCTCATAGAAAAATCTAGTTTCTAAGGAGTAAAATTTTATAATGAAATCTTTTTTAATGTTGGGACAATCTAATATGGCTGGTCGTGGTTTTTTACATGAAGTGGGGCCTATTTATAATGAAAAAATAAAAATGCTTCGTAACGGGCGTTGGCAGATGATGACAGAGCCCATTAACTATGATCGCCCCGTTTCTGGCGTAGGTCTAGCAGCTTCTTTTGCGGATGCTTGGACAAAAGATCATCCGAACGAAGAGATTGGCTTGATTCCATGTGCAGAAGGAGGAAGTTCTCTAGAGGAATGGCATCCTCAAGGAACGCTTTTTCGCCATGCCTTATCTGAAGCACGATTTGCCCTTGAAACCAGTGAAATTTGTGGGATACTTTGGCATCAAGGCGAAAGTGACAGCTTTCATTCTTTACATGAATCCTATTATGAAAAACTTTGCTTTATTATGGAGACGCTGCGTCAAGAGTTGAATCTTCAAAAGATACCATTATTGATCGGTGGATTAGGCGATTATCTTGGAAAATCAGGATTTGGGCTTAGTGCTGTTGAATTTCAAGAAGTAAATAAGCAATTGTTTCGATTTGCCAGTGAACAACCAAACTGTTACTTTGTAACAGCACGAGGTTTAACGGCAAATCCTGATGGTATTCATTTAAACGCTGTTTCACAGAGAAAGTTTGGTTATCGCTATTATGAAGCATTCTTGAAGAAATGTCATGTGTTAGCACCTCTTGTAAATGAAGAGTGTCAATTAAATGTGAAAAAAAACTACTCGAAAAATGAGCAAATCTATATTCAAAGTTTGAATTTGGCGTTAGGAAAAATTACGTTTAATGAATTAATGAAGAAAATAATGGAATCTTAACTTTTTTGTCTTAGGGTGTTGTTGAAAAAACAATCATGTGTAGAGATAATAAGAGAAAAGATAACATGTTGTCTGATTGTTTAACAGTTACTTGAGCAATAAATGAAGACGCAAAAATAAACCGTTACTTTTACGCTTAATGTTGGTAAACTTGTTTTAGATTGTTCGAAGTATTTATTTTTGGTAATAGGTCAAAAATGTGACTGGGAAAATGGTCCTTTTAGAAAATAAACATGCTAAGATTAGAGGGTAAAGTCATCGACGGATGACTTTACCCTCTATTTTCCTTTTTTAGGTTTATAGTTAAGAAGTGAAAGGAAGATCGACCATGGCCTCATGGGCTTCGAGTTCCTACAAAAAAATGGTCTCCTTTACTGTTATTTTAAAATCTGGTTTAAGTATGTTGGGACTTTAAGCTCGTGTTTAGGAAATTAGGGACGAAATGAAACAGTGAAGAACCTTTCAGACAAAAAGAAAGAAGATGAAAAGAATGGCTTATGTGTTTGTGTTAGATATTTCTATGGGAAAAAGTTACAAAGTGCTTGGATGATCTTTGCCTTTTTGAGGGAGAGACTCTTCATACAAAATCAGGGTTTAGCACCTTCTTCAAGAAATTTTGGCTCTGCCTGAAACGTCAAGTATTGTGTTTGAGTCAACTGACGTTTATTCAAAAGTAATCGAAACGTT
>NZ_JXLB01000013.1 GCF_001886195.1 Enterococcus ratti | reverse complement strand
GATGAATTTAATTCATCTGCTTTTTTTTTGCATAAATTAATAACTAATTTGTTATGGTGTTATAAACTATAATTTAGCATTGTATTTCATAATAAGATTCAAGTAGTTATTTTTTTCAGAGCGTATCTTGGCTCATTCTTTAGTTGTTAGGAAAATTATAAATATTTGTAAAAGATTTTTACTGTGAATAATTAAAAGACTCCAAACAACATAAACAATCTTTTTAGTTGTTTGGAGCTTAATTTGAATGAAAAACTATTTGGGATGTTATTCTAATAAATTATTGACAATTTTTATATGTTATCTTGATTGTCATTTTAAATATTTCACAATGTTCTTTGCTATCTTGCTTCAACTTGTGTCCATTCATTGCGTTTTTCTAAAAATTCTCGTGCTAATGCTTGAGCTCCTTCTAGTGTGTGACTAGCTGCCCAACCACATTGCTTTTCGTTGCTTGCAGGAACTTCTGTGGCTTCTAGTACGTCTTTCATTGTTTTTTCTAAGACATCTAAAATATCTTCATAACTTTCATGGTTCAACACGGTTAAATAAAAACCAGTTTGACAACCCATAGGAGACCAGTCAACAATATAGTCTGCATGGTTACGAATCAATTCGGCAGTTAAGTGTTCTAAAGAATGTAAGCTTGCCATCTCCATGTGCTCTTTATTTGGTTGTTTAAAACGTACATCATATTTAATGATAACATCTCCGTGTTCGCCTGTTTTTTTGTCAGCTACTCGAACATAAGGTGCTTTTACTTTTGTGTGATCAAGATTAAAACTTTCTACATTCATTTTCATGTGTGTTTACTCCTCACGATTAGTAATTTTTTTGTTTATAGAAACAAAGAAAATATTGTTTTCCTTGAAACTTTCTATACACAAATGTCATTCACTTAGATTCTATCACTTATTTCTTCATAGGTGTAGCAATCTGAAATGAATTTTATCTTTTCTTTCATTGTTTTGCGATTTGTCTTTCAAAGAACAATTAGGGAAGTTTTAGATGAGGAAAAGCCATAGTTTACTTGTCTTTTATTTAAAGATTCAATAATTCATTTTTTTAAAAGGGTTCTTTTCAGCTCACTTGATATCTCACATTGTCATATAATTGATGGTTGAAAGTAGTACAAAATAATGAGAAAATAGCAGATGAAAATTTAAAAATAGATAATTTCCTAGTTTTCTACGCGCTTGTCTGATACAATGAAGTTGATTATGATTAAGATAAAAGGAGCAAAAATAATGATTTCAGCAAGTGATTTAAGAGCCGGTATGACATTTGTTCAAGACGGTAAACTAATTAAAGTTTTAGAAGCAAGTCATCATAAACCTGGTAAGGGAAATACAGTAATGCGTATGAAATTAAAAGATGTTCGCTCAGGAGCAACGTATGATACAACTTTTAGACCAGAAGAAAAATTTGAAAAAGCTCACATTGATACGAAACCTGTTCAATATCTATATACAATGGATGATACAGCATTTTTTATGGATCTTGAAACATATGAACAATATGAAATTCCAGTGGAAACAGTGGAAGAAGAAATGAAGTATATTTTAGAAAATATGGAAGTAAAAATTCAATTTTTTGGCAGTGAAGTAATTGGGGTACAATTACCAACAACTGTTGTCTTACGTGTAGTTGAAACACAGCCTTCCATTAAAGGCGCAACAGTTACTGGTTCAGGTAAACCAGCGACAATGGAAACAGGCTTAGTAGTCAATGTTCCTGACTTTATTGAAACAGATGAATTACTTGAAATTAACACAGCAGAAGGTTCATATGTGAAACGGGCTGCTAAATAGCGAGTAAAATTTCGGAATAAAGACTCTCAGTTGAAACCAATAAATGGTTATCAATTGAGTGTCTTTTTTATCATTACTTTTACAATCTTTTATGATGAGCATTTAATAGGCATTGATAATTGATACAAAGTCGTTTCAAAATCATTATAACGACAAAAATAAATCACCGTATATTTGTTGGGGCTACCTTCTTATTAAGCAGGGGAAAAGCACGCATGCCGTTCTAGTAAGTTATCGGAGCTGTCAAAAGCAAAGCTGTTCACTGAATTAGAAACAGATGATTTGTTTTTCTTGAAACGAACAATTGAAAATTAGTTTACCAAGTGGATCAAATAAAAGCAGCTGTACCCACAACCACCAATGATCTAATGATCAAAGAAGGAAAAGATTTGGTTACTTTGCTCATTTGTACGTGGATATCAAATTTCTTATAACGAGCAAAGTTTGAAGAAAACGTCCATAAAGTAAGTAAAGAAAAGAACATGCACGTATTTTTTCATTGTGGTTGGGTTTATTGGAGTGATTATTGGTGGTATTATCTTTTTTATTTGCTATTTTGAACATTAAGGTTTAAAATAGTTTTTGAAACTAGATGATAAAGTTTTATAAACGGCATATCACAGATTAATAAGAATAGAAACATCAATGATCGGAGGAAATGCAAAAATGGAAGCAGAATTTAGCCGAAAATATCAAATTATCAATGAAGTATTAAATGCAGTTACTCATGGTATTGCAGCATTATTAAGTGTTAGCTGTTTTGATTTATTAATGCAAAGAGCGCAATCTACGCTGGATTATGTTGCTTTTCTTATTTATGGAAGTTCGTTGTTTTTACTATTTTTTACTTCTACGTTGTTCCATAGTTTAATTTTTACTAAAGCAAAGAAAATATTTCAAATATTTGATCATTGTTCGATCTACTTATTGATTGCAGGAACCTATACACCTTTTTGTTTATTGATTGTTCAAGGTTTTGCGGGTGTTTTATTGCTTAGTGTGATTTGGATAACTGCTGTTATTGGAATTATCTATAAATGTTTGACTTTATCAAAAGTTAGTCAAGTGTCTAAAGTGTCTACAATTATTTATAATGTGATGGGATGGGGAATTGTGATTGTCTTGCCTAAACTCTACCAAAACATCAATTTAATAGGATTAATTCTTTTAGTAGCGGGTGGTTTAGCTTATTCAATTGGTTCAATTTTTTATAGCATGAAAGACAAAAAGTTTACCCATGTTATCTGGCACTTATTTGTTATGTTAGGAGCAACATTAATGTTCTTAGCAGTGTACTTTGGTTATGTAATTTAAAGGGATCATTTGAATTTTAATTGATGTAACGAGCAAAAAGAGAGTTTGAGTGTCTCCTCGAATTCTCTTTTTGCTCGTTCAATTCGTTTGCGAGAAGCCAGTGTTGTTTTATCGTTTAGAAGACGTTTTCATTGATTTATAAAAAATCAAGTGTTATGTTTATATTGTTTAGAGTCATTCTAAATAATTGAACAAGGAGGGATTTAATGATGGATAAGACGAAAGTCGTGATTGTAGGTGCTTCACATGGCGGACACCAGTCTATTTTAGAATTACTTTCTAGATATGGTGAAGAAGTAGAGATCACATTATTTGAAGCGGGAGATTATGTTTCATTTATGTCTTGTGGGATGGAATTATACTTAGAGGATCAAGTGACAGATGTGAATGACGTACGAAATTTTAGACCGGAAAATTTTCCCCAATCAAATGTTCATATATTAAATAATCATGAAGTAAAAGCGATTCATGCTGACAAAAAAACAGTAACGGTTACTAGTCTTTTAGACAATAGTACAAAAGACTATGAATACGATAAATTGATTTTGAGTTCAGGAGTTAAGCCTAATTCTTTGCCTGTTCCGGGAAACGAATTAGAAAATGTTTATTTGATGCGCGGTTATGAATGGGCGACTAGAATTAAAGACAAAATATCTGATTCAAACATCAAAAACGTAGCTGTGATTGGTGCGGGCTATATTGGAATTGAAGCGGCTGAAGCGTTTCGAAAAGCTGGGAAAGAAGTGACATTGTTAGATGTGATCGATCGACCATTGGGAACATATTTAGATAAAGAAATGACTGATATTTTAGAAAAACATTTAAAAGAAAAGGGCATAAAAGTTGTAACGGGCGCAAAAATTACTGCTTTTACTGGAGAGCGTCAAGTAAGTGCTGTTCAAATTGCTAATGAAGAAATTCGTGCGGATTTAGTGATTCAAGCAGCAGGTGTAAAAGCCAATACGGAATGGTTAAAAGGTGTAGTGGATTTGGATGACCGAGGTTGGATTGTCACAAATGAGTATTTGCAAACAAATCTTCCAGATGTTTATGCAGTGGGAGACGCTACTTTGGTTTATTCGATACCGGCTTGTGCGAAAATGCCTATTGCATTAGCTACAGTGGCTAGAAGAGAAGCACGTTATGTGGTGAAACATTTATTTGAAAAAGTGCCAAGTGAACCGTTTGGTGGTGTAGTTGGTTCTTCGGCGTTAAGTGTTTTTGACTACCATTTTGCTGCGAGTGGCTTAAATAGTTTTACCGCAGAAAAAGCAGGAATAGCGGTTCGCACAGCATATTATGAAGATACTTTGCGACCTAAGTATGTTCCTGAAAAATATGGGAATACAAAAGTTTCAATTCAATTGTTTTTTGACCCGATGACCCATCAGATCCTTGGAGGGGCAGTTTTGTCTACTTATGATGTAACGGCTCAAGGGAATGTTTTAGCTTTAGCGATTCAACAAAAACTGACGATTGAAGATTTGGCAGAAGCGGACTTCTTCTTTCAGCCAGGATTTGACCGTCAATGGAGTTTGCTTAATCTTGCTGCCCAACAAGTATTGGGAGAAGAAGCGTTTGTGGAATAAACGTATTTTATACAAATTGACATAAAGAAGCCATAATAACAGCTTTAAATTGAGTATAGCGACGTGAATGAACAAAAAACGTTTGTTCAAAAACTTACTTTTAAACTCCTAATTCGTTTCGTATCCTTTGAAAGGACAAAGCAAAACAATTTGAACTTTTCCCTCAAAGTGTGTAGATGATAGAAATAATTTTTTTTAAATAAGCCATGATTGATGAGCTCTTTCTATCAATTTTGGCTTATTTTTGAAATTGAAGATTTTTCAACAGCAAGAAGTCGAAAATATTTCTTTGTTTTGGGTTCGTTTAACAATATTTAGAAGGTACTTTATCTTATTGATGCTTAGTGATTATATCCGTATTCTGTTCTTACTCTTTTCTTATTTCTTATTTCTTTTTCAATTGGTCGGTTTAGTTTGAAAATAATTGGTAAAAACTAAAAATGAGTTTTAGTGAGTCTTCAAAAGAATGAAAAGGCAAATTGAAGTTTAATATAGAAAATGATTGACTTCTTTCAAAAACAACTTTATACTAGGTACGTTCTTGTATCCGTTTGGAATGATTATTCAAAAATGACATAACATTCACAACTGAATACTGATTATTTAAGCTATTTTAGATAAGTTTGTGTCTATAAATGATCGGTGCAAACGTCACGGGTAGAATTTTTGTATCTATGATGGCTAGATGTTTGTGAGGACTGCTGCATAGATGAGAATCTATAGTGGCTTTTTTGTTTATTTAAAGCTACTGTAGATTTTTTATGGTGGCTTTTTTTATATATAACGGGAGAGCTAAACGTAACTGATTTAAAAAAAGCTGACATGTTCATTTATTGAGTTTTTGTACAAACTGTGTAAAAAAGTAAATGAATAAAGGTAAAAATAAAAAATAAAGGAAGTTATTCTATGATTTTAATGATGAAACAAGGGATCCAAAAAAGTGAATTATTACCTATAATTACACGTATCAAAGAAAAAGGGTTAGATGTGCAAATCAGTTATAGAAATGACCGCTTTGTAATAGGACTTTTAGGAGATTTTAAAGTAATTCGATCGGTTTCATTTGCAGAATATGACATTGTGGAACAGGTACTTCCGATAACTAATTCTTATAAATTGACCTCCCGTGAATTTCATCCACAAAATACGGTTGTTGATGTAGAAGGAATTAAAATTGGGGATGGCGGATTTGTCACGATGGCTGGTCCTTGTTCAGTCGAAGGAGAAGAGCAAATTATGGAAACTGCACGAATGGCTAAAGCAGGTGGTGCGAAAATTTTACGTGGTGGTGTGTATAAGCCAAGAACATCTCCTTATGCTTTTCAAGGGTTAGGAGAAAAAGGTCTAGAGATGATACGTAAAGCGGCAGATTGCTATGGGTTGAAAGTCATTACTGAAGTGATGGATGAAGCTCATATTGATGTTGTTTGTCAATATGCTGATATTCTTCAAATTGGTGCACGCAACATGCAAAATTATCGTTTATTAGAGGCTGTTGGAAAAACAGATAAACCAATTGGCTTAAAGCGTGGGATTTCCGGTACAATTGAAGAATGGTTGAATGCAGCTGAATACATTGCTGTTCAAAATAATTTCCGGATTATTTTTATTGAACGAGGAATCCGTACTTATGAAACGGCTACTAGAAATACCTTTGACTTAAGCGCAGTGCCGTTGATTAAAAAATTAAGTCATTTCCCAATCATCGTGGATCCAAGTCATGGAACTGGGATGTGGGATTTAGTTCGTCCGATGGCACGTGCAGGAGTTGCTAGTGGAGCTGATGGCATGATTGTAGAAATTCATCCTGATCCTGTTCATGCTTGGTCAGATGGGCAGCAATCTTTAAATGAGGAGAGCTATTTAAAGATGATGAAAGAAGTAGATTTTTTAGTTGAAGCGATGAAGAAGATCAACGCTTTATAGAAAAGAGGAACGTTTATGTTAGAAGTTGTTCTATCAGAAAAAAGCTATGAAATTATTATTCAACGGCATGCTTTAAAGAAAGTGGCTGAATGGATTCAAGGATTGTGGAAAGAAAAGAAAATTGTGCTTATTAGTGACGAAAATGTTTTTCCACTTTATGGACTACAGATTCAAAAACAATTAGAAAATTATTATGATGTTGTAAAATATGTTGTTCCAGCGAATGAGAAAAGTAAATCGCTTGAAATGGCTGCTAAGTTATATGATTTTCTAGCAAAAGAGCAATTTACGAGAAGTGACGGTGTAATTGCTTTGGGGGGAGGCGTAGTAGGTGATTTAGCTGGGTTTGTGGCATCTACTTATATGCGTGGCATTGCTTTTGTGCAAATTCCCACTTCTTTATTAGCACAAGTTGATTCGAGTATTGGTGGGAAAACGGCTGTCAATGCACCAGCTGCCAAAAATATGATTGGAACATTTGCACAGCCGGATGGGGTGTTGATTGATCCAGAAACACTGAACACTTTACCTGAAAAAAGGATTCAAGAAGGTATTGCAGAAGTCATTAAATGTGGGGCAATTAAAGATGAAAGTTTGTGGGATGATTTAATGAAATTTAATGATGTAGCGGATTTATTATCTCATAGTGAAACAGTGATTGAAAAAGCATTACGGGTGAAGAAAGTAGTAGTGGAAGAAGATGTGTTTGATCGAGGAAGCCGTTTGTGTTTAAATTTTGGTCACACGATAGGTCACGCAATTGAACAGATAGCAGGATATGGGCAAATCAGTCATGGAGAGGCAGTGGCTATCGGCATGGTGCAAATTAGTCGAAAGGCTGAAAAAAGAAATGAGATGCCTAAAGGAACGACTGCCAAACTTTGTGCTATGAATCAGAAGTATCATTTACCTATTTTCTATGAACCGTGGGATGAACAGGCATTATTTCAAGCGATTACTCATGATAAGAAAAATCGGGGGAAATATTTGAAAATTATTTTGTTGGAAAAAATTGGTCGGGCAAAGATTCAGTCGATACCAATTGAAATGATTAAAGATTATTTAGAAAAAGGTGAGTAAATGCGTTATTTAACTGCTGGAGAATCACATGGCTCCCAATTGACGGCAATTATTGAAGGAGTTCCTGCTGGATTAATGTTATCTATTGAAAAAATCAATCAGGAATTGGCTAGACGGCAAGGCGGTTATGGTCGTGGTGGTCGTATGAAAATTGAACAAGATCAGGTGGAAATTACATCAGGCGTAAGGCATGGAAAAACGTTAGGTTCTCCTATCACAATGACTGTGAAAAACAAAGATTGGAAAAACTGGCAGACGGTGATGTCTATTTCACCAGTTTCTGAAAAAGAAGCAAGCTTACGCCGTGTTGCAAAACCAAGACCCGGACATGCCGATTTAGTAGGAGGAATGAAGTACCAGCATCGAGATCTTAGAAATGTATTAGAGCGTTCTTCTGCAAGAGAAACTACAATGCGTGTAGCTATTGGAGCGTTGGCTAAGCAACTGCTAAGTTCGTTAGCGATAGAAGTGGCAGGGCATGTGGCTGTTCTTGGGGGAATTAAGGCAAAGATTCCACCAAAACTGTCAGTTGCGGCAATTAAGGAAAAAACGGCTATTTCCGCAGTGAATATGGTTGATTTAACGGTGGAGGATCAAGTGAAAACGTTAATAGATACAACGAAAAAAGTAGGAGATACGCTGGGCGGTATTGTAGAGGTACGAGTTGAAAATGTTCCAGCGGGGTTAGGAAGTTATGTTCAATGGGATAAAAAGTTAGATGGCAAATTAGCTCAAGCTATGCTAAGTATCAACGCGTTTAAAGGTGTGGAATTTGGTATTGGTTTTGAAGCAGCTTCTTTGCTAGGCTCAGAAGTAATGGATGAGATTATTTGGAATAAAAAAGGCTACCAAAGAAAAAGCAATCATTTAGGTGGATTTGAAGGTGGAATGACCAATGGAGAGCCCCTCATTATTCGAGGAGTAATGAAACCCATTCCTACTTTATATAAACCGTTAATGAGTGTGAACATTGATACTAAAGAACCTTATAAAGCCAGTGTAGAGCGTTCGGATATTACGGCTGTTCCCGCTGCATCAGTCGTTGCGGAACATGTGATTGCAACAACCATTGCTATGGAGCTTCTTGATTATTTTCCAGCAGATAATATGCAGGAATTAAAAAAAGCAGTAGAAAATCATCGTAAAATGATCCGATCATTTTAAATGGAGGCTGTTATGAAAACAATGAAATTATTAACAACTCAAAACGGGGTTAATGGAGAAGTTGTACTTTCTGCGGATAAATCAATTTCTCATCGTAGTATCATGTTTGGCGCCATCAGTCAGGGAACAACGATTGTTAATCATTTCTTAAAAGCTGAAGATTGTTTACGTACAATTGCAGTATTTCAACAATTAGGGGTAAATATTACAGAAGAAAACGAGCGGATTATAATTAAAGGAAAAGGTTTTGAAGCGTTAACTGCTCCGAATAAGCGATTAGATGCAGGAAATTCTGGTACGACCATACGTTTAGTGTTAGGAATTTTAGCAGGTAGACCCTTTACTTGTGAAATTGCCGGTGATCGTTCGTTAAATCTTCGACCCATGGAGCGCGTCATCTATCCGTTACGTGAGATGGGAGCAGAATTACAAGGAATTGAACGGTCAGATTTTCCTCCTATTCGAGTGACTGGAAAAGATTTGCAGGGTATCGAGTATTCCATGCCGATTGCTAGTGCACAAGTAAAATCGGCCCTTCTTTTTGCTGCTTTGCAGGCTCATGGGGAAACCATCCTTATTGAAAAAGAAAAATCAAGGAACCATACTGAAGAAATGATTAAACAATTTGGTGGAAAGATTAAAGTGGAAGGTAAAAAAATTTTAATAGATGGACCGCAAAATTTAATTGGTCAAGAAATAACTATTCCCGGGGATATTTCATCTGCTGCATTTTACTTAGTGGCTGCAAGTATTTTACCTAATAGTGAAATATTATTAAAACAAGTGGGAATTAATCCCACACGTACAGGAATTATTGATGTACTGCTACAAATGGGTGCGGTGATTGAAAAACAACGAATTAATGAGAAAAACCAAGCCGCGGATTTAATTGTCCGATCTGCTTCATTGAACGCTTGTGAAGTTTCAGGAGCAATTATCCCACGTATAATCGATGAATTACCAATTCTTGCATTAGCAGCTACTCAAGCAACAGGTACTACAATAATTCGCGATGCAAAAGAATTAAAAGTTAAAGAAACCAATCGGATTGTTGCGGTTGCAGAAGAATTAACTAAAATGGGTGCGACGATTGAAGCGACAGAAGATGGCTGGATTATTCAAGGACCAACTCTTTTACATGGAGCTAAAGTGAATAGCCATGGGGATCATCGAATTGGCATGATGCTCCAAATAGCCGCTTTATTGACAGATGAACCAGTAGAATTGATCAATCCGGACGTAATAAATATCTCTTATCCGTCTTTTTTTACTGATTTATCGAAACTAATCAAGGAGGGGTCTAAATGAAACCAATCATTTTGATTGGGTTTATGGGTGCTGGCAAAACAACAATTAGCAAAAAATTGGCACAGCAACTGGGAAAAAATGTCCTTGATATGGATGAGCAGTTGATTAATCGTTTAGGGTGCTCGATTGCTCAATATTTTTCTACTGCTGGTGAAGCTGCTTTTCGCTTACAGGAAACAAATCTTCTAAAGGAATTTTTGAAAAAAGAGGGGATAATTGCTACAGGTGGAGGGACTATATTATCGAAAGAAAATCAGAAGCTATTAAAAGATCATCAAGTCGTCTATTTAAAAGGCAAAGCAGAAATTCTAATTGAACGAATCCGACAAGATCAAGAAACTATCCGCCCTTTAGCTTTAAAAAACAGTGATTTGGAATTAAAAAAATTGTTGTTAGAACGAAGAAAATGGTATGAGAGACTAGCAAAAATTACGATAGATACTTCAAAAAAATCACCAGAAGAAATTACCGAAGAGATTATAGAACAGCTGGAAAATCAAGGAGTTTAATAATTTAGTAACCCATTAAAAGAAAAATTTAGCTTATGTTTAGGAAAAAATAATTCATTGTGATGAAGGGTGGATAATTGATTAAACAAGAAAAAAATGTTCATTTGTTCTTGAAAATTCTATGAACGAGAGGCTATCTTTTTTGATAAAAAGTGAAGAGTTGCTTGGATTGAACGTTTTCAGACTTTTAGTATCTGTTGATATCTTGAACAGTAGTTGTTTTGTTCATTAATTATAGCGTGTTTTTCTTTTTGCTTGTGTTGAGTTATTTATTCTGTCTATTTTGGCAAATAATGGATAAGTACGTTTCCTATAAATAATGCTTTAACTCAATCAAATAAAAATAGACAATCGTAGAAATTTTTCTACGATTGTCTATTTTTAATATAAACCCTATTTTTTAATTAGAAAGTAGATATAAATAGTTGTTTCCTGATTGGAATTGAGAAGCATTTGTATGTAAATGACTGTCATCAAAAATTTGATAAGAATCATTTTTAGCTTTACAAAGTTCTTTTATTTTTCGTATAGTGTGGGTGCCTTCAACTAAGACTCCGAAATCATATTCACAGGAATAATTGTAAACTACGGCAGAAGGGTGCTTAGTAATGCCCATCTCCCGAGCAATTTTTTGATCAGAGAAAAATACTTCTTTGACAAATTCAGATTGGCGATCTTCTTTGAACATTGCAATATCGCCTCCGACTTGTGCAAAAAGAGTTTCAGCGAGTTCTGAAGAATAAGGAATTTTGTGGCAGCCTACAGCTTCTTGGAGCTTAAACAAGAACTGACGGCCTTTTTTCTTACCTTGAAACTGTGCGGCTTTGCAGTCTAGTGCAGCAGAATAAGTGGTTGAAAATAAATGATTACGTGCAGCTAGATTTTTTTGAGAAATTCTGTTGTGTTGCATGACATCCCCAATTGTCCGCAAATTAACTAAAGGAAGGAAACGAAACTGCATCTTTTCTTTTGATCGCTTTCCATATTCTTCTTCAATAAATTGTAATAACTGTTGTTCTAATTTGAAACAGTTTTTCCCCAATGGATTAACAAATAGATAAATTTCGATCATATGAATCTCCCCCAAAATAGATTCTATACAACTCGTGAATTCTTTTATTCACAACGTATAACTTAACAGAAAAATGACAAAAAATGAACTCAAGCGTCTTGTGAAAATGATAGAACTTTAATTTTTTGCCTCTAGCATTCGTTGAATTTTATTTTTAGCGGGTCGATAAGGAAAAGAAAACCCTTTTAAAAGTGTTAAGAATGCTGATTTACCAAAGAATGGATCAGTTACTTCTAATTCCAATTCAAAATCATGTAGATGTTCTCCAAAACTTTCATCAATCGCCAAAATGCCTTCATCAATGTGAACTTCTGCACGTTTTGTTGTGATTTCTCCTATTTTGTTTAAGTCATCAATTTTAATCGACAGTTTCAACAGTTTTTGAAAGACAGCGCCGTTGCGAGGCAACTGTTGCTGTTTCATTAAAGAAAGAGCTTCTTCTTTTTTTAAAGTTTCTGTCGTTTCGAGTTTGCCTTCATTCGTGGGCGTTTTTAAAGTATACTCTGCGTATGTATCAAACAATCGGATGCGCAGCCCACAGTTTTTTTTTGCTAGTTGTGCATCTAAGGTGTCAAAATAATTGTTTGTTTGAACCGTAAAGTCATCAGTTTTTAAGTGATAATACTGAATTAAGTGTATATATTCTTTTTGAGTCAATATTGATTTATATTCAATTTCTAATATTTCAGACATATGTACTCCCCCCCTTTTATTTATTCTGCCTAAAATTTTTGCTTTGGTCAATACAAAAAGCTAAGAGGCACGAAAAAACTTTATTTATATGGTAAAATAAAAAAGAATGTTAACAAAGTAGAGGGAGCAGCTATGGAACGAAATTGGGAAGAATTTTTAGCACCGTACGAACAAACTGTGTCAGAATTAAAAGTGAAATTACGTGGGATACGCAAGCAATTTAGAGAACAAAATCGCCATGTTCCAATTGAATTTGTTACGGGACGAGTAAAACCAGTAGAAAGTATTATTACAAAGTCACAGCTGCGTCATATCCCAATGGGGCGTTTAGAAGAAGAAATGTCTGATATTGCTGGATTGAGAATCATGTGTCAGTTTGTAGAAGATATTCATCAAGTGGTGGACATTATCCGCAAAAGAAAAGATATGAAAGTCATACAAGAGCGAGACTACATTACAAACAAAAAAGCAAGCGGCTACCGTTCCTATCATTTAGTAATTGAATATCCTGTTCAACTAATTAGTGGTGAAAAGAAAATTTTAGCAGAAATTCAAATTCGAACATTAGCAATGAATTTTTGGGCAACAATTGAACATTCATTGAATTATAAGTATCAAGGAGTATTTCCGGAAGAAATGAGTGAGAGGTTGCAGCGTGCAGCAGAAGCGGCATATCAATTAGATGAAGAAATGTCTAATATCCGAGAAGAAATTCAAGAAGCTCAACGCTTGTTTTCTCATGGCAGAGGAAAAGGTGATGATGCTTATTATCGAACGATTTTAAATAGAAAAAAGGAAAATGAGGGGAATGCCGATGAAAGTAGCAATCGTTCATAACCAAGAAAGAAAAACAGTTAAAGCTACCGAACGGTTGAAAAATCTTTTATCACAGGCAGGTATTCAAATCAATGAACAGCAACCAGAATTAGTGATATCTGTAGGAGGAGACGGTACGCTATTGTCTGCTTTTCATCGTTATAGTCATTTGTTAAATGAAGTTCGTTTTCTAGGAGTACACACGGGGCATCTAGGATTTTATACTGATTGGCGTGATTATGAATTAGAAGAACTGGTAGCCAGTTTGCAGACGACTCGTGAACAAAGTGTCAGTTATCCTTTATTGGACGTACGAATTTGCTATTTGAATAATAAAAAAGCCCAGCATTTTTTTGCTTTGAATGAATCGACGATTAAACGAGCCAATCGCACAATGGTCGCAGATGTGTATATCAAAAATGAACTATTTGAAAGTTTTAGAGGGGATGGGTTGGCTGTGTCTACACCAACGGGTTCGACTGCTTATAATAAAAGTATTGGCGGTGCAGTCATCCACCCTAGCATCAATGCCTTTCAATTAGCAGAAATTGCTTCATTAAATAATCGCGTTTTTCGAACGTTGGGCTCGCCTATGGTCATTGCCCAAGATGAGTGGATAGAAATTAAATTGGAAAATACGGAGGATTATCTTGTGACAGTTGATCAATTAGCTATTACTGAATTGAATATTCAGTCTGTTTATTATCGAATTGCTAAAGAGCGAATTCATTTTGCTTCTTATCGTCATATGCATTTTTGGCATCGTGTAAAAGACTCCTTTATTGGCGAGGGGTAACATGGAATTTGTGTGGACTTATGAGAAACAACAACCGCAACAAGTGAAATATTTTTTAAAGGAAAAGGGAGTTTCTAAAGGACTATTAGCTAGAATAAAGTTTCAAGGTGGAGAAATCAAAGTAAATGGGAAAATCGAAAATGTCTTGTTTTCTTTAACTTATAATGATAAGGTAACCATTGTGATTCCTGCTGAAGGAGAGCATGAAACGGTTCTTTTAGATGAGACGCCGATTGATATTGTTTATGAAGACGAGCATCTTTTAGTCGTTAATAAGCCAGCTGGTATTTCTTCTATTCCTGCGCAATATCATCCCAATAAAACGATGGCAAATCGAGTAAAAGCTTATTATAAAAAGCAAGGATATGAAAATCAAGTGATTCATGTTGTTACTCGGTTAGATAGAGATACCTCTGGGTTAATGCTTTTTGCAAAACATGGTTTTGCTCATGCTAAATTAGATAGCCAGCTGCGGGAAAAAAAAGTGATTAAAAAATACCAAGCGCTTGTAAGCGGCAGCTTAAATAAATTACAAACACACGGCTGGGTTGATTTGCCGATTGCTAGAGATTCTTCTTCTTTGCTCAAGCGTATGGTTTCTTCGTTAGGACAAAGTGCGCAAACTGAGTATTGGATAGAAAAGCAAATGGATGAGGTAGCATTGGTGGATATCCAGCTGCATACAGGAAGAACCCATCAGATTAGAGTCCATTTTTCTGAGATAGGTTGTGCGCTTTTAGGAGATGAAATGTATGGTGGGCGTATGGACCTTGGCATTACACGGCAGGCGCTACATTGCTACGATTTACGATTTTATCATCCCTTTACACAAGAATTATTGGAATTTAAGCAGTCTGTAGCAAAAGATATGGCAACGGTTCTCCAGTATTTTAAAGATTAGGGTGAGGTGAGATTGGTTTGGATGAAAATCAAGAATTAGAGGAGCGATTTGCCCAGTTACTGTGGGATTTAAGAGAAAATAATATTCAGGAATTTAGAAATAGTTTCTTGGAAATGCATATTTATGAACAAGGGCAATTTTATCAAGCACTGAATGAAGAGGATCGCCAACTGATCTATTCTTACCTGTCTCCTAAAGAATTAGCGGATATGTTTGATGTCATTGAAGAAGATAATGAACATATGAAAGAGTATTTAGCTGAAATGCGACCTAGTTATGCAGCCGAAATGCTTTCAGAAATGTATACGGACAATGCAGTAGATTTATTAAATACGTTAGATAAAAAACAAATTGCAAAATATTTAAGTTTGATGACTACTGATGCTGCAAGTGAAATTAAAGAATTGCTGCATTATGAAGATGAAACAGCTGGGGCTATTATGACCACTGAGTTTGTTTCAATTGTAGCCAATCAAACAGTTCGCTCTGCTATGTATGTGTTGAAAAATGAAGCAGACGTAGCAGAAACAATTTATTACATTTACGTTGTAAATCAAGAAGGACAGTTAGTGGGAGTCATTTCTTTACGTGATTTGATCGTTAATGATGATGATGCGATGATTTCTGAATTAATGAGTGAACGGGTGATATCCGTCCATGTTGGAGATGACCAAGAAGACGTTGCGCAAACATTTCGTGATTATGACTTTTTAGCCTTGCCAGTTACGGATTACGATGATCATTTGTTAGGAATTGTAACAGTTGATGATATTATTGATGTCATCGATGATGAAGCGGCAAGCGACTATTCTGGTTTAGCTGGGGTCAATGTTGAGGAAATTGATGAAAATCCGGTTAAAGCAGCTGCAAGACGACTTCCTTGGTTAATTACCCTTTTATTTTTAGGCATGTCGACGGCTTCTCTTATCAGTCACTATGAGGCATTAGTAAATGAAGCGAGCATCTTAGCAGTCTTTATCTCCTTGATTACTGGAACGGCAGGAAATGCAGGAACACAGTCATTGGCGGTTGCTGTTCGGCGTTTAGCGATTTCTGATGACAAAAATGCGGGTTTTATTCGCTTAGTTTTAGCGGAAGTTTTAACGGGTTTAGTAACAGGTTTAGTAACAGGAGCAACTATTTTTTTGATCGTTGGAATTTGGAAGCATAATTTTATTTTAGGATTTGTTATTGGTATGGCGATGCTGTTTGCTATTACCGTAGCAAATTTAGCCGGTAGTTTGATTCCTATGTTAATGGATCGCCTTGGATTTGATCCAGCTGTGGCTAGCGGTCCGTTTATCACAACGTTAAGTGATTTAACTAGTGTGTTGATCTACTTTAATATTGCTTCGTTATTTATGGAATATTTTATGTAAATGTGGAACAATAGGAAGCTATAAAAACGAGCATCATCAAAAAAAGATGAATGGATCGTTCTTCTTAAAATAAAAAATTAATTTTAAGAAATAAACCGGAAAACTCGAAAATTATTTTTCTTTTTTCAGGATTTTTCGGCAATTTTTTAAAGAAAAGTTATTTGTTTCGTGTCTATTTAATAAATGGTAGGCAAAGAGTTAATTTAATCGTATATAGTGATAAATTAGAAAAGAAAAACGCATAGTTAATTTTTATTTGAAAAATAATTTTTAAACTATCTGATTCATATTGAGGAATAAATAGATTTTCTAGTATTTTGTAGGAACGCTTAAACGTTCATTTAGTTTATTTTTTATTAATTCGTTAATCAACAACTACATCCGCTTTTGATTTTAATGCTCGTAATGAAGAAATTTCCTTGTTTCTTAAGGCAATTTTTTTAGTCGAGGAAGGTCAACTTTTGTATGTTTATCATTAGAAGCATACAAGATATCTATCGTTTTTAAATATCGAGTTTTATTTTGGAATTATCTTTTATGATTAGATTTTCTATTGAACCTCTCTTGACTTCAGTTAAGAGAGGTTCAAAGGCTTTATGTTGTAGCATACGGATTCGTCTTTTCAATAATTTTTATATGATTATCATCAGTGATTTGTTTTAATCATTGTTTAACAGACCTGTCTATTTGGCTAAACAAAATATCCTGTCTGTATTTTACACACTAAATTATGATGAAACAGAATAGACGTAACCATGCCCATAGTGGATTTCCAACATATAAAAAACACTTCTTAAAGATTTTAACAGACATTTTTAGTAATATCCATTTAATAGGTATTTTAATAATATGTCGATTGAACATCAGTCGGTTGGTTAATTATATAGCTATACTTCAATAAAAGTTGATTTCCCTATACGATTAAAGTTGTAAGTATTCTCGGCTTTTGAAAAACCTCTTTAATCAAATGAGATGATTTTTGTTCCGTGAGCCTCATTAACTCCTAATTCTTTTACAACGGTATTTAAGTTGGTATCATTGATTTTTCCTCCCGGCAAAATAATCAGTCGGTTGTTAGCGTAAGCGATTAATTTTTTTAAATATTCAAAATGTTCTTCGATTGGTCTGTCTGCCTCTCCACCATGTGTTAAGATACGATCGATACCGTGCTTAGCTAACCAATCGATTGCTTCAAATTGTCGTTTTTTCGGAATACTGTCAAACGCCATATGAAAGGTAATTTGTAGACCTTCTGAAGTGTCAATTAACAACTCCATTGCTTCTTCATCAATCCAACCTGAAGGAGTCAATCCTCCGATCACAACACCATCTGTTCCTAATTTTTTTGCTTCGATTAAATCTGTATGCATGATTTTTAATTCACTATCATTGTAAACAAAATCACCGCCTCGTGGTCGAATCATCGTCATCACCGGAACTTTTTTTTCATGGGCATAGTTTAACGTTTCTTCTATGACGCCCGTACTGGGAGTAGTTCCGCCTACAGCTAAGTTATCGCATAATTCAATTCTATTTGCGCCTTTTGCAATGGCTAGAGGAATAGAAGTATAGTTTTCTGCACAAAATTCTTTGATCATTTTTTTCTCCTTTATTATTTACCATTTCTTAAAAAATTGTAACATATTTTTGATAGTTGCTAAAGTTTAGTTGAAACGGTAAGATGAAAGAAGGATAAAGTAATAATTAAAGCGAGAAGTGAGTAGAAAACATGTTAAAAAAAATTGACCAAGGTCGCCAGTTTTTAAGGGAAAATAACCAGCTGTTTCGTTGCCCTCTTTGTCATACATCAGTCGATATAACTGAAAAAGGTTTAATCTGTCAAAAAAAGCACCAATTTGATTTGTCAAAGAAAGGTACGTTGTATTTTTTATCTCATGGAATAAAAACAGAATATGACCAAAAAATGTTTATTCCTAGGCGCTCACTAATCCAATCAGGAATGTATCAGCCAGTAATTGAATTGTTAGCACAAGAGTTAACAAATAATGCGGAGGTATTAGATGTTGGCTGCGGTGAAGGCAGTTTTTTAGTTGAATTAGCGCAAGCAAAGCCTTTAAAAAAAGCAGTAGGTTTTGATATTTCTAAAGAAGGCGTGTATGCAGCAACTGATCATTTTATTGAAGCATTTTGGTGTGTTGCAGATTTAACTAACCTTCCTTTTGAAAATCAAACATTTACAACCATTTTAAATATTTTTTCTCCATCACATTATAAGGAGTTCCAACGAGTACTAACAAATGAAGGAGAGGTTTTAAAGATTGTGCCACAACAATATTACTTAAAAGAATTACGGCAAGCTTTTTATCCTGATCAATTGGAAAAACAACAATATTCGAATGAGCGAGTTGTAGCAAAATTTGCTGAATCGTTGGTGGTAACCAAACGAGAACGTATCACTTATGAATTTGAAATTCCTGAGAAAAACCGACAAGCACTTTTAGCAATGTCCCCTTTAGAATGGCAAGTAAGTCAAGAAATAAAAGAACAATTATCTAAAAATCCTTTGAAAAAAATTACAATTGATGTAGAATTATTAAAAGGAAATAAGAGAAAACGATTGCAATGAAATTATTCTTTACGAAAGGTTGCAAAAAGAGGTCGTTGGTGATATAGTAACAACAAGTTGTTTTTTCATTGGTTTTTATCAGGTTCCTGTTCTGATAAAAGTTAGTGAGAAGAGCTTCACTAACGTAACGACTCGCAGTGGCTAACACCGAGTTGATACGTTTTTTTTTATGCCAAAATGATCATTAGTAATGATACGAATGAAAGGATGAAGCTTTATGAATCATATCGTTTTATTTGAACCGCTGATACCAGCTAATACAGGAAACATTGCACGAACATGTGCGGCAACTAATACGCCTCTTCATCTAATTGAACCGCTAGGATTTTCAACAGATGATAAACATCTAAAACGGGCAGGACTTGATTATTGGAAGGACGTAACTATCACTTATCACCACAATTTAGAAGCTTTTTTGTCTTATTTAGGGGATAGCAAGCTTCATTTGATTTCAAAATTTGCTCATAAAATTTATAGTGATGAAAATTTTGCTGATGGCCAAGACCATTTCTTTTTATTCGGCAAGGAAACAACGGGATTGCCTGAAACGTTTATGCGAAAAAATGAAGAAAAATGTTTAAGAATCCCAATGAACGATGAACATGTTCGTTCATTAAATTTATCAAATACAGCAGCTATGATTGTTTATGAAGCGTTACGTCAACAAGGATTTCCAAATTTAGAGTTAACGCATCATTATAAAAATGATAAACTAGACTAGAAACATTTTACAAGTGGACTGTTTTAAGGTATATATAACTTATTTTATCTTTTTTTGAATCAATTTTTGTTTTAAAAAGACCAAATTTATAAAACAGTTTTCATCATTGTTGTATGAATGAACAGGAGTCTGATACAAATGGAATTATATTTTACACGACATGGAAAAACACACTGGAATCTTGAACGCCGTTTTCAAGGAAGTAATGGAGACTCCCCGCTGTTACCGGAAAGTTATGAGGATATCAAAGCTTTAGGTAAAAAAGTGAGATACGTACCATTTGAAGCTATCTATACAAGTCCAGCTAAACGTGCTCGAGATACTGCAGAAGGTATCAATAAGGAATTAGCTCATCCAGTAGAAATTATCTGCACAGATAAATTAAGAGAATTAGGATTAGGAAAACTAGAAGGACAGTTGATTGATGAAATGTACAAATTGTATCCTAAAAATTTACCTAATTTGCGCAATCACTTAGATCGCTATGATCCTGCTCCTTTTAAAGGAGAATCAATAGAATGTGCGATCACGCGTATTGAAACTGCGGTAGCTGATGCTGTGGCTTTACATGAAGGTCCGATACTTTTTGT
Source organism: Enterococcus ratti (assembly GCF_001886195.1). Classification (GTDB taxonomy): domain Bacteria; phylum Bacillota; class Bacilli; order Lactobacillales; family Enterococcaceae; genus Enterococcus_B; species Enterococcus_B ratti. The sequence continues at coordinate 64,385 of NZ_JXLB01000013.1, read as the reverse complement.
GGGACATGGAGCGTCCTTAACTGCTGCGATTCAGTGGATGACTGGCAAAAAAATTAGCCAGCTAAGGGAGATGGGTGGTTTATACAATAGCAGTTTAACGATTTTAGAAACAGGAGAACCGAATAATTTGCTGCCTTATGAACTAAAAACATGGAATGAAATTGACTTTTTAGGAAAAGAAACGAAACCCGAGTCATTATTATAATTGAAGGAGGCAACACGATGCAGCCAGAGGTAATGCCTTATTTTGTTGGCACAGTTGCCGCGATCTTTTTTCAAAATCCTAGTAACTTTTATAAAGTATTATTGATTCGGATAACTGAAACGACTACGGATTATCGTGAAAAAGAAATTGTTGTCACTGGAAGTTTTGGTGAAATTCAAGAAAATGAACTGTATCGTTTTTATGGTGAATTAGTAGATCATCCTAAGTACGGCAGGCAATTAAAAGTTGAGCGTTACGAACAGGAAAAACCAACGACTGTAAATGGAATTGTCGGCTATCTGTCAAGTGAAAAATTTCCGGGAATTGGAAAGAAAACTGCCGAGAAAATTGTCGAACGGCTAGGAGAAGAAGCCATTGAAAAAATCATGGATGATCCTGCGATTTTAACGCAAATTGCTGGTTTAAGCCAATCAAAAAGAGAAATGATTGTAGAAACCATTCGTTTGAATCATGGGATGGATCAAGTGATTATGGGATTGAATCGTTATGGTTTTGGTAGTCAGTTAGCGTTTAGTATTTATCAAGTTTATAAAAATGAAGCGTTGGATGTCATTCAAGAAAATCCTTACCAATTGGTCGAAGATGTTGAAGGAATTGGCTTTAAACGAGCCGATCATTTAGCCGAACAAATAGGAATTAAAGCAGATTCGTCTAGACGTATTCGAGCTGCTATTTTGCACCAAATTTTTCAACATGCAGTGCAAACTGGGGATACATATGTACCTGCTGAAATATTGCTGAAACAAACGATTAAAATTTTGGAAACAAGTCGACCAGTAGAAATCCAACCGGACCACGTAGCAACGTTGATTATTCAATTGATAGATGAAGGAAAAATTCAACAAGAAGAAACAAATTTATATGAAAATAGTTTGTATTTTTCAGAATGGGGAATTGGTAATTCCATTCAACGTTTACTTAGCCGTAAAAAAGAAATCAGGTATGAAGACCAAGCAGTGAAAAAAACTATTCGCCGTATTGAAAAGCTGTTTGGTATCCAATATGACCAAACACAAGAAAAAGCCATTTCTAAAGCCATCTGTTCGCCTTTATTTATTTTAACAGGTGGTCCTGGAACGGGGAAAACAACGGTGATTAACGGGATCGTCAATTTGTTTGCAGAATTAAATGGGCTAGAATTGGATCCAACTAAGTATACTCAGGAGATTTTTCCGATACTATTAGCAGCTCCAACGGGGCGTGCGGCTAAACGAATGAATGAAACAACTGGACTTCCGGCTAGCACGATTCATCGATTGCTCGGTTTAAACGGTCGTGAAAAAGCTTCGACAGTCAGTACAAAAGAACTTGAAGGGGGCTTGTTGATCATTGATGAGATGTCAATGGTTGATACGTGGCTAGCCAATACATTATTTAAAGCTATCCCAACAAATATGCAGGTGGTTTTAGTAGGAGACAAAGATCAATTGCCTTCTGTAGGGCCAGGCCAAGTGCTTCATGATTTACTTGAGATCGATCAAATACCTAAAGTCGAATTGCACCAAATTTACCGACAAGAAGATGGCTCAAGTATTATTCCATTAGCTCATGAAATTAAAGAGGGACGTTTACCATTAGATTTTACGAAAAATCAAAAAGACCGCTCATTCTTTCGAAGCGATGTCTATAGTATTGAACCTTTAGTGGCAAAAATTGTTGAAAAAGCTAGAAATAAAGGATTCAGTGCACAAGATATTCAAGTGCTGGCACCCATGTATCGTGGATCAGCTGGAATTGACGCGTTAAACAAGATGATGCAGGAGATTTTTAATCCGGGTGGTAATGGGCGAAAAGAAGTGCATTGGAATGATACGATTTATCGAATTGGCGATAAAGTTCTTCAATTAGTAAATACGCCAGAATTAAACGTATTCAACGGCGACATGGGGAAAATTACAGGAATAGTTTTGGCAAAAGATTCACAAGACAAAGTAGATGAACTGGTGATTCAATTTGATGCGAATGAAGTGACTTATAAGCGCAACGAATGGAACAAGATCACTCTTTCGTATTGTTGTTCAATCCATAAAGCACAAGGCAGTGAATTTAAGATGGTCATATTGCCAATGGTTCATCAATATCAACGCATGCTGCAACGTAACCTTCTTTATACCGCTATCACAAGAAGCAAGGAATTACTAATTTTACTAGGAGAAGAACAAGCCTATTTCACTTGTGTGACAAATGAGTCAGCCAGTCGGTTAACAACTTTAAAAAAACGGATTGAAGAAAATGACAAGATGAGTATCGTCACCCAAACAAAGTTAGCCGCTTATGAGGATTCTCTTGTCAGCAATGATCCTTTTGAAGAAAGAACAGATACAAATACGGAAGAAAAAACACATTTAATACAAAAGACAAAAAACAAGAATTTTTCTCAAGAAACATCTGAAAAATCTAGCGGAAATAAAGGCGACAATCTGTTCACTTTAGCCAAAGACGCTGTCTTGGAAAAAGAAAACATGAACCAAGAATTGATTAAAGAAAAGAACACCCATCAAAGAATTCAAACATATATTTTGACAACTGAAGCTATTGAGAAACAATGGATTGATCCGATGATTGGTATGAAAAAAGAGGATATCTGCAATATGGAACGTTTCAAAAATTAAAATTTTAAGTTAACACTTATTTTTATTTCGTCGCCCCGTTAGTGGAATAATCATCAAATTTTTGGCGATTGTTCCACCATTTTTTTATTTGGTTGTTAGGATTGTTTAAAAGAATCATGTATTATTATAGTCAATCGTTAAGCTTCATAAGATTAGAGAGGATATGTACTTGAAGTTGAGTTTATGGTATTGGCTTTTAGTTAAAGATAAAAAATCAAAGTAGAAATTTCTATTATTGAATTTTTCTTTATTTTTTGTAGCAGCTGTTTTTGTTTTTAGGGTCATGGACTAGCGTTATAAAATCAACATTTCACCGATCCCCAAAATAATTGTTTTTTTGTAAAAATTTGTAAATCAAAAAGTTGTTTCTTTGTATCTTCGCCGTCTTCTTGACCGTATTGAGGAACAGTGGATAAAATCTGCAATTTATTTATTGTAAAGTGATGAAAATATTTTGATTTCATTTGTTTTTTTCGCAGCAATAAGAAGAGGAGTCCAAGAATTTTAAATAAATTAATTTGCTCTACGACTACAAAATCAATCGTAGGTTTAGTAATTTGTGCCGTAGGAACGATAGTCATGCCGCCGCCATTAGTGGCCGTACATAAAAAAGCCTTGTCAAAATTTAGCTGTTTTTCATTCATAACGACTGAAATCGGAAAGCTTTTTTGACAAAATAAGACATGTAAAACAGAGAAAAGGTAAGAAAATGATCCTAAATGGTATTTATTCAACTGTTTTTTTTATTCGAATAATTGGCTGCATGAACAATGGCAGCATCTAAACCAATCCCAAAGTTATTGACTATGATTTCTTGTTGTTTGCTTTGCTTTTCTTCGTAATATAAGAGATTTATTTCTTAAGGTTGATGAGTAGTTAAGATGTTCTCTAATGCTTTTACGGTATTTTTAGGTAATCCAACCCCTCAAGCAAAATCATTGTCGAAACCAGCTGGAACATAAGCGATAGGAAAATTGACATTTAAATGATAAAAGGCGTTTAATACTTGATGCAAGATTCCATCACCGCCAACGACAACTAATAAGGGAAAGAATACATGTTGTTCTTTTATTTCTTTTGACCACTCTATTAACGTTTCTTTAGCTAGCTTTTTGGCAATTTGTGCATCATGTCCTTTCTATTTGCTATAATAAACAGAATAAATCAGCTTTTTTTGATCCAATAATGGAATTATTTTCTCTGCTGTTTTTTTGCCAATACCACTTCCGGCGGCTTGGTTAATTAATAAATAATAATGAAAATTCATTTTTGCCTTCTACGACGCATTTCAAAAGAGGAATACCAAACGATATGAATCAATGAGAAAAATAAATTTTGATTGATTGTTTGTATAAATACTTCTATCCGCAACTAAAATGTTTATCGTCGATTTCCACGATTTATTTTCTAAAGAATAAGAAAACTAATGTTATTTTTTATCCTTGACCATTATAACAAAGAAGGAGATAAAAAAATAGGGTCTTGCAATCAATAGGTAGCCAAATGAGATTCATTTTCTGGGAATTTTGAAGTATCCCTTTGTTGATAAATACAAGGAAAGAAGAGAAAGTACAAAAGTATCACAAAATCTAGCATCTGCTTCGTGTAACAGATAGAAAGAAAAAGAAGTATGCTAAGTTTTTTTTCTGTACTTAGTTCCTCGACACTTTGTTAGATTTTTTTAGTTAACACGTTGGGAATATGCTATAATACGCCTTGCGGTTCATCAACCATCCCGCGTTAAAAAAACTAGGAGAAATGAGGAGTTTTTATGCAAAAAACAAAAGATCGTCAACGACTAAAGATCGTTGTAGTAAACGGCATCGTTATGGCTTTATATTTGGCTCTTACAATTTTAGTGGCGCCAGTTTCTTCGGGTCCCATTCAATTTCGTATTTCTGAAAGTCTAAATCATTTGGTTGTTTTCAATCGAAAACTACTTTGGGGAATTTTAGGCGGTGTTATTGTTTATAATGCGTTTTTTGGTTTTGGTCTATTAGATGTTATTTATGGTGGAGGACAAACGCTCTTTGCTTTGACATTAACGGCCTTACTACAAAATAAAATAAAAAGTGTAAAAACTCGATTGGCTATAAATACGGCTTTCTTTACCGTTAGTATGGGATTAATTGCATATATGCTAGTACCAACAGTAGGACGTGCTTTTTGGACCACATATGGCACATTGGCATTAAGTGAGTTCATCATCATGGCTGTTTCTGCTCCACTAATGTATTATTTAAATCGCAGTTTAACTTTTGAAACGCGTGTGTAAAGCCTAAAGAACAGTCCATTTTTGATTATACAATAAGAAAGTTATTCTTTTGTTAAAGCAATGGCTATTTAAAGAAATTGGCAGTAGAGGTAAGTGAATTTTTTTATCTACTATTTTTTTGTGCGCCAGTTTATGTATATGTTTCGTTTTAGGTAAAGAAAAATATTGATAATCAAGTTTCGGTTTAGGAATTTAAAAAGTTGTCCTAGTGGTTTAAAGAAAAAGCAATCAAAATAAACCCGTCAGAAACTTTAAAAGAATGACGGATTTATCTTGATTTAACTACTTGGTGTGAGCATTTTAAACAATAGAAATGCTTGAGTGGACCGTAAGTGAAGAAAATTTGCTACTTTTCTTCACTTATGACAAAAATTTGTTGTTAAATCGAATTATTCAAGATTTTGTAAATTTTCAATTTCGATTACTTTATAATTTTTCTTTTCTAGATGATTGACGATTGTGTCGCATAATTTTTGATCGGTGTTCGCAGGCAACGTAATCAATGTGCGACGGATATATTCTTCTTTTTCGACATCCAAGGTAATACAGCTTGCAATGCTGCTGTATTTTGCAATAATTTTTGCGATAGTGGCTAAATCCCCTTGTTTTCCAGTGGAGGCAATGGTTAAAACGTAACTTCCTTGTTCTACACTCCACGATTGAGAAAGCATGTTTAGCAATGTGCTATGGGTCAAAATACCATAGAAATGATGTTCATTATCAAGAACAGCAATATAAGGCAACTCTTTGATGGTAAAAAATACTTTAAAAAAGGAGGTATCCAAATAGATAAATTTAGTCGCATTTTTTAAAAGATGAGTAACAGGTAAAGTCATATCTCCGCCGTTTGCTTGGTGACGATAGATGTGCATTTTATAGATATTCCCACGGAAGATATTACCTGAAGCATCTAAAATTGGGACACAACGATAACCAGAAGATTCTAAAATTTCTAATGCTTCTTGTAGTGTACTGGTTTCTGTAACCGTTGTTAAATCTTTCTTCTTATACACAAGTGTTTTTAGTAACATATAGTTGCCTCCATACATCTCATTTTTACTTAATTTCAACTTAATCATATCATAATTAATTCTAAAACAATAGGCTCTTTCTACATTCATTGACAGAAAAACTTTTACATGATACTGTAGATGAGTGTAATTTTGGTTTTCAGTGAGGAGGTAAAAGCAAATGGCAAAGAAAAAAGCTGCGTTGGCTTGTTCCGTTTGTGGTTCTAGAAACTATACCAAATCGGTGAGTGAAGGAAAAAGCGGTGAACGTTTGGAAATCAATAAATTTTGTAAATATTGTAATCAATATACATTACATAAAGAAACAAAATAAAGAAGGGGAGGAGAAAAAATGAAATTTTTTAAAAGCGTAAAAAGCGAGATGAAACAAGTTACTTGGCCAAGCCGTAAACAGTTGCGCAAAGATACTTTAATTGTTATTGAAACGTCTATTATTTTTGGCATTATGTTTTTCTTAATGGATACGGCAATTCAAAGCTTATTTAAGTTGCTCTTAAAATAAGGTGCTAGTAAAAATGACAGATGAGTGCTATAATAAATAAAAAGAAAAACTTCGGGAAACTGGGGTTTTTTTATTTTACAACGAAATGAGGAGCCTCTAATGGAATCTTTTGAGAAAAATTGGTATGTCTTACATACATACTCTGGCTATGAAAATAAAGTGAAAGCAAATATCGAATCACGGGCACAAAGTATGAAGATGGCGGACTTTATTTTTCGTGTGGTTGTTCCCGAAGAAAAAGAAACAGAAGTAAAAAATGGAAAAGAAAAAGAAATTGTTCATAAAACATTTCCGGGATACGTATTAGTAGAAATGATCATGACAGATGCCTCATGGTATGTGGTTCGTAACACACCGGGTGTGACAGGTTTTGTTGGGTCACATGGTGCAGGAAGTAAGCCAGCTCCACTGTTACCGGAAGAAGTCAGTCATATTTTACGTTCAATTGGCATGAGCTTGCGACAAACGGAGTTGGAAATTGAAGTGGGCGAAGTCGTTAAAATTATCGAAGGAGCCTTTGCTGGATTAGAAGGTCAAGTCATTGAAGTGGATGAAGAAAAAGAAAAACTAAAAGTTAATATCGATATGTTTGGTCGTGAAACAAGTACTGAGCTTGATTTTGATCAAGTAGATAAAATTGACTAGCAGGTAGATATTAAAAAAAAACAATCGTAAAGTGGAACAAAAAATAAACCGAGATTTGCAAAAATTATTTTTGCGAAACTGCGGTTTATTTTTGCAAAAAGTTTCTCAATAGGTCAGCTATTAGTATTTTAAAATAAAGAAAAAATGTAAGAAAAGTGTATTTAGATATGAAAGAGAGTGTATTTAAATATTTCTAATATAAAAGTTTTTTAGAAAGGATAAAAAATGAAGAACTGGTTAAAATATGGGGGAGTTGGCTTTTTTGGAATCATTAGTCTTTGGTTGATTAGCGGCTGTCAGATAAGAGCTACAAATTCTCCTCCTGATAAAGCAATAAAAACAGTTGAAACTATCCAAAAAACAAAACAGATTCGCCAATCTTTCGTTCCCACTTTATTTTTTCATGGCTATAATGGAACGGTTCATTCTTTTAAAGGAATGATTCAACGTTTAGAAGAAACTGGAAGTGGCAAAAAAGAATTGACTTTGACAGTTGATGTGAATGGTCAGGTACAAGCAAAAGGAGAACTTTCAAAAAAAGCGGTTAATCCAATGATTCAAGTGTTATTTGCGGATAATAAAAATAATGAATGGAATCAAACTGAATGGATCAAAGCTTGCTTAGTTTATCTGCAAGCTACTTACGGAGTCAACCAAGTAAATGTGGTTGGACACTCTATGGGCGGAGTAAGCGCGTTACGTTATTTAGCCACTTATGGACAAGATAAAACAGTACCAAAAGTAAAAAAATTCGTTGCGATTGCTGCGCCATTTAATGATTTTGAAGAAGATTCTACCCAAAATTTAGTAGATGAACTAAAAAATGGTCCAGCAGTTGTTTCTAATCGTTATCAAGACTACCAACAACTTATTGGGAATATTCCGACTACGACTCAAATTTTATTACTTGCTGGGCAATTGAGTGACACTGATTTAAGCGACGGAACTGTTCCGTTAAATAGTGCATTAGCTGTGTATGCTTTATTGAAACAACATGGAAATACTATAGCGGAGAAAATAATAACAGGTAAAAACGCCACCCATAGCATGTTGCATGAAAATCAAGAAGTAGATGCCTCAATCCGCCAATTTATTTGGAATATTGAAGAATCTTAAGAAATTTCAAAGCAGACACAAGAAGAATTGACTTGTTCTTATTAACAACAACTACATCTTATTTTTCAAATCAAAACTAAAAATAAAATGATTTAAAATTATTGAGTAAATTTATCTGATGTGCGCATATGTTTTTTCATGATGCGCTGCTATATCGTTTTTTCTTAATCATTTGGAGGTAGTGAATATTTTGCTAGAATGTTAAGAAAAGTTGGAACTTAGATTGAATGAAGTTCCAACTTTTTTAATTTAGGAAATCAATGAAGTTTAGCTGTTACAAAGTTAGCAATTGCATTTAACTATATTCAACGAAACCTCATTATTTATTAACGTGGAATAAATCCAACCGCTTTTATTGTCCCAATCGTTCTTTTGTTAACCGCTTGGCCGTCGGTGTAACTGCTAGACCACCTTCTGCCGTTTCTTTAAAAATGGCGGGCATTTGTCTACCCACTTGATACATGGCGGCAACGACTTCATCTGGTGGGATAACACTTTCAATACCTGCTAATGCCATATCAGCAGAGATAAGAGCTTGTGAAGAGCCAAGGGCATTTCTTTTCACACAAGGAACTTCAACAAGACCAGCTACAGGATCACAAATTAAGCCCATCATATTTTTTAATGTAATTGCTACTGCTTGTGCGGCTTGATGTGGAGTGCCGTTTTTGGCACACACTAAGGCAGCTGCTGCCATGGCGCTTGCCGATCCTACTTCTGCTTGACAGCCACCTTCTGCTCCGCTAATTGATGCATTATTTGCAATCACTAAACCGAATGCGCCAGCTGTAAAAAGAAAGTCAAGTTGTTGTTCATGGGTCAAATTTAAACGCTTACGCACCGCCATTAAAACGCCGGGAACAACACCCGCACTGCCGGCAGTAGGTGTGGCACAAATTAACCCCATTTTTGCATTGACTTCATTTACCGCAATTGCATTACGAACAGCAGATAAAATCGTTTCACCGCTTAGAAAGTCCGCTTCTTTTAAATAAAGGGCTAATTTTTTTGCATCACCACCAGTAATACCAGTAACCGAAGTGACACCTTCATTTCCTTCAATAATTGATTGTTCCATGACACTTAAATTTTTTTCCATGATCGCAGTGATTTGTTCCCGTGAACGTCCGCTTGTTTCCATTTCTACAGCAATCATCAACTCAGCTACACTCGGATAATCATTTGCTTGTTGGACTAACTCTTCAATAGAAAAAAACATTTTTCTTTCCTCCTTAATCAAAATAGTTCACACTATCAATGTTAGGCAACAGTGTTAATTTTTTGATTGTTTCGTTTATTGGCGGTTCATCCACTTCAATGATCATGATGGCATTGTTTCCTTTTGACTCTCGTGTGACCGTCATTGTTCCAATATTTGTATTGGTTTCAGAAAGGACATTTGTTACTTTTGCGATCATTCCCGGCACATCTTGATGAACAATGATAAACGTTGGCGTCCCCATACTAAGTGAAATTTTGAACCCATTTAATTCTGAAAGTTGAATATTTCCGCCACCAATGGAAATACCAGTAACAGAAAGTTTACGTTTGCCTTTTTTTAACAGCATTTTAACAGAATTAGGATGTTCTGCCTTTTCACCTTTGGGAACAAATAAAACTTCCATTCCAGCCTCATAGGCCAGCTTAAGTGAATCTGCTAAGCGTTCATCGTCAGGTTCCATTCCTAGCAAACCGCCAACTAATGCAATGTCTGTCCCATGTCCACGGTACGTTTTAGCAAAAGACTCATAGAGATAGATATCAACGGAATCTGGTTGTTCCCCAAATATGCTTCGAACAATTTTTCCGATTCGAACGGCACCAGCCGTATGGGAACTGCTTGGACCGATCATGACAGGACCAATGATGTCAAAAACGCTGCGATAGTTTAGTTCTTTCATTTTTCCACCCCTTTGCTATAGATAAAAGCGCTGTAAAAAAATATTCGCTTTTTTTGATTGAGCATTTTTAAATCAAGCGATTGTGTGCGGCTCCTTCTTTAAACGATTAAGAAAGAGCAAAAGTTCTTCCATCATAAACGTTAGTTTGAGGAGTCTGATGAAGATAACCAAAACACAAACTTTGCTCTATTTTGACTGATGAACGGTCCATTAGAGCCTGCTTTTGGCGTAAGTGTAACATAAAAAAAAAGTAAGGAGAAAGACTTCTTATTCATTTTAAGTATTTTTTTAGAGCTTTTTTCGAGGAAATGCTATTTTACTGAAAAAAAATCTTGAAAAAAAGAATAAATTTGCTATAATTTATCAGTGTGCATTGTTATGTACATAATTTTCTTTTTTAATCAAAGGATTATGAGAGAAAATGTGGGAGGAGAAATATGCATCTCCAATTAACCACATCACGGACTTAAGGAGGTATGTCTCGTGGCAAAGAAAGTAGAAAAAATCGTTAAATTGCAAATTCCTGCAGGTAAAGCAACTCCAGCTCCACCAGTAGGTCCTGCATTAGGTCAAGCGGGTATTAATATCATGGGGTTCACCAAAGAATTCAACGCACGTACAGCCGATCAAGCAGGTTTAATTATTCCGGTTGTTATTTCTGTATACGAAGACCGCTCATTCACATTCGTTACAAAAACACCACCGGCTGCTGTATTATTGAAAAAAGCAGCAAAAATTGACAAAGGTTCAGGTGAACCAAACAAAACTAAAGTGGCTAAAGTTTCTAGCGATCAAATCAAAGAAATTGCTGAATTAAAAATGGAAGACCTAAACGCAGCGGACATCGAAGCAGCAATGCGCATGGTTGAAGGAACTGCACGAAGCATGGGGATCACGATCGAATAGTCTTTATCCCTAAGAAAGTAGCTTCTCAGTTGGCTCTGTATTGAAAGATATAGAACACGTGGGAGGTACAACCGTTATAACCACAATCAAGGAGGAACCAAAATGGCTAAAAAGAGCAAAAAAATGCAAGAAGCATTAAAAAAAGTTGATTCAAGTAAAGCTTATCCTGTTGCCGAAGCAGTAGCTTTAGCAAAAGAAACAAACGTTGCAAAATTTGATGCAACCGTTGAAGTTGCTTATCGTTTAAACGTAGATCCTAAAAAGGCGGATCAACAAATTCGTGGGGCAGTAGTGTTACCAAATGGAACGGGTAAAACGCAAACTGTTTTAGTTTTTGCCAAAGGCGATAAAGCAAAAGAAGCAGAAGCTGCAGGGGCTGATTTTGTCGGGGATGATGACATGGTTCAAAAGATTCAAAACGGATGGTTTGATTTTGATGTCGTTGTTGCTACCCCTGATATGATGGCTACAGTAGGTCGTTTAGGACGTGTCTTAGGACCTAAAGGCTTAATGCCAAACCCTAAAACTGGTACGGTTACAATGGACGTAACGAAAGCTGTAAACGAAGTAAAAGCTGGTAAAGTTACTTACCGCGTGGACAAAGCTGGAAATATTCATGTGCCAATCGGTAAAGTATCATTTGACAATGACAAATTAGTTGAAAACTTTGCGGCAATTCATGATGTATTAGTGAAAGCTAAGCCATCCGCAGCTAAAGGTCAATACATGAAAAATATCACAATTACAACGACATTTGGCCCCGGTATCCATGTAGATCAAGCTTCTTTCTAATCCTTAAATTAGAACGTTGATTGATCCAACTGAAAATAATTCTTGACTCGACTAGTTTAGCGTGCTAAGCTAGTTGAGGTTAATAATTAACTTGTACCGAAGACAGTAGGTGGCATTGCCTTAATTTCCTACCGAGGACGTTTATTGAATATATTCAATAGTCCCTCTATGTCTGCGGTGGCATAGAGTTTTTTGTCGTGGATCACTAGCAATGAAGTGAATAGATGATAATTACTGGGCGTAAGCGACGTTTTTTTCAAGTAATTCATTAAAAACGACGTGGATAAGTGAAAAACGAGAATAAGTCTACGCTAGAAGTAAAGGCTTATAAAATAAGAAACTCTTCCATCAAAATTCAGGAGGTGAAACTCAAAAATGAGTGAAGCAATTATCGCAAAAAAAGCAGCAATCGTTGATGAAGTAAGTGAAAAATTTACAGCAGCAGCTTCTGTAGTCATTGTTGATTATCGTGGTTTAACTGTTGATGAAGTGACTCGCTTGCGTAAACAACTTCGTGAAGCAAACGTAGAAATGAAAGTTATCAAAAACTCAATCCTTTCTCGTGCTGCAAAAAAAGCTGGATTAGAAGGCTTAGACGAAGTATTCACTGGTCCTACAGCTGTTGCGTTTAGTAACGAAGGTGTCGTTGCACCAGCGAAAATTATGGACGAATTTTCTAAAGAAGCAAAAGCATTAGAAATTAAAGGCGGTATTATTGAAGGTAAAGTATCTTCATTGGAAGAAATCACTGCGTTGGCAAAATTGCCAAATCGCGAAGGACTTCTATCTATGTTGCTATCTGTACTACAAGCGCCAGTCAGAAACGTGGCTTACGCTGTCAAAGCAGTGGCAGACAAAGAAGACGGAGATGCAGCTTAGTAGCCGCATAGCATAAATAAAACGACTAACATTTAAAATGGAGGAAATTATAATGGCATTGAACATTGAAAACATCGTTGCTGAGTTAAAAGAAGCAACTATCCTAGAACTTAACGACCTAGTTAAAGCTATTGAAGAAGAATTTGGCGTATCTGCTGCTGCTCCTGTAGCTGTAGCTGCTGCTGGTGGCGCTGCTGCTGCTGAAGAACAAACAGAATTTACTGTAGAATTGACTGCAGCTGGCGATCAAAAAGTGAAAGTTATCAAAGCAGTTCGTGAAGCAACTGGTTTAGGCTTGAAAGAAGCAAAAGCTGTTGTTGATGGCGCTCCAGCACCAGTTAAAGAAGGTGTATCTAAAGAAGAAGCAGAAGAATTAAAAGCAAAACTTGAAGAAGTTGGCGCATCTGTAACAGTTAAATAATTTTATTGATTTTTAATTGGCTAAAAACCTTGATATTTAAGGTTTTTAGTCTTTTTTTATTTTTTTGACCATACTTTTGACCATACTTTTTAAAAATTTAAATAAGCTGCAAACTTATCAGCAGACCTTTCTTTTTGTTTTTTAGTCACATGAGTGTATATGTTCATTGTTGTATGAATATCTGAATGTCCTAACCTTTCTTGAACTTCTTTGACAGACAAACCAGCTTCAAATAATAAGCTACAATGTGTATGACGGAAGCCATGTATGGTAATATCATTGAAATTATGTTCTTTGCATATTCTAGATAAAATAATATTAGGTCGAGTTATATCTATATAATTATTGTTTTTAGAAGAAAAAATTATTTGATTCTTTGTTTTAGCATGTTGACCATGGGCAAGTAAATAACGTTTTTGCTGAGTTTTCCATGCCTTCAAAATATTTAGTGTTTCGTCATCTAGCGAAATTTTTCTAATAGATGTGTTTGTTTTTGGTGGTGTAGAAATAAATTTATTATCTGAATTTCTCGTGATAGTTTTATTGATTTCAAGTGTTTTATTAAAAAAATCTACATCGTCCCAAGTTAATGCTAATGCTTCACCTTTTCGTATTCCTGTAAAAGCTAGAACTCTGAATAGAGGATAAGTTATAGGGAATTTGTCTTTTTGACAGCATTCAAGAAAATCTTGTAATTCTTCTTTTTCAAAATATTTTAATTTAGTCTTTTTTTGCTTGCGTTCTCCTTTTGAAAAAGTTACTTCTTTCATAGGATTTTCTTTAATTAGGTTCATTTTTTTTGCATAATCAAAAACTGCAGATGTATAACATTTTAAAGCTTTATAGGTAGAATATTGTTCTTTCCATTTGTTGATAGCTTCTTGACAGTAAGCTATGTTATAGCTTTGTATTTTTTTATTTCCAAAAAAAGTTGAAATGTTTTTATCAAACAAAAACTTAACACGTAAGTAAGTACTTTCTCTGACTGTTGGTTTATATTGTTCAATCCACATATCTTTTACTTGTGTAAAAGTGTAGTTATTATCTTTTACTAGTTTTTTATCTGTAGCTAAAACTTCTAGTCTAGCTAGTGCGATTTTCGCTTCTTTTTGTGTTTTGAATCCTCTTTTAGTTGTATATCTCTTCTTTCCAGTTAATGGATCGATACCAAGATATGTCTTGAAGTACCAGGCTTTTTCACCATTTTTCTTTTGGTATTGCTTAATCATTGCCATAAAATCCAACTCCTATTCTAATTCTATTTCTAAAATACTGTTATCAAATGATTCTAAAATCTCATTTTTTTCTATAAAATCAATCCATTCTTGATATCCGTTGTATTTTGGAATTCCTAAATGAGATTTAAGTTTTTGATAGGTATTTGCCACAATTTTTTTCCATTCTTCTTCGCCAGTACGAATGATTTTATCATCATCCCACTTTTTTGTTTTTCCAGTTCGTTTACTATTTTTTGATATTTGATAGTTTTTCCATTTGGTTAAAAATATATGTTTTGAATTAGAATTGTTTTCTAACCATTCTTTGAATTCTTGATATTGCATATTTTTCTCCTTTCGAATATATGTTCTTGTCTGTTGTAAAAGAAAAGCTCGAAGGCTTTAATTTTGTTCAGGAAGATAAGCATTGTAATTCCAAAAAAGAATTTTAGAAGTTTTAGAATTGTATTTTGGAATTGTTTGTTCATTTTTGTTATCAATATAGTATTTTGGTTGTATATAATAAGCAGATGATAATTCATAAAACGAAGATGAGTCAGCTGTGATTTTTGTTATCCAGTTTTCAAAATTTATGTTTTGTATTGTTGAGTTTTCAAATAGTGCTGACATCAAAACTCCTTCATATTCGTTTCCTTTATCATTTACAAAGTCAGTAATTACTTTTATGAGAATATTTTCGTATCCTTCATTTTTTAAAATTTTTAAATCTTTAGCAACAATTTCTGGGAAACCTACATTTATAAATAAATTTCCGCTTGATATTCCACTGGCATTTTTAATAGTTATAAGTGCATTTTTATCCTCAATATTGAGTTCAGTATTTTTACTTACTCCTTTTAACTGTTCTTCAATAGTTTGTGATTTTGTGTTACTGTTTACTAATGTAATACTCAAGGGAACTATTAGAAAAATAACCACAAGAATTGTAAAACATCCTATAAATCTATTTGTTTTTCTTTTGTTACGTGTTATTCTTCTTTTCATTTTCCATTCCTCATTTCTTTGATATAATTATTGTAGAGCTTACTCAGAAATGAGGAAGAGTCCATGTGAAAGCATGGGCTTTTTTATTTTTAATATTGTAATACTAAATGTTCAAGATTATGAGGAAGTCCTAAATATTCAATAATTTGGAACTGACTCATATAAGATAAATCTTGTTCATCTATTGTTCTAGTTAACATTTCAATTGCAAACATATTAGCCTCAGCTTCTATATCATAAATCATGCGATTTAAATTATTTGTTCTGAAAGCAGCAGTAGAAATACCTTTATGAAGTCTAACGTGGGCTATTTCATGCCATAACACAAACCTTTTCATAGAATAAGATAGATTTTGATTGATTAATATTACATAACATCTTTTATTGTGTATAGTTTGTCCTAATGTTTTATTTCCTAAATTAGTTTCAATTAAATCTATATCAGAATAATTGATTATTTTATATGGATTAATTGCATCAGATCCAAATTCTACAAATAATTTTTCTATTTCTTCTAAAATCCAGTATTTGTTTAAATGCATATAAAAGACCACCTATTGACGATATTTTTTAGGAGTAAATTTTTTCTTTGCTTTAACCTTAGTTAAGGATAATGCAAGTTGAATAGCATCGTATAATTTTTCCTTATCTTCATCGTCTAAAGGTTCACCGTAATAATTTGTTTCAGCATCTGAATCTAAGCCTTCAAGTAATTTTTCAGCTTGGATAGCGATATCTTTCTTTTCTTTTTCTGTCAAATCATAATAATGGCGTTTATCAGTACGGCCTAAAAGATAATCAGTTGATACATCAAAGTAATCTGCTACTTTTTGTATTTTATCTCCAGATGGAGTACTTTTATTCCAATTTCTTAAACTTCCAGCGCTAAAATCTAGCTTTCTTTCTAATTCTGCTCTAGTCATTTTTTTTTCTTTAATAAGGTTGTCAACTCTATCTAAAAGCATTATTTTATTCCTCCTAGACTACAAAAAAAGTAAAATTTTACATTTTTAAGTTGACTTATGTAAAATATTGCATTATACTTTATTTGTAAGCAAGATATTCACGACACACAAAAAGCAAATAAGTAATCACTTAATAGTCTCCTCAGACATAAGTAAAGCTCGTATTTTGTGTGCTGTATTTCCTATGCTTACATTATGCAATATATTACACTGTATGTCAATCTTAAAGTAAAAAAACAATGTAAAATTTTCGTTTTAAAAGGAGATGATATTTAATGACTTTAAAACAGCAAGTATTAATTGCATTAATCAAGAAAGGTTGGAGTCAACGAGAATTAGCTCGACGAATGGGTATATCAATTACTTATTTGCGAGATATTTTTATCGAAAAAAGAAAACCTAAGGAACGTTTAAAACAAATCGAAGAACTTTTGGATATCAAGTTAGAAGTAGATTCTAGCAATCAACCAGCGTAGGAGGTGAGAAAATGAATAATCAAACACCAAGATATGAAAAATCAATCCCTGTTAAAGAATATTCTAAAACGGTAAAAACACCATTAGAAGAAATTTCAAAATCTAAATATTCAAGTTTTGCACAATTGGTTTTAGAAGAAGTTAAAAAGAATGATATGAGTTATGTAGAAGCAAACGAAGCGCTACGTTTAGTAGACGCAGCGCTTTATGAAAAAGTTTTGAATATAAAAATTTAAACTGGTATTCCTTTTTCATATACTTCTTTGGTAGCTCCAACGATATAAGCAATATCCATCCCTTCAGGAGTACCAAATTGGCAGACGTTGATCAATATCCAACCATGTTTTAAATATTCATTGACGACTAAATCAGAGTCTCGGTTGGATAAAGTTTCAACATAAACTATATCTTTCAAGAGTAATCACCTCCTTGAACTAATTATATCAAACGAGGTAAAAAGTAAACAACCAGAGTGAGGTGAAAAGAATGGAAGGAACAATACACATGATAAAGAATTGACTAATTATTGAGACAGAAACAGGAACTTTGATTTTTGATAAATATGGCTTTAGCTATGAAGTTAAGGGTGAAAACAACCAGCGTGAGGTGAGAGTATGGAAAAACAGATAAATAAAAAAGAACATTATTTAACAAAATTTAAGCGTAATAATGACGTTGATAAATTTGGTTTTTCAAAAGAAGTTGAAGAATCAGGAAAAGCAATTTTAGCTGAATTAAAAAATAGGGACTTAACATACGATGATGCGTATGCAAGTCTCCAATGGGTTTATAACAAGCTTCAATATGAATCCAACTTTATTAAAATTCGATAAAGCAAGAATCATCATCAAATTTGATTTCTAGAATTTCAAAATTATTATCATTAATTAACATTGATTTTAATTTTAAATTGGTTTCAAGAAAATCAACAGTGTAGGAGGTGTAATCTATGCAACTAAACATTCCAGATGAAGTAATTCAAAACGAATTAGCAAGTAATATTACTTTTATTGTTTTGAAAGAAATCGAAAAGCGATCCAGCTTGTTGACTAAAACTGTTGAATTACCACCTTACCCGAATAAGTCTCAAGTAAAAGAAATATTGAGAATTGGTGATGACAAATTAAGCGGTTGGATTTCAAAAGGTTTAAAGATTCAACAATGGAGTGAACAAGATATTCGAATTGAACGAACTGAATTGCAAAGGTTCTTAAAAGAAACATTTGAGATTTAAATATACAAAATTTATCACATACTCACCGCTTCCGAAAAGAGGAGTTGCAGGTTACCTCCTTTCTATATCTGCTACTCATACTACTTTTTCATAATGCAACTCCTCTTCTTGGAGGTGGTGACGGTGAGAGACGAAGGAGGGAGCGAATGACCTTACAAGAGCATCAACACTTGATGCGAAAACTAAATCAGGAATACCACGAAGAAATGAAACCTAGATTTTAGGGGAACAATGGCGTGAACGCCAGAAGAAGTGGCAAGAAACAAAAAAAGACCGCCTGAGCGATCATTTCTCGTCTGACCTACCGACCAAATAATCAAGCGATACATCGAAGTAGTCGGCGAGGACGATTAATACATCGAGACTGGGGCGTCTACTACCGTATTCGAAACGTTGATAACTTTGCAGCTTTACATCAAGTATTTCGGCCATATCTGATTGAGTCAAATTGGCTGTTTCCCTAAGTTGTTTTAATCTGTCAGGAATGTTTGTTTCCATGAGAAAACCTCCAAAATAAAAATACTTGACTACAACCAATATGGATGTATAATAAAATTAGGTTACAACCCAATCGGATGTAATCAATAAAGAAAGTGGGATGTGATTTGAATAACGAAAAACTAAAAAAAGCCCGCGAAAATGCAGGTCTAAAGCAACATGAAGTAGCAAAAAAAATAGGAATTACGCTAACTTCATACCAAAGATTTGAATACGGTACACGCCTACCAAGCTTGAGTACCGCATTCAAACTAGCCGAAATACTCGGCACAAGTGTTGATGCACTTTTTAAAAATCATTTTAGCTAAAGTATACCATGATAACGGAGGAACAACAATGGCAGAAATGGCAAAGAAACATCAACTGATTATCGAATATGAAGATGTAGCTGATTTAAGAGCGAAGTTGAAAGATGAACAACGCAATTTAATTGGTACTCGCACGTTTGACGTGTTTCGACCAGTTGCTATCCAAAATGAAGAAATAATCGCAGTCAATAAACAGTATTTTACTGAAGATGATTTTGATAAAAAAATGCTTGAACCACTGAGAGCAATCTATGCGGCTGAAGGAAAATTTTTAACTGAATCTACAATCCACGAATCATTGAAAAAAATAGCATTGAATGTTTTTGGTGTTACCAAGAACAAGGATTTAATGCAAGAGCAGTTACTGCAAGTACAAGAAGCGTATCAAGCGTTTAAAGATTTATATTTACGCTTATATGAAGAGCGTGTGAGCAAAATAGCAAAGGAGCGATAGTACATGAACGAAAAAATAATTGATTTATTGATTATTTTATTTACAACGTTAGTACTTGTAGCAAAAAACTACGTCATCTTTGGCTTGTTATTCGCAATTGTCGCGCTTGTGCTTTGCGTATTAGCAAGCAGAAAAGAGGGGAAACATGAACGAGTTAGCAAATCTTGACAACTATTTAACCGATGAAGATTGGGGCAAACCTTCATATGAAGCACCAATCGATGAGGAGGATGAAGATGAGTAAATCAACTTTAGACATGAGTCATCAAGAATGGCTCGAAGACCGCAAAAGAGGTATTGGTGGTTCTGATGTCGCAACCGTACTTGGATTGAATAAATACAAATCTCCTTATCAATTATGGCTTGAGAAAACGGGTCAAATTGAATTGAAAGATTCAGAGAGCGAACCAGCTTATTGGGGCAATGTTTTAGAAGAAGTTGTTGCCAAAGAATTTCAAGAACGAACAGGCAAAAAGGTCCGTAGAAGAAACCAAATGTTTGAACATCCGTTACATCCATTCTTAAGAGCAAATATCGACCGTGATGTAGTAGGAGAAAATGCCATTCTTGAATGTAAAACAGCGAATCAATTTTTTAGCAAAGAATGGGAAGGAGAAGAAGTGCCACTCAGTTATTTGTGTCAAGTGCAACATTATATGAATGTTTTGAACAAGGATTATTGTTATATCGCTGTGTTGATTGGTGGTCAAAGATTTATATGGAAACGAGTTGAACGAGATCAAGAACTGATTGACATCATCACAGAACGGTTAGTTGATTTTTGGGAAACGAACATTATTGGCGGAAAAGAGCCACTGATCGATGGAAGTAAAGCAACGTCAGATTTTCTAAAAGAGCGTTATTCGGAATTAGATTCAACTGAAATTATGCTTCATGCCGATTATGATGTTCTACTCGATCAAAAAGAAGAGTTGCTCAAAAATAAGAAGGAATTAGAGAAGAGTATTCGACAAATCGACAATCAAATTATCCAAGAACTTGGAATAAAGAATGCCTCTACAGGTATCACACCTAATCGGATTATTTGTTTAAAATCAGTCGTTTCTAAACGAAAAGACTTGAAGAAAATAGCAGAGAAATATCCATATGTAATGAAAGATGAGGAAATTTACAGCTTATCAACTTCAAATAGATTAGTGATAAAGGAGATTCAGTGATATGGCAACAAGTAAAGATTTAAAGAATCAGCTAACAGAACAAAACAATCAAGCAGTGGATGTTTCAAAATTAGGTTTTAAAACATTGATGAGTCAGCCAGCTATGAAAAAGAAATTCAATGATATTTTACACGAAAAATCAGATGCTTTTATGGGTTCTCTTTTAACGTTAGTTGGTGGCGATGATTATTTATCTAAAGCAGAGCCGATGACTATCATCGCTTCTGCTTTAAAAGCAGCGACGATGGATTTACCAATAGATAAAAATTTAGGCTATGCCTATATTGTTCCATTTAATCGGAAAGAAAAGGTAGGAAAAGATTGGATTACGCATAACGAAGCCCAATTCATCCTAGGATACAAAGGCTATATTCAGTTAGCACAACGTTCTGGACAATACAAAGCACTTAATGCAATAGAAATTTATGAAGGGCAATTAATTGAATGGAATCCTCTGACAGAAGAGTTGCAGTTTGACTACAATGCGAAACAATCTGATCGAGTCATCGGTTATGTTGGATTTTTTGAATTACTAAATGGGTTTAAAAAAACTGTTTATTGGACGAAGCAAGAAGTAGAAGCTCATCGTATCAAACATGCCAAAGGGTTTGATAAAACAAAGCTAACTGGAGCGTGGAAAGAGAATTATGATGCGATGGCGATAAAAACCGTCTTACGTAACATGTTAGCTAAATGGGGAATTTTATCTGTAGAAATGCAAAATGCGGTTACTTCTGATGAAAGAGTTTTTCGATTTGATGAAAATAATGAACTTGTAGAAGAAGTTACTTTAAATGATGCAGAACCAATTGAATCAGAACGTAAAGAAGCAGAAAAAGTGGAAGACGTGTCATCAGCGTTTGATGAATACGAAGAAACAGCAAATACAGATGAACAACAGGATTCATTGTTCGATGATATGAACCCACCACTATAGCGAGGGAGTTTCCCCTCGCTTATCTAAGGAGGTGATAGTGTGGCAAGACCAACAAAAGAAGAAGTACCGTAAAATCGAGTATATTCCTGACTTCACATTTTATAAAAACGGCAAACTTGTCAAAGTCGTAGATGTGAAAGGGATGCAGACAAAAGACTTTAAAATCAAGGCGAAATTGTTTTGTCATAAATATCAAGTTCCGTTGATTTTAGCTAAAAAATATCGGAATACGTTCAAGGAAGAGCGTTTTTAACGAGGTGGTCCATCATGACAACAGAAGAAGTGATTCAAATGCGTATTCGAAGTATTCAACGTGAGATTGATGAGCTTGAACAAGCAAAAGCAGTGATGATCAATGAAACTGCTAGAAATGCAATTGATTTGCACATAGAGAATTTAAGAAGGGAAATTCATGTATTGGAGGAATGAGTGTGGATAAGAAAGCAGCAATGAAACGAATAGCTGAATTGACTGAGTCAGAATCTTGGCAAGAAGACAAAGAAATAGTTGCAGAAGCCCAAAAAATTGGTAAGGTCGTATGGAATGTAGAGACTAAACGAAGAACGACGAGAAAAATTGTAATTTGGCATGGCGATCGAATTTTAGTGACAGGTACTGCTGAACAGCTATCTAGAATAACTGGTTTAAGAAAAAATATTATCTGGAAAAGAGCAAGAGATAAGAGAATTGATTCGAAAGGACGACAATTTAAATATTTGGAGGAGAAATAATGGACGAACTAATCACAAAAGTAGAGCAGTGGGCTAAAGATAAGGGATTGGATCAAGCTGATTCCAGCAAGCAAATGTTAAAAACGATCGAAGAGATTGGGGAAGTTGCCGCTTCTCTAGCTAGAAAAGATGAACATGGTTTAAGAGACGGAATTGGAGACGTAGTAGTAACCTTGATTATTTTAGCTATGCAAAATGATATGGATTTGTACGAGTGTCTGAACCAAGCATACAACGAAATCAAAGGACGCACAGGGAAGATGGTAGATGGTGTGTTCGTGAAGTCGAGTGATTTGGAGGAAGCGGAATGAACAACAGACACCGCAGAGTAACAAAACTAAGAGAACAAGAACTGAATGTACTGAAGGCGAAGTTTGAAAAAGAATACGGAGTTTCAGCAGAAGAAGTATATAAAGTTTTAAGTCAGTGTGTTGCTGATGCGAGTGACGCTATTCGAAAGTTTGGAATTTCGATATTAAGTGATGATCGTAAATGGGAGGAAATGAGATGAAACTAAAAGACGGATTTTACGCTAGTAACCACGGTATCGGCGGTTTAATGCTAGATATGAAAGGTTTACTAAATATCGCATCAGCTTTTTTAGGATGTGGACTTATTTTAGCAATGGCAAAAGAATGGTGGTCAAAATTTTGGGCACAATTTTCTGGTCCTGCAGATGCAACATTTAAGATACTATCTAACTCTGTAAAAACACTTACTAGTTTTATGTTCGGATCTTTTGATGATAAATTAAACGCAATAAAAAAATTGTTTAAATTTTTAAAATTAAAAATTCCTAAAATTGAACTTCCACCAATGCCCCATTTTAGTTTGAAATGGAGTTCTAATAAAATATTTGGTAAAAAATTTTCTTATCCATCAGGGATTGACGTAAAATGGTTTGCTGATGGTGGGATTTTAACTAAACCGACAATTTTTGGCGCTTCTGGAAATAAATTGTTAGGTGGCGGTGAAGCTGGTAAAGAAGCTATTGCGCCTCTAGATAAGCTAATGGCTTATATTCAAAAAGCTGTAGATGTAGGTTTGTCTAAACAACAAGCAAAAGATGAAATCCATTTACATCTAACAGCTTATGGTAATTTACCAAAAGAAATATTAGATCAAATTGCTGAATATTTGATGTATAAGTTTGTTGATTTAAAAAATAAAAATGAATTTAGTGGGTGATAATCATGATTGATGGTTGGTTTAAACTCGGAAATCATTGGAGTAAAGAATTTAATGCATTTATTTGTGAGAGACCAGAAAAGAAAAAAGCTAAAAGGGTATTTAATTTAGAAGAAGTTTCTGGATTAAATAAGTTAGCAGTTAACGATGGTGGTTACTATACAAATGTTGAACAAACTTTAAATTGTTTTTATTTATCACCTACACTGGAACACATTCAATATTATGAAGATTTGATTACAGAAGCACTGGATACAAAAGGAGAATATGTAGATTTTGTACCTTATTGGGATCCGATATATATTTATCAAGCGATTGTAATAAATGAACCAAATTTCGAAGGAACTTTTCATACATTAAGAGGAGTTCCTTTTTCGTTTGATTTAAGTATTGCTCCTTTCAAAAAAAATGTTCTAGGAATGAACCCTGTTATCTTAGAAAAACAGGGTTCAATTTATAATCCAGAAAGATATCCATCTTATCCCAAAATTACAATATATGGATCAGGCAATGTGACAATTTCTATTAATGGAAGAGAGACAAAATGTTCCAATGTAACTTCAGATATTACAATCGATTCTGATCCAGATGTGATGGAAACTTATCGTGAGGTAGATGGTGTTTTAGTAAATGAACATAAGAAGTTGTTAAGTAACCAAGTTTATCCTTATTTAGATTCTGGTGAGAATCGGATTATTTGGAATAGTAATGTAAAAAAGATTGTTATTGAACCGAGGTGGCAAACTAAGATATGAAACCAGTATTATATAGTCCTACAGACACAGATTTTACCGCTGGAGGTATTGGCATATTATCTGATTGTAAAAAATGTCTAGTGACAGAGGAAGCAAATGGCAGTTATACTGTCGAATTAAGTTTTCCAATCAATGCTAAATTTTCAAGTCAATTAGAAGATCATAATTATCAGATCAAATGTAAACCTAACGCAACGGATGATTTTCATATTTTTTATATTTACAATCATTATAAAGATATGGCTACAGGATTATTATATGTTTACGGAAAATCTAGAACTATGAAACTTGGAAATCGTGCGGTGAAGAAATTAGAATTTGAGCGAGCTACTTGTCAAGAAGCAATGAAGTGTTTAGAAAAATCAATGGATCAATCTAGTGATATTCGTTTGTTTAGTGATATTACTCGTGTAGGATCAACAAGTATCGAAGTATCCAATCCTTTAAAATGTATTAAGGGAATAGAGGGTTCTTTAAACCAAATATTTGGTGGCGAGATGAAACATGAGCCATTCAAATTATCTTTATTAAACCGAAGAGGTAGAGATCATGTGACAACTTTTAGATACAGAAAAAATTTAACTGGTTTGAAAGTTGAAACTAATTTTGATGGGTTACTAACTCGAATTTTTCCTTATGCAGATGTTCAAAATAATGAAGGGGAAACAGAACGTATATTTGGAAATCCAGTAGATTCACTTAATATCAATAAGTATGATGGCGAGATTTATTCAGAATATGTTCAATTTACAGAAGATCAAGGTGTTACAGATCAAAAAAGTTTAAATGAAGTATCAAAGAAATATTTTAGTTCCATGAATCCTAATTGTGATCAACCAAATATATCTATTGAATTGAACATTCGAAAAATGGAAGATACAGCTTTAGCAAAACGATTTAAAAAATTTCGTGAAGTTGGATTATTTGATACATTTGATATTTTTCATGAACGTTTTAAGATTAATATTACTGCTCAAATAACTAAAGTAATTTATGATTCTTTAAACGAGCGAGTTGAATCTTTAGAAGCCGGCGATACACAATATACCTTCTTTGAGAAACAGAAACAAGAAATATCAAATACATTAAAAGGGTATACAGGTAAAAAATATGCAAGTGATTTTATTGATGTAGTCACCAATATTATTTCTGGTAATGATGGTGGTCATGTTATATGGTGGCCTAAGAATCGACCGACTGATTTATTCTTTTGTGATCATCCTAAATTAGAAGAAGCAAAACTTGTTTTACGAATAAATAAAAGCGGAATAGGCTTCTCATCAAAAGGGTGGCAAGGACCATTTGATACCGCATGGACTTTAGATGGTAAGTTTAATGCTAATTTTATTCAAACAGGATTAATAAAGGCAGATATCTTTCAAAACTCTTTTAATAAAACTGGAGATGTATTGAAATTAGTTAATGGACTACTTCAAATTTGGAATAACAAAAAGAAAATAATGGAGTTAACCAAAAAAGGAATGGAGTTTTGGAATTCTAATAGTTCAATTGGAACGATTGGAACAACTGATTCTGCTGGTAATCCTTTTCCTGGAGCTTCTACTCCCACACCTATTGAAGATAATTCTTTAGTTATTCGTACAAATGGAGACGGCAAATATATTTTGATTTCTCCTAAAGTCGGTAAAGGATTAGTTTTATTAGGAAATGGTAAAGCAATTTATTTTGGAGACTTAGATGTACAAGGAAAACTTACAGTTAAAGGAAAAGAAATAATTCCTGGACAAGGTGGTGGTCCATCAGGAGGTGGAGAATCTACTGGTGGGTATCCTAGTGAATTAAAAACAGATGCAGAAAAGAGAGCTTGGAGAATTTACGATATTTTGTGTAATAACGGATTTACGAAACAATCTGCATGTGGAATATTGGGGAACATTCAACAAGAAACAGGAGGAACTTTTGATCCTGATACTGTACAGATTGGTGGACCTGCTTACGGAATTGTCCAGTGGGATGGTTCTTCATATCCTCTTGTTGGTCCAGCAACATGGGATGGAAAAGTTTATGTTCAAAACTTATTTAATGCTGCAGGTATTAAAGAACCAATAACGAGCGTAGATGCACAAGTTCGATTGCTTATTTGGACATTTACAAACGGGCAATGGATGGGTGTGGTACAACCTACTACGTTTGATGGATTTAAGGCTTGTACTGATACAAGACAAGCAGCATACGCTTTTGAACGGAACTATGAACGTCCGGCAGCGACACATCCTGAACGTCAAGATTATGCTGTGAACTGGTATAACAAGTTTAAAGATTTAAAACCAGGAGGAGCTACTGGAGAAGCTGGACTGAAACATTTAGAGTCTTTGATTGGACAACGAATTGGTAATGGTCAGTGTTATGCCTTGTCTGCAGAATATTCAGGATATCTGGGTGGTTGTGGCATGGGTGCTGGAACAAAATATGGTTTAACTCATGTGATAGGAAATACTTCTGCAGCATCTGATATTGGTATTGCCTATGATTGGTCTGCTGTTGGTTGGAAAGTGATTCAAAACCCTAGATACGATCAATTAGTAGTTGGTGCAATTATTAATTGGGCAAGAGGTGGACAAGTGGGTTCATGGTTTGCAGATGGAACTTATGGACATACTGGCGTTATCCGAGGCTTAGCTAATGGTCGTATGCAAACTTATGAACAAAATACAGAGTTAGGTATGATTTGTGGAAAGTTAGATCGCCAGTATTATAGTGCAAGTGCAATTTCTTCCATTGTCATACCACCAAAATAGGGAGGTGATTTAATGGCAAAGTGGAATGTCATATTAAGTACAACAGAACCCTATAATTACGTGGGGATGATTCAAGTTCGACAAGGCAATAAAAACACTGAAGTTATGGAAGCGACTATAGTTGAAAATGGTCTTCCCTACGATTTATCAGAATGTAAGGTATATTTTGAATCAGTTGTAGGTGGGAAATATCCAGTCCAATTAGAAACAAAAATTGTGGATGCTAAAAAAGGGAAAATTAACTATATTTTTGATAAATATTCCATGCAGTGTTTACATCGACAAACAGCCAATTTCATTATATTTAAAGGAGAAGACTTGATTGGAACAACTCAAGACTTCTCTTATTTTGTCATTAATGCTGTTTCAAAAACAGAAGGAGAAATGGGTTCTTATTGGCAATCAATCGAAGATTTAATTGCGGATATGACGGACTTTATTAATGAAAATAAAGGCGATTTTACGGACTGGATGAATGAAAGGAAAGAAGAATTTGAACATTGGAGACAAGAACAGGAACACAGTTTCCAAGATTGGAGAGAAGGACAAGAATCAGACTATTTGGCATGGTTTGAATCAATCAAGGATATTTTAAAAACAATTGATCCTGGAGGAACGATGCTTGCGGAATTGATGGATGCGAGAGTGGATATTCAAGGAAAACGACACAATTCAATTTCTAATCGTTTGCTTGCAGATATGGATTATTTATTCGAAAAATTGAGAGAAAGTTTATTTACTATCGAATACGGTGAAATTGAAATGGTGGATGTTTTACAAGATGATTTATTTTCTAAGAATCATGAGGTAGAAAAAGTAGAAACTATTGAAAGTGATATATCCGAAGGAGCATTAGTTATAGCCACCATTGATGATGAAAAACAAAATGTATTCACTCTTGAGAAAGTTGGGGTGATTTGATGGTTAAAGTAAAGAGAATGATGGAAACTGATGAATCTGGCGTTCAACGTCAATTTATGCCAATTACGCATGTTTCTGCAGTCTTAGGATTAGAAAACATTACCTCGGGACAGTCAAAAGTTCTTTCGGTTAACGGTAAATCTGGGGCAGTCATTTTAACGAAGGCTGATTTAGGATTAGAGAATGCGATTACCAAACTACCTTACGCAAGCGAAGATACTGATGGTATTTTAACTGCCGAAATGTTTCAAAAGATTGTAAATGGTGAAAGTGGAACATATCTTTTACCAATTGCTACTGCTGAAAAATTAGGAGGTATAAAAGTTGGTGAACTTTTAGAAGTCACTGAAGAAGGTATTCTGTCTGCAACTAAGCAAACAGATTTTAATTTTACTAAAGAGTTGAAACAGAAGCTAGAGTCTTTGAAAATTTTGAAAGCAGGAGCCAATATTTCGATTACAGAAGATGGCACTATTAGTACAACAAACGATAATGAAATAACTTCTTGTTCTCAAATTAAGAAAGTTTATTCAAACAGCATCGACTTTGGAGACTATGACTATAGTGGAAACCCAAATCTATTAAGTACTATAACTAGTGATTATTTTACAACAAAAGATAATGTAACAATTGTCAACGAAAATAGAGGTGTAAAATTGACATTCAGAAATTCTGGTTTTGGTGCTGAAACAGGTAATGTTGTGCAAATTAAACCCAAAACAACCTATACGCTTTCTGCTAAGGTAACAGTGAATGAGGATTTTGTAGGAGACTTATCAAAAATTCGACTAACTTATAGAAAATTTCCCGGGGGCAATATTCTACTGGGAACGAACTTATCTGCTATGTTAGCGGGAGAAACAAAAATTATTTCTGTTACTGGTAGCGTGGTAGAAATGAAACAAGTAGAGCGTACTTATCTACGTTTAGATAGTAATTCCCAAATAGTAGATGGATCAATCAACATAGAATATATCAAGTTAGAAGAAGCTTCAATAGCTACGCCATATCAGCCTAATTTATTTGAATCACCTTATTATCTAACAAAAGATGAGGGAGCTGGCTTAACGACAGAATATAAATTTGTAGGGATAGGACTGGAAGACTTTCAAGATCCAAATAAATATATTTGGAACATGACTATTGAATATATAAATAAACAGCTCCAAGAATTAAATGAAAAAAGCTTAAACTTTACTTTTGAAAAAATAGGGGAGGTATAAACTAATGACAGATATTGTAAAAGTAAAACAGAATAATGTTCAGGTTTACCCTCAAACTCATTGGAATGCTGTAGAAGGCAAACCCACAACAATTAAAGGCGATAAAGGGGATCCCGGACAGTCCGCAACTATTGCTGTAGGTACAGTTACTAGTGGATCTACTGCTTCTGTTACAAATGTAGGAACCTCATCTGTGGCTAGATTCAATTTTGTATTACCAAAAGGAGATAAGGGAGATCCTGGAGTTAATGCAACAACGACATCTGTAGCTACGACGAACGCTAATGGGTTGATGTCCAAAGAAGATAAAGCAAAATTAGATGGAGTAGCAAAAATTACATTTGAGAAAGTAGGCGAAGTTTAATGTCTGATATTGTGCAATTAAAAGAAAATGGTGTTCCTAAATATTTAAAAACTCATTTTAGAGCAATTGATGGAGCTGAAGCATTAGTACAAACATCTGGTAATCAGTCCATTGATGGATTCAAGAACTTTTTACAAACGCCGACTGTTAAAGGGAAAGAGATTGCTATTGTCAATGAATTACCCTATGAAGTGTGGTTAGGCGTTGGAGATGAATTAACAAATTTACAAAATGGTAATCGAGTTAGATTTGGTCCAGAATTAATGACTATTGCAAAGAAAAATGGAGGAACAATGCGACCAAGTCCCTTGAATTGGAATCAAAACCGTTGGCAAGCTACGATCACAAGAGATTGCAAATTATTTTTTGATGGTCAATGTCGACTACAAGCAGGTGATGATTCAGGTCGATATGCTTATTTAGTAGCATATCGAGGGCTAAATGAGCGGGAAAAGCAGATTGGTTTTTTTGGTGGACGAGGAAGTACAACAGGTGGCGGAGTGATGAATTATAAACAATCAGTTCCGTTAAGTGGTGTGGTTACTTTTAAGGCTGGAGATTATTTTGCTCTTTCTATAGAAATGGAGAGTGGAAAGAAAATGGCATATACACAAATAAATCATATGCATATTATGGAAATTATATAGGAGGAAGAAATTATGAAAACAATGTATGAATATTTTTATCCAGTAGGTGGGAAAGTTTTAGGAGAAGTACCAGATGACTATCCAGAAAATTTGCCTTGTACATCGGTACCACCATTACCAGATATTCCATTAGAACGTCAATTTTGGAATCCAGGTGAACAAAAATGGGAAGAAGTAGTCACGCAAGATTTCTCTAAAAAATTAGAATTATTGGAAGAAATCCATCGTAAGACAGAACAACAACTTGAACAAGTTCAAGAGGAAAATAAAGCGTTTAAAGAAAATAATCAATCATTAAATGAACAAGTTACGAATTTACAAGTGGCAATGACCGAAATTTATGAATATTCATTAGGGAGTGAGTAACATGGAAAACATCTATGCAGACCTAATCAAAAAAGGAAAGAAAACGATTGATGACGTACCTAAAACATTAAAAAAGAAAGTTCAAGCAATTTTGGATAAAAAAGAAGATGAAAAAGTGAAAGAAATTCTCACTGAATAGGAAGAGGGTGAGAAAAAATGAAAGGTATCGATCAGATTTTTAACAAGCTAGTCGCAATCGACGGGCTTATTTTTTTACCATTAACAGTTATATTGATCGGGTTTATTATTTTCGCTTCTTGGCGAATCAATATTTACTATCGAAAAGAACTACATGATGAAAGAGAAAGCTCAAAACAGGACCGACGAGACTTTTTGGCTACGTTGAATGAGTTGAATAAAGGATTTGAATTTATACGTTCAGATGTGAAGCGAATCGATGACAAAGTTACTGAAATCGAGAAGGAAGTACGGAAATAATTCTGTGCTTCTTTTTTATGTTTGAAAGGTGGTGAGGTGTCGTGGAATCATTCTCAACTGAAATGATACTCGCTATGTGTGGGTTATATGTGGCAGGAAAAGTGTTAAAGGAAATTCCTAAGTTTCCCGACTGGGGAATTCCTTTAGCACTTACGATAATTAGTTGTATTTGTACACCACTATTATTTGGTGGGTATAACGTATTTCACTTTTTTGTAGCTATTGTGACTGTAGGAATTACAGTGTATGGCGATCAATTATGGAAACAAACGACTTATGGAATCAAAGAATTAGATAAAGGAGACGATGAAAATGAGTTACACAATTAACAAAGAATTTATGTTAGCAGCAAACGAAGGCGATTCAAGAAAAGCTCAAAATTGGTACATTATCGCTCATGAAACAGCCAATCCTCGTGCAACTGGGCGGGATGAATCAAGTTATATGAAAAATAATTGGCGTAATGCTTATACGACTCATGTTGTAGGCGATGGTATCGTTTATTTGATTGGAGAACCAGGCTATGTTTCTTGGGGCGCATTAGATGCCAATTGTTATGCACCAGCGCAAATCGAATTACAACATACGACAGATAAAGCTTTATTTGAAAAAAATTACCGTGTGTATGTGGAATTGATTCGCGACTTATGTAATCAATTCGGTATTCCTAAAACACTTGATGCAGGTGGAAAAGGTACCAAAGGAGTGAAAAGTCATCAATGGGTAACACAAAATTATGGTGGCGATCACATGGATCCATACGGATATTTGGCAAGTATGGGGATCAGCAAAGAGCAGTTTGCACGAGATATAGCGAATGGTTTTGGTTCTAGTTGTAAGCCAGTAACTGCACAATCTAAACCAGTTGCAAAACCACAAACACCATCCGACCATGACAAAGCAGTAGCAGCAAGTAAAGCTGTTCATCAAGGGAACGCATGGGCGAAACTAGACAAATTCAATGAAGTAAGTAAAGGAAAAGTTCGAATTGCTGGTTGGCTAGTGCCAGATAAACCAGATGGTCCAATTGGAAAATGTGCTTATATTCTTGTTATGAAGCATGGCACAAATGAAGAAATCACTCGTGTGGCTTCACAAGGGATCAAACGACCTGATGTGAAGAAAACCTATGGATACAAAGGTGGCGATGCTTTAGGAATGGACGTCACTGTGGATCTAAGCTGGGTGAAAAAAGGCACGAAAATTGATGTCATTTTCCGCCGTTGTAACCAAGCAAATGGTGAAGGTGCAGTGAATGATGTTCGGATTAAGGATATTTATTTGACGTTATAAACAAAAAGCTCCTCATCGAGGAGCGGTACATAATAATTCAATTTGAAAAAATATTATTTAGTTCGCATCTAAAGTTTAACTTGTACATTAGGTCTATTAATGTATTTTGGTTGTATAAATTCAATATATTTATATAGGTCAGGGAATAGAGATTCTTCGAAATAAAAATATTCATTTAACTTACTTTTTATTTCGTCATGAATTTTTGTGAAGATACCTGTTTTATCAACATTTGTTTTGACTTCACATAAATCCTTTTTTAGTTTAGCCAATTCTTCATCAAAAGCTTCTGAAATATTTTTTGGGAAATTCGCAGGTAATTGAGATAGAGCGGTCTCAATTTCCGATATTTTTTCTTCTATATCTTTTGCAAGTTCACTCGTATCATATGATAGTTCAATCACTATTCTAGGTATTTTAATGATGCTCTCAATATCCAAATTAGCCAATTTATCATAATATAAAAAGGCTCCATCTTGAGCTTTTAAACGCCTATTATTTTCTTCTTTTTCAACAGAAATAAAAATATTATTTTGGTTATGCTTATCTTCGTCAATTTGGTATGCTTCAATAACTCCGGAAGAAAAGTCAGTTTTACTAGAATCAGAAACCATAAATAGCAAAGCGATGTAAGGATTTCTTGTAAGATCTAATAAACTAGTTCTAAGTCCATAATGTTGCAACATAGCTAATTGTTTTGCTCTTTTTTTTAGACTGTCGGGATTTGTTTCATATTCAGTATATTCTATTTCGTTAGGGAATTCTATGCTAATGCGCTTGTAAATCTTCTCAAATTCATCAATAAATGTCGCTGATGTATTAGTTCTGAAAATACCCGGAATGGTTTTCCAATTTTTTGCTTGACCTCGAAAATAATTGAAACTGCCTATGCTAGATTCGCAGATTATTTTTTGAAATAGTTCTTTATATAAATAAAAGACCTTCCATTTCATTGGCAGGTCATTAGCTATTCTTTCTTTTAAAAGAGCACAATGCCGCTTTAAAACTTGATATAGCTCACTATCTAAATTAGAAGATTTTTCCTCATTTATTCCAAGATCTTGAATTCTGTAATCTAAATCTTCACCATTTTCTTGTTTGGATGGAGCAATAGTGATTTGGATAGTGATAGTATCAAAAATATTGTCTGGAGCACATTTAGATTTAATATTTGAATAATTCATAGTCACTCTCCCTTAATAACACCCAAATTTTGTAATCGAAACTCTAAAGAACTTTTAGATACATTAAGTTTTTTAGAGATGTCTTTCAATAATGTCTCAAATTGAATATCATCGAGTAAAGAATCCCAATTATTTTCTTCTAAATATTCATTAATTAATTTAATTAATAAACGTTTGGGCATCAATAATTCGGCAGCAAATTCATTTGCCTCGCGTTCTTTTATTCTTTCTACTATACTTTTATAGCTTTGTAATGAAACATCTCTATACATTACTTCATTGTGGTCGTGTAATAAAAAATGTCCTATTTCATGCGCTATAGTAAATCGTTGCCTTACTTCATGATCTAAAAGATTTACCTTAATGATACCATCTTCTAGTTTTCCACTTTTTTCCATAAAAACATACTTTATATTGAATCCTAACTTATTTGCAATTTCTTTAACGTCAATTTCAGGCTTTGTCTCATCAAAATTTACTTCATATAAGACAGTAGCGTGCGACTCAAATTTTATTATAAAATCTGAATCATAAAATTGAGAGATTGTTTTATCCATTATTATATACACCTCTGAAAGAAATCTATTTTCAAGATAAGTATAGCAGTATAAGTACATGAAGGTAAAGTAGTTAAATAAAATTAGAATGCGGTATTTAACTACTTGCATATTTTAGAATTAGAAAAAAATTCTCATAAACTCCCAAACAATAGCCGTTTCATCCCCACCTTCGGGTGGTATTTTTTATATCAGCTATAATCAAAACGAATAAAAAAAGTTGATTTCATAGCTTATAATTATGATGTGCTACTAAACTATATAACTGTATGGTGTGTTCATCCTATAATCTTCAAACTGTGTAGCACAAAATAAATTCGAGGTGAAATTCTTCACAATTTCACAAGATCTCTAATTTTATCTCGTTTCTTTACTTCTGAGGCTACTCGAAAGAGTAGTCTTTTTTTATAAAAAAGCATGACGTATTTTTTAACACGTCATGCTATATAATGAGATGAAAAATGACCATACTTTGACCATACTATTTAACAAAATATAGAAAATATTAGTAACTGAAAAACTATATAAACGTTGATATTAAAGCAATTAGAGTTAACTAGAATTAGTCAAGAAATGCAAAAATAAAAACAGTTAAATAATTGATTCATTTTTTGAGTATTGGGAATCCCTTGTGCGCCAAGGGATTCCTTTTTTTATTCATTGAATGAATTAACTTTTGAATCAATTTTTTAAATGTAGCAAAATTAGCAAATTGTTTTTCAAAATTCTGTTTTGCTTTTTTCGTCACATGATTATAAATATTTAATGTCGTTTGAATGTTGGAGTGTCCCATTCATTCTTGGATCACTTTTAGCCATTGACTAATGTCGTTCCATAGCATTTTCAAAAAGCAAGCTGCAATGAGTATGACGAAACCCATGGATTTTTATATTCTCAAATCCATATTCATTACATATTTTTTCTAACCAACGATTGGGAGTGGTAGGCGCTACAATACCATTTTTTTAACACCATCATCGTTTTATTATCTATGCTTAACGTTCGTTTAGATGATTTTGTTTTAGTCGTTTTTCCTAACACCAATTCACCTTTTGAATTTTTAGTTATCGTTCTTCTTACAGTTATTTCAAATTATGGATTACAACATTGATAAAGAATTAGCACGAGTAAAAGCAAATGGTATTTCTTATAATGAAGTGAACCAAATTTATAAAACTTATGGAAATGTTGGCTATCACATAGCATTCAACGTGTGCGATTTCTCTAATAAAAAGTGTATGTCATGATGCGTGCCACAAATGATCCAACTGGTAACATAAAAGGAGGAGCTTATGATAGATGTTGGTATTTGAATGTTCCAAAACGATAAAAATAGCCCCTCTAATTAAAAAGAGGGGTAGTACATATTAATTTTATTTATCTTGAAAATTCGAAACTATTACTTCTTTTAAATCCGGATTTTTTTCAACTTTATCATTCGTTTTTCTTTTCTCATCTTTTAACTTTTTCTTTGTTTTTTGTAATGATTCCGTTGAACGAGATAACCTTTTTATGCTTGCTCTTAATTTCTTTTGTGGTTCTTTTTTTGAAGAACTTTGCCCCATTAGTGTCTCCCCCCTTTTATATTACTATAATCAAAAATAAAAAGACCAGAAAACTATAATTTCTAAAATAGAAAATAAAATGTCACTGGAAAAAATTTGGGTCATTCTAAAATTTTATATGAAATAGAATTTAAGGAATCTTTTTGAAAAACAATTTTCAGACTATCAAATATTGGTACTTGAATATCTCAAAAAAATAAGCTAAGCATATAATTACGTGATACAATATTAATTTGTTTAACATTTATATTAAAAAACTATGATTATATAAATCGTAAAGTATTATTTTACATCATAAACGTTTGACTTGAGCTTACGTTTCCACTGTATTAATGTAATTCTACAATCCTCAAAGAATATATTTGCCGATGAAAGCCTTGAGACCTTGTTTTCTCGCTTTTGTTTTAATTGAAGTGGCAAATATAAATTTTTAGGAGGAAAATTTGTGGACATCAATTTGTAAAAAAATATTAGTGAAGCAGATATTACGAATGAAAAAAGTTTTAATCTTTCATTTATTGGAAAGAGTAAAAATGGTTATACGGCTTACATATCCGTTTTAGAAAAATCTTTAAGGGAAAATTTAAATATTTTATATTTAAATTCACTTGAAAAAAATATTTTCGATTAAGAGCAATAAAAATACAATGAATTGGGTAGGGAAGACGACACATTGGAGTTTTCTGATTTAAAAGTAGGAAACATTGAAAATATTATTGAAGAAATTTACAAGCAAGAACCTTGTTGTTTAGATTTAACCAAAGTGAATCTAGATAAAATTAATTATTACGTAGTTAAAATATTTATTAATGATCAAACTATTTACCTTTTCAGAAGATTTAACAAGCAGAAAAAAATTAAGAAAAGGTATAAAAGGAAAATTAAGGGTTCTCTATTTTTATTATTTTCTTTAGACCTAGTTGAGCTCGCAAAGCGAGTGAAACATAAAACCACCTGCTAAGCGGGTGAGGAATAAGAAAAGCTACGAAAGAAAATAGTTTAGTCCATCCGAAGTGGCTATACAAATACCCATTGTATTTACACCAAAGTATAGAAGAAAAATCATTTATAATCAATATCGCTCAAGTATTTAAGAGATCATCAAACAAATAGGTAAATATAATGAAGATAAAATATTTTGCTAAAGGCAATCCATGATTTAATCAAATTTAATTAAAGAAGTCAAGAGCCTTGACTTTATAAGGTTCTTAACTTCTTTTTTTCACTAGTCCGTTCATAGGGGACTGGAAGAAATCAAATTAGCTTAAATAAGTGGAACAGTGTAAGGAGTCTGTGCTTTTTTCACAGCCGTTCACGTATTATATAGTGCTAATACCCGTATTTTTTTGTTTTTTCTAAACAGCATTAGAGGAAATGTTTTTCTTTGGAACAATGAATGCCACTGAAAAGATGGAGAACATACAAAAAATAAGGTTGGCAAGTAAGCCATACGTTACCCCGTTTGTAAAATCCCAGTTTGTACTCATTCCATTATAAATGGAAGCAGAAATAGCAACGCCTAACGCCCCACCTAGTGAACTTGCCATTTTATAAATACCAGATGCTACACCTGCTTTTTCATTTGGCACGCTTGAAATAGCTGTATCTGTAGAAGGAATAGCATAAATTCCTAGTCCTAGACCAAAGAAGCTATAGCCAATAAAAACAAGAGTAAGATATATTTGATCGTCAAATGGAGTGAGCATCATCAGAAAAATTCCTAACCCGGAAACGAGTGCTCCTAAAATCATGGGTTGTCTAGCACCGATTACTTGCAATAGTTTTTCCCCAATGCGAATTGAGAAAAGAACAAATAGTAAATATCCTATTGACAGCATGCCTGTTTTTGCAGCATTCAATCCTCTTCCTTGCTGAATATAAGAATTGATGACAATTAATGTTCCAGCAACTGCATTTAGTAAAAAATTAGAAATGGTGGCACCGAGGTATCCCTTGTTTTCAAACAAAGTAAAATCAATGAAGCTATTGGTTTGTTTCTTTTCTATTATATAAAAGCAGAAGATCCCTATTAACACGATCCCCGCTAAAATGAAAGTAGTTATGCTTATCCAACCAATTTCGGAACCTTTTGAAATAACAATATTTAAAGCAACCATTGAAACAATAAATAAGAGTAACCCAATCTTATCAAAGGATTTATTTTTATCCTGTTGTACTTTGCTTTCGGGTGTACCAATAATTAAGCCAGTGCTTAAGATGGAAAGAACGATTGAAAAAATAAAGACATAACGCCAACCTAAAGTACTAGCGATTTCTCCACCAAAAAAAGAGCAAAAACCTGATCCCCCCCATGAACCAATCGACCAAAAACTTAACGCTTTTTGGCGGTTTTTTCCTTGATAGTAGGCTTTTATTAGTGCCATAGTAGCTGGCATAATACATGCAGCAGCTAATCCTTGGAAAATTCTCCCAAGGATAAATAAATTTGTTCCATGAGTTATTACTAATGCTAATGAACCAATGACGTTTAAAATAAGCCCCACATAGGTTAATTTCATTCTACCTAGTTTGTCAGCTAAACCACCAGCAACTACAATAAAAATCCCTGAAATTAAGCCTGTAATGGAAGTACCGATATTTAAGATTCCTGAAGATATTTTTAAATCATTTTGTACAACTGGTGCTATATTCAACAAGGATTGGGCAAATAACCAATAAGTCAACACACTGAAAACAATTCCGGTAAGTAAATAATTGTTTCCATGAAACTCTTCACTGCTTTTTTTATTTACTACTTTTTGATTCATGCTTTAACCTCATTAGATAAATAATATAATACCGCACTACCCATTGCTTTTGCAGCGATTTCTAAGCATGATTCGTCAATATAAAATTTAGGGTTATGATGTGGATACATCGGTGTTCCTTTTTTATGAGCACCTACGTAGAAAAAGCAACTTGGTTTTTTTAATGCATAGTATGCAAAATCTTCCGATGGAGTCTGAGGACCACAATCTTTTACGGGAATTTTTGCTTGTGCTAAAGCAGATATCACCATGTCAGTGATTTTGTAGTCGTTGATCAGAACAGGATAATCATTTTGATAATCAAGTTTGTAGGTAATATTAAAGGCTTTACATATTCCATCTAGAATCCGATGAAATTCTTTCTCAACAAGGTCGCGCGTTTCTTCTTTCATTACTCTTACATCACCTGTGAGCGTGACATTTTCTTTAATAATATTTGCAGAACCTTTACCATCAAAAGAACCAATCGTAACAGTAGCTGTATCAAAAGGATTTAAGCGGCGACTTACAATCGTTTGCACAGCAGTAACAAATTGTGAAGCAGCTACAATGGCATCATTGGCTTCTTGTGGCATAGAGCCATGTCCACCTTTTCCAAGGAAAGAAATGTTAAAGGTAGCACGTCCTGTTTGAATGGCACCTTTATGGTAATAGACACAGCCAACTTCTTCCGTACTCATAACATGTATCCCTAGAACTGCACTGACACCTTCTAAACAGCCAGCTTCAATCATCCCTTTTGCTCCTCCCGGTGGAACTTCTTCAGCAGGTTGATGAAGAATACGAATAGTTCCAGCTATTTCTTCTTTCATTTCGATCAAAGAGTCTGCTAAAATCATCATATAAGCAGTATGTCCATCATGACCACAAGCATGCATGACACTCGGCACTTTTGACGCAAAGGAAAGTCCAGTATTTTCTTGAATAGGTAAAGCATCAAAATCGGCGCGGATCGCTATTGTCGGACCAGCAATCCCGCCTTTAATGTCAACGATAATACCATTTCCTCCCCCTACATGGGTGGTCACTTTACAATTTTTTCCTTGATAAAAGTTTTCGATATATTGAGCAGTATTCGTTTCGTGAAAAGATAATTCTGGATTTTCATGTAGGTATCTTCGAATAGCAATCATTTCAGCTTTTCTTTTTTCTAAGCCTGCGAATAATTTTGTTTGTAGCGTAGTCATAGTTAGACCTCCTTCTTTTAAAATTTAGTATAGTTCTTTTAGATAAATATTCCATGCGTAAAATTTCTAAAATTACCTATATTTGTATTTTCAGATATAGGCATAGA
Source organism: Enterococcus ratti (assembly GCF_001886195.1). Taxonomy (GTDB): domain Bacteria; phylum Bacillota; class Bacilli; order Lactobacillales; family Enterococcaceae; genus Enterococcus_B; species Enterococcus_B ratti. Next base: position 24,754 of record NZ_JXLB01000013.1, on the reverse strand, counting down.
AATTAAAGTATGAATAAGCGAACAATTATTAACATAGGTATGTTATTATTAATAGAACTTGAGTGTTAGGAGGACAAAAGAAATGAAATATGAACGAAATTATAAGATTCGTTTTAACGATTCTGAAAAATATGAACAAAAATATTATCGGGAGATCACTCTTTTATTACTTTTAGAAGGAGAGATGATGGTGGAAAAGCAGGATAAAGCCTATCAATTATCCTCAGGAGATATGTTTGTATTTAATATAAATGAGCGAATTGAATTAAAACCACTTTCAATAAAGCATGTAGTTTACATAGAGCTTCAAATTGACACGTTATTTTTTGTGATGCAGTTTCCTATGGTTTTTCACGTACAATTTGAATGTATTCCTAAAAGCAAAGAACAAGGCAAATTAACGGCAATGGAACAAATGAGAACACAACTAGCAGAATTATGTTTGCTAGAATTCGGAGAAGAAATAGCAAAGAAAATAAAAGAAAATATTATATTCAATCAATTATTGTACGGACTAGTCCAGCATTTCAGTAAGTCACAAACTTGTTTTTATCCGTTTAACGAGCAGCCAAAATTGTATGAGATACTTAATTATATCGAAGAAAATTTTCAAAAATCACTTTCATTGAAGAAAGTAGCAGAACACTTTTATTTGTCTGCACCAGCCTTGTCAAAGTTTTTCAAACAACAGACTGGTACTTATTTTTCTGATTATTTGAGGGAGTTAGCAATCAATCATAGTCTAAAAGAATTACTTTATACGAAACGAAGTATTGAACAAATCGCACAAAATAATGGTTTTAAGAATAGCAAAACTTACCGAGAAGCGTTTAAAAAAAAATTTAATGTACCGCCAACAACTTATCGGATACAACACACGAAAGAAATATTAACTAAAAATTTAGATTCTTTATCGGTATTAAGAAAAAATGAGCAGCGTAAAGAAATGGTCACTTTACTTTATAAATATTGTCAAAACCAAATAGAAAAGGTTCATTCAATGAACATAGATGTTCAAAATAAAGCGATAGACATAAAAATGTCGAATCGTTCTTTAAAAATAAAAGAGAGAGATTTTGTTATAAATATTGGATCATTAGATAAATTAGCGATGGATTCGATTCAAAAAGAACTTTTAGTATTAAAAAAAGAAAAGATGATTACTCATGTTCAGTTCCACCAGTTATTTTCTCAATGTCCCTCTTCTTTTCAGTTAGCAAAAAAGACAAAATTAAATTCATTTCCTTTTTTTGAGCAATTAGATAAAATATTGCTTTTTCTAGATAGGCATGCGATTGGTGTCATATTTAATGTGAACGCTCAGCAGGTGAAAGAGTTGTTGAAAGAAAGTTTGTACCGAAAATTTTTTGTTCATTTGCACAATCAGTTTGGAAAAAATACAATTGAAACGTGGAAAATTAATTTCAATTTACCACCAATTGAACAAGAGAATTATCTTTTTCATGAATTAAGGAATTATTTTATTAGTATTTCTGAAAATATAGAAATCGGTGCAACGATTCCCCTTGCAGATTCTCGAGAGTTTAAAGAGGAAGATATCATTTTCTTTTTAAAAACTGTTGCTCCTTTCTGCCAATTTTTAACCTATTCCGCTGATCCTAATAAACTTGTTTCACAAGAAAAAGAAGTTGTACCCATTAAAGATATCCACCAGTATTTGTTCAAAAAAACCAATTATATCAAACATTTGCTAAAAGAACATGAGCTAAATGTTCCGCTTTACTTAATGGATTGGAATACCATTACCGGAAAGACAAGAGTGACAAACGGTACTTTTTTTAGAGGCGCAATTATTTTGCAAGAATATTTGGAACTATTGCCTTTAGTCAAGGGGGTTGGCTTTTGGTTAAATATTGAATTATACGAAAGCATGAGTCTTTCTGACCAACTTTTGAATGATGGACTTGAATTATTTCATTTTCAAAATAATAAACGTCCCGTCTATTATTGTATGTGGCTGCTTCAACGACTTAAAGGCGAGATAATCGCAATGGGAAAAGAATATCTTTTGGTTAAAAATAGAAATAAGTATCAATTGCTTTTATGGAACAGTAATTATTTTGATCCGTATCTTTCATCAGAAGAAAGTTTTTTAAATAGTTATAAAGTATCGTTAGCAATAAATATTCAAGAATTGCCTTCAAGCTATTACCAGATCAAGCAAATTGATTTTGACCATCATAATGGCGCAGTTTACTATACGTACAATCAGTTTCGAAAAATTAAACATTTAGATGTCGAGCTGCAAGAATATATTGAAAGAACCACTCACCCAAGAATGAAAGCGTTTGAAATCGAGCTGGAAGATCGTTTTTCTTATTATATTACACTTGAATCAAATGCGATTAGTTTGATTGAATTAACCGCCTACATCTGAAGCAATTTACTAGTTATTGAATCAACCGTTAAAAAAATGAGCTAGTGGTATTTTGTTTTTTGATGAAATGCCATTTAACAAAAGAAAAGTTTTTAGCAATGATTATAACTAGTTAATTTTTGTGAGACAGAACAATTTTAGAGATTAAAGCATCGTTTCAAATAAATACGTAGTTCTTTTTAATAGGTAAGTAGACAGCCTATTTTTGCTTGATTGCCACAAGAGGACCTTTTTTACTTTTATGATACACTTATAAAGAATCAATTATTTTTTAGTAGGTGAAAAAATGACAGCGAGAAAATTGCGTATCTTATTGTTTGTTAGCGGTATCTTACTGATTGTTTTTATTAGCTATCGATTGTATTTAGAATATCAGATAGATATCCAAATTTTTTTTGATCCTAAAGCAAGTCGGCGACAAATGATGACAAGTATTCGTTCTCATGGTTTTACTGCTGCTCTAATATTAGTTTTACTTACTGGCATTATGTGTGCAGTGCCGGGTGTGCCTACTTCGGTTATCGGTGTTCTTGTAGGTTTAAGTTATGGCCCTTTGTTAGGAACGTTAATTAATGTTTTTGGAAATGTGTATGGCAATCTATTATCAATTTTCTTGATGCGACATTTAAAGTCTTTTACTCGTTCTACCAAATCAAATTGCTGGGTAGAAGCAATCCGTAAAATGAGACACCCAAAAGTCGGTATTGTCATTGGCTATATGGTTCCAGTAATTCCATCTTCTGTCATCAATTTTGCCATCACGACTTTAAATTTACAAATCCGTGAAGTCATTCTATCCATCATCTTTGGAGCCGTTCCATCTTCTTTACTCTATGCTTGTGGAGGAGAAGCTTTATTCCACGGCTACAGTAAGATGGCTATTTTGTTAGTAGCAAGTGTTCTTGTGTTTACTTTTTTAATTGTAATTATTTATAAAGACCGTCGGCAGCATCATTTGCAATAAATTATCTGATTTGTTTTTATAGTCGTTTCACAAAAAGAGTGCATTCTATTCAATAGTTCAGTTGATTTCTTACTTTAGTCATGAAAAATTCAAGGTTTATTTTTTAAAATGTAGAGCAGAAAAGAAACAACATTCTGAATTTTTCTGTTTTCAATTTTTTCTAGAAGTTGTAAACTAATAAAGGGAAATGAGGGACATAAATGGAGAAAAATGAAAAAAATATGTTAACACATTCATTGATTTTACTTTTATCAATTACATGTGGTGTTGTGGTAGCAAACATGTATTATATTCAACCAATTGGCACCAAAGTTGCGGCAAGTTTGTCTGTTAGTACAAGTGCGATTGGTATTTTAACGATGTTGACACAACTAGGCTATGCAGTGGGTTTGCTTTTTTTAGTACCATTAGGTGATGTGGTGGATCGACCAAAACTGATTATCCGAATGTCTGCGTTGTCTGCTATTTCACTACTAGCTGCTTTTTTTGCGCCGTCTTTTACGTTATTTGCGTGTGCTTCGTTTTTAATCGGTTTATTATCAATCGTACCGCAAGTTATTATTCCTTATGGTGCGGTACTAGCCGGTCCAAAAGTAAGAGGAAAAGTGATAGGTACTTTATTAAGCGGTCTCTTAGTGGGAATTTTACTTTCACGAACGATTTCAGGATTGGTAGCTAGTCTTTTTTCATGGCGCATGATTTATTTGTTTGCTCTAGTGACTGTGGTTCTTTTGACCGGATTGCTGTACTGGAAGTTGCCTAGAACGCAAACAATTGCAAAAACAGAGTTCTCATACCTTGATTCTTTAAAAAGTTTACCGCATTTAGTCAAAAGTCAACGTTTACTGCGTGAAGCATCAATTAGTGGTTTTTTTATGTTTGGTACTTTTTCTATTTTTTGGTCAACGTTGATCTTTTATATTAGTAGCCCCGTGTATCATTGGGGAACCTTTGAGGCAGGAATTTTAGCTGTTTTTGGTTTATCAGGAGCGATAGCAGCGCCGATTGTTGGTCGTTTGGCTGACTCTTATTCGGAAAGAAAGATTGTAGGTATGGGACTTGTGATGCAAACAATCAGTTTTATTGCTTTACTAGTAGCTGGCGGTCATTTAATCGTAATGCTGCTTGCTATTATTTTATTAGACGTTGGCAATCAATTTGGTCAAGTGGCAAATCAAACGAGAGTCCAAGGCTTAGATGAAACTGCAAGTAATCGAAACAATACAGTTTTTATGTTTATGTATTTTATTGGAGGCGCCACTGGTTCCTTATTAGGAACAGCAATGTGGCAGCATTATGGTTGGGTCGGTGTAACAGGGATTGGTTTAGTTTTTCAAGGGTGTGCCTTTTTCTTTCAAACAATTGTTTTTCGAGAAAGAACAGGTGAATAATGTAAAAGAATCACAAAATGTTTTACGGATTTTTTAGTCAATTGGAGGGGTTAAATGAACGAGTTGATATTATCCATCCCAGAAATTGTTTTGAGATTAGGAATTGCGATGCTGTTTGGTGGTGCTATTGGTTTTGAACGACAATATAAAAATCGTCCAGCGGGGATGCGTACGCATATTCTTGTTTGTATGGGAGCTTGTGTCATTGCACTGATCCAAGTTGAGATTGCCAGTAGCGCAATAAAAAATGCTTTGACTTATCCTCAACTTGTTGGAACAGTACGTTCAGATGAAGCACGCTTAATTGCTCAAGTTGTAAGCGGAATTGGTTTTTTAGGAGCAGGAACGATCATTGTTACCAAACAGTCGGTTACGGGGTTAACGACTGCTGCTTCTTTGTGGACTGTCGCAGGTTTAGGAATTGCCATTGGTATGGGGTATTATGCTATTGCAATTATCAGTTTTATCGGTATTGCATTTGCACTCACTGTAGTAAAACGTGTAATCCATGTACCGACAACAAAGAAATTAGAAATTCAATTTATTCACCGGAAAGAAACTAAAGACTTTCTTAACGATTATTTTGAAGAAAAGAATATTGTTATTGAAGATGTAAACTTTGATGTGAAATTTGTTGATGACTACCGTATTTACAAAAACATCTACACGATTGATTTACCTAAAGGATTGACTTACGCAGATGTGATCGAGGAACTTTCTGTGTACAAAAATATTACGAAGCTTCATTTAGTCAGTCTTGCACAATAACATAATAAAGAAGAGTGTACTTGGACCGTCTTTAACTGCAAACAATCAGTCGCAATTTACGAAAATAAGTAGGCAAATTTTTGTAAATGGCGGCTTTTTTTGTCAAAGTTTTTTTATCTGAACGGCAAAGATTTCTTTTTGTTTTATATTCTTTTAAAGGTTAACTGCGTATAAAAAGCATAGTTAAGACATGTTCAAAATAAGAAGAGCAAAAAATAAATAGAGGATTTGGTCTATACTAATGTTGTAAAAGAAAAAAGAACATGCTATAATTGGGCTATACCAAATATAAAGGAGTAGTTGTTATGGAAATCATTCGTGTGAAAAACGCTGAAGAAGGTGGAAAAAAAGCCTTTGAAATGATCAAAAAAGGAATGGAAAATGGTGCAAAAGTATTAGGACTTGCCACAGGAAGTACGCCAATGACTTTATATAAAGAGATGACTTCAAGCGATCTGGATTTCAGTGACATGACTTCTATAAACTTAGATGAATATGTTGGATTAGGCGGTTCAGATGAACAAAGCTATCGTCATTTCATGGACGTGCAATTGTTTGATAAAAAACCTTTTAAAGAAACTTATGTACCCAATGGAAAAGCAGATGATTTAGAAGCTGCTTGTCATACTTATGATCAAATTATTGAAGAGCATCCAATTGATATCCAAATCTTAGGAATTGGTCAAAACGGACATATCGGTTTCAATGAACCCGGTGCATCATTTGATGGAACAACTTCAGTGGTTGATTTAACAGAGTCAACGATCAATGCCAATCAACGATTTTTTGAAAAAGCAGAAGATGTACCAACAAAAGCTGTTTCAATGGGGATCGGTTCAATTTTAAAGGGAAAAGAAATCATTTTGATGGCTTACGGAGAAAATAAGGCAGATGCTATCAAAGGAATGATTGATGGTCCGATTACACCTGAGATGCCAGCAAGTATTTTACAAAAGCATGAAAACGTGATTGTCATCATTGACGAAGCAGCAGCAAGTAAATTATAAAAAGAGCCATAAAACGACAGTTTATTGACACTCATTCTAACAAAGCTAGAAAATTTAGCTAAATGAATGGGTGTTTTTTGTGCTTTTACCAAATAATTGTTAACAAGTATTTTAGAAGGGTTCATTTTTTTATTTATTCAAATCGCATTAGAGATAACCGTAAATAGTTTATAATAAAGTGTGAAATAATTCTCGTAGTTTACGTAACTGAGGGAGCTTCAATTATTTCTTACTCTTGTAAAAAATTTTTTGGTAGGTTAAAAAAGGTAGCGCTTTAATAAAAGAAAAATGCTAAAATAGACTTATTAATTATTGGAGGAGATATATGCAATCACGTTTTAAACAATCAAAACTATTTTTTTGGACCGTCGAACTAGTACTCACAATTATTGGTGTTTATTTCATATTACAGATGCCTCATATTTTTAGTCCAATTTTGAATATGTTTTCGGCGATCTTTTTACCGCTTTTGGTGGCAGGATTTTTATACTATATGTTTGCACCAGTAGTGTTTTTTTTAGAAAAGCATCGAGTTCCAAGAGTATTTGGCTTTTTGTTAACATTTTTTATTTTACTTATTTTAGTGGCAGTGACAGTGATGAATATTGTGCCACAGTTAGCTCATCAAACGATTCAACTCACCCAAAATCTGCCTTCTTATGCGGATGAAACAAGTAAATGGTTGAATGAGATTGCTCAAAGGGAAGAATTCAAAAATTTTAAATTGGAGGAGCAATTAGCTTCAGCAAATCTATCATTAAGTCATTTATTTAATCTCTTATTAGTTAGTTTAACTGCAAGTGTTTCAAAAATTTTTTCGTTTATGATGCAATTTTTTATATTATTATTTACGGTACCATTTATATTATTATTTATGTTTAAAGACGGACATAAATTTATGGATGCTTTGTCTCATTTCTTTCCTCAATCGATCCGTAAAGAGCTTAATAAAACAGTCAGAGAATTAAATGCTACGTTGTCTGCATATATCAGTAGTACGATTCTTGATGCAGTATTGATTGGTGTGCTAAGTTTTTTAGCAATGAAATTATTTAACCAGCCTTATAGTTTATTACTTGCAGTAATTTGCGGTTTAACCAATATTATTCCTTATGTCGGCCCTTTTATCGGAGCTGTACCAGCAGTTATTGTTGGTTTATTTGTCTCTGTATTTCAGGCTTTATATATGGCACTTGCAATTCTTGTGATCCAGCAATTAGACGGAAACATCATCAAACCGTTATTATTTGGTAAAACGATGAATATTCATCCATTGACGATTATTTTAGTTTTAATCGGTGCTGGAAGTGTAGCAGGAATCATGGGGATGTTGATTTGTATTCCTGTTTATGCCGTTATAAAAACATTAGTATTGAACATTAGGAAAATTTATTTATTACGAAAATCTGAAGCTGTAACAGAATCAATGCTTCTTGTTGAAAAAATTGATCAAACAGAAAATGAGTAAGAAAAAACATAAGATAGCTGACTGTTTTTAGTCAAATGAACTTGCCTGCTAACAGTTGCTTTTGGCGAAGACATGTTAAATCCGAGCACTAACAGATACATTTAGCTTATCAATGCATTATATCTAGATAAATCAATAGTTTTTGATCATAAATAAAAAGTTGAACTTTATTGAGTAAAATAAGTGAAGCTTTCATTAAAAAAGGAACTCTCTTAGACAGTCTAAAAAAGATTTTCAGAGGGTTCCTTTTTGTGTGGTTTGATTGTTTATAAAATGAGGAGTAACCGAATATTTTACTTAAAAAAGGATAATGTGATTATTCAAGGAAGACGTCTATAAGGACTATGTATTCTTAATAGTAGGCGTTTTATTAGAAACCTTATACAAAAATGTCTAGAGTAATGGACAAAACTTAGTGAAGCTAAAGTAGAAAAAGGATGTATGCTGAAGGCATAGAGGGGGAAAGATCATGACTAGTTCAATGAATCGAGAAAATAAATTATTGTTGCTGTTGTCAAAACAAAACCAATATATGACTTCAGAAGAATTAGCCAATTTATTAGATACCTCGACTAAAACAGTCTACCGCTTAGTAAAAAAAATAAATACAGAATTTCAAAACGGTCATTTGATTTTATCGGAAAAAGGAAAAGGATATAAACTAGATTACGAGAAATTTATTGAGCACAACAAAGAAGTGATGAATCGATCGAGCCGTTTGTCGCCGACTGAACGACAAAATCGCATAATGGAAGAATTATTACTGTCTTCACCTAAACCCATTAAAATTTATGAACTTTTTAAAGCATACGAGGTGGGAGATTCTGCTATTTCTACTGATGAAAAAATGATTGTACAACAGTTGAAGAAGTTTGATCTTCGACTAATTCGAAAAAAAAGAACTTTAGCAATCAAAGGAACAGAAGAAAATATACGTAAAGGGATTGCTGAAGTCATTTGGCCTATAAATATTCTTGATATCGATGAAATTAATGTTTCACAGGTAGTCAATTTTAACCGTTATGATGGTCTATTCGTTTCAGCTCAATTAAAGTTGATCGAAAAAATGTTAAAAGGCGGGCTTCCTTATCCTTACAATGTGAATATATTTTCTCACCTTTATATTTTGATTAGTCGTTCAAGAAAAAAAGGTCGATCAATGATTGAAGAGATGGTAACTAATGAAAAACGTGTATTTTTTGCAAAAGAAAAGCGAATCAAAGAAACGGCAGAAGTTATCATTCAAAATGTAGAAAGATATCTTGCTGTTTCATTGCCTGTGAATGAATCTTATTATCTCTATCAATATTTAGTTTCCTCAAGAATGGAAAAAATAACCCATGAAAGAAAATTATTCTCAGAAGAGATCAAAAAAATTACAACTTATTATTTAGAAGAAATGGGAAAGCGAATGAATCGAAGAGTTGCAAATAAGAGCATTTTTATTGATCTTGCTAATCATATCAAGCCCATGATCAATCGTTTAAAAAACCGTATTTATGTTAAAAATGGCTTGTTGGATCAAATTCAATTGACCTATGAAACCATTTATCATAGTGTATCAGAAGTATCTAAAGAAGTCAGTCATCAATTTCAACTGCCTATGATCAACTCAGACGAGATTGGTTTTCTTACGTTGTATTTTGCAAGAATGCTAGAAGTACATCAGTTGCCCATTCAAACACTCATTATGTGTACGACAGGAATTGGGACATCTGAATTGTTAAAAGTAAAAATTATTAAAAAGTTTCCTGATTTAAATGTAGTAGATGTTATTGCAACGAAAAATTATCATACGGTTTTAGAAAAAAATCCGAATATAGAATTGATTTTGACAACTGTAGGAATCAACACGCAATTGGTCGCACATACTTTACTTGTCAGTGCAATGCTAACGGCAGATGACCAAGAAAGAATTCAACAAAAGATTGGGGAAATTTACAATGAAAGATGAGTTTATCGAAAAAATTGATCGATCGCTTGCTTCTCAACAAGAAGTGTATCATTGGTTGGCAAGTACACTTTATCCTCGAGAAAAAGAAAAAATATGTACATTGACAGAGGCATTTTTTATGCGTGAACAAAAAGGAAGTATACAAATTGATGAAGGAGTTATTCTCCCGCATATTGAAAATAAGTTGATTCTTCAATCAAAAATTATCATTTTGAATCTAAAGGAACCAATTAAACAGTGGAGTAATAAAATAGGTCAAGTCCATTTGATTCTTTTCGTGTTACTTTCAACGGATACACCTATTGAAAGAAAACAAAAAATGATCCATTTTATACAAAAGTTAGCAGATGAAACATTTATCCAAACATTAAAAAGGGGAGATAAACTATGAAAATTGTAGGAGTTGCAGCTTGTACCGTCGGTATCGCTCACACGTATATCGCACAAGAAAAACTAGAAAATGCCGCAAAAAAAGTAGGTTATGAAGTGCATATTGAAACACAAGGAACAATTGGGATTGAAAATGAATTGACAACAAAACAAATCAAAGAAGCGGATCTTGTCATTTTAGCGATTGACGTGAAAATCAGCGGTAGAGAACGGTTTGAAGGGAAACGAATCATTCAAGTGCCAACAGAAATTGCTATTAAATCCCCTAATAAACTGATCGAAAAAGCGATTGAAGTCGTAAAACGAACATAAAAGGAGCGAAAATGTCATGGAGGTAACAATCATCATTGATCCCAATACCATTAAAATAAATTTAACAGGAACAACCAAAGAAGAAGTTCTTGAAGAGTTAGCGACGGTACTATTAAAAAATGGGTACATTAATGATTTAAAAGAATTTATGAAAGCGATTTACAAACGCGAAAAAGCAGGTCATACAGGAATTGGCAATTATATTGCCATTCCTCATGGGAAAAGTGCTTCAGTTAACAAAATAGGTGTGGCCATTGGTGTGACTCCGTATGAAATTTCTTGGGAAACATTGGATGGAAAAGGTGTAAAGGGAATTATTCTGTTTGCTGTCGGCAATGATAATGAAGGGGCTAAAAATCACTTAAAGTTATTATCTTTGTTTGCTAGGAAATTAGGAAATGATGCCGTTGTGGAGCAATTAATTAAAGCAAAAACACCAAAAGATGTGATTACAGCATTTACTTTATCAGAAAAAAGAACAGACAAATAAAAAGAAGTTGATGTTAATGGTATTGCATGCAAAATGTATTGGTATAAGGAAATCAAGCTTCAAGTAACAGCTCTAAACGCAAGACATAATTATAAATTGTACAATTGATAGTAAGGAAAAATATTGATCAGAGAAACTAAGCTTACTATGTTGGTGAGAATTAACAAAGAGCGGAATGATTCAAGAAGTAGGTAATGGTGTGTCAATAAGTGAAATAAAAAGCATAACAAAGAATGAAAAAGTGAATGGATTAAGGAGGAGAAAGAATGGAAAAGATAAAAAAGTTGAATTTAAAAGGTCATTTATTAACAGCGATTTCATATTTGATTCCAATTGTTTGTGGTGCAGGCTTCTTAATTGCTATTGGGATGGCTTTTGGCGGAACTAGTCAAGGAACTCTCGTGCAAGGAAAGTTTTCTTTTTTTGATGCCTTAGCTACAATGGGTGGTGCTAGTTTAGGGTTATTACCTTTAGTAATTGCAACAGGCATTTCTTATTCTCTTGCAGCAAAGCCGGGAATTGCACCGGGATTTATCATTGGTTTGGCTGCCAACGTTATTGGTGCAGGCTTTATTGGTGGAATAGTCGGCGGTTACTTAGCTGGATTTTTAGTATTAGCGATTTTAAACTATATAAAAGTGCCAAATTGGGCGAAAGGACTGATGCCGACTTTAATTGTTCCTTTTACTGCTTCAATTGTTGGTGGATTAATCATAGTTTACTTTATTGGAGCCCCAGTTGCTCTATTTACGTCTAGTCTTACGAATTTTTTAGCTGGATTAGGAAACTCTTCACTATTGATTTTTGGTGGTGTGATCGGCTTACTAAGTGGAATTGATTACGGGGGGCCGATTAATAAAACGGTTTTTGCCTTTGTTTTGGCGATGCAAGCTGAAGGAATGAACGGCCCCGTTACAGCTCTTCAATTAGTGAATACAGCAACGCCTATTGGTTTCGGGTTAGCCTATTTTATTGCAAAATTGTTTCGAAAAAATATCTATACAAAAGTGGAAGTTGAAACATTAAAATCTGCTGTTCCAATGGGGGTAATTAATATTGTTGAAGGTGTTATTCCGCTTGTCATGAACGACATGATACGAGGAGTAGTTGCTACGGCCATTGGCGGTTTTGCTGGCGGTGTGTTAATGATTCCAACAATGACTAACCCTTTAGCAGGTGTGCTATCAATCTTAGTTAACGTCCTAGTAACGGCTGTCGTTTTAGTGATTATTAAAAAAGATGTAGGAGAAAAAATCAAATCACCTATTGAAGAAGAGGAGATACACTTAGAGGACATTCAAATTTTCTGAAGTTTTGAATACTAGTTAGAAGGTAAGTTTTAAATAAAATAGGAGGAAATACATGAAAAAAATTTTATTTTCACCATCTTTAATGACGATGGATTTAGATAAATTTAAAGAACAAATTACATTTTTAAACCAGCATGTCGATTCTTATCATATTGATATTATGGATGGACACTATGTTCCTAATTTAACACTGTCTCCATGGTTCATTGATGAAGTACGTAAGATTAGTCAGTTGCCGATGTCTGCTCATTTAATGGTTGAGGATCAAAGTTTTTGGGTAAACCAACTAATTTTAAAAAAATGCGAATGGATTTGTATGCACGCAGAATGTTTAGCAGGCCTTGCTTTTCGTTTAATTGATCAGATTCATGAGGCGGGGTTAAAAGCCGGTGTTGTGCTAAATCCTGAAACACCGATTGATACTATTTTTTCTTACATCGACTCAATAGATAAAATTACTATTATGACTGTTGATCCGGGTTTTGCTGGACAGCGTTTTATTGAAAGTCCGTTGGAGAAGATTGTTGATTTAAAAGAATTGCGGCAAAAGCGAGGATATCAGTATTTAATTGAAATGGATGGTTCTTCCAATCGAAAGTCGTTTAAGCAGATTGATCAAGCTGGACCAGATATCTATGTTGTTGGACGCAGCGGATTATTCGGTTTAGCGAACAATATTGAAAAATCATGGTGTCTTATGAAAAAAAACTATGAAGAAGCGACTGGAAAAAGCATAGAATAAAAAAACACTTAAAATTAAGAGCGTGGGACAAAAGTATTCTTTACTTTTGTCCCACGCTCTTAACTTAGATAAACAGTGAGAGCAGAAGCAACTCCTTTGACTTATTTCTCAAAGTTAAATACTTCTGTTCCAATCTTTCGCCTTTGTTAGTTATCTTTTAGTCCAATTAAATAGTCTTCATCTTTCATTGCTTCCACATGTCCTAATAAATAACCATTTCCGACTTGGGAAAAGAAATCATGATTGCTGGTGCCGGTAGAGATTCCATTCATCACGATTGGATTGACGTCATTTGCTGTATCTGGGAAAAGTGGATCCATCCCAAGATTCATCAAGGCTTTGTTCGCATTGTATCGAAGGAAAGTCTTCACTTCTTCCGTCCAGCCAATTGGATCATATAATTCTTCTGTGTAGCGCTCTTCATTTTCATAAAGATCATATAGTAGATTGTACATCCAATCTTTTAGCCGTTTTTGATCTTCTTCTGAAAGTCCATTATATCCTAATTGAAACTTGTAGCCGATATACGTTCCGTGAACCGATTCATCTCGGATAATTAATTTAATGATTTCTGCTACATTCGCCAATTTGTTATTTCCCAAGTAATAAAGAGGCGTATAAAAACCAGAATAAAATAAGAAAGTTTCCAAGAAGACACTTGCGATTTTCTTTTCTAACGGCGTTCCATTTTTATAGATTTCATTAATGCGCTCAGCTTTTTTTTGCAAATAAGGATTCGTGTTTGTCCATTCAAAAATTTCCTCAATTTCTTTTTTTGTGTTTAATGTACTAAAAATAGAGGAATAACTTTTGGCATGGACAGATTCCATAAATTGAATGTTATTTAATACTGCTTCTTCATGTGGGGTACGTACGTCTTTTCGTAGCTGATCCATTCCGCTTTCTGATTGAACCGTGTCAAGCAAAGTTAAACCGCCAAAAACATGGCCGACGGTCTCTTTTTCTAATGGTGAAAGCGTGCGCCAATCATCTAAATCATTAGACAAAGGGATGCGTGTATCTAACCAAAATTGTTCTGTTAGTTTCTCCCACGTAGATTTATCGATGACATCTTCAATTTCATTCCAGTTTATTGCTTTGTAATAAGTTTCTGACATGAGAAATGCTCCTTTATTTAAATTACATGTATTAAAATTTCTGATAGAAATTAGATGACACAACTTTCACATTGATTGCTGCCGATCTCTTCGGCATCATCTGTGAACGTACGAACGTAATAAATTGATTTTATTCCTCTATGAAACGCGTAGTGACGCAAAATATTTAAATCACGAGTCGTTTGCTTAGTCGTAGTTTTCCACTCATAAAGACCTTCAGGAATTTCCGAACGCAGAAATAGAGTTAAACTCATTCCTTGATCTACATGTTGCTGTGCTGTTGCATAAATGTCGATGACTTTACGCATATCCATATCATAAGCTGAAGTATAGTAAGGAATGGTTTCATTTGAAAGATAAGGTGCAGGGTAATAAATTTTCCCAATTTTCTTTTCTTGACGTTCTTCGATCATACGTGTAATCGGGTGAATACTTGCACTCGTGTCATTGATATAAGAAATCGAGCCATTAGGGGCAACGGCTAAACGATTTTGATGATATAACCCGTCTTTCATCACATTTTTTTTCAAGTTTTCCCAATCTTGTGCACTTGGAATGAATATTCTTTCAAATAAAGCTTTTACTTTTTCTGATTTTGGCTGGAATTGACCAGTAACATATTTATCAAAATAAGTACCATTTGCATAAGCCGATTTTTCAAAATTATGGAAAACTTGCTTTCTTTCGCGTGCAATTTGATTACTTTCTACTAATGTCCAATAGTTTAAAAGCATGAAGTAAATATTTGTGAAATCTACTGACTCTTTAGAACCATATTCCATGTGCTCTTTTGCAAAGAACGTATGCAGACCCATGGCTCCTAAGCCAATCGTGTGATTCAATTTATTTCCATGCTGGATTGGTGGAACAACGTCAATATCAGAAGCATCTGTAATAAAAGTCAAAGCGCGTGTCATCGTACGCACTGAATGACCAAAATCAGGACTTTCCATCAAATTGACAATGTTGGTTGAACCTAAATTACAAGAAATATCTGTTCCTAACACTTCGTATTCTTGTTTTCCATTAATCACAGAAGGTGTCTGAACTTGTAAAATTTCTGAACATAAGTTACTCATAATGATTTTTCCATCAATTGGATTTTCACGATTTGCAGTGTCAATATTGATGATATAGGGATAACCTGATTCTTGTTGTAATTTTGAAAGTTCGTTCTCTAGCTCACGTGCGTTGATTTTTTGTTTTCGGATATTTGGATTTGCTACTAAATGATCATATTCAGCAGTAATATCTACATAAGAAAATGGTACACCATATTCTTTTTCCACACTATATGGACTAAAGAGATACATTTCTTCGTTTTTTCGGGTTAGTTCGTAAAATTTATCGGGAACGATGACACCAAGCGAGAGAGTTTTCACACGGATTTTTTCATCGGCATTTTCTTTTTTGGCAGATAAAAACGCAAGGATATCTGGATGGAAAACATTTAAGTAAACTACGCCAGCTCCTTGCCGCTGGCCTAATTGGTTGGAATAACTGAAACTATCTTCAAATAATTTCATAACAGGCACGACACCACTTGCAGCTCCTTCATATCCTTTAATTGGCGCACCCGCTTCGCGCAGATTTGAAAGTGTGATACCGACACCGCCGCCGATACGGGATAATTGTAAAGCAGAGTTGATGGAACGCCCAATTGAATTCATATCATCAGTCACTTGTGTCAAGAAACAAGAAACAAATTCCCCACGGCGTTTGCGACCAGCATTTAAGAAAGAAGGAGTCGCTGGTTGGTAACGTTGGTGAATCATTTCATCTGCTAAAGAAAGAGCCAATTGTTCGTCACCATGAGCAAAATAAAGCGCATTAAATGCCACTCGATCTTCATATGTTTCAAGATAAGCAGTTCCGTCATTTGTTTTTAAGGCATATTGTGAATAAAACTTATAGGCAGCCATAAATGATTGGAATGCAAAATGTTGTTTTGCTAAAAAGTGGTAAAGAGACTCGATAAATTCTGTGGAATAAAGCTGGATAAATTCCGACTCTAGATAATCATTATCAACGAGATAATTAATTTTATCCATGACTGTTGCAAAAGTCATCGTATTTGGTTTTACATTTTCTTCAAAAAATGCTGCCAAAGCTTCTTTGTCTTTATTCAAAGGAATTTGACCATTGACTGGTCGATTGATTTCATTATTTAGTTTAAAGTAACTAACATCTTTTAACTGCTTAAGACTCATAAATATGCCCAACCTTCTTTTATATTCTTTTATGCTGTAAAAAAGGATTTGGAGGAGGTTACGGCAAAAATGAGTGCCTTAATTCCATCAAATCCACTAATACGTTTGTTTTAATTGACTGTTGACTAACTAGCAAGTTTGCGAAGTTGATCAGGACGAAAACCAATCACTGTTTGTGCGTCTGATGTAATAACAGGAACGCTTTGGAATCCTTGGGCTTTTAACCATTCGATGGCATCTGGTTGTTCGTCAATATTTACTTCTTCAAAATCAATGTGATTATCTGCTAAAAAGCGTTTGACCATTTTACACTGCATACAATTGTTTTTAGAAAAGATTTTTACATTCATGTTTAGTGCCTCCTTCGCAGTTCTTATTTATCTATACTGAATAGTATAAAACTATTAGTAAAAAAGTCAAACGTAGAACACTATATATTGTGTTGTGGAAACTGTGGAATACTATGTTTTGTGGTTTTTGAAAAACAGGTGAAAACAAGTAATATTAGAAAAACTGGCAAGTTTAATACTAAAAATATTGTGGAAAAAATAATTAAAAAGATTTTTTTAACCCACAGTAAAATTATTTAATAAAAATTCGCTCAAAAAATCACATAATCTGTTGACTTTCATGATAGGAGCGAGTATCTTTATTGAGAATGATTCTCAATTAATGAGTATAAAATGAGTAAAGTAGATAAAAAAGTGTGAATAAAGGTTAAATAGTTAGACAGAATTTTTTTCATAAGAAGGGGATAGAAATGAATTTTTTGTCTTTAGAAAAAGCAAAATTAAATCTTATGTACCAAATTGAAGAGATACAGACAAGTAATCGTGTAAAAAAGCATTTACAAACGCTTGGCATACTGGCTGGAAGCAACTTGGTGATAATCAATCGCTCAAAAAGCCACGCGATCCTTTTACTAAAAAACAACCGAATTGTCATTGACCGCAAATTATTGAGGCAAATTTTCGTGAAAAAAAACAAATTTTCTGAAGATAAGTGGACTTCTTTAGACCAATTATCGATAGGTGAAAGTGGAACAGTTATAGGAATTCACGGAAAAGGACCTGTGAAACGGCGATTGATGGATATGGGTGTGACTAAAAATGTCCATCTAACAGTGCGTAAATTGGCTCCATTAGGTGATCCTTTAGAAATTACATTAAGAGGATATGAACTAATGCTGCGTAAAGAAGAAGCAATGTTGATCCTTGTACAAAAAGAGGTGGAGCAAAGATGAAAGTAGCTTTAGTTGGCAATCCTAATAGTGGGAAGAGCAGTTTATTTAATGTATTAACTGGTGCAAATCAATATGTAGGAAATTGGCCCGGTGTTACTGTGGAAAAAAAGGAAGGGCAGCTAAAGAAAAATCCTTCCATTAAGATTCAGGATCTGCCGGGTATCTATTCCTTATCTCCTTATACTTGCGAAGAAGAGATCGCAAGAAATTATCTTATCAATGAGCGACCTGATTTGATTATTAATATTGTGGACGCCATGAATCTAGAAAGAAATCTTTATTTAACTTCTCAATTGTTGGATTTAAATATTCCCATGATTATTGGTCTAAACATGATGGATGTTATCGAAAAGAGCGGAAAAAAAATCAACGTTGAAAAATTAGCCTATGGATTAGGCGTTGCAATCTTTCCCATCAGTGTCTTAAAAAAAGAAGGTCTTGAACCACTCACAGAAAAAATTCTTCAAGCTTCGATCAACGAAAAAAAATGCAATTCAGTCTTATTTGGTAATTACGATGAGCGGTTGGAAGCAGCTTTACATGAAATTGAAACAGTTATAGGAGAAAATAAACCATTTCGTCGCTGGCATGCAATCAAATATTTTGAACGAGACAGTAAGCTATGGGAAAATCAAGAAATAACTCGAAAACAAAAGCAAGAAATTGAACAAATCATTCGTTTGACAGAGAAAATATTTGATGAAGACAGTGAAACCATCATGATCAATGAACGATACGAGTGGTTAACTCAGCTTACTGCATTATGTGTCGTATCTACAGATTCTTTTCAATTATCACTGAGTGATAAAATGGATCAAATTGTGACTAATCGTTGGTTGGCCTTGCCAATTTTTGCATTTGTCATGTGGTTGATTTATTATTTGGCAATTCAAACGATTGGGACAATGGGAAGTGATTGGGTTAACGATACATTATTTGAAAGTTGGGTTCCGCTACACGTTAAAACGATACTAGCAAATTGGCAAGTAGAATCATGGATGCAGCAACTGATTCTTAATGGCATCATTGCTGGAATCGGAGCAGTTTTAGGCTTTTTGCCCCAATTGATCGTCTTGTTTTTGTGTTTAAGCTTTTTAGAAGACTGTGGCTATATGTCAAGAATTGCTTTTGTGATGGATCGTTTGTTTCGAAAGTTCGGTCTTTCTGGAAAATCGTTTATTCCCATGTTGATTGCTACGGGCTGTGGCGTACCGGGAATAATGGCCAGTCGTACAATCGAAAATGAAAAAGATCGCCGCTTAACCATTATGATTACAACATTTATGCCTTGTTCTGCAAAACTGCCAATTATTGCGTTAATTACTGGAGCCTTTTTCCCCCACGCCTCTTGGGTGGCACCTTCTGCTTATTTCTTAGGAATGACGTCTATCATTTTCTCAGGAATTCTATTGAAAAAAACCAAGTTGTTTTCTGGAGATACAGCCCCATTTATTATGGAGTTACCTGCTTATCATCTACCACAGTGGTCAATGATTTTACGACAAACGTACGATCGAAGCCAAGCGTTTGTAAAAAAAGCCGGAACGATTATCTTTGTGTCTAGTATTTTGATATGGTTTTCGTCTTCTTACAATTTCCAAGGACAAATTGTTACAGAAGAAAAAAGTATTTTGGCTGAATTTGGTCGCATTGTTGCATTGCTTTTTCAACCTCTTGGCTGGGGAAATTGGCAAGGTGCGGTTGCTGCAATCACAGGATTAGTGGCAAAAGAAAATATTATCAGTACTTTTGGTATTTTATTTGGACATAAAGAGGTGTCAGAAAATGGTCGAGAAATCTGGCAAGCATTACAAACTACTTACACTGCGGCAGCGGCGTATTCCTTTTTAGCATTCAATTTACTTTGTGCGCCATGTTTTGCTGCAATGGGTGCGATTTACAGAGAAATGAATTCAAAAAAATGGACCTTAATAGCTATTGCCTATCAGTGCAGTTTTGCTTATGTCATCAGTTTTATTATTTATCAATTGGCTCATTTATTAGAAGACGGGCGGCTAGTGCGCTCAACTTATCTAGCTGGGGCATGTTTGATGTGTATAAGTTATGCTCTTTTGAAAAAAAAGTGTAAAAAACAAGAAATGATAGGGTTAGAAGGTGAAAACTAAATGGTGACCTTACTGTTAGGCTTATTGATTTTTGGAAGTGCCAGTTACATTGTCTATTCACATATCAAATCGGGCAGGACTTGTGGGGAATGTAAATGTGCTTGTCCGGTGAAACAAATTCAAAAAAATTACAAGCGTACAAGTGAAAAATAACTGAAATGAAAGTTTCGTCTAAAATTTGTCCAGTGTTAAAAAAGGAGTAAGTGATTGACGCGAAAAAATAGGCAGTAAAAAAGCAGTTCTTTATGTTTGTGATGCTAGAGAAAAATATTAAGGATGAACCAGCAAGTTCAAGCAGTTGATTGGTCGTTGGATCGATAGTTTATTCAAAAATATCTCAATAAGAAACGATAAATTTTCCCGATACAGCATGCTAGTTGAATAAGTTATTTTCTCCTTGATTGAAACGATTGGGTTACACTCTTTTTTGCTTATTTTGTACCTCCATAGTAAGATATAACTGAAAAAGAGAAGAAAGAGGAATGAATATGGCTGGAAAGAAAAAAGTCGTTCGTCCAAGATATCAACAAATTGCCGTTGATTTGGCTGAAAGAATTGTGGAAAACCGTTATCAGATTGGTGAAAAAATTCATGCAAGGTCTACTTTAGCAAGTACGTATAACGCTTCTCCTGAAACGACAAGAAAAGCAATCAACGTACTTGTTGACCTAGGAATCATGGAAGTTCGTCATGGAAGTGGTGCCTTTGTCGCCTCAAAAGAAAAAGCCAAAGATTTCTTATTGCAGTATCAAGATGTCCAGTCGATCCAAGAAATAAAAGCTGAAATTAGAGCGAGTGTAGAAAAGCAGCAAGAAGAATTGGATCATTTTTCACAATTGCTTGATCAATTAGTTCGTCAGACAAAACGAATACATAAGCTGAATCCTTTGTTGCCTTTTGAGTTGACGTTGACAAAAGAAGCCGTTCATCTTGAGCAGTCAATCAGTGAGTTAAATATTTGGCAAGCAACTGGAGCAACAGTTATTGCGATTTCTCATGAAGAAGAACTGCTGGTGTCTCCCGGCCCTTATGCGAAGTTTTCCGCAGGAGATACCGTTCATTTTATTGGCAGTGAGTACACGTTGCAGAGAATGACCAATTTTTTCTATCCAGAAAATTAAATAGGGGTTCCTTTTTATGATCGAAGTTTAGTCTTGAATAGCCTTTATAGTGAAGGACTATTTAGGACTTTTTTGTTAAAAAAACTGCCTTTTTTGACAAAGTGACTACACAATGTTAATATAGTGTGGTCACTTTTTTCAGAAAGAAAAATGAATTTGCATGAAAAGGAGAATTTGTTTGGTAAAGGTAGAAGTAAAAAATTTAACAAAGATATTTGGGAAAAAAACACAAGCTGCTTTAGATATGATGAAGAATCATCAACCAAAAACAGATATTTTAAAGAAAACTGGCGCAACCGTAGGGGTTTATAATGCAAGTTTTGATGTCAAAGAAGGGGAAATTTTCGTTATCATGGGGCTTTCTGGTAGTGGAAAATCGACCTTAATTCGTTTATTAAATCGTTTAATTGAACCAACAGCGGGAAACATCTACATCGATGGAGAAGATATTTCAACTTTAAGCAAAGAAGAACTTCGTGAAGTACGGCGTCATAAAATTAACATGGTTTTTCAAAGTTTTGGCTTATTTCCACATCGTACGATTTTAGAAAATACAGAATATGGATTAGAAGTTCGCGGCGTACCGAAAGAAGAACGGCAACAAAAAGCAGAAAAAGCGTTGGAAAATTCAAGTTTGCTTTCGTTTAAAGATCAATATCCTCATCAATTATCCGGTGGAATGCAGCAACGAGTTGGTTTAGCGAGAGCTTTAGCCAATGATCCTGAAATTTTATTAATGGATGAGGCTTTTTCTGCACTTGATCCGTTGATTCGCCGCGAAATGCAAGATGAATTACTTGATTTGCAAGAAAATGTACAAAAAACGATTATTTTTATTACCCATGATTTAAATGAAGCTTTACGCATTGGTGATCGTATCGCTTTGATGAAAGATGGCGAGATCATGCAAATCGGCACAGGAGAAGAAATATTAACTAATCCAGCCAACGACTACGTCCGAGAATTTGTGGAAGAAGTTGATCGTTCCAAAGTCTTAACCGCTCAAAATATTATGGTTCCTGCATTGACTACTAATATTGAGTCGGATGGACCAAATGTAGCGTTGACAAGAATGCGCAACGAAGAAGTAAGCATGTTGATGGCTGTGGATAGAAAACGGCATTTAAAAGGAATTATTACAGCAGACCAAGCATTAGAAGCAAGACGTCAAAAACGTCCGTTAGCCGATTTCTTAGATGAGAACGTCACAGTGATTGACAAAGAGATGGTGGTTAGTGATATTTTCAATATTATTTATGATTCACCGACGCCACTAGCAGTTGTTGAAAACGAGAGATTAAAAGGAGTTGTTATTCGTGGGAGTGTGATTGAAGCATTAGCAGAATCAGGAGAGGTGAATGAACATGAGTAATTTATTAAATTATCGAGTGCCAGTCGCAGATTGGGTAGAAAAAATGACTGAATGGTTCACCGCTACATTTGCAGGTGTATTTTCTTTTTTACAAACAATCGGTCAAGCCATCATGTCAGGGATTACTAATCTGTTATTAGTGATTCCAGCTCCTTTGTTTATCCTATTATTTACCGTCGTTGCATTTTTTATTTCCAAAAAACGTTTAGGGCTAGCTTTATTCACCTTAATTGGCTTAAGTTTTATTTATAATCAAGGGTTATGGGCTGATTTAATGAATACAGTCACACTGGTATTGTTATCTAGCGTGGTTTCGATTGTAATTGGTGTACCATTGGGAATTTTAATGGCAAAAAGTAGCAAAGCGCAAAGTGTCATCAAACCAATACTGGACTTTATGCAAACGATGCCGGGGTTTGTTTACTTAATTCCAGCAGTCGCATTTTTTGGAATCGGGATGGTACCCGGAGTATTCGCCTCTGTTATTTTTGCGTTACCGCCAACTGTTCGTTTTACCAATTTAGGGATTCGTCAAGTGCCGAAAGAATTAGTTGAAGCGTCTGATTCGTTTGGTAGTACAAGTTGGCAAAAATTATTTAAACTTGAATTACCACTTGCCAAGGGAACCATTATGGCCGGAATTAATCAAACGACGATGCTGTCACTTTCAATGGTTGTGATTGCTTCAATGATCGGAGCTCCCGGGTTAGGGCGTGGCGTGTTATCTGCTTTACAACGTGCCCAAGTAGGAAACGGTTTTGTTAATGGAGTAGCTTTAGTCATTTTAGCGATTATTATTGATCGGTTTACTCAACACTTGAATCAACCAACCCATAAAAAAGGAATCGAACGAATAAAACAAAAAAACAAAAAGCATCAAAGAATTTTTGTAGGTGCGGTGATTGTAGTGATTTTAGTCGCAGCTGGGTTAGGAAGTTTATCAAGTAGCAAAGAAACGAAAAAAATTAATCTTTCTTATGTAGAATGGGACACAGAAGTAGCCTCAACGAACGTCGTTGCGGAAGTGTTAAAAGGCATGGGGTATGATGTTACAATCACACCTTTGGATAATTCAATTATGTGGGAATCTGTTTCAAAAGGCGAATCAGATGGCATGATTTCTGCTTGGCTACCAAAAACTCATGGATCACAATATGCACAATATAAAGATCAAGTAGAGGATTTAGGAGCCAATCTAATGGGGGCTAAGGTTGGTTTAGCTGTACCAAATTATATGAACATCCATTCCATTGAAGAGTTATCCGATCAAGCAGGTAAAAAAATTATCGGAATCGAACCGGGCGCAGGAGTAGTTACAGCGGCTGAAAATACGATCAAGCAATATGACAATCTAAAAGATTGGACAGTGGAAACCTCTTCTTCTGGGGCTATGACGGTGGCATTAGGACAAGCAATCAAAAAACAAGACTCCATCGTTGTTACTGGCTGGACGCCCCATTGGATGTTTGCTAAATATAAATTAAAATATTTAGCAGACCCTAAAAAGACGATGGGTCACGCTGAAGAAATTCATACGGTCGTACGCAAAGGATTGAAAGAAGAGCAATCGGAAGCTTATAAAGTTTTAGATAAATTTCACTGGTCAGAAAAAGACATGGAGCAAGTGATGTTGGAAATTAATAATGGTAAAGACCCGCAGCATGCAGCACAAGATTGGATTAAAGAAAATCAAAAAACAGTTAATAGCTGGAAAGAATAGACATACAAAGACTTAGACTGTAAACAAAATTCTGATGATAGGAGGACGTTTACAGTCTTTTGTTTTAATTTTCGCTTACCTTATGAAAGAGTAAGCAAGGTTGTACAAAAATGTTTAACAAGAATAAATGAAAAATTACGGAAATATTTCAACGGTTTTTATGAATTTTAGTTTATTTTCAGTAATAATTACTCGTTGTTTTTAAAGGAGAAATAAGTTTTCCTATCCATTGCGGTGTTTGTTTATACACCTCACACTTATGAGATATACAAAAAGATTATTTTAACCTGCAATATTTTTCTTTTTATGAAAAAGATGTTTTCCTGTTTTTATCTATTCCATATGCTTCATGATAAAATAAAAGAGACAAAAGAAAACGCAAGGGTGTAAAGCAATGGAATTATTGGAAAAAGAAACATTTTACTATCGTTATAAAAACGACTTAATTGAACCTGTGTATTGTGCTTTTTTAAGGAAAAAGAATATCAAGGGTATACAAGTCATTACGAAGCTGTTTTCGCCTTTCTAACGTATCAAAATCGTGAATGGGTGCTCAACGCCCGAGCGTGTACCCGGTCTCAAACAAAAGTTTATCAAGGATCGCAAACGACATCGAAAAAGCTGGGAAGAAGCGTTTAGAAAATTTCCTC
>NZ_JXLB01000012.1 GCF_001886195.1 Enterococcus ratti | reverse complement strand
ACTTGTCACTCCATCTACTTTGAGATTTTTAGGAATAACCGGAGCTTCAAGGTCCATCGATGTTGCTTGGACATTGTCAAAATAAGCAGTTCCATTTCCACTAGAAGCAAATCGAATCACATATGTATTGTCTTCTTCTGGTGTCGTAAAAGTAAATTCATGTTGTTTCCATACTTCTTCATAATGTTTTTCCTCTTTTAACGGTTTATACCCTTCATCATGATTGAGCGTACCAAATTCTACAATTGCTGGAAACGCAGAAGAACCAATGACATAATAAGTAAACTTATAAGTCATTCGAGGTTTTAATTGAACATACTGTAAAATATTTTCTCCATTACTCGCGTTTACATAATTATTTCCATTTGAATCCGTAACAAGACATGGGTTGTTTCCTCCCGGATTTGATACAATCCACTCGTTTAACCCATCGTCAAACTCACCATTTTTTACAATAACCTCTTCAATTGCTTTATTTCCATAAAGTAAAGAAAACGATTGATCAACTGCCGCTGCTACCAGCGGATGAACAAAAAAAAGGCTAATGACGCATAACTTGACAAATCTACTACATAACTTCATGTTTTAAACTCCTTTCCGTTGTCAGCTATTTCGAAGGTAAGTTTAATACACGATAAGTTCATCAAAATACTTTTTTTTCTTATAATTTGAAAATAAAGTTTTCACATAACATCTAGCCACTGCATGCTTTCAAAAAAGACTTTATTTGATACAGAAAGACGCATAGCATAAAAAATAATTCTCATTTTTTTATTCCATTTTTTATAAAAAAACCGTTAGTTGCAAAAAATTTTTTTGCAACTAACGGTCAGCTCCTTTTAAAAATAAAAAATTTAAATCTCTTAGTCAACTATTTATTTCAACTAAGAATCTCCCATCGATTTCTCTTACTCAAAGCCAATTTCTTCTTTGATGACGGCAGCAATTTTATCGACATAATAAGTCACTTTTTCATCAGTCGGCGCTTCTGCCATTACGCGTAGCAACGGTTCCGTGCCAGAAGGACGAACTAAGATTCTTCCTTCACCGGCCATTTCAGCTTCTGTCTCCTCAATGATTTTTTTGATCGCAGGAACTTGCATTGCACCATTTTTATCACTTACACGAATATTTACAAGTTTTTGAGGGTAGATCGTTACTTCGGCAGCCAATTCAGATAATTTTTTCCCTGTTTGTTTCATGATATTTAACAGTTGAATACCTGAAAGCATTCCATCTCCCGTCGTATTAAAGTCAAGAAAAATCATATGCCCCGATTGCTCTCCACCAAAATTATAGTCGTTTTTACGCATTTCTTCTACAACGTAGCGGTCGCCAACTTGTGTAACGACATCTTTTAACCCAATAGCTTCCACCGCTTTGTGAAACCCAAGATTACTCATCACGGTAGTTACAATCGTATCCTTTTTCAAACGATTCTTTTGAGAAAGATGTTTTGCACAAATAAACATAATCTTATCGCCATCAACAATATTTCCAAGTTCATCTACTGCAATCACTCGATCACCATCACCGTCAAAAGCTAAACCAACATCTGCTCCTTTTTCAACAACCATTTCAGCTAATTTTTCAGGATGCGTGGAGCCAACTCCATCATTGATATTTAAGCCATTCGGGCTAGTCCCCATGGTATAAAAATCAGTTTCTAAATCGGCAAACAAACGGTTAACAGAAGTTGTAGTCGCCCCATTTGCAGCATCCACGCAAACAGTTAATCCAGATAAATCACCGTTAATAGTTTGAACTAAAAACTGTGAATACTTCAATAATCCTTCTGGAAACTCTTCCACAGTTCCTAATCCCTGCGCAGAAGGTCTAGGCAATTCGTCTACTTTTGCATCCAGCAACGCTTCAATTTCCAATTCTTGCTCATCCACCAATTTAAATCCATCTGCACCAAAAAATTTAATCCCATTATCTTGAGCGGGATTATGAGAAGCAGAAATCATGACACCAGCACTGGCTTTTTGCAGCCTCGTTAAATAAGCAACTCCTGGGGTGGAAATGACACCAAGTTGAAACACCTCAATGCCCACAGACAATAATCCAGAAATTAAGGCTTCTTCTAACATTTGCCCTGAAATTCTTGTATCACGACCAACTAACACACGTGGTCGTTTTCCTTCTGTCTCGTGCTGGCTTAAGACATAACCACCGCATCTACCTAGCTTAAACGCTAATTCTGGTGTCAGTTCTTTATTGGCTTCGCCGCGGACACCATCCGTTCCAAAATATTTACCCATAATTGTAAATTTACTCCTTTAACTTAATTTTCCGAGGAACTCGTTTGAGTTATTTGTGTACTTTCCACGGTGAATTCACTCGAATCTACACTATCAGAAGACTGTTTTTCTGTTTGTGTAGTCGAAAGTGAAGTCGTCGAAATTGTTGTTGATACACTTGAATTTGATTCAACACTGCTTGAACTTGAACGAGTAGAAGAACTATTATTTGATGTTTCTATTATCGGCGTTATTTCTACTCTAATTGCTTTTGGAACTATTTTCACCCCTTCTTCAACTGGAATTTCAATCGTTCTAGTCACTCGGCGAGTAATTCCCGTCACATCAATGGGAACAGGAAAACTATCACCAATTTTAGCAAGCTGTTCCTTTGTACCTGTGATTTCAGCCTCCAAGTCTGAAAATTTAAAATCATAATTTTTTACGCCTGCACTTGTTCCTTGCTGCGTTCCATAAAGTCGAACAGATTTTGATGGTTTAATCGCATCAGCTGTGACCTTCACTTGAGCGGGATCAGAAACAATACTCAACGCTTCTCCTGCTTGATTAAATGCTTGAACAGAAATCACATGATTAATTCCGTCATCCGTCATCATAGAAGGAGTAACTTTCGCTACAACCTGTCGGATTTCGGCTAGCGTTTTATCACCAGTAGTAACCGTCACCGTGCTTGGGTTTACAGCCGTTTCAGTTAAACTATACCCTGACAACGTTGTTTCTGATGGCAAAATCGCCTTTACATCAAATTTTTTTGTCACTTTCTTTTCAATTGTAACCGTGATCGTCTCAGGTTGCAACTTCGCAGTAACTGCACTGCTTAAGTTCTTTATTTTCAGCGGCACTTCATGTGTTCCTTCGCCTAAATCGGTCAGATCAGCCGTTACTTTAAAAGTCCGAGTATCTTCATTTGCTTCAGCAATTAATTGAACACGATTTGCGCTAGTCAACTTAACGGTAGTCGTGCTTTCATAACCATGTATATAGTATCTATTTGTATCATATAAGAGTTTTATTGAAACATTTGAAGCATTCTGAGTATAAGACTCATTTCCAGAGAGTGTACTTTGCATCGTTTGACCATTTGCATTGAAATAAAGGACGATACTAAATAGTAATGCAACAAATCCGTACAAAATACTTGTACGTTTTTCTTTTGAGATCATTTCCGATCCCCTCCCTTAGTCATCGCGTCCAAGAAAGATTGAAGCCCACTCTTTTTCGTTTTATTTTTTTCTTTTGCAATTAACTGTTTTCGTAAAATTGCTAAATATTCGTCTTGAGATAATCCGGGTATCAATTGATTATCCAATGTAATACTTACATCTCCTGTTTCTTCTGAAACAACAATAGTGACGGCATCGCTGACCTCACTAATACCGACAGCTGCTCGGTGACGAGTTCCAAACTCTTTTGGAATCAACATACTTTCTGATAAAGGCAAATAAGCACTTGCAACGGCAATTTTTCCATTTTTCACAATCACCGCACCATCATGAAGCGGCGTATTAGGAATGAAAATATTGATAAGCAGCTCACCAGTTATATCTGCATCAAGTGCAATTCCTGTTTCAATATATTCATCTAAACCGGTATGGCGTTCAATAGTAATCAATGCACCAATTTTACGCTTAGACATATATTGAATGGCTTTATCAAAAGACAAAATCATCTTCTCGTCTTCTTGCTGTTCACTTTTTGTTTGTTTAAAAAGCGAACTTCTGCCTAGATGTTCTAGTCCGCGTCGGATCTCTGGTTGAAAAATCACAATCGCTGCAATAACCCCATAAGTGATCACTTGATTCATCAACCAGGATAACGTATGCAGTCCAACAAGCTCAGCACCAATCCTTATGACAATAAAGATTGCAACCCCTTTAAGTAATTGGATTGCTTTCGTCCCTCTCAGTAGCTGGATCAGTTTATAAACCAAATACCATACTACCAAAATATCCAGTATGTTTACCAAAAAATTCAGAGAGAAAAAGTCACCGGAAAACATTTTCTGCCAATAATTTAAATTAAAAAGTTCCCCGATTTGAAATGACATAAAAAGCCTCTCTTCTCTTTTGAGATTTCCTTCTAAGTATATCATATGTTTAGAAATAAGAGACAACTCTACCTGTCTTTTTTCATATAAATACTAGATTTTTTCAAGAAAAATTACATAAATTAACTAATTTTCTCACTCTGATAACTGTTTTTTGATAAAGTGTACGCCTCTTGTCTTTTTGACACTAAAATATTTCTTATTCCAAATCATTTCTTAATTGTGCTTTACCTCTTTTATCACGCTCTGCTCTTCTCGCCCTTCTGATTGTCACATCTTCGGCATTGTTTTGCTCTTTTTTCAGTTGCGTTGCATTTTCCTCTTTTAGTTTCGGCTCTAGTTTCGCTTTGATTTTATCCAACTGTCCGGCTAACAAAGCATATTTATAAAAACGTGTTTTTGCATCATGTACAGTTTTTTTAAATAATTTTTCTGCCATTTGAGGATTCGTATTTTCCAATGATGAAAAGCGAACTTGTTTTCGCATGAAATCCGGCATGGTTGAAAAATCTGGCTTTTTATAATCTAACGACATAGGAACCTTATTTTTTTCAGCCAATTCAGGATGGTAACGATAAAGTGACCAGTACCCAGAAGAAACGGCTTCTTGTGCTTCTTTAATGGATTCTTTCATTCCGCCAAACAGTCCATGAGTAATGCAAGGCGTATAAGCAATGATCAATGAAGGACCGGGATATTTCTCCGCTTCTTCAAACGCTTTGATTGTCTGCATTTGATTTGCTCCAGAAGCAATTTGAGCAACATAGACATTGCCGTAAGTAATAGCCATCATTCCTAGGTCTTTTTTCGAGGCATATTTTCCACTGGCAGAAAACTTAGCAATTGCTGAAGTTGGGGTCGCCTTAGACGTTTGTCCTCCTGTATTCGAATACACTTCATTATCCATCACAAGAATATTAATATCTGCTCCACTGGCTAATACATGATCAATTCCGCCAAACCCAATATCATAAGCCCAGCCATCTCCACCAATAAGCCATTGACTGTTCTTGACAAAAAGGTCTTTTTCCTGAAGAATCTTCTCCAATTCAGGAACTTGTTTTTTTTCTGTTTGTATTGCAAATTGAAGTTTTTCCGCCCGTTGTTGTGTTCCTTCACTGTCAAATAAATGGGTGAGCCAATCTTTCATTACTATCCTTAACTCTTTTGAAACTTTCGGCATGATTTCACTAATCGCTTTTGCCAAAGCTTCCCGACGGGTTTGAGCAGCTAACAGCATCCCATAACCAAACTCTGCATTATCTTCTAATAAGGAATTAGACCAAGCTGGTCCTTTTCCACAAGCATTCGTCGTAAAAGGCGATGCAGGTGAAGCACCACCCCAAATAGAAGAACATCCTGTTGCATTAGCAATCATTAAACGTTCTCCAAACATTTGGGTCAATAATTTCACATACGGTGTCTCTCCACAACCAGAACAAGCGCCTGAAAATTCGAGCAGCGGTTGTTTGAATTGCGTAGACAAGACCGTATTTTTCCCTTTAACCGGGTTTTCTTTTTGTTTTAATGTCATAGCAAACGCCCAATTTCTTGCTTGTTTTTTTTGCTCTTCATATGGTTTCATCATCAAAGCTTTCCCCTTTGCTGGACAGGCTTCGACACATAACCCACAGCCCGTGCAATCTTCAACCGAAACTTGAATCCGATAGTTCAAACCATCCAAGCCTCTCATTGTTCGAACAATAAATCCTTCCGGAGCCTCGCTCATTTCTTTTTCATCTGCTAAAAATGGACGGATAGCTGCATGAGGGCAAACAAATGCGCACGCATTGCACATCGTACAACGATCACTCAGCCATTCAGGCACTTCTAACGCAATCCCACGTTTTTCTAGTGCCGCTGTGCCAAGCGGCATTTCACCAGTAGTCATCTGATTAGCAACCAACATACCTACAGACAAATCATTTCCTTCTTGTGCATTTATCGGCTCTAAGATCTCTCGAACATAACGTGAGAGCGACTGATCTTTTTTTTCAGGAACTTTTAACATTCGCCAATGTTCTGGCACTTCCACTTTATGAAGCAATTCAAGAGTGCGATCAATGGCTTGTCTATTTTTTTCAACAATTTTCATTGATTTATGCCCATAATTTTTCAATGCTTCTGCTTTTAAAAGAGGCACAATCTCTTCGATTGGAAGAATATTAGCCAATTTAAAAAAGGCTGTCTGCATAGCCGTGTTAATGCGACGCCCTAAACCAATTTCTTGAGCTAGCTGCATAGCATTTATTGTATAAAATTGAATCTCATTTTCCGCTAAATATTTTTTTAAACGTATCGGCAGATGAGTTTCCAATTGTCGTTTTGTCCATAAAGTATTTAATAAAAAGGTTCCTCCTTTTTTTAATCCCTTTACCAAATCATAACGATGTAAATAAGCTGGGGTATGGCATGCAATAAAGTCAGCATGTTCAACTAAATATGTTGAACGAATCGGTGTATCACCAAAACGTAGATGAGAAACCGTTAAACCACCCGATTTTTTTGAATCATAGTAAAAATAGCCCTGTACATATTTTTCCGTGTGATTCCCAATAATCTTAATAGTCGATTTGTTGGCGCCGACTGTTCCATCTGAACCAAACCCCCAAAACTTTGCTTGATACGTATCGGAACTAGTCAAATCCAACATCGACCGTTTTTCAAGAGACTGATGCGTAATATCATCTACAATTCCTATTGTAAAACGTCTTTTCATTGTCATTTCATTTTTTTTCAATTCGTCAAAAACAGAAACAATTTGATCTGGCGTAACATCTTTTGATCCTAATCCATAGCGTCCTCCAATGACTTTAGGCCGAATCGTTGAATCATAAAGTACACTTTGAACATCTAAAAGAAGTGGCTCGCCTCCAGCACCGGGTTCTTTACTTCGATCCAGCACAGCAACAGCTTTAGTGGTTAAAGGTAATTTTTGAAGTAAATTCTCCACTGGAAATGGTCGGTAAAGATGAATATTCAAAAAACCTACTTTTTGACCGTTATCATTTAAATAATCAACAGTCTGCTCAATTGTCTGTGCCACAGACCCCATCGATACGATTACTTCTGTTGCATCAGGTGCACCATAATAAGTAACAAGATCATAAGACGTTCCTCGCAGTTTATTTATTTTTTTCATATATTTTTGAACAATCTTTGGCAGCCTTTCGTAATATGAATTAATGGTTTCTCTTTGTTGAAAATGAATATCAGGATTTTGATTGGTTCCACTAACAGTAGGATGATTCGGATTCATCCCTCTTTTTCTAAAAGAAGCCAATTTTTCTTGATTAATTAAAGGAGCCAATTTTTCATATTCCAATACTTCAATTTTTTGGATTTCATGGCTCGTTCGAAAGCCATCAAAAAAATTTAAAAAAGGGAGCTCTGCCTCAATGGAAGCTAGATGTGCCACAGGTGCAAGATCCATTACCTCTTGGACGCTACTTTGTGCTAACATCACAAAACCAGTTTGTCTTGCTGCCATCACGTCACCATGATCACCGAAGATATTCAATGCATTAGTTGTCACTGCTCTGCTTGCAACATGAAAGACACTCGGTAACAATTCCCCAGCTATCTTATACATATTTGGAATCATCAAAAGCAATCCTTGAGAAGCAGTATAAGTCGTCGTTAATGCACCGGTTTTTAAAGCACCGTGTACAACTCCTGCAGCGCCTGCTTCAGATTGCATTTCTACAACTTTTACTGGTTGACCAAATAAATTTTTTTTCCCATTTGCTGCCCATTTATCTATTAGCTCTGCCATCGGTGAACTAGGTGTAATTGGATAAATAGCAGCAAGCTCAGTAAAAGCGTAAGAAATATAAGCAGCGGCTGTATTACCATCCATTGTTTTCATTTTTCGCATTTATCATCATCCTTGCTAAAATTCTCTCAAATATCTTTTTCATTATAGCGTAAAAATAGTAGAAAACCTACTTATTTTGTATAAAACTAACACTTGATTAAGAAAAATTACTTGACGTTTATAAACAAAAAACTAGGTTTTTCTCAAAAAAACGAGTACAATCATTAAAAAGAGGTGTTTATCAATGGATCGATCAATCATTAAAGCAGAAAAAATTAATACGGTGACAGGCATCCTTTATGGAAATATGAATGCGCAAAAAAAAATGGCGGAATTTATTAATGTAGCTTGTCCCTATTGCCGTCAATGGTTCAATGAATCATATGATTTATTGGAAAATGCAGTAAAAAAAGGGCAAGTGCAACGAGTCATTAAACTTTTTGATAAAGAAAAAGCAAGTTTGCAGCGCGGAAATGTCATGCATCACCATATCACTATAACAAACGGTGAAAAAGCATTAGCAGAAATTAAAAAAATTTTTGATTCTCAAGATGAATGGAAAAACTTAAGCTTAACAGAAGTGGCATCTTACGCCACTAATGAACTAGGTTTATCTTTGCAGAAAGATTCACAAATTTTTCAAAAAATCATTGATGAAGCCAATGAAGCCATTATTCGTTTTGTCCCTACAATTATTCTAAATGGAAATATCTTTGATGAGTCCATTCAAGAAGCAGAACTATTGAGCTATATCAAGGAGTAGCTTTGTGCTAACGCTTCTCATTTTTTGAGAAGCGTCTTTTTTATTGCCTATTCTTTTGTCGGTATCTCTTAAAAATTTTATCGGTCGGTTAACGAAACCGATCCCTCTACACGACTAAAGTCGCTAGTATTCTCGACTTTTTGATAAAGTATGATCTTTTTCAAACAATTAATCTATCAGTAGCCAGCCTCTGAAAACAATATTTGTTGTAGTTAAAGAACAGACTGCCTAACAGTTTCATTTATTTTTTGTTTTTTCGCTGTAGTAAATAAGCAACAGTCTTCACTTTTCTTTTGAGCATTTTGCACGATTGATTCTAAACGTTTTTTATTTGAAAAAGGTTGATCGTTAGTTTCTGCTGGCCGTTTACGACTATTTTCTTCCCCTTTTTTTAAAGAAGTGAATATTTTTTTTCGATCAAAAAAGTTATTTACTTTTTTTAATGTTTCATTATAAATAAACTTTCCTTGTTCATTAACTACAAACCCAAAATCTTGTCCAATAGTTGTAAGAGATTGCCCACTTTGTTTTTTCCTATCAATATAATTTGTTAAGATGGTTCGTAACTCTTCTTTTGCTGTCCCAAATTTTTTTAAAAAAAGCACATCCTCATTATTTTCATGGTAAAAGGTTGACCTACTCGATTGTAAATAATGATTGAGTCTATTCTCATTTTTTTTAAGTTCATAAATAACACACGCTTCTCGGACTTCAGGAGCCGTTTTTAAATCAATCTTCCATTCATTGAGAACAATTTCTGGTGGAACTCCTTTTTCTATTTGTGTTATAGCATAACGATTTCTGGTATTTAAAATTTTTTTTCCGAACAGTTAAATTGAACTGCAAGACTCTTCACGTCGGTATTTTTTTTAATTTCATGGAGTATATATATATCTGTAATAATATTTTTTGAACAACCTACTTGCTTGGCAACATCGTCAACGGATTCTTTTTTCTCTAATGCTTCTATAACATATGTATATTTTCTATGTTCAATGACTTCTGGCTGCACCTTCAACCGTTCAGCTAAGTCATTTTTAGAAATTCCCTTAATTATTTCACGTGTAATATATAAATTTCTTGCTTTTTTGTATACGGAATAACTAATATTTAATTTATTTACAATATCTCTAGGATGAACTCCATTCAGTATTTGACTAACGATATACTCATACCTAAGTTCTAGGATCTGTCGCTGTGATAAACCAGTAATCGCTTCGATATCTTTCAACTTTTTTTTCTTTTCTAACAAATTCACCGCTTTTTGTCGCTCTTTAGCTTCACTGATATATTTTTTCCTTTGCGTTTCATATTCACACGCCACTTTCTTTATACGAAAAGCCATCGCTAAATCATTCGCTAGCTCTTTATTTGCTCTTTCTGGCTCTAAGCCTTCATTTATCATTTTTTCCGCGTATTTTTTTCTAATCGCTATAATTTCGTCTTCCGTTATTTTAAGTACATCAGATAGCTCACCAATACTTTTTTTTCCTTTAAGGCTCTATAAATATATAGATCCATAATATCCTGTGGTGTACATCCACAACCAATATGCTGAGCTAAATTTTTAATTGTACAACTACTATCTACACTCTTTTTAATCGTTCTTTTAATGTAGTGATAATCTTTATTCTCAATTTCTGTTAACGGTATTTTCAATTCATCAGCAATCACTTTTTTAGGCGTTGCGTTAAACAATTGACGCGTGATATATAAATCTTTTTCATTAAAAATAGTGTTCTTTGATATTCCAATCTTTTTAGCCACTTCTTTTACTGATAAGCCATTTTTTAAGTTTTCGATAATATACTCATGCCTTATTTTTTTAATTTCATCTATCTTTAACCCTGCACTTATTGCAACAAAAGACCAATTTTTATACTTTTTGTGTAATTCCATTAGGTTAGTGTAATCCAGCATTTTTTTATTGGGCATTTTACTAATTCCTTTTCTATAAAAAATATATTTCTACTACGTTCATTGTTACCACATCCCCTAACTTTTCTAAAACTTTTTTTTATAAAAAAAGAAAAAAGAAATGAGTTGAAACTCATTTCCTTCTAAAAATGAAATATTCATTAAATCAGAACAATTAAATGAATCAGTTATTTTACTGCAACTTCTTTCTTATTTCCGTTCGCTCCTGCTCGTAATTTTTCGGCAAATTCATTAATTTTTCTTATACGATGATTAATCCCCGACTTTGAAATCGTACCTGATGGCATCATTTCTCCTAGTTCTTTTAAGCTGACTTCAGGATGCTGTAATCTTAGCTCTGCAATTTCTTGCAATTTTTCAGGCAAAGCATTCAATCCCACTTTATTTTCAATCAATTCAATATTTTCAATTTGTTTGGAAGCAGCATCAATCGTTTTATTAAGATTGGCTGTTTCACAGTTGACTAAACGATTGACTGAATTGCGCATATCACGAACGATCCTTACGTCTTCAAAACGTAACATTGAATTTGTCGCACCGATCAAAGTCAAAAAATCAGCAATTTTTTCCGCTCCCTTTAAATAAGAAATATAGCCATTTCGGCGTTCTAACGTTCGAGCGTGCAAACCATAATAATTTAGCATCTCACAAATATCTTGATTATGCTGTTCATAGATTGAAAATATTTCTAAATGATAACGGCTAGTCTCAGGATTATTCACCGAACCAGACGCCATAAATGCGCCTCTTAGATAGGAACGCATTTTTTGAGAATTTCCCATAATCTCTTTAGAGACGTTGCCATTGAACATTAGACCATCCATGATATCTAAGTCCATTAACACATTTTTTGTTCCTTGCTTTAAACGAACGATGTAGACATTATTCTTTTTTAATTTCATTTTTTTTCGAACAAGTAGCTCGCTTCGAACATTATAATGATCTTTTAAAAGAGAATAAATTCGTCTAGCAATCGCTGCATTTTCTGTTTGCACATTTAAAATAAATTGTTGATTTACGATCCCTAAAGAACCATTCATGCGCAAAAGTGCCGCTAATTCTGCTTTAGCATGTTCTCGATGAACTTCAAGAGTAGTAAGCTCTTTTTTGACGTCTGCTGCAAATGACATTTTCTCCTCCTCCTTTCTCTTTAAAACAGTTGCGTTAATATTTTGATCCAAAAACTAAACGAAACAACTCTTCCACCACTTTTTCTCCATCGTGGAATACCCCACCATTTTTTAATTCTAAGAAATCAGTAGAGATCACACGACACCCTTCTTTACGAAGACCATTAAAATCATGTGTCACTTGAACGAGGTATTCATCATAAATTTCCGGATCCATATAACCTTCTGGCACTTTCTCAGTATTAACTAGAACAGTATTGATAAATGGCTGTTTCAAGTGTTCATGCAACACTCGAATATGATCGGCATCAGTAAAATACTCCGTTTCTCCTTTTTGAGTCATAATGTTGCAAATATACACCACTTCAGCGCTCGTTTTTGCTACTGCTTCACCAATTTCTTGAATCACTAGATTCGGTAAAATGCTCGTAAATAAACTACCCGGTCCTAACACAACCATGTCTGCTTCTAGGATAGCAGAAACAACCTTACGTGCAGGTTTTGCTTCACTATCGTCTGTTGTATTGCGCACATATACGTGATCAATCGTTTTACGATCTAAAGCGATTTTTGACTCACCCGTAGCCGTTGTACCGTCTTTAAAAACAGCATGAAGGGTTAGAGGAGTTTCCGAAGAAGGATAAATATGACCATCCACATGCATCATTTTAGCTAAGAGTTGGACCGCTTCATATGTACTCCCTCTCATTTCTGCTACAGCTGCAATGATCAAATTACCAATCGTATGGTTTGCCAAGAATTGATCTTCTTTTTTAAAACGGTATTGAAAAATATCTTCATAAAATTGAGGCATATCCGATAAAGAAACTAAAACATTCCTCAAATCTCCAGGAGGTGCCACAGCAATTGATTCTCTGAGTTCCCCGCTGCTTCCTCCATCATCTGCCACCGTCACAATGGCTGTAATGTCTGCACCTTGATTGCGCAAACTCTTCAAAATAACTGGTAAACCTGTGCCACCACCAACTACAACAATCTTAGGTTTTCTGATACGGTACGTCTTCATTTTCACGAACGATTCACCGTCTCTTTCCGTTTATCTTTATCACGATGTGTCACATTCACTTTGTAATTTTTGCTTAACGCTTTAGATAAACGTTGAGTTAAAGCAACGGAACGATGTTGTCCACCCGTGCAACCAATGGCTACCGTCAAACTACTTTTTCCTTCTTTGATGTATCCCGGTAAAACCGTCTGCAATAAATCTAAAAACTTCTGATAAAATGATTCAGTTTCTTCAAAAGACATCACATAATCGTACACTGGTTGATCTTTTCCCGTCAAAGGTCTTAATTCAGAAATATAGTGTGGATTCGGCAAAAAACGTACGTCCATTACAATATCTCCGTCAATCGGTAATCCATATTTAAACCCAAATGAGACAAATTCAATTCGAAATCCTTGATCTTCTTTTGTCTTAAATGTTTGATTAATTTTTTCTCTTAGTTGTCGAGGTGTCAATGGTGTCGTATCAATAATGACAGACGCTTGAGTTTTTAAGTCATTCAATATTGCACGTTCTTTACGAATGCCTTCTGTTACGAGGCCATTCATCGCCATTGGGTGAGTCCGTCTTGTTTCCTTATAACGTGCTACGAGCTCTTCATCGGAGGCATCTAAAAACAAGATAGACGTATCAATAAAATTTGTATTTTCAATTTCTACTAACATGTTTTGAATTTCTTCAAAAAAAGAGCGTGAACGTAAATCAACGACTAAGGCCATTTTCGTCACTTTCCCTGATTCTTTAATTAACTCCCAAAATTTAGGAATAAGGTTTGGCGGCATATTATCAATACAAAAATACCCCATATCTTCAAAACTTTGAATGGCTACCGTTTTTCCAGCCCCACTCATCCCTGTAATAATCACTAATTGTAAATTATCAGCCATCATCAAATGGTCTCCTCTCATACATCTTTTTAAAATTATAACATCTCCGGGCGTGTCATTACTAGTTAAAACATTTTTAAGAACAAATGATCGATAAAAATAGGGACAAATCCCTCAAAGGGTATCCGTCCCTATTTTTAAACAACTTCCGCTTACTCAAAAAATGCTGCGACTTTGTAAAGCACGCTCGATCGTTCGATCTGCTAATATTGACTGGGCATCAATTACAGGATAAATCTTTTCTCCTACATATTCTTGCATTAACGACAGTTCCGTACAGCCTAAAATGATCTTTTCACAATTAAAACGTTGAATCGCTTCTTCTAGAATTTCATCGTATAATTTCTTATTAAGATAATCGGCTTCTTTGATATCATGATAAATCAAATGATTAATTTTTGCTTGCAGCTGTGAATCCGGAATGACTACGTCAAAACCTAATTGTCTGACTTCTTTTTCATAAATTCCTGCTTTCATGCTGCCTTGCGTTCCTAAAAGTGCAACTTTTCCAGTCGTTTGTTGACGAACCAATTCATTAGCTGCTTCTTTTGGCATATGAAGAATTGGAATTTTCGTTGCTGCTTGTAATTCATCAAAAAAATAATGAGCGGTATTGCACGTTAAAACAATAAAATTGGGATTTAGCAAATTTTGTTGTTTAATATCATCAAGTAAATAAGGCATCGGACTTTCCTGTTTACGATCTAAAATATAAGCCGTTCTATCAGGCACCGTTGCATGATTGAATAATACATAGTTTAAATATTCTTGGTCTTTTTTCGCCTTTATTCGATGATTGATTAAACGAATAAAGCTTTCTGTAGCCTTTGTACCCATTCCACCCAAAATACTAAAAAAGTTTTCCATGAATCAACCTTCTTTCACATGAAAATATTTTTTAAATCGGGGAATGTAATTTCTAAACATATACTTCATCAATACCCAGCGTTTAATCGACCGATCTTTTTTATAAAAAACAGTAGTTCCATATCGGTTTTCTTTAATCATTTTTTCTGCCATTTTTTTATCTTTGCTTTCTTTTGCATAAGTTATAAAAATTTTTTTTGGTACACCCATCCATAATTTTGCTTGATCAGTTTGATTGGTCCCATAAATCGTTTCTGTAAATGCTTTTTTTAACACACGATCTTCTGTTACAAATTTTGCTAAATTCAGTCCATTAAGAGTTACAAAAAAACTACTTCTTCCTTGACGAAGATTGATTTCAAATAATTTGTATTCACCGTCTCTTGAATCATATTTCATATCAAAATTGGCAAATCCCGTATACTTGATTTCTTCTAAGAAACGTTTAATCGTTTGATAAATTTTTTCATTGTAATCTGGCATGATCACCACATAATTTCCGATTGACGCCGGTGTAGGATCTTCTAATAAAGGATGTCCTAAACACATCATACGTACTTGATGTGTTTCATCCACATATGCATTCAACACACGCATATTACTGTCATCACCGGGAATAAAATCTTGGACAATTATTTCACTGGTATACCCCGCTTCATAAATACGTCCTACAATCACATCAAATTCTTTCCGGTTATCAATGATAAACGCTTTTTTTCTACCTTCAAATTGGATAGACAAATACTCCACGCTATTAGCGGGCTTTACTGCCACCGGAAATTCAAGCGGTAATTCTTGTTTTAAATAGCCATCCATTAGCATTTCTTTTTTCACAATAAATGTTTTTGGGTAGGGCAATTTATATTGCTCACATACTTCATAAAAACTTACCTTATTAATTAAACGCTTAAATAACGAATAGTCGATGTAAGGACAAATAAAATACTTCGATAATTCCTCTTTGTGTTGAGAAATCAATTCTGCATACCCGTCTCCACAAGCGAGTAGTAGATATTTCTTCGTTTTATCTGTATACTTCTCTTTTGCTAAACGCAGCATGGATTCAATAAATATAGGATCTTTATCAAAGCCATGAATTACTTCTACTTTAACAATCTTACTATAGCGAGTAGGCGCTAATTGGTTTGAAGCATACGCTTGACACTCTTTTCCATAGGCTTCATGAAACGAGCGTGCCATCCCATATACGTTCATGTCACTGCCTAATAAAATAGGAATAAATTCTTCTTTTTCATTACTGTTCATTATTATCTCTCACTTACCCATAATCTCTAGTTTTTCTTTTTCAACTACACAAGAAATATCATACCACAAAGAAAAAAGCAATCAAAGGAAACTCCTCCGATTACTCAATTCTTTTTTGAACGGATTGAACTTATAGGAAGTTTTTATCTATACTAATTAGTGTAGAAAGAACTACCATGTAACGTATTCTAGAATAGTCAAGTCAATAAAACAAGAAGAAATAGCTGTTTTTAATTCTTTTTTAACCATCCTATTTATTAGTCATTACTTTTTTTAAATATTTTCCCGTATAACTTTCTTTTACTTGGATGATTTCTTCCGGCGTCCCCACTGCCAAAATCGTTCCGCCGCCTTCACCACCTTCTGGACCAAGGTCGATAATATAGTCAGCAGTTTTAATCACATCCAGATTATGTTCAATCACCAATACCGTATTTCCTGCTTCTACCAAACGTTGCAATACATCAAGCAATCGTGCAATATCATCCGTATGAAGACCGGTAGTTGGCTCATCTAAAATATAAAAATTTTTACCGTTGGATATTTTGTGCAACTCACTTGCCAGTTTCATACGCTGCGCTTCTCCACCAGATAACGTCGTTGCTGGCTGCCCCATCGTGACGTACCCTAAACCAACATCCACAATTGTTTGTAATTTTCGGTGAATCTTAGGAATCGGTTGGAAAAATTCCACCGCATCTTCTACCGTCATCTCTAAAACATCAGCAATACTTTTTCCTTTGTAATGAACTTCTAGCGTTTCAGAATTGTAGCGTTTGCCATGGCAAACTTCACAAGGCACGTAAACATCAGGTAAAAAGTGCATTTCAATTTTAATGATTCCATCACCACGACATGCTTCACAGCGCCCACCTTTTACATTAAAGCTAAAGCGACCTTTTTTATACCCACGCATTTTGGCTTCGTTCGTTTGGGCAAATAGCTCTCGAATATCATCAAACACACTGGTGTAAGTCGCTGGATTGCTTCGCGGTGTTCTGCCGATTGGACTTTGATCGATATCAATAATTTTTTCAATGCTTTCGTATCCTGTAATAGTGCGAAATTTTCCCGGTTTAGCAGAATTGCGATTAAGCTTTTGAGCCAAAGCACGTTTAAGAATGCTATTTACTAGCGTGCTCTTACCGGAACCAGAAACACCAGTTACAGCAACGAATTCTCCTAAAGGAAACGTAACTGAAACATTTTTTAGATTGTTTTCTACAGCACCTGTTATTTTTATTTCTTTTCCATTTCCCTTTCGACGTTTGTTAGGCACTGGAATACTCTTTTCACCAGATAAATACTGTCCTGTCAATGAATTTTTATCCGCAGCTACTTCTTTTGGCGTTCCAGCAGATACGATCTCTCCTCCTTGATGACCAGCTCCAGGACCTACATCAATAAGATAATCTGCTGCACGCATGGTGTCTTCATCATGCTCTACAACTACTAATGTGTTTCCTAAATCTCGCATCTTTTTCAACGACCCAATCAAACGATCATTGTCTCTTTGATGAAGTCCAATCGAAGGTTCATCTAAGATGTAAAGTACTCCTGATAAATTAGAACCAATCTGAGTAGCTAAGCGAATTCGTTGTGCTTCTCCTCCTGACAAAGTACCCGAAGCACGGCTCAACGTTAAATAATTCAATCCCACATTTTCTAAGAAAGAAAGGCGATCATTCACTTCTTTTAAGATAGGTCGCGCAATAACTTTTTCTTGTTCAGAAAGAGTTAAACAAGAAAAGAACGCTGCTGCTTTTTGAATAGATAATTCATTTACTTGTCCAATATTAGTTCCATTAATTTGAACAGATAATGCTTGCGGATTCAAGCGATATCCTTTACACGTTTGACAAGTTAATTCGGTCATGTATTGTCTCATTTGCTCTCTTGTAAAATCACTTGTTGTTTCATGATAACGGCGTTTAATATTCTTTAGTACCCCTTCAAAAGTCGTTTCTACATCTCGTACTCCACCAAAATCATTTTCATAATGGAAATGAAAAGGTTCATCCGTGCCGTTCATCACAATTTCTTGATGCTCTGCTGGTAATTCTTCAAAAGGTGTATCCATATCAATTCCATAACTTTCACAAGCTTGTCTTAACAATTGCGGATAATACTGCGAACTAATTGGATTCCATGGAACGACCGCACCTTGGCTTAATGTCTTTGTACGATCCGATACGACCAAATCTTGGTCAACTTCTAATTTAACCCCCAGCCCGTCACAATCCGGACATGCACCAAAGGGAGCGTTAAATGAAAACAACCTTGGCTCTAATTCGCCTACAGTAAAGCCACAATACGGACACGAATAATGTTCACTAAACAGCAGTTCCTCTTTGCCGATCACATCAATCAAAACATACCCTTCTGCCAAACGTAAAGCTGCTTCAATGGAATCAAACAAACGTGACCGAATACCTTCTTTTACGATAATTCGGTCAATAACAATTGCTATGTCATGCTTTTTATTTTTCTCAAGTTCAGGTACTTCACTTAAGTCGTAAATCTCACTATCTACTCGAACACGTACATACCCTTCTTTTTGAATGCGTTCAAACACTTTTTTATGTTGCCCTTTTTTCTTTACAATGATAGGAGCAAGAATTTGAATCTTCGTTCGTTCTGATAGTTCCAACACTTTATCTGCCATTTGATCAATTGACTGGCTAGTAATCTCAATGTGATCATTTGGACAGATTGGATGACCGACACGAGCAAACAACAAGCGCAGATAGTCGTTAATTTCAGTCACTGTGCCGACTGTCGAACGAGGATTTTTACTTGTCGTTTTTTGATCGATGGAAATCGCAGGACTTAATCCATCAATACTATCTACATCTGGTT
The DNA here is from genome assembly GCF_001886195.1 of Enterococcus ratti. GTDB lineage: Bacteria > Bacillota > Bacilli > Lactobacillales > Enterococcaceae > Enterococcus_B > Enterococcus_B ratti. The sequence continues at coordinate 77,356 of NZ_JXLB01000012.1, read as the reverse complement.
TATCCATTTGTCCTAAAAACTGACGTGCATAAGCAGAAAGACTTTCGACATATCTTCTTTGTCCTTCTGCATATAATGTGTCAAATGCTAATGAACTTTTTCCAGAACCCGACAATCCTGTCACTACAACAAATTTATCTCTAGGAATTGTAACATTTACGTTTTTTAAATTGTGGGCTCTTGCACCATGGATGATAATTTTATCGTTTGCCATATAATCCTCCTACTTTGAAGCCTTTAATTCAAGAATCATGTCTCGGACGTTAGCAGCCGTCTCAAAATCTAAAGCTTTTGCAGCATCTTTCATTTCTTTTTCTAATTTCATTAGCAGTGTCGCTTTTTCTTCTCTTGTCATTTCTTCATAAGATACTTGAACCGTTTCTTTTGCTTTGTCTTCTGAGACTTTCGTTATTGAGATTAAATCCCGAATTTCTTTAATAATTGTTTTTGGAATGATTCCATGTTCTTGATTGTATCTTTCTTGGATTCTGCGGCGTCTTGCAGTTTCGTCAATCGCCCGTTGCATTGAATCAGTTATTTTATCTGCATACATAATTACTTTTCCTTCTGCGTTTCGAGCAGCTCGACCGATTGTCTGTACTAAGGATCGTTCACTGCGTAAAAAGCCTTCTTTGTCTGCATCTAAAATTGCCACTAATGAAACTTCCGGTACGTCTAACCCTTCACGCAATAAATTAATTCCTACAAGCACGTCAAATTCACCTAAACGAAGATTGCGAATAATTTCCGTACGCTCCAACGTTTTGATGTCGCTATGAAGATACTTGACTTTAATTCCTAATTCCTTGAAATAATCCGTTAAGTCTTCTGCCATTTTTTTCGTCAAGGTGGTCACAAATACCCGCTGATCTTTTTCTACTCGCTCATTAATTTCACCGACAAGATCATCAATTTGCCCCATAATTGGTCGTACTTCGATCAATGGATCCAGTAGCCCAGTAGGACGAATGATCTGTTGGATTACCGTATCCGTCTGCTCGTATTCATAAGGACCGGGTGTTGCAGAAATATAAACGATTTGATTCACATGTTTTTCAAATTCTTCCAAACGTAACGGACGATTATCTAAAGCCGATGGCAAACGAAATCCATAATCCACTAACATTTGTTTCCTTGCCCGATCTCCGTTGTACATTCCACGAATTTGTGGCATCGTCACATGTGATTCATCAATAATCATCAAAAAATCCTTAGGAAAAAAATCAAGTAGCGTATAAGGCGGTTCGCCTTCTTTACGTCCATCCATGTGGCGGGAATAGTTTTCAATTCCAGAAGTATAGCCCATCTCTAGCATCATTTCAATGTCATAATTTGTTCGCTGTTCCAAACGTTGCGCTTCAAGCAATTTATTTTCATTTCGTAAAACAGCCAAACGCTGTTCAAGTTCGGCTTTAATATTGGCGACAGCTTGCTCCATGTGTTCATCATTTGTAACAAAGTGTGTTGCTGGAAAAATGGCTACGTGCTCTGTTTCTCCTAATACTTCTCCGGTCAACGCATTGACTTCCCGGATTCTTTCAACCTCATCTCCAAAAAATTCGATGCGCAATGCACGTTCATCCCGTGAAGCTGGGAAAATTTCCACAACATCACCACGCACTCGAAAACGACCACGCTGAAAATCTATATCGTTTCGCTCAAATTGAATGCCCACTAATTCTCGAATCAATTGATTCCGATCAAGTTCAGCTCCTCTTCTAATGGAAACGACTTGTTTTTGGTACTCAAAAGGTGACCCTAAACCAAAAATACAAGAAACAGAAGCAATTACAATGACATCGTTTCGTTCCAGTAATGAACTAGTTGCCGAATGCCGCAGTTTATCAATTTCATCATTGACACTGGAATCTTTTTCAATATACGTATCGCTTGAAGGAACATAGGCTTCTGGCTGGTAGTAATCATAATAAGAAACAAAGTACTCGACTGCATTGTAAGGGAAAAACTCTTTAAATTCTCCATATAATTGTCCAGCTAATGTTTTATTATGAGCAATAATTAAAGTTGGCTTATTTACTTTTTCAATAAGATTGGAAACCGTATATGTTTTTCCGGTGCCCGTTGCTCCTAAAAGTATCTGCGCTTTTTTTCCTGCAACAACCCCATCAACGAGCTGGCTAATAGCTTCTGGTTGATCTCCTGCCGGTTGATATTTTGACACCAATTCAAAGTGTCGGGAGGTATCTCTTTCTATCATTTTTTATCCTCCTTCTCATTCTCTCCTCTTCATTTTACGACTGAAAAAAAGAAAAGGAAAGCAAAGGCATTTCATGCTTAGACATTATATCATACCGAACATACTTTCGCTACTTCTAACTTTTTATTTTCTTAAATAAATCTTCAATACCTAACCTTGAAATGTTATATTTTATAACGTGATTTGTGATGAAATGATTTTTTTTTATTTTTTTCAACACATTCAACTTGTATCTATTATTAGTTTTCACCTATAATAAAAAAATATGAAAAGTTATTGGGATTTTAGGAGGTTGATTATGAAAAAAAAGCATTTTATTCACATAATTATTTTCATGATGATAGGATTTATCACATTTACGTTTAGTATTCCCATGCAAGCTGAAAATAAAAATACAACAGAATCACGCACGAAGGAGACGATGCAAAAAATAAAACCAGAAAAAGAAACCTATGTTATCGCCAGTGATTCAGCTTTCGCACCTTTTGAATTTCAAAACACAGAAGGAAAATACGAAGGAATTGACGTCGACTTAATGAAAGCCATCTCTAAAATGCAAGGATTCAACTTGCGCATGGACTATCGCGGATTTTCTGCTGCTTTACAAGCATTAGAATCTGGGCAAGCAGATGGAATGATCGCAGGAATGACGATTTCTGATGAGCGTAAAAAAAATTATGATTTCTCTGATCCTTACTTTGAAAGCGGAATTCAAATTGCTGTTAAAAAGGGCAATCACGCCATTAAATCCTATAAAGATTTAAAAGGAAAAACTGTAGGTGCCAAAGTCGGAACTGAAAGCGCCGATTTTTTAAACGATCACGAAAACCAATACGGATACACTATCAAATATTTTGATTCTGCCGATCAATTATATGATGGTTTAAAGATTGGCGCAATTGATGCCATGATGGATGATTATCCAGTCATCGGTTATGCTATCAAAAGCGGACAAAATTTAGAAACCCCCATTGCCAAAGAGTCAGGCGGGAAGTATGCATTCGCCGTCAAAAAAGGACAAAATGGTGAACTTTTGCAAATGTTTAATGAAGGACTAAAAGAATTAAAGCGGACAGGCGAATACAATAAGATTCTTCATCAATACATTTCAACAGACAGCAATGCCGCTCAAAAAAGCAAAGATGAATCCACATTGATCGGACTACTACAAAACAACTACCAAGCTTTGCTTAAAGGATTATGGAAAACCATTTTATTAACACTCATTTCCTTTGCTTTGGCATTAATAGTTGGAATTATTTTTGGATTATTTAGTGTAGCACCTATTCGAGCCTTGCGAACCATCGCAAGCATTTATGTCGATATCATTCGTGGTATCCCAATGATGGTTCTTGCTTTCTTTATTTTCTTTGGGTTACCAGGACTCATTGGTTTTACAATTCCAGATTTTGTCGCCGGAATCATCACATTAACACTAAATGCAAGTGCCTATATTGCTGAAATCGTTCGCGGCGGGATTAAAGCTGTGCCAATAGGACAAATGGAAGCTTCTCGCAGTCTTGGTCTATCCTACAACCGAACCATGCAAAAAATTATTTTACCGCAAGCAATTAAAATTATGTTACCGTCTTTTGTTAATCAGTTTGTAATTTCATTAAAAGATACAACGATTATTTCTGCAATCGGAGTAGTTGAATTATTACAAACGGGTAAAATTATCGTTGCACGTACCACACAAAGTACGTATGTTTATCTCATTATCGCTATCATGTATTTGATTCTCATTACCGCTCTTACAAAATTAGCGAAAGTCTTAGAAAAGAAGGTGAAATAAGATGGCAGAAAAAATTCTAGTGGAACATCTTGTGAAAAAATATGGTGAGCATACTGTTTTAAATGATATCAATGTTTCAATCAATGAAGGCGACGTTGTTTGCATCATTGGCCCTTCCGGTTCAGGAAAAAGTACTTTTTTACGCTGCTTAAACCGGTTAGAGGAACCTTCCGATGGGCAAATTATTATTGATGGTGCTCATTTAATGGACAAAAACACAGACATTAATTTAGTCAGACAACATATTGGAATGGTATTTCAACACTTCAATCTCTTTCCGCATCTTTCCGTGCTGGAAAACATTACTTTAGCTCCCATGGATTTAAAAAAAGAAGCAAAAGAAGCCGCAGAAAAAAAAGCAATCAAATTGCTGCAAACAGTCGGTCTTGAAGATAAAAAAGACGTGTATCCAGAAATGCTTTCCGGCGGACAAAAACAGCGGGTCGCCATTGCTCGTGCTTTGGCAATGAATCCCGATATCATGTTGTTTGATGAACCTACTTCTGCTCTTGATCCAGAAATGGTCGGCGACGTATTAAACGTCATGAAAAAATTAGCAAAACAGGGAATGACTATGGTGATCGTCACACACGAAATGGGGTTTGCAAAAGAAGTCGCCAATCGCGTCATGTTCATTGACGGCGGGAATTTTCTTGAAGATGGAACGCCGCAGCAAATTTTTGAAAATCCACAAAACGAACGAACAAAGGACTTCCTAAATAAAGTATTAAATATTTAATTCTCATAAAAAAGAAGGAGAACATCTTCCTTTCATTTTCTTATAAGCGTACAACTTTCTTTTTTAATCATCCCCCTCAAAAGATGGTTTTCTTCTGAGGCTATAAGCCACTAATACTAGCCAGCGTCTCAAGGCGCTGGTTTTATCAGTTTTGCTCCTTCTTAAGAGGAAGTTATATCACTTTTTAACCCTTAAAAAAGACACTATATTCTCAAACACTCAGTCTATCTAAAGCTATATCATGCTTTTCTTGTTCTTGAATACATTTCTTTATTGTCGTTTCGTTAAGTCCAACCGTACTTACATATTCCTCCGCCAAAAAATGACAGCTTCCAAACTATATTCCAAATTCGCATGTTTATCGAATAGCATCATGGCGCTTTTTCCTTTTAGATATTTTATGAAACTCGAAACACTTATTTTAGGCGGGATATTTAGCAATAGATGTACATAAACTAGCATCATATGTCCTTCAATTATTTCTACTCCTTTGTAACTGCGCTGAGCTATTAGACTTATTCGCCTTCAAATTTCTTCCTTTCGTTATCATGTAGTCTGAACAACTACATTTTAATGCGATTGAAGAGATTTTTTAGTAGACTTTTTACTATTCTACTCACATAGCGGGTGCTTTTTTGTTTCGCTCACTTTGCGAGCTAAACGGAGTCTAAAGACATAAAAAAGAACGCCGAGAAGAAAATCATTAGACGATGATTTTCTTCTCGGCGTTTACATTTCATTTGCTTATTTTCTCTTTTTCCCACCAAAGGCATCTTTGACTTTCTCAAAGAAGCCATCTTCTTGCTGTTCTTCTACTTTCATTCCACCAGCAGCTGCAAAGGCACGTAAAGCTTCACGTTGTTTTTCGTTTAAGTTTTTAGGTGTAATTAATTTTACTTTTACGTGTTGATCACCCATTGCTCCGCCCCGAAGTTTAGGTGCTCCTTTTCCACGTAAACGGAAATTTGTTCCTGTTTGCGTACCAGCAGGAATTTTTAATTTCACATCACCATGTACAGTCGGAACTTTTACTTCGTCACCTAGCGCCGCTTGAACAAAACTTAACGGCAATTCATAATAAATTTCCGAACCATCGCGATCAAAAATATCACTTTCTTCTACACGAAAGACAACGTACAAATCACCAAATGGTCCACCATTTTCTCCAGCTTCTCCTTGTCCGGCTAAGCGCATTTGTTGTCCTTCTTCTACACCAGCTGGTACATTCACTTTAACTGAGTGAGTTTTCTTTTCATGACCAGAACCGTGACAAGTCGGACAAGGTTCTTTGATTTCTTTTCCTGTACCATGACAGACATCACAAGTCTGACGACTCATCACACGGCCAAGAGGGGTTTGACGTTCAATATTAATTGTACCCGATCCATGACACTTATGACAAGTCGTCGGTTGTGTACCGGGTTTTGCGCCATTACCATGACAAGTCTGACAAATTTCTTCACGATTGTACTTGATTTCTTTTTCCACGCCAAAAATAGCTTCTTCAAAAGACAGATTGATTGTATATTGTAAATCTGCTCCTTGTCTAGGTGCATTAGGGTCAACAGTGCGCCCTCCACCACCAAAAAACGAATCAAAAATATCTTCAAATCCGCCAAAACTGCCGCCGGAAAATCCACCAAAACCACCAAAGCCGCCGGATCCGCCAGCTCCATAATTTGGATCTGTCCCAGCATGGCCGTATTGATCATAAGCCGCCCGTTTTTGCGGATCATTTAAAATTTCATAAGCCTCTGACACTTCTTTAAACTTTTCTTCAGCGTCAGGTTCTTTATTGATATCCGGATGGTATTTTTTTGATAGCTTACGATAAGCTTTTTTAATTTCATCTTCAGAAGCTCCTTTTGAGAGTCCTAAGATTTCATAATAATCACGTTTTGTTGCCATAGGCTTTCCTCCTATTGGTTCTCATCATTTCCACGTCGCTTGTTATCATATCACATTTTTACTAAAACCAAAACTGCAACTTTAAAGTATTTTCAAAAGAAAAAGCCAAAGCAGTAACTTTGGCTTTAAACCTACGCAGTCTAAAAATAGAGCTATAAAATCATATTTCTTGAACACTTTTATCAATTATAGACCTCTATCTTTTTAAACGACCTCTGCTTGATAAAATGTTCAAAGGCCCTTATCTTATGATATCAAACTCGAACAAAGAAAATCTTTTATTCTTTGTTCGAAATTTGCTATTGTACAATACAGCCTATTTGCAACCTCTTTTAGAAGTCAATTATTTTTTGTCATCGCCGTCAACTTCTTCAAAGTCAGCATCTACTACATCATCTGCTCCGCCTTGCGCTGCTTCAGGGTTTTCTTGAGCTTGTTGTTGAGCAGCTTGTTCATATAATTTTACTGTAAGGTTTTGAACAATCTCATTCAACGCATCACGTTTTGTTTTCATTTCTTCAATATTATTTGCTTCTACAGCAGCTTTTAACTCATCACGAGCTGTTTCTGCTTTTTTCACTTCTTCTTCAGAGACTTTCCCTTCTAATTCTTTTAGGGTTTTATCAACTGAAAATAGCAAAGCATCCACGTCATTGCGCAAATCAACTTCTTCTTTACGCGCTTTATCTGCTTCGGCGTTTGCTTCAGCATCCTTAACCATGCGTTCAATTTCTTCATCCGTTAAACCTGAAGAAGACTTAATCGTAATTTTCTGTTCTTTTTGTGTACCTAAATCTTTGGCAGATACATTAACGATTCCGTTTTTATCAATATCAAACGTCACTTCAATTTGAGGAATTCCGCGTGGTGCAGCAGGAATATCTGTCAATTGGAATCTTCCTAATGTTTTGTTATCCGCAGCCATTGGACGTTCCCCTTGCAAAACATGGATATCTACAGCAGGTTGATTATCCGCAGCTGTCGAGAATACTTGAGATTTACTTGTCGGGATCGTTGTATTGCGATCAATCAGTTTCGTAAATACGCCACCCATCGTTTCGATACCTAATGATAGTGGAGTTACATCCAGTAAAACAACATCTTTCACATCACCAGTAATCACTCCACCTTGAATAGCCGCACCCATTGCAACTACTTCATCTGGATTTACTGATTTGTTCGGTTCTTTTCCTGTTTCTTTTCTCACAGCTTCTACAACTGCAGGAATACGCGTTGAACCACCCACTAAAATAACTTCATCAATTTCAGATTGAGACAAACCTGCATCTTTCAACGCTTGGCGAACTGGAATTTTGGTGCGTTCAACCAAATCAGCCGTCAATTCGTCAAACTTCGCACGAGTCAACGTCATTTCCAAATGTAAAGGACCAGCTGCTCCAGCGGTAATGAACGGCAAACTGATTTGTGTACTTGACACACCAGATAAATCTTTTTTCGCTTTTTCAGCTGCATCTTTCAAACGTTGCAAAGCCATTTTATCTTGGGAAAGGTCAATGCTGTTTTCTTTTTTAAATTCAGCAACCATATAATCAATAATTTTATTATCAAAATCGTCCCCGCCTAAGTGATTATCTCCAGCTGTAGACAATACATCAAATACGCCGTCACCCAATTCAAGGATGGATACATCAAACGTTCCCCCACCAAGGTCAAACACTAAGATCTTCTCATCGCGATCTGTTTTATCTAGCCCATAAGCAAGAGCTGCTGCAGTCGGTTCATTTACAATACGTTCTACTTCCAAACCAGCAATTTTTCCCGCATCTTTCGTTGCTTGGCGTTGAGCGTCATTGAAGTACGCAGGAACAGTAATAACTGCCTTTTCTACTTTTTCACCTAAGTAATCTTCTGCAAATCCTTTAATATATTGAAGAATCATTGCAGAAATTTCTTGCGGCGTATATGATTTGCCTTCCACCTCTACTTTATAGCCTGCTTCACCAATATGGCGTTTAATCGAAGAAATCGTATTGGGATTTGTCACTGCTTGGCGTTTTGCAACTTCCCCTACTTGAATTTCTCCATTTTTAAAAGACACAACAGAAGGCGTCGTACGGTTTCCTTCTGGATTTGCGATAATTTTTGCTTCATTTCCTTCTAAAACAGCAACTGCTGAGTTAGTTGTACCTAAGTCAATACCGATAATTTTACTCATAATTAACGTCTCCTTATTTTGGTTACTTTTTTATTTTAACATGACTTTATTGTGCAACAATCACCATTGTAGGTCTTAATACGCGGTCATGTAATTTGTATCCTTCTTGCAGCACTTCCACAATCGTTTCGGCTGGAACTTCCTCTGTAGCCGGCACCGTTTGAACCGCTTGATGAAGGTTGGGATCAAACGTTTCCCCTTTTGCCAAGATTTTCTCAATGCCTTCTTCTTTAAGTGCTTGTTTCAAACTTTCTAAAACCATTTCTACGCCTTTTTTCAAATTTGCTCCTTGATCATCTGAGACATCTGCTACCAGCGCACGTTCTAAATTATCAATAGAAGGCAATAACTTTTTCGCCAAATCTTGCGAACGGTATTTTTGTAATTGTTCTCGTTCATTTTTTCCACGATTTACCATATTCGCAATCTCTGCTCGAGCACGCAAATACTTGTCTTCCATCTCTTCTAGTTCCGCTTTTAAATTTAAAAGCGCAAACTCTTCGGCCTCCGCATCAGAAACCCCTGAATCCTCTGCCGCTTCTGTATCTATCTCGATATTCGTTTCAATATCTGTTTGAACATCTGTTACTTCACTATCTAGCTCTTCCTGATTTTCTTTCACGATATACTCTCCCCTTCGCTATTCAGTCAGCCCTTCATCTCTTGCTACCATGAACCGGAAAAATCAAGTGATCGATAATAATCCGCAAGCTTAGCTGCTAATTCTTGACGATAAGCATCAACTAATCCTAACAGTTTCGAATAAGGCATATTCGTTGGTCCCAACAAAGCTATTGTACCTCGTCCGTGCCCAATAATCTCATAACTTGCTTGAATCATACTCATATTTTGCAAAAGATCGTTACCTAATTCAGCACCAATTTTAATGTGAATATTGCTATCAGTTGGAACAATCATTTGCGTTAACCCATAAGTATCTGTCATAAACGAAAACATTGATTTAAATTGGTCAAGATCTTGATGAGGTTCATAATCTAACAAATTCATTTGTCCACTCACATAAATTTTATCTTCAAATACATGTCCGAGTATCGTGTCAAAAAGATTAGATAACCCTTCAGTAGTTTGAAAGTACTTATGCAAGATCATTGGAATTTCCGTTCGCAATTTATGGTAGACAGTCAGTAATGGCTCTCCTACTAAACGATCATTAACAATTCGAACGATTTTTTCTAAATCTTGACTTCCTAAATTTTCAGGAAGCGTAAATACTTGGCTTTCTACATTTCCTTTATCAGTCACCACAAGTGCAATCACTTGCCGGCTATTTAAAGGAACGATGCGAAAACCAGTCAAACGGCGGTCTTTAACTTCCGGTCCTAACGAGAAGGTCGTGTAGCTAGTCAATTCAGATAAAATATCAGCAGATTCCTTGATGATCTCATTAATTTCATGAAATTCTTGACTTAAAGACTGCCGAATCTGCTTTAAATCATCGTTTGTTACACGAGCAGGCTCTAACAGATGATCAACATAATGACGATAGCCTTGTGCAGAAGGAATTCTTCCCGAAGACGAATGAGTTTTAAGCAAAAATCCTTCATCTTCCAATGTCTTCATGTCATTACGAATCGTCGCTGAGCTCGCTTTGACTCCTTCTTCCATCAATTTTTTAGAACCAACGGGCATCCCGCTACTCGTATAGCTTTGGATGATCAGACGTAAAATGTCACTTTGTCTTTGCGTCAACATCTTCTTCACCTCTCATTAGCACTCATATATTCTAAGTGCTAACCCACTTATTAATATAGCAAGAAGCAAATAATGTGTCAAGGAAAACAACCCTATTTTTAGCACTCCAATCACTCGAGTGCTAAAACCTAAATTTATTAAAACACTGTTAACTCAACGATATAACAGAACTCCGTGCATTTCATTTTTTTAAATTTATCTATCAACAAAAAACAACTCATTTATTTGCACATTCCTTTTCAAGTAAAAATTGCTCAAACACATTATTTCCTAAAAAAATCCCTTTAGAAGTTAAATAAACACGTTCGGACTCGTTAATAAGCAGACCTTTACTTTCTAAGTCAGTCAAGACTTCCGAATAAAGAGCGTCTATTGACTGATGGTAACGTTCATAAAAATGTTTTTTTGAAAGACCTGATTTTTTTCTTAATCCAAGAAACATTTCTTCTTCTATTTGATTTTTTCTTGAAAGAGTTTCAACTTCTAATACTGGCAATTTATTAACTCTTAATGGACATAAATAATGCTGAATGGGTCCTTTGTTGCGATAACGTTTATTTCCAAGATAACCACTTGCCCCGGCTCCAAACCCAAAATAGTGATTGTTGTTCCAATACATTAAATTATGTTGTGATTCATAACCTTTGAATGCAAAATTACTGATTTCATACTGAAAACGTCCATATTTTTCCATTGCTTCAATCGTTTCTTCAAACATTTGCGTTTCTGTTTCTTGATCGGGTAAATGCAACCTTCCTTGACGCACCCAATTCATAAACATTGTTTTATTTTCCAATATTAAAGAATACAAAGAATAATGTGGTAAATCCAAAGCTAACGCTTGATCCAGCGTATCTTTATATCCTTCTAACGTTTGCCCTGGCAAGGCATAAATTAAATCGATGCTAACATTTTTAAAATTTTCTGTTTCTAAAAAACGCATGGTTTGATAAACATCTTCTGTGGTATGTTTACGTCCAATTTTTTTCAATAGCCGATTGTCAAACGTTTGAACCCCCATAGATAGCCGATTAACTCCATAATTTTTCATTACTCGAAGCTTTTCTTGTGTCAGATCACCGGGATTTGCTTCGACAGTAAATTCTTTTCCAACTTTAAAAGGCAAGCTGTTTCGTATACCAGATAATAAACGATCTAATTGTTTTACAGATAAGGATGTGGGGGTTCCTCCGCCCACGTAAAGAGTATTTAATTGCTTTACAGGATGCTGTTCTAACATAAGCTGCATTTCTTTTAAAAGCATTTCAACATATTCATCAACTGGCTGTCCTTCTAAAAAAACTTTATTAAAGTCACAGTAATAACAAATATGCTCACAAAATGGGATATGGATATATGCAGAAACCTTTTGTTCTGCGGAATTTATTGTTTCTATCATTGAAATTTTTTCTCCTTACGTCGAAAAGTCGTACCTGTTTTCGACCTTCTTTAAACGGTGTTCAAGCACCAGCTCCTTGAAATAAGCCCCATGTTTATGATCTAAGAAGTCTAGTTCCAAAAATGCTTGCTTATTGTCATCGGAGCTATCCAGCACTCTCACGACCTCTCATTAAACAGTGTTCAAGCGATTGCTTCTGCGGAATTAAGTTCAAAAAATACAAAAATATGGAAAGCTATTTTCGATTTTTCGCTCTTAATTCTTGAAGCAGACCATCGCTTTCACAACCTCTCATATACGCATACTAACTGTATTTTCCAAACAAATCCACTAAAAAATCCAAGAATCGACTTCTTGAATCACTTTTTCTTTCATTGAACGGGTTATAGATCTCTAGCTTCTCTTTCCTATAGTCAAATTTATTTATCATCTACAATATTCTACTTTATCCAAAATATCAATATTCATCCCAAGAGTATGAATAAATTTTCACAAGTCTTTGTTTAGTGGTTTTTTTCACATGCTGCGCGAGCTCAACTGGGTTTAAAGACTTAAGAAAAAAGGCTAGCATTTGCTAGCCTTTTTTCTCTTTGTTTGGAATCTTAAACAAGCATAAATTCCTACGCTTATAGCAAGTAGCACAAGATATACTGGAATCGTTACTGATACTTTATGTATATCTAACTAATCGAAGAGTGTGATACCGAGATACGTACTCACAAAACAAAAGATAGTTCGTTGAACGGCTTTGACTTTAACTCTTGAGATGATATAGATAAAATAAAGTGATTGGGAGACAATAATATCTTCTTCAACTATTAGAGTACAAGCGAAAATATCGAGTCTATTTAACCTTTTCTGTACGATTTAGTACTTTCTCTTTCATCTTATCTTTAAATGTATTTGTTTCTTCTCCAATTATATGATTTTTTAAAGTTTCTAAGCTTTTCTTTCCAGTTAAAATTTCTATTGTCTGTTTTTGAGCTTTTTCACGTATCTTATCCCCAAATTCACTATATTTTACGGCTTTCATCCCCAAATTGTTCACTTTTCTTGCCATTTCTTCTTTTCTTTCTTTGTATATTAAAAATAATTTATCACATATTTTATCAAACGTTTCATTAGATCTTACTTTTAAAGCATCCTTAAACTTTTCTCTCATTTTTAATGTAGCGTCAGGTAAATCATTCCACTTAGGAGTAACTGATGTCGTTAAAGAATCCATATTATGTTTACAATGGAATAAAGAAACTTTAAAAGCAGCTTCGACTTCATTAATATAACAGTTTTCTACAGTTTGAGCACTCATTGTTATTGGAATAGACATAATCCTTTGACTTTTGAGTTTATATAATTGTTTTAAAAATTTTTCATTTTTAGTATTTATTTGAGTGACTACTTTATTTTCGGCTAAAAGATTAACAAGTTTTTTTTCCTTACTCTTACTGATAATGAGTTTGTTTACTATTGAATGAGGACTATGTGTTTTATTTTTATCAATTAAATACAAAGAATAATCGTTTTTCTCATTCTTATAAATTAACATGCCAATACAATGAGAGGGTGCCATCCCTTCTTTCGTAGAAAGTATTGTAGGTTGTCCAAAAATAAGAAAAGAATTTCTATCACCTTTTTTTAACTGACTAAATTCTTCACGCATTCCTTCTTTATTTGTTCTCAATGCTCTCATTGAAGCATCAAACGAAGAACAGATTTCCTTTTTTCTATTCGTATCCACAAAAAAATGATCTTTATCCTCCATGATCATTTTACGATATGCAGAAAATAAAACGGCATAATTCTCTTGTACTTCTTCATTTTTTAATTCACTTTGTTTTAATCCATAAGCAACCGCTAATATTTCTAACTTTCTTTTTTCAAGTTCGTTCACACCCATACCCCCATTTTTATTCTTTATCCCATTATTAACATAATTATGTTAAAAGGTAGAACTTTATTTTCATTTTCAAGAAATCAGACTTAAATACAATCTCGTAAAAATCTTTCTTCAACGAAATATTAATATTTATATCTTCTAACATGAAGTAAAAAAAACATAAGATCTTCTATCATGAACGTATGAAAGGGAAACTAAACTGGTAGGCTCCGGTGCAATTTAGAGAAATGGTTTAAAAGCTGCCTAAAATCATCAATAAAAGCACAGAAAAACGGAGTGGATTTCTCCACTCCAAAAAAGTCTAACTTTTTAGGTGGCGCTACATCATTAATAAAATTTTACGATTCATGGGTATTTTTATAACTAATATTGACTATACCTGAACGTCACCTATGTAAAAGATAGTAGACTTGCAAATTTAACACAGAAACTTTAGCTTTAATTTCTTTTATAGGTATAAATATTATACCAACATAACTTGTTCCAGCTGAACCAGCAGTTGTTTGTCTAGAGTAACTCTTTATGTTCAGATATGTATTGATCCAATCAAACTTAAATTGGTTACCTTGATATTACTTGTGCGCCAAACATTAATAGCATCTGTTTTTGACCATGCAAAGTACAATTGGCAAGGGTTCTATTCATACGAATAATACCTGCTCCAATAACAGTGACTCCTCTTAATACTTGATCTGCACTTTTAGGCTGCAAAATTTTACTATCTATAGTTTTTAAACGTTGTTCGTTTATTTCTGGTAATATTTTTTCAATAGGAACATCTAAAAGTAAATTTTCTATATCCCACTTTAACGCTTTTTAAATTTAATTAACCAAATTAAACCATCGATTATTATTACAAAAATAATCCAATACTACTCCAATGTTTATGTAGAACTTACTATTTCAAAACTCGTCTTCTTATCAAGAATTTTTAATGCTTTCTGTATGCCCACAATAAACCGAACAAGAATTAAAATATTTTCCAGTTTGTCCATTCTGAAATTTTGTCATAATTCCCTTACTACATTTAGGACAAATTTTTACATTTTCTGGTAAAGAGCTTAATAATTGATATTTAAGCATGGTTGCTGGAATTAATTGATTTAACAATTTTAAAAGTCCATATCGATCATACCACTCGATTTTATCAACTTTTTCATTTTCTGCTATTTGTTTATAGGCATAATTATTAAAAAACGTCGAGGTAATAAACATCTTTTTAGTCCAATTTTTATCCGATGTACCTGCAAATTTTTTTACGTCGTTATCTGTAATCAATCGATAATCCCGACAACTATTCAAACGTTTTGATTTTGCTTGGACTGCTATACGTTCATTTTCTGTGGTTAAAATCAAATCTATTCCACCATCTCCAGTATATACACGATTCTCCTTTACATACCATTTTTTAGTGATTACAACTTTATACCCAGCTAATCTAAAAGCAGCTGCTAAAAAACGTTCAAAATGATTTCCTTGCTTCACTCGGTCTGAAATACTACTCCCAAAATCTCTATCCATGTCGCTTAAAAAATCCACAACAATTTTTTCATCTTCATTTAACGCAAATGACACCTCTTCTAATCCTTTTTTTTCTGAAATAATTTCTTGAACTTCTGTTTCTTCTTCTGGCTTACTTGCTTTTTTATTTAATTTCTGTAAAAATTTGAAGACCAACGTTAGTATCTCCCTCCACAAAATCATATGTTATCTGTCATTTATTATTATAATTTAATAACAAACGTATTAATTTGCTTAATCATAAAAAATATCTTTTTTTGGTAAAAGTAAGACTGAATTCTAAAAAGATATATTCCAGTAGCTTTTTCTATGGATTAAAAGATATAAAAATACCATTGAACCAATTAATAAAACGTTGAGCATTTTCCTTACTTTATCAACCTCTGCATTCTTGCTATACTAAGGATGATTGAAATTTGGAGATGATAATATGAAAATATACTATATCGAAGATAATGTTTTTCATCAGGAAAAATTCCGTAAAAAATATAATGACAACGAACACTTAACAACGATTTCATTAGTGATCCCTTCGCCATCTCAATTAGAAAAATTTTATAATCGTCTTGATTTTATGCCTATTCAAGACTCAGATATTTTTATTATCGATATTGAACTAAATAGATTCCATTCCGGAATTGATTTCAGTAAGAAAATTCGTATTAAAAATAATTTCTGTTACATCATTTTTTTAACAAATGACCCCACTAAAGGAGCAGAAATTATTAATCAAAATATCCGAGCTGATAAATATTATAGTAAAAATGATTTAATGGAAGTGATGGATGGACTAGAAGAGTTATTATTTAAACAACCACATTTACAACAAACTCAAAATAATCTGATTAAAATTGAGTCGTTATCCAAAATTTACTTGGTTGATCCAAGAGAAGTTAACTATTTAAGTAAAGTTACTAGTTCCCGCTCAACCATTGAATTTTATTGTGAAACAGAATTTTTTCTAATTCATGGGAAAGTTGAAGAACTGAAACATGCTTTTGAGCACCTTAACTTTTTCAATGAGTTGAAAAGCTATTCCATTAATCCCGCCAATATTAAACTAGTAGATAAAAAAAACAAATGAAATTTATTTTAAAAATGGTGATACTTTGATACTTAGTCGCAGAAGTATTAAAAAACTAGTTAGCTTTATGAAACAACTTGAACAAAAACAATTATTGGTTCTTTAATCACTTTATCTTTTTACAGCAGCAAAAAAATGAGCGTGGGACAAAAGTAAAGAATACTTTTATTTCACGATCTAAAAACAGATAAACAGGGGAAATAAAAGAAAATCCTTCGTAAATAAGCCGAATTTCACAAAAAATTTAAAAGAATTTTCGTGAATTTTTTCTTATTTTTCGGAATTAAACACTTCTGCTCCATACTTATTTTTAGATAATGATTTGTTTTCTTAGCGTTAACACACAATAAAAGCGCTGCTCTTTTCTATCATACTTTAAACTTAATGATATATTTTCATTATTTTCAATAATCTTCTTAACACTATATAATCCGATTCCTTTGCTGTTTTCTTGTCTGGTCGTTCCTTTATTTAATAGATCTGTTACATTGCACTCCGTTTTTTTGCTAGGATTACTAAATTCAAAATAAAAACAATCCACTAAATTTTCTATTTTAATGATAATCTCTTTTCTATCTATTGCTGGATGACTCTCGTAATGAGTCAAGGAATTTTCGGTAATATTTGTGAATAAACGAATCATATCATATGAATTAATTGTCAATTTTGGGATGATGTGATTAATTTGAATAACATAAGGAATTTTTAGTTCCTCTGCTCGTGCCATAAATTTTGAAAAAATCCCTTGTAGCAATGGATCGTGAATCTTTTGTAACTTGATATGTAGCGTATCTTTTAGTTGTGTTTCAAAAAAATCTTTTTCATAGTTTACAACTGCTTCCAATTCCTGTTTGAACTGATTATTCTGTAAAAGATTTTCCAAAACGCCAATATAGTTTTTATAGTCATGGCAAAATTCTTCTAGCTTCCGATAATATTCCTTGTTCCTTTTCATGCTCTCCATGTATACGCTATAATATTCTTCCTTTTGTTCATTCAATACAATCAAAAGCATAAATAATTCATAAAAAGAATTAATCAAAATCAACAAACAAGAAGTTAAAATAAAGTAGAGCGAATCATTTGGAAAGAGCGTGTGGTACAATAAAAAAGGAATAAAGATCGAAAAGAATAATACTACAGAAAAATTACGTTGTTTTTTATATGAATAAAGATAAGAAATAATTTGATACCTTTGCTCGATTATTTTCATTGCTAAAAGAATAATCAACAAAAGAAAGATTTGCAGTACCCCATTCGTTCCTAACTCACAATGACTTACAAGTCTAGGAAACTCGATGGTTAAAAAAATGGAGATACCAATAGCATTTATGCAAAAAGTATTTAATAAAACAGCAACAAAGATATTTTTGTTCTCACGAAAAATTTGGACAGCATGATAAATATAGAGCAAAACTAGAAACTGACTCGTAAGTTCACTGAGCCATAAATTAAGAAACATCAAACACAAGCGAATCAAAATATCTACTGTCCACTTATTTTTTGCCAACAAAATATACCATGTTAAAGCAAAATTCAGATGAAACAATAGAATATAAATACTCACTTCCATTAATAACTCCCCCTATAGCCTATCTTTTTATAACTACTCCCAAAATAACGCACACCTTTTTAACTGCTTATCCGTGTATGTAACAATTTGCCCATGTTATAAGATAACACAAATATTAAATTTGATAGAAAATATTTATTAATTTTAATATATTTAATGAGTAAGAGGGTGATTAATACAAAAAAACGAACCAAACATCATGATAGATTTTGATCCGCTCTTTAAATATGATCAACCAGTTAGAATCATAGCTGCTTTATAAAAGACTTTCGATTTAACCAATTTTTATTCTTTTTTCCATATTGATAATTATCCATTTTACTCGTAAATCCCTCAATTTTTAATTACATTTCACGAGTAAGAATATTTCATCCCTTACTTTTTAACTGCATGCTGACTTAACAGTAGTATGATACTCTTTCAAAAACACTCTCTTTTTCCCCGACATTTATTAAATAATGAATGAATTTTGTGTACCATTGACTAAATCAAAATTCTTTTTCTAGTATCTTTACGCAACTACTGCAAATTCGTTTGATGCTTTTATTCTCCCCCACGAAAAATAAGACTCCCCATTTTCTTATTTTTACTTGTAATTAGCTAATAAATTTATTGTTTCTCTTCTTTAATGAAACCAGATAAGACAGAGAACGAAGCGTTTATTTTACCTTACTACTTTCCCAAACATTTCTTTCTAATTTCTTTCTAATTTTTGTCTATCAAGTTGTACTAGTTGATCCTTGAATTTATGCCTCCATTTGACACGAGTAAAACCGCCTCTTTACATTTCTTTGTGACTGCTGATATTTGAAACCACGTCAGTCAATAGTTAGAATTACTTAATTCATTTGCAGTTAAAAAAATTGATTTTACATTAGCAGCTATGTACATGTTACTTTTTCAGAACTTTTTATTCCTTATTCAATAAAAGAAGATGCTGTGTTGCAATAGTTATACTTTTATTTTACTTATACTAATTCTAAAAAAAACCATTTGAAACCGCTTACTATTACAAATTTTGCTTTTTTGTTTGTCTAGTTTTACTGATTGAGAAAAATCCCTAATTTTTTTTAAGAAAATATAGGAACAAACGGTAACGTCAATTTGTATTTTTTCCTTTAAAAAGATAGGAAAACAAGTACGTTTAAAATAAGCCAACACTTACAAAAATCTGATGAACAATTTTTGTAAGTGTTGGCTTATTCTTAAAAATGGATACTTTACATTCGTATTAGTAAACATATTTGTCTTTTTTCATGTTGATTCACTACTTTTTTCTAAGAGAATATTATTAGCTATTAAATCTTCAATAAATTCATCTACAAAACGTTTCTTTTCTTGAATTGAATACTCATCAGTATTCGAAAAATAAGCGATCACTTTTTCTTTAATAAATCTAATCTCTAATTGCTTTTTTAATAATTCAAAAATATAAATTGAGACTTCATTATCTAAAACATAAATTTCATCATTTAATGATAAATAAATTTCATTCCCTAATTTTTCATAAGCTAATTCACCATTTAGTTCCATCCTGCACCCCTCCCTCGTTTTATTTCCAAATACGATACATTTGATATTTTATTATTTCTTTTAATAACTGGCATTCTGATTGGTCTACTCCTTTAAAATCATTAGTATGATAATAATGATGGGCACGACAACCACCGCCGCATAAATATAGAAAAGAGCAACCTTGACATTCAGATAACTAATGGATTGTTTGTGTTTCAATTATTCGCACATTTTCTGAACAATAGATGTCCTGCAATTTCTTTTCTCTGATATTTCCTAATTGATACTCTTTCGTCTCCAATAATTTGCAAGCAAAGATATCGCCAACTGGATTAATCGCAAATTCGCCGAGCCCCAACCCGCATGATTCTTTTATAGTGAACGGCTTTAAAAAAGAAGAACGCCACTCATTTTTTTCTCCGCATTCTAAGCGCTTTCTTTCTTCAAAGGTCAATGAAACTTTCGACATACTTCCCCGACCAATTTCGCTAAACCCACCCAATTTATAAGAAATCCCATTCTTTTTGAAAAATTGAATAGTTTGTTCAACGGAATCTATATTATGATTCGTAATAGTCGTATTCACTGAAAGCTGAGAATAATTAAGCGCCAAAAGATGCTTAATTCCTCTCATAGCGATTGAGTAGCAGCCATTTCCACGATTTTTGTCATTTTCTTCTTTGTCGATTGAATCTAAACTAATGGTAATTGATTGACACTTTTCTGCTAAAAATTGCGCATTGCTTTTTTTCCCCAGCAAAGTACCATTTGTAATTATTCCCACTGCTAGACCAATTTGATGAGCATAATCAATATATTTTAATGAATCATGCGTTAATCCGATTTCTCCTCCAGTAAACACTACTTTTTTAACACCACAATCTTTTAATTGGTTTAATACATGAATCCACTCAATAAATGTAAGCTGATTAGGATAATCTTTTGCCATATCTGCTTCTGCATAACAATAAACACATGCTAAATTACATTGATGTGTCAACACTAGATAGACTGTTTGAGGAACACTTGCTTCAAATCTTGTTATATTTAACGGTTTATCTAAAAACAATTGAAATGTTTTAATTTTCTTTTTTGTTGTCTCGGATAATTCATCGTAGTTTTGTGATTGAATCATCTCAAATTCTTTTTTTGAAATGACTATCCAACTGCTTCGCAAAACATTATGTAAAATAAATTCGTCTAAATAAGGATATGCATATAAATTTTCCTTAATTTTCACTTTTAAATCACCTCTTTTACCAGTCTGAACAACAAGTGATTTTGTTTGTTGCATTTTAATTAGGGAAACAAAGCTGTCATTTTATAAACGTATCACAGGGGAGTTTGTACGACAACCTTATTTCCCAATCGTCATCGGAAGACTTTATTAAGAACCATTACCAATAAGTAATCCGCAAGAACATGGGGATAAGATACTTCCAGAAACTTTTTTTAGCACGGGTTTAACAAACATAATAAGTCTCCTTTCAAAACATTTAGGAAAATTTTACAATATATTCATCGTTTTTCCTAACATTAAGTATAAACTTTTAAATAAAATATTTCAATAATGTTTCTACTTAAAAAAATTAGGAACGTTAGTTATAAAATAAAAAATTTTAAAATAATGAGGATTTATTCATCGATTATATAACGAAACAAAAATTTAATAATAATTTCTTCTTTTTTCGTAGCATAAATTTAATTCTTTTGCTAAATTATTTAATTTTAATCTCTTTCAATGAATGCTTCATTTAGTTCAATTACCGTTATTTAAAATAACAATTTTTAATAAAAAATAATTATCAACCCAGTTATGATAACAAGATAAATATATACACATAACGTTTATTTATTAAACAAATCTATTTTTTTAGCGTTGTTTTTAGTATAATCTATTGGTAGAGTAGAAGAAATTACTTATTCATTTGCAGATTGCTTTGAAAACTATAGGAATTTTTTATCAATTCCATGCCTTTAGTTTCAAATGAATGGTTATCAGTTAGGAGGGAGCTATTGAAAGGGTATTATTCAGTGCAAGAATTAGCTGAACAGCTTGGTGTTACAACGCGGTCAATTAGAAACTATCTACGTGAAGGAAAATTAAAAGGAACAAAAGTCGGAGGAAAATGGAAATTTTCTGAACAAAATTTATTTGATTTTCTCTATGGTGGCAAAGAAAATGCAGTGATCAAAGAAGAGAAACAACTAGCATTTGATGCACCAGTCATCCTAAAATTTTCATTTGTTGTCAATGATTTCCACAAAATGAACGAATTAAAAGAAAAGATTCTTAATTACCATTTAGATGTATATGCAAACAAAAAAGATCGGTTACTTCAATACATTCATTTTAAAGAAAACGAATACGAAATTCTAATTGGTGGCAATTTTAACTATGTAACGAATTTTGGTACTTGGATCAATAATTTATTACAAAATCAAACAGCTGTTTCATTTAAAGATTAAATGACTTACCTAACACAAAACAAGACGAAAGAACAACTATCTATCGCCTTGTTTTGTCTGTATTTTTACCATTTTTCACCTTGAAAAGACAGATAAAGTTTCACTCCGCCATCAAAAAAACGTAATGCCTTAATCATCAGAAGCTAACCAAGCTGCTGCTATTTCATCTGATCGTCCAACGCGTCTAATAGGTATCATTTTTTCAATGAAAAGTATTCTTTACTTTTGTCCCCCAATCTTTAAATTATTTTTTCGAAATAATTTAAAGATTTTTTTATTCCTAAAAATACCCCAATTAGATTTACTTTTAAAAATTTTTTCCCATCTTCAAAAGGGCGTTTATGAGTTGAATGTTGATTTTCCATTCCAGCATCACCCAAAGAACTAATTTCCCAAATGTTTCAACAGCTTGCGTTAATAAACTTTCCATCCCTTCTTCTGTACTGATATCAGATTTTACTACAACTGCTTTTCTCCTTGTTTCTTCAATAGTTGCTACAGCTGCTTACGTTCCTTCTTTATAACTACAGCATTCATTTTTTCTTTACCTAAGCGTTAACAACTGGCTCTATCCCTTTTGCACCGCGAGTTACTAAAGCTGTTTATTTCTTAGTTTTTTGTATATTTGCTTTTCTTTTGTTTTCATTTGCTCTTTAGATTAAGGATACTACAGGTCCTCATAATTGAGACAAATAATACGATTTTCTTTTTTTATGGCTAATGAAAAGTCAAATATTTCCTTTTATTACTTAATAAATACCGTTATTGTCTTTTTCTTCAATATTTTATTCCTCTTTTTTAGATAAAACATCGACCTATAGCTGCTTTTAAACACTGACATAACTATACGAATATCTAACTACGTAACAAAAAAATTTCTCGTTATAATTAATTCATTCAACGCTAGAAAAATCTGCTTCAATCACTACCTTTTAGAAAAAATAAGCCCAGCTTTGCTCAATAGACTGAGGATGGACTTGTGAGTAAAAATACCGATATTATTTTATTAAGCAAAATAGTCGATAGTTGCTTTCTCATCTGATTTTAACTGTTCAATTAGCGTCTCCATGTTTGGAAACTTCACTTGATTTCTCAAAAAGTGATGCCAACGTACTTTTACGTGTTCGCCATAAATGTCTTGATCAAAATTTAAAATATATAACTCAACGGTTAATTCTCGATTTTCTCCGAACGTATCGTTATGACCAATCGATCCCATAGCTGGATACCAATTTTCACCAACCTTAATTTCCGATACATAAACACCTTCTTTAGGAAGATAGACTGTACTTTTTACCTTAATGTTTGCTGTAGGAAATCCTAAGAGACGACCGCGTGCATCTCCATGCACAACCACACCTTCTACTTCATAAGCAGCTCCTAATAAACATACGACTTTCTCAATGGCTCCTTCATCTAATAACCGGCGAATACGAGTGGAACTGATCTTTTCACCTTGATCTTCTTCTTTTGGTACGGTCACGATTTCAAACCTTTTTTTTGCATATATTGGCAAGTGTTCAACATTTGCAATTTCTTTTGGTCCATAGGTATAATCAAATCCAGAAACAGCAACTTTCGCATGGAGACCGACAATATATTGATCTACAAATTCTTGGGGAGTCAAATGAGCAAAAGAAGAAGTAAAATCAATTTCATAAAGGTAGTCAATTCCTAATGAAGCCATTTTTTTTTCTTTTTGCTCCAATGTTGTCAAATATTTTACTTGGCTGGGATTAATTTTTTTAAATACGATCGCAGGATGCTGGTTGAACGTCATTAAAGCTAGTTTTAGTCCTTTTTTTTTGGCAATTTCTTTCCCAGTATTTATTACCTGTTGATGCCCTAGATGTACCCCATCAAAAAATCCCAAGATGAGTACTACATTTTCTTGAGGGATTTGTTTCCTTTGATAAGGATGTCTCATTTTAATAATTTTCATTTTTATACCCCATTCCTCAGTACTTTGCTTGGTTTTAATTTGTTTTTTTCTTTAGGATTTGGTTGGTAAATACTCACTACTTTCCCTTGGTAAAATAAAGCAATTTCTTCTGTAGGCATTTCTTCTAAGGCAAATACTTCATAGGCCAATCTCATTCCATTTTTAACTTTTTTCCAAACTTGTTCATCAATATCTACTCTTTTAAAACGAGCTACTCCAATTTCTAAGGGTAATAAATATTTTTCAAAAGTTCCTGCCTCAAAATAATCTGCGACTTGCTGTAAAGTAATGGCTTGGTTTTTCTCCATTCCAGCACTAGCTAAACGAACCAAATCAGACATATGCGCTGGATATCCTAATTTTTTCCCCGTATCAACAGCTAAGGTCCTAACATAAGTCCCTTTCCCACAGGCCACTTCAAATCGCCAAGATAATAATCCTTTGTCTTTGTCCCAGTGAAGCTTACTGATTCTTTTAAAACGATAAATTTTTACTTTACGGACAGGACGTGTAACGATTTGATTGGTTCTAGCATATTCATAAAGACGCTTTCCATTTACTTTCACTGCGGAATACATGGGAGGTATTTGTGTGATTTCACCTACAAAGCTCTGCATAATCGAATCAATTTTTTCTTCAGTAAGTAATTTCTCTACTTTTTTACTTTCTACTTTTTCACCTGATTTATCCTCTGTCGTTGTGCTAAAACCTAAAGTAATCTCTCCTTCATATATTTTTCCTGAATCCGCTAAATATTCAATCACTTTTGTTGCTTTTCCAATACAAATGGGTAACACGCCCTCAACGTTGGGATCTAATGTACCACCATGCCCAATTTTTTTGGTATGTAAAATTTTTCTTAATTTAAATACACAATCATGGCTCGTCATTCCCCGTTCTTTCCATAAAGGTAATAATCCATCCATTCTTTTTCTCCTATCATTTAAAATATTAACTGTATAATTATAACACATATCAAAAAAATACTGATGTCCTTGAACATTTTTTCTGCGCTTCTTATGGTTCAGTAATAAAATAGTTAGAAACCTTTATTATCTATTAATACGAAACATCCATTTGTAATTGCTATAGCTAGAAAAACTATTTTTTCTCACCATTTCTATCGCTAATGGGGTCGCATTTTCAATGATAAATTTTCTTCTAATTTTAAACAAACTTTAAATAAATAAACCGACCCAACCATTAGCTATCCTAATTTTTGGGATCGGTTTTTTTCTCTTTTTACTCTTTATTCAAATTACGCAGCAGTTCATCAATATGATTGCCATACCCAACAGATTCATCTAATTCAAAGGTTAGCTCAGGTGTCTTATATATACTTAAATTATGTCCTAATTCTCTTCGAATCAATCCACTTGCTTTCGTCAATCCTTCTTTTGCCTTTTGTTTATCTGACGCTAAATCAGAAAGAATACTGTAATAAATTGTTGCTTGCTGTAAATCTCCGGTAACATGGACATCTGTAATTGTTACGTTTTCAACACGTGGATCACGAACTTTTTTACGTAAAATTTCGTTTACTTCTTTTAAAATTTCTTGACCAACTCGACGGTCTCGATAATTTGCCATGTTGAGTGGCCTCCTTAAAATTAATTATTTTTGATTTCTTCCATGATAAATCCTTCAATTATATCATCTACTTTAATATCATTGAATTTATCAATCATTGCCCCACATTCATAGCCCATTTTAACTTCCTTCACATCGTCTTTGAAACGTTTTAAGCTCGCAAGCTGCCCTTCATAAATGACAATACCATCACGAATCACTCGGACGCCGCTATCTCGACGAATAAAACCTTCTGTAACATAAGCACCCGCAATAGTACCAACTTTAGATACTTTAAATGTTTCACGTACTACCATTTGCCCTGTAATTTTTTCCTCAAACTCTGGATCAAGCAATCCTTTCATCGCTGTTTCTATTTCTTCAATTGCTTTATAAATAATACGATGCAAACGAATATCTACTTCTTCATTATCGGCTTGAACTTTTGCTTGCGGCGTTGGACGAACGTTAAAACCAATGATAATCGCATTACTTGCAGCTGCCAAAGTGACATCACTTTCGTTAATGGCACCAACTGCTGAATGGACGATTTTTACCCTTACGCCTTCTACATCAATTTTCTTTAATGAAGCTGCTAAAGCTTCCGCCGAACCTTGAACATCTGCTTTAATAATCACATTAACTTCTTTTAATTCGCCTTCTTTCAGACTTTCAAACAAGTTATCCAATGTCACACGGCTAGTTATCGCTCGATGTTCGAGTAACGCACGTTTGGCGCGTTCTTCTCCAGCTGCACGAGCTGTTTTTTCGTCTTCAAACACAACAAAACGATCTCCTGCTTGTGGAACTTCGTTTAACCCAGTAATTTCTACTGGTGTTGCTGGTCCCGCAGATTTTTCGCGACGGCCTAAATCATTAACCATCACACGAACACGACCATAGGTATTTCCTACTACAATAGGATCTCCCACATTCAAAGTCCCTTGTTGAACAAGTAATGTCGTCACAGGACCTTTTCCTTTATCAAGCCGAGCTTCAATCACTGTTCCAATTGCACGTTGTTTAGGATCGGCTTTTAAGTCTTCCACTTCTGCCACCAGCAAAATCATTTCTAGTAATTCATCAATATTTTGCCCGAATTTAGCAGAAATTTCAACAAAAATGGTTTCTCCACCCCAAGCTTCTGGAATCAATTCATATTCGCTTAACTCTTGCATGACATGTTGCGGATTTGCTCCCGGTTTATCAATTTTATTTACAGCAACAATAATTGGAACACCAGCAGCTTTGGCATGGTTGATTGCTTCTACAGTTTGCGGCATCACGCCATCATCCGCAGCTACTACTAAAATAGTGATATCGGTAATGCTGGCGCCACGCGCACGCATGCTTGTAAAAGCCGCATGTCCCGGTGTATCTAAGAAAGTAATCGGCTTTCCATCAATATCAATTTGATAAGCACCAATATGCTGTGTAATTCCTCCTGCTTCACCACTTGTAACACGTGAATGACGTAACGTGTCAAGCAAAGTAGTTTTCCCATGATCTACATGCCCCATAATTGTAACTACCGGCGGGCGAGAAATAAGATTTTCTGGATTTAATTCTTCAGATTCAAAAAATTTATCAATATCGGCTATATCGACTTGTACTTTTTCTTGCGGTTCCATTCCATAATCAGTAGCCAACAATTCAATGGTATCTTTATCCAGTGCTTGATTTTGATTAACTATGATCCCTAGCATGAATAGCTTTTTGATAATCTCAGCTGGCTCACGATGGATTTTCTTTGCAATATCCGCCACATTCATCCCTTCTGTATATTCTAATACATCCGGTAGCTCACGGAATTTACGCGGTGGTACTGCCGGTTTAGCTGTTGATTGCTGTTTTCCTTTTTTCCCTTTTTTGTTAAAACGGTTGCGGTTGTTGTTGAATTTTCCACGATTATTGTTATTGCTACGATTCTGGGTGCCACCTTGATTGGCTCCTTGACGACTTTGGTTATTGTTTCCCCCGTTTTTTCGATTTTGATTTGTTGGTTGTTTTTTTCCTTGATTCACTTGACCGCTCCCTTGACCGCGATCTTGATAGCTGCGGTTATTTTTTTGTTGTTTTGTTTCATTTTTATGTGGTTCATTTGGCTGTTTTCTGGCTGGTTCTCGGCTTACTTGCTGTGCTGTCTTTTTATTCGTTTGTGTTTGATTAAACGCTTGTTGCAACTTTTTAGTCTCGCTGTCTGTGAGTACTCCCATATGATTTTTTACATTAATGCCAAGTTGCTGCGCTTTTTCTACCACATCTTTACTAGGCTTTTTCCATTCTTTTGCTAGCTCATAAACTCGTTTATTGCTCATGCAATCACCTTCCTAACCTTCAATTAGCTCCTTAGTTTTTTTCGCAAAACCGTCATCTACGATTCCAAATACTTTGCGAGGTCTCCCAATCATCTGCGTGATTTCCGCTTCAGAAAATAGTTCAAAGCAAGGAACTTCATAATATGAACTCTTATCTTTAATCTTTTTCTTTGTATTCTCACTCGCATCATTTGCTACAAACACGATTTTCACTTTGTTTTTACGAATATCTTTAAGAGTCAATGCTTCACCAGTAATTAGTTTACCAGCACGCATTGCTAATCCAATGAGATTCATGGCCTTTTGCCGATTCGTTTCGTTCATTGTCCAAATAACTCTTTACGTGCTTTTTGATGCGTTACATAATCTAACAATTCTTGATAAAATTCATCGGTCAAAGTTGTTTCCAATGCTCGGTCAAGAATTTTCTTTTCCCAAGCTTGTCTCACTTCATCCGGCTCTAATGAGACATATGCCCCACGGCCTGGCATTTTCCCAGTAGGATCAATCGATACTTTACCTTCTTTTGAACGGGTAATTCGAATCATCTCTTTTTTAGGCTTCATTTCACCTGAAACTACAGATTTACGTAAAGGAATCTTCCTTTGTTTCACCTCTTCGCCCTCCTATTCGTTAAGCCTCTTGATCTGTTTCTTTAAGCTGCTCCTCATTAAATGCAATCGTTTCATATTCATCATTGGTTAAATCAGCAGGAAGACTTGATTCATCCTGTACAGCAGTTGCTAATTCTTCGTGATTTTGCGCTTGTTTTTCATAATATTCAGTCATATCTGACTCTGGTTTAATATCAATTTTATGGTTCGTCAACTTAGCAGCTAAGCGAGCATTTTGACCACGTTTTCCAATGGCTAAAGATAACTGATAATCTGGTACAACGACTGTACAAGCTTTAGGATTTTCTTCATCAAAAATTACATCAATCACTTGAGCTGGATTTAAAGCATTGGTAATAAATACCGCTGGATCTTCATTCCACTCAACGATGTCCATATTTTCACCTTTTAATTCATTGACGATCGCTTGAACGCGTTGCCCTTTAGGTCCCACACAAGTTCCCACTGCATCAATATTTTCATCATGTGAACGAACCGCCACTTTTGAACGATCCCCTGCTTCTCTGGCTATGCTGACAATTTCAACAATTCCATCATAAACTTCGGGAACTTCTTGCTCAAATAATCGGCGTAAAAGATCCGGATGACTACGGCTAACAAACACTTGAGGCCCTTTTGATGTATTTTCTACTCGAGAAACATACACTTTAATTCGGTCGTGTGGTTGATAAAATTCATTAGGCATTTGATCTTGCTTTGACAAAACTGCTTCAATTTTTCCAAGGTTCACATAAATATAGCGTTTATCTTGACGCTCAACGATCCCTTGCATGATATCTTTTTCATAGGCACTGAACTCATTATAAATAATTGTTCTTTCTGCTTCTCTTACACGTTGTAAAATAACTTGCTTTGCTGTTTGTGCAGCGATTCGTCCAAAGTCTTTTGGTGTCACTTCAAATCGAATCCTATCCCCAATCTCATAGGCTGGATTAATCAAAAGTGCTTCCTTTAACGAAACTTCTAGTTGTGAGTCCATCACTTCTTCTGTAACTTCCTTTACAGCATAAACGTGTATTTTCCCTTTTTTCTGATCAAATTCAACTTCGACATTTTGAGCCTGACCATAATGGCGTTTATATGCAGAAACTAAAGCCGCTTCTAAAGCATCAATCACGATTTCTTTTGAAATCCCTTTTTCCGCTTCCAAGGCATCTAACGCGTTTAGCATTTCTTTACTCATTTTTCTGTTTTCCTCTCCGTAATTAAAATTGGATTGCTAAGCGAGCTTTGGCAATATTTTTTCGGTCAAGAGTCAACTCTTTTTCCCTTGTTTTTATACGTATTTTCAATATAAGCTGGTCGGCATCAACTGATTGAAGAATCCCTTCAAAGTGCTTTTGTCCCTCTACTGGCTGATAAAAAGAAAGGTGAACGTATTCTCCAAGAGCTTTTTCATAATCTTTTTCTTTTTTCAACGGCCGTTCTGCTCCTGGGGATGATACCTCTAGAAAATAAGCTTGAGGTATAGGATCTGGCTCTGCTGTATCCAGTTGTTCACTCAGTCGTTCACTCACCCACGCACACTCTTCAATATCGATTCCACCCTCTTTATCAATGAATACTCGCAAAAACCAATTTTTCCCTTCTTTTACAAATTCAACTTCGACAAGTTCAAAATTTTGTTCATCTAAAATTGGAGTCACCATTTTTGTGACTGTTTCAACGACGCTACTCAAAAATTTCGCCTCCTTCATATTGGATCCGTCATTCCATTAAAAAGAGTGAGCGAAAATTCCGCTCACTCACAATTAGTATCATTACCTACGAATAACTATACCATATTTTTCTTGCCATGACAAGTCTCTCCCTTATGCCTTAAAACATATCAAAAAGCGAAAGTTGATTCTCATCCGGTAAATCTTTTAAAACGCCATTATCATTCATGTATTCAATCAATGTTTTAGAAACTTTTCCTCGTGTAGCAAGATCCTCCTTTGATAAGAAAGGTCCTTCTTTTCTTGCTTCAACAATTTGTTTTGCTACATTTATTCCCAAACTTGGAACTGCACGAAAAGGAGCAATTAATGTCTCTCCATCAATCACAAAATTCACCGCATCCGATTTATAAAGATCAATCATTCCAAAATGAAAGCCTCTTTCTAACATTTCATTTGCCAATTCTAATACTGTCAACTGGTTCTTCTCTTTTACTGAAGCGTCTAATCCTTTATCAGTAATGTCTTTCATTACTTGCTTGACTGCATCTTTTCCTTTACACATAGCAACTAAATCAAAGTCATCTGCACGGACTGAAAAATAAGCACAGTAATACAAAATAGGAAAATATACTTTGAAATAGGCTACACGTAAAGCCATTAATACATAAGCCGCGGCGTGTGCTTTAGGGAACATATACTTGATTTTAGAACAAGAATCAATATACCAATCCGGCACATTATTTTCTTTCATCGCAGCTAAATAGGTTTCTCGTAGTTCATCAGGAATTTTATTCCATTGACCTTTGCGAACCGTTTCCATGATTTTAAAAGCCATTCCGCTATCTAATCCTGCATGAATCAAATAAACCATGATATCATCCCGACAACCGATTACTTCTGCGAGCGTTGCATCACCGCGTTTAATCAATTCTTCTGCATTTCCTAACCAAACATCTGTCCCATGAGACAATCCTGAGATTTGCAACAGCTCAGCAAATGTTGTTGGATGAGTTTCTTCCAACATTCCTCGAACAAAACGCGTGCCAAATTCAGGAATGCCGAGAGTCCCCGTTTTAGAGTAAATCTGCTCACTTGTTACATTTAATACATCCGGTCCCGCAAAAATTCTCATTACTTCCGGATCATCCGTTGGAATGGTCTGCGGATCAATTCCAGACAAGTCTTGCAACATCCGAATAACAGTTGGGTCATCATGGCCAAGAATATCAAGTTTCAACACGTTATCGTGAATGGAATGAAAATCAAAATGCGTGGTCTTCCATTCTGACTCTTGATCATCTGCTGGATATTGAATAGGCGTAAAATCATAGACATCCATATAATCAGGAATAACGATAATTCCTCCCGGATGCTGTCCTGTCGTCCTTTTTACTCCCGTAGCTCCTTTAGCTAGTCGATCCACTTCTGCACTACGAAGCTGTAAATTGTAATCTCGTTCATATCCTTTCACAAAACCATAAGCCGTTTTATCCGCCACTGTACCGATCGTTCCTGCCCGATAAACATATTCTTCTCCAAACAAGACTTTCGTATAATTATGCGCTTCTGCTTGATAATCCCCCGAAAAGTTTAAGTCGATATCCGGTACTTTATCACCATGAAACCCTAAGAACGTTTCAAAAGGAATATCATGTCCATCTTTATTCAAACGTGCCCCACACTTTGGACATTTTTTTTCAGGCATATCAAATCCTGAACCATAAGTTCCATCTTCAAAGAATTCTGAATACTGACAATCTGGGCAATAATAGTGAGGAGCTAACGGATTCACTTCTGTAATTCCTGTCATCGTAGCCACAAAACTAGAACCAACCGAACCACGTGAACCAACTAAATAGCCATCTTTATTACTTTTATGCACGAGTTTTTGCGCAATTAAATAAATGACAGAAAAACCATTGCCGTTAATCGAATTCAATTCTTTTTCTAATCGTTTTTGGATGATTTCTGGTAACGGATCACCGTATAATTGTTTTGCCCGCTCGTAACTCAATTTAGAAATTTCTTCTTCTGCCCCCGGAATTTTTGGCGTATACAAGTCATCTTTGACAGGAATGACTTCTTCACAAAGATCGGCAATTTTGTTCGTATTTTCCACTACAATTTCTTTAGCCAACTCTTCACCCAAAAAGTTAAAAGCTGTCAACATTTCATCGGTCGTTCTAAAGTAAACATCGGGCAAGCTGTGACGATTCAATGGATTTGCTCCACCCATTGAATGAATCAAAATCTTACGATAAATTGCATCCTCTTCATTTATATAATGAACGTTACCCGTCGCTACTACAATTTTATTTAAATCTTGACCGATTTCAACTAAATTTCTGATAATTTCTTCTAGATCCTGTTCGTTTTTGACTAACTCCTGTTCAAGCAAAGGGGCATAAACTGCTTTTGGCATCACTTCAATATAATCATAAAATTTTGCTCGATTTCTTGCTTCTTCAATTCCTTTTTGCATCATCGCCTCAAATATTTCACCTTTATCACAGGCAGAGCCAATAAAGAGATTTGCCCGTAATTTCTTCAGTTGAGATCTTGGAATACGCGGAACACGTTCAAAATATTCAACATTTGACATAGAAATCAACTTAAACAAATCTTTTAAGCCAGCTTGATTTTTCGCTAAAATAGTCACATGAAACGGGCGAGCGCGTTTATACGAATCGCCTTCGCCAATATGAGCATTCAATTGATCATGAAAAAGCATTTCATGTTTTTCCATCGCTTCTTTGACAAAAATCCATGCCAAGTGACCAGTTGCTTCTGCATCGTAAATTGCTCGGTGATGTTGTTCAAGACTTACACCGAATTTTTTTGATAAAACCCCCAAACCGAAACGTTTAAACTGCGGATAGAGATATCTAGCTAATTCAAGCGTATCAATCACTGGATTTGTGGCTTCTGCGATTTTATATTTTGCATAACTGGTATTTAAGAAACCCATATCAAATGCCGCATTATGGGCAACGAGAATCGAATCTTTTGAAAATTCAAGAAACAAACGTAAAACTTCTTCTTCTGACTTAGAACCACGTACCATTTCATCCGTGATACCAGTCAATTCAACCGTTGTTCTTGAAAGAGGATGACCCGGATCAATGAATTCATCAAAACTTTCAATAACATTTCCTTTATACATCTTAACAGCCGCTAACTCAATAATCGTATCATAAACAGCAGACAATCCTGTCGTTTCTACGTCAAAAACAACATAAGTACCATCATTTAAGGAAACATGCGCATCGTTGTAAGCAATTGGCACACCATCATCTACAACATTAGCTTCTACACCATAAAGAATTTTCACGCCTGCTTTTTTCCCAGCATTATGTGCTTCTGGAAAGGCTTGTGCACCGCCATGATCGGTAATTGCGATCGCTTTATGTCCCCATTTTCCAGCTTGAGCTACAATATCAGAAATACTATTTGTAGCATCCATTGTACTCATGTTGCTGTGAACATGTAACTCTACACGTGTTAAACCTTCCGGGGCATAATCTTTACGAGGCGAATGTTTTACCTCTACAATATCTTGCGCATTCATAACAAGATCACGTACGAAAGTATCTTCTTGAATACTTCCTCTAACTTTTAACCAACTTCCTACACGAATCGCTTCAAAAATTTGCTCCTCTTTTTCGTTGTTGGAAAACTTTTTAACAATAAAAGAAGAAGTATAGTCCGTGATTTTTAGTGTTAAAATCTTTCGCTTGGAACGAAGCTCACGAACTTCTTTATTAAATACATACCCTTCAAGAGTCACTCGACGTTCTTCTTCAATGACATTAATCATCGGTATCGTTGGTTCATCGCTTGGAATATTTCGTCCAAGTTGAATCGGTCCTTCTAAAGCAGGTAACTGTTCCTTTTTTTCTTTTTTCTTTTGTTCATGAACAATTAGACTTTCTGCTGCTTGCTTCATAAAAGCTTCCGCTTGTTCTTGTTTACGTTCTTCAAATAGTTTTAGAACACGTGCCGCTTGTTCTTCATCAATTTCAGGTTCAATACGAAACTTAGGAAACCCATAACTTACAAATAAACTTTCAACTAAAGGTAAGTATTGTTGCTTTAAATACTGAATGGCGCCTTGACTATCTACCGGTAAAACAATTTTTTGTTCTTTCAATATAGGAAGTTGTGTTTTTAATACTTGTTGAGCTAAAGGAGTATCACATTGTTGACTTTCTAAGGACTGTGCCCAATAATCTTGTAATAATTTCTCATCAAAGCGTTGGTCGTCAGCTTTGACGTTTAATTTGACTTGTGCAATCTCATTAAAGGCTAACGTTAAATGCTGCGCCAGCGAACGATAAAGCATAATCGGTAAAATTTGAGAAAAATGCAAGGTGAATTCCCATATTCTTGACTTTCGATGAACGACTACACTTTCCATTTCACCAGTAGCGATCAGCGGATGATTTTCTTCCACTTCTTCTAGTTGAATTTGATCCAACAACCTTTCAAATAACTCACGTTTTTCTGACAAGATAATACGCCCTTTCTGACGAGGTACAAATAGTACTTGTTTTTTAGCCTCTTCTTTTTTTCCGTATCATCTAGTATACCTTTTTTTGTTTGATTTTACATTAAAAAATGAGAAAGAATAGCTAGATGATGACTAACACCAATTATTTATTTTTAAATATCAAGTAAACTAAACTATTTTTTAGAAAACTATACAGTATATCTGTTAGAAACTTTTTGTTGAGCAAACCTTCACTATAACAACAAAACCGCTTCACTTACTAAATAAGAGGATAAAACCATCAACAGATCGTTTTATCCTCTTATTTTCTAAATCAAGTCGTTCTTGCTCATTTTATTCAATCAATGATTCATTTTTTATTGATTGAACAAAATTGGTAAGGTATTAATCAACTCTTCTTTACGAACTTCTACCATTTCACCGGTTTTCTTGATTTTTACTTCAACAATTCCATCCACTGCTTTTTTTCCTACTGTAATTCTAATTGGACATCCAATTAAATCTGAGTCAGCAAATTTGACACCTGCACGCTCATTACGATCATCAACTAGTACTTGGTAACCAGCCTCTATCATTGTTTTTTCTATTTCATTGGTTAAGTTTATTTGGTACTCATCTTTTAAGTTCATTTGAACAACGTGTAAATCAAACGGAGCGATTCCTTTAGGCCAGTTGATGCCATTTTCATCTGAATTTTGCTCCACGATTGCTGCAAGCAAACGGCTCACACCAATGCCGTAGCAACCCATAATCACAGGTTTTTCACGACCGTTTTCATCTAAAACAGTTGCTCCCATAGATTCACTATAACGTGTACCTAATTTAAAAATATGGCCGATTTCGATTCCACGTGTAAAAGCTAACACGCCATGATTATCCGGTGATGGATCCCCTTCTTGCACAAATCGCAGGTCCTCATAAGCAATTACTGTAAAATCACGTTCTGGATTGACATTTACATAATGGAAATCCGTCTCATTTGCCCCAACAATCGCATTTGCAAGATCTTGGACGTGTCGATCCGCATAAACTTTTATTTCTTCTGATACACCGATTGGACCGATAGAACCGAAGTCCGCTCCTAAGTATTTTTTTGCATCTTCTGCTGTTGCTTCTTCTAAAAAGTCAACCGCTAAAAAGTTTTTCAATTTTACATCATTTACCTCATGATCGCCACGTACTAAGATAAGAACCGGTTCTTTATCTGCGATAAACAAAACGGATTTTATGATTTTTTGTGACTCCGTTTCGAAAAAGTGAGCAACTTCTTCAATGGTCTTCACTTCTGGCGTAGCTACTTTTTTTAGTTCAAGCTGCGTTTCGTGTGATTTCTTAGAAACATAATAACTCGTGGCCATCTCTAAATTCGCTGCATAATCACTTTTAGTTGAATAACAGATAGTATCTTCGCCAATTTCAGAGATCGCCATGAATTCTTTGGAATCTTTTCCTCCCATTGCACCGCCGTCTCCGATGATCGCACGAAATTCCAAGCCGCAACGTTTAAAAATTGCAGTATACGCTTTTTCATAATTCTTATAAGCTTCGTCTAAACTTTCTTCTGAAGCATGAAAAGAATAAGCATCTTTCATAATAAATTCTCGACCGCGCAGCAAACCAAAACGAGGTCGTTTTTCATCACGATATTTTGTTTGTATTTGATACAAATTTAACGGTAATTTTTTGTATGAACTTACTTCATTGCGAATCAATTCCGTAAAAGTTTCTTCATGAGTGGGGCCGAGGATCATTTTCCGTTCATTGCGATCATTTAGCCGATACAAATTAGGACCGTATGTTTCATAACGTCCAGATTCTTCCCACAATTCCGCTGGTAAAAGAGCAGGCATCAACATTTCAACCGCACCGATCTTTTCAAACTCTTCACGCATGATGGATTTTAGTTTTTCCAATACTCGATTAGCTAAAGGCAAGTAAGAATAAATTCCTGCTGAAACTTGACGGATGTAACCTGCTCTTAATAAAATCTGATGACTTAGTACTTCTGCATCATTTGGTACTTCACGTAATGTTGGAATCAACATTTTTGATTGTCTCATTCTGTATGCTCCTTCTTAATAAGAATTATCGTTTGTAGCTGTAATTAAAGGTAATGTTCTAAAAAAAGAACCGTTGAATATCATTCCATGTAACTAATATCATTAAAAGCATCAATAAGCCAAATCCTGCTAAAGTAATAAATCCTTCTCTTTCTTGGCTTAATGGTTTTCCACGAATACCTTCAATCACATTAAGAACCAGCTTCCCACCATCAAGTGCTGGAATTGGTAATAAATTAACAATTCCTAAGTTCATTGAAAGCACGGCCATCAAACTAATAATTGTGATTACACCTTGATTTGCAGCTTCTGAAGACAATTGGAACATCATAACAGGGCCACCAAGTTTATCAAGACTAAAACTTGTAAATAATGAACCTAACGCTTTAAAAATTTCTAGTGAACTACTAAATGCCCGCTGTGTTCCGCCTACAATTTTGTCTATAAAACCGGTTTTCAACGGAGCTTGAATTCCTAATTGTCCCATTTTTTTACCATTAGACTCGAC
Organism: Enterococcus ratti; assembly: GCF_001886195.1. Taxonomy (GTDB): domain Bacteria; phylum Bacillota; class Bacilli; order Lactobacillales; family Enterococcaceae; genus Enterococcus_B; species Enterococcus_B ratti. The sequence continues at coordinate 40,146 of NZ_JXLB01000012.1, read as the reverse complement.
TGTATTTGGTGTTACATTCATCGCTTGTTTTTTCCCTTGCCGCTCTACTTCAAAAGCTAATTTTTTTCCGGGATTTTTAGTAATCACGTTCGTTAAATCGTTCCACGAATGAATTGTTTGACCGTTCACTGCTAAAATATGGTCATTTTCTTTTAAGCCTGCTGCTTGGGCTGCACCATTGGGTAAGATTTTGCCGATTTGATTGGTATTCGTTACTTGGACACCACCTTGCATAAAAGCAAGGACAATGAATAAAAAGATTGCTAAAAGAAAATTATTCATAGGTCCAGCAAAATTTGTTAACATTCTTTGCCATAATTTGGCTGATTGAAATTGAACATCTTTTGGCGCAATTCTTAATTCCGTTCCATCTGATTCAATGATCGAAGCGTCATGTGCGACAAGGTAGGTGACTTCTTGTTCTTCATCTCCATTTATGAAACCAGTAATCGTTAACTTTTCTTCAAAGTCATAACGAATCAATTCCATTGGAATCGAATTTGTTAATTGAATTTTTTTACTTAAATTAATTTTCTCCACGATACCATCAGAATTTAACAAAAGAGATAACGGCATCCCAGGAGCCATTTCTGTTTCATCATCTCCGTTTCCTGCCATCCTCACATAACCCCCGATTGGCAATAAACGTAGTGTATAAGTAGTCCCATCCTTTGCTTGGTGACCATAAATCTTTGGTCCCATCCCAATTGCAAATTCCCGAACGAGAATTCCTGATCGTTTCGCAAAGAAGAAGTGTCCAAATTCATGAACTAGCACTAAAATGCCAAAAACAATGATAAACGTGATAATTGTTTTCATTTTACATTCTCCTTTACTATTTTCTTTTATATCAAATAAAACACTTTAATTTTATCATATTATCAATAATTCACCAATAGCGAAACTGTTTAAACGAAAAAGAGGACAAAACAAAAATATATTCCTCCTCATAAAATAACCTCAAATTAACAAAAGTAATTCACCCAATCTTGTTAGTCTCGCTAATTTTTGAAAAATACCTTTTGCTTTTACTAGCTTTTTAGAGCAAAATCAAACATTTTTTCTTTTTATTCCAAAAATTTAGTCGCTTTTTTATTTTTTACATAAAAAGCGACTAAATTTTTTCATTAAAAATACAGCTCTACAAAAACATTAAACAAATGCACTTAGCAATAACTTCCCATCACATTTTACTAAATAAGCCCAAACAAATGCATCATTGGAAAAACAAAAAACAGACTATCAAAGCGATCAAGTATTCCGCCATGTCCCGGCAAAATATTTCCGGAATCTTTCACCTCATAGTGCCGTTTAATCGATGATTCAACTAAATCACCAAACTGACCAACCATTGATAAAAGAATGGTAAGAAGGAACATAACGAACACGCTATGTCTAAATAATTCATTCACCGGGTAGAGTAAAAAATATAAAATAGCCACAACAAGCGCACTTACAATACCACCTAATGCCCCCTCGATCGTTTTGTTTGGCGAAATGTCGGGACTTAACTTATGTTTGCCGTACTTTCTACCAATCATGTAAGCCCCGATATCAGTGGCCCAAACAATCAATAAGCCAAAAATTAAAACAGCCAAGCCTTCGATTCTTGCATTAACAAAATTTTGAAATCCAATTCCTACGTATAAACTAACAATTACCGGAAATCCAGCTTCATCTATTGTATAGGTATTTTTTGAAATAACAGAGCTACCTAATAAAATCATGACAACAAAGTAAAATAAAATAAAAGTACTTGTCATTTCTGGTAGAAAGAAAAACCAGCGTTCTTTTGGCAACACCAAAATCACTGCACCAATTGCAGATAAGAGACCTTCAAAACTTAGCAGCGTCAAGCCCTTCATTTTAAACAGTTCATATACCCCAACTACTGCTAATACCGCAGCAACAAGCTCTAACAGCATTCCACCCATCCAGATGATCGGGATAAATAAGGCTAATGCCACAACCGCTGTAATCACGCGTTTTTTCATGATTAATCTCCTTCTTTCTTTAATTTCTTGACACCGCCAAAGCGCCGATCTCTATTTTGAAAGGCAGCAATAGCTGCTTCTAAATGCATACCATCAAAATCAGGCCACAAAGCCTTCGTAAAGTACAATTCACTATAAGCAAGCTGCCAAAGTAAAAAATTACTGATTCTCTCTTCACCACTTGTGCGAATAACGAGTTCCGGATCACGCAGCTCAGTTGGCAAAAAGCCGGTCATTAAATGATCAGCAATCATCGTATCATCAATGGCTTCAACCATTATTTCTTGCTTTCTTACCTCTTCTGCAATTTCTTTAACAGCAGTAATAATCTCTGCTCTACTCCCATAATTTAAAGCAAAATTGAGGATCATTCCCGTATTATCTTTTGTTTGTTCAATTGCTCTTCTAATCGCATTTTGTGTATGCTCAGGCAACACTTCTTCATACCCCATCACATGAACTTTCACATTTTCTCTGATCAATTCAGGAACAAACATGTCAAAAAAATCAACGGGAAGCTGCATCAAAAAACTGACTTCATCTTTTGGTCGCTTCCAATTTTCAGTTGAAAAAGCATAAAGCGTCAACACTTTAACCCCTAATTTAGAAGCTTTTTTCGTCACCTTTTTCACCGTCTCCATTCCCTCTTTATGACCCACTACACGAGGTAAGCGTCGGTTTTGAGCCCAACGACCATTTCCATCCATAATAATCGCTACATGCTGCGGTATAGCACCTTCCGCATCAAAATGAAAACTGCTTTTTTCTTGAATATATTTGTTTTTTTGCGGAAAAAAACGTAACATTCTTTTTCCTCCTATACTAAAAATTACCACTATCTTTGATATTATAGCAATTAAATACTTGATTTCCTATGATCTATTAATTTTTTTAGTTATTTTTCTACTTTTTTAATTTTTCCCAGCTACATACAGTTCGAGCAATTACATGTAACACCATTTTTCATCCCAACAATCCATTAACTTCCTTTTAGTTAGAAACAAAATTTCTTTTCCTTAAGTTTAAAAAAAGTGGGGAAAATCAGATTTTTTCTGATTGTCATCCCACACTTTAGCAATTCTATCCTCTTACTCTCAAACTTCTAATAATTCTTGTTCTTTTTCGCTAGCAATTTTATCTATTTCTTTGATTCCGTTATCCGTTAACGTTTGAACTTCTTTTTCTAACCCACGTAAATCGTCTTCTGTGATATCACCTTTCTTTTGTTGCTTCTTGTATTCGTCAATTGTATCACGACGAATATTGCGCACCGCAATCTTAGCATTTTCTGCTGCTTTTTTCACTTCTTTGGCCAATTCTTTCCGGCGTTCTTCTGTTAATTGTGGAATAACTAAACGAATCACATTTCCGTCATTCGTTGGACTAATGCCAATATCACTTGCCAATATCGCTTTTTCTACCTCTTGAAGAATACTTTTATCAAAAGGTGTAATCATCAATACCCGTGCTTCAGGAATTTGAATTGAAGCCATTTGATTCAATGGCGTTGGTGCACCGTAATAATTAACGGTGATTCGGTCAAGAAGACTTGCATTTGCACGTCCTGCACGAATTTGTCCAAGTTCACGTTGTAAACTTTGTGCTGCTTTTTTCATTTTTTCTTTTGCTTCTGTCATCACTGCATCTGTCATCTTTTATTTCCCCCTTACAGTTGTTCCAATATTTTCACCTAAAATGGCGCGTCGAATGTTTCCATGTTCATTTAAATTAAAGACCAGTAACGGGATATCATTATCCATGCTAAGTGAGCTAGCAGTAGAATCCATTACTTGTAATCCTTTTGCGATCACTTCCAAGTGTGTCAGTTCTTCAAATTTCACTGCATTCGCATCGACCTTTGGATCGGCTGAATAAACACCATCAACATTATTTTTAGCCATTAAAATAACATCAGCACCAATTTCAGCTGCACGTAACGCCGCAGTCGTATCCGTTGAAAAATAGGGATTGCCCGTTCCGCCGGCAAAAATAACAATACGTCCTTTTTCTAAATGACGTTCTGCTTTTCGTCGGATATACGGCTCAGCAATTTGCCGCATCTCAATTGATGTCTGCACCCGCGTTGGCACCCCTACGTTTTCTAAAGTATCTTGTAGCGCTAAAGCATTCATCACCGTAGCCAGCATTCCCATATAATCGGCTTGGGCACGTTCCATCCCCATTTGAGCACCGATTTGTCCACGCCAGATATTGCCACCACCTACAACGATTGCCATCTCAACGCCTAATTCGTGTACCTCTTTAATTTCTTTAATAATCTCTTTAATAACAGGCGGTTTAATTCCAAAACCTTCATTTCCAGCTAAGGCTTCTCCACTTAATTTTAAGACTACGCGCTGATATTTCGGTGTGACCATGTTCATTCCTCCAATATTTTCTATTGCTATTTTACCATATTCAGATAAATTAGCTACTAAAAGTCTAATTATTTGTCCCCACGCTTAAAAAAAAGAGCTGTGACATACGTCGCTGCTCCTTTTTTCATTTCAAATAAGCATCATCATTATTAGGATTCAAACTTAAAAAAGAAAGGCTGTTTGAATCAACAAGTGATAATCTATCAGAATTATTTTTTCACTTGACTCATTACTTCTTCAACAAAATTATCTTCGCGTTTTTCGATCCCTTCACCAACTTCAAAACGGACAAAACTTTTCACCGTTGCACCTTTAGAAGCAACATATTTTTCCACTGTCATATCCGGGTCTTTAACAAATGGTTGATCAACCAAAGCGATTTCTGCTTTAAATTTCTTCAAGCGACCTTCCACCATTTTTTCAACAATATTTGCTGGTTTACCTTCATTTAAAGCTTGTTCAGTTAAAACAGTTTTTTCATGCTCTAATTCAGCTTCTGGAATTTGTGTTTCATTTACATAACGAGGATTGATTGCTGCTACATGCATTGCAATATCTCTTGCCACAGATTCATCCGTCGTACCATCTAAAACAGTAACTACCGCAATACGTCCACCCATATGCAAATAACCGCCAAAAGCTGCATTATCGTCTTTTTCAATCACTTCGAAACGACGGAAACTGATTTTTTCTCCGATAACTTGTGTTGCTTCAATTAAATCAGATTCGATCGTTCCTTTTTCAGTTTTGATTTTCATTGCAGCATCCATATCCGCAGGTTTATTTTCTGCAACAAGTTCAGCAATTTCTCTAACTAAATCTTGGAACATTTCATTTTTAGAAACAAAGTCAGTCTCTGAGTTAACTTCAACAATTGCTGCCGTATTTCCCTTCACTGCAACAGAAGCTAATCCTTCAGCTGCAATGCGATCGTTTTTCTTTGCTGCTTTAGCCATCCCTTTTTCACGTAAAAGATCCACAGCTTTTTCCATGTCGCCTTCTACTTCAACTAATGCTTTTTTCGCATCCATCATACCTACGCCTGTCATTTCACGCAGTTCTTTTACCATTTTAGCTGTTACATCTGCCATTTTTTATCCCCCTATATTTTCATTTAAAAAAAAAGCTGTTTCAAAGGAGAGTGAGGCTTGTCGCCTAGCCTTTGAAACAGCTCCATCATTTAAAAGTTATTCTTCTGTAGTATTGTCGCCTTCTACAACGTCAACGATTTCTTCGATTGAAGTAGCATTGTTTTCTACAACAAAATCTTCTTCAACGACTTGGTCTTCTCCTTGATTTCCTTCGATAAACGCATCGGCCATTTTTGAAGTAATCAATTTAACCGCACGAATAGCATCGTCATTTGAAGGAATTACTACGTCAATTTCATCTGGATCACAGTTTGTATCAACCATCGCTACAATTGGGATATTTAATTTATGTGCTTCTTGAACAGCAATACGTTCTTTACGCGGATCCACGATGTACATAACATCCGGAATTCTTGGCATATCAGCGATACCACCCAAGAATTTTTCAAGACGTTCACGTTGTTTATTCAAACCAGCAACTTCTTTTTTAGGTAAAACTTCAAAAGTTCCGTCTTCTTCCATTGCATTAATTTGTTTTAAGCGATTGATACGCTTTTGAATAGTATCCCAGTTAGTCAATGTACCGCCCAACCAACGATGATTCACGTAATATTGTCCAGCACGTGTTGCTTCATCTTTAATTGCTTCTTGTGCTTGTTTTTTTGTACCTACAAATAAAGCTACGCCGCCTTCTTCTGCCACGTTTTTCATGTACTCATACGCTGCATCTACTAATTTAACTGTTTTTTGCAAGTCAATGATGTAGATGCCATTTCTTTCTGTAAAGATATATTTCTTCATTTTTGGATTCCAGCGACGAGTTTGGTGACCAAAGTGTACGCCGGCTTCTAGTAATTGTTTCATTGAAATTACTGCCATCTTTTATTTCCTCCGATTTGGTTTTTATTCTCCCTCTTCTTGTCTTTTACCTCGCTGACAAACTTTTTCAAGCACCTATCAACGATCCAACAAGAATGTGGATTTATTGAGACAAAAAACATGAAATTTTAGTCAACTCGCCACTTTCATAGCTTAGTACTTATTACATGTAGGTTTCTGCTCAACATTCAGTATTTTACCTGACTTACTATTAAATAGCAAGAAAAATCTTTTCTGTTTTACTCATTCTCTATTTTTCGTCGGATTTTTTCTAAAAAATGAAGCGAATATTTCCTAAAGTTATCTTGTAAAGCAGAATATTAATGGGCAAGTTGATTTTTTTTTGATATGATACATTTGAAATCTTTCGTAAAGGAGAAAGGCTATGCGTAAATCTGAGCGACATTTACTGATTAAGCAAGTAATTAAGGAGTTTACGGTCCGCACGCAAGAAGAATTATTGGCTAAATTGGAAGATTATGGTGTAACAGCAACACAGGCAACGATTTCTCGAGATATACGCGATTTAAAAATCGTAAAAGCACCGGATGAACAGGGCATTTCTCGCTTCGTTTTCTTTCAGGGAAAGAAAGAAAACGAAGCAAAAACAGACGATGAAAAACGACTAGTTCAAACAATTGAAGACATTGTTACCAAAGTAGAACGTGTTCATTTTTTAACAATCGTTCACACGTTACCAGACAATGCCCCTCTCTTTGCTTCTGTTTTAGACGAAATTAAACCACCGCACATTGTCAGTACGATTGCTGGCTTTGATACCACAATCGTCATTTCCCAAAATGATGAAGAAGCGAAATTGGTAGAAAAATTCTTACAAACTCCAAAGAAAACAACACTTTTTAAAAAACAATTCAATAGTAACATTGATAAAGTATAAGCTCTTTTCAAACTACTTCTTCTTTAAAAATAGACCGGCTATCATAATCTTCTTTTTTCAAGTCGTTGTGACAGCCGATTTATTTGTTAAAATTTAACACGCTCAACTTTGTTCTTACATTTTGTCAGGTGCATGTAAACCAAGCAGACGTAAATCTTCTTTTAATAATACTGAAACAGCATACACCAAAGCCAAACGAGCCTCTTTTTGTTCATCTTCTGCCAAAATTTTTGTCTGCGCATAATACTTGTTAAATGCTTGTGCTAACTTAATGGCATGTTTAGCAATGATTGAAGGTTCATATTTTTCACCTGCTTGTAAAACAGTTTCCGGATACTTTTTAACTAACTTAATTACTTCCCAGCTATTTTCATCAGACAAGGAATATTCTTGGTCTTCAGAAGGGCTAAAGCCATCTTTTTCTAATAAGCTCATCGCTCTAGCGTGTGTATATTGAACGTATGGACCTGTCTCTCCTTCAAAACGCACGACTTCTTCTAAATTGAAATCAAATGTATTTAAACGATCATTTTTTAAGTCATGGAAAATAACAGCGCCAACCCCCACTTGTTTTGCCACAAGGTCTTTGTTTGGTAAATCAGGATTTTTCTCGCTAATTTGCTCTTTTGCAGATTGAATTGCTTCATTAAGCACTTCTTCTAACAAAACAATTTTTCCTTTACGTGTGGATAATTTTTTTCCACCTTGAGTAATTAATCCAAATGGAATGTGGTGCATGTCATCGGACCAGTCAAACCCTAACTCTTTAAGGACTGCTTTGAGCTGTTTGAAGTGGTAACTTTGTTCATTTCCAACAACATATAAAGATTGACTAAAATGATAGGTTCGTTTTCGATAAAGTGCAGCTGCTAAGTCACGGGTAATGTAAAGTGTTGCACCATCAGATTTTTTAATCAGAGCTGGATTTAAATCGTAAGCAGACAAATCAACAATTTCCGCACCTTTATCTGCTTGTAATAAATGTTTTTCTTCTAAAAGCGTCACAATCTCGTCCATTTTATCATTATAGAAAGCTTCTCCGTTTAAGGAATCAAAATGAACTTCTAGTAGATCATAAATCTTGTTAAATTCCTTCATTGATTCATCTCGGAACCATTGCCACAATTCAATAGCTTCTTTGTCGCCTTCTTCTAAACGTTTAAACCATAACCGCGCTTCATCATTTAATTCCGGTTGTCCTTCAGCCACTTCATGAAATTGGACATAAAGACGCAACAGTTCGTTAATTGGTTCAGACTTAACAGCCTCTTTTGATCCCCATTTTTTATAAGCGACAATTAATTTACCAAATTGAGTCCCCCAATCTCCTAAGTGATTGATACGAATTGGTTTGTAGCCAATTTTTTCTAAAATAAAACCAATAGAGTTTCCAATTACAGTAGAACGTAAATGTCCCATAGAGATTGGTTTTGCGATATTAGGTGAGGACATATCAATAGGGACATTTCCTTTGTTGCCAATCGTACTGTCTCCATAATGTTCTTTTGTTTTTACAACAGAAGATAGCACTTCTTTACTTACCATAGCTTTATTCATGAAAAAATTTAAATATGGACCAACGACTTCGATTTTTTCAAAACGCATTGTATTGATTTTTTTTGCCAAGTCTGCTGCAATTTGTTGCGGCGCTTTTCGGTAAACTTTAGCCAACGAAAATGCAGGAAAAGCAACATCTCCATGGTCTGAAGATTTTGGATGTTCTAGTAATTGTTCCACTTGTTTCATGGTAAAATCGTCTTTCACGACATCATAGATTGCTTTAGCAACAATATCTTTGTTATTCATTTACATTCCTCCTAAATACTTTTATTTACAGAAAACAAAAAATCTCTAGTGATTATATATCTTCATATAATCACTAGAGACGAGATATCCCGCGGTACCACTCCAATTGTCCTATTTTTAGAACCAGCTTTATCTAATAACGGCAGATGACCGTCTGTTTTAAACAGAGTTCTCCAAGTGCGCTTCCTTGTACCTCTCTCGTTTGGCTTTCACCAATCCCAAACTCGCTTGTATCAAGTAAATACAATTACTCTCTTGTTCAGCAAACTGTAAATATATTCTATTTGTGTTGAATTATAGCAGAAAAAAAATCTACTGGCTAGGGATTTTTATAAAAAATGTTCAGTAAGTCTAAAAAAGAAAAAATACCGACTGGACATTTTTCACCATGCTTTATCCGACTATCTCCTTAATTGTCTGCAATGATGATTGTTCCTTCTTCAGACGCCAACAAATTTTCAATATTTTCTAAAGACGTAATAATTGCTTTAGCATCTGGTTTTGCTTCAACAAAGGCAATCGCCGCTTCCACTTTTGGCAACATGCTACCTGGAGCAAATTGATTTTCATCAATGTATTGTTTCATTTCAGAAATTGAAACTGTTTCTAATTTCTTTTGATCCGGTTTTTGATAATTTACATAAACATTGTCGACCCCTGTTAAAACAATCAATAAATCAGCATCAATTATTTCTGCTAATTTTTCAGAAGCAAAATCTTTGTCAATGACAGCTTCTCGTCCTTGCAGTCCTGTTGCTGTTTCTACGACAGGAATACCGCCACCACCGACAGAAATTGTAATCACACCTTGTTCCACTAAAGTTTCAATGACGCTAGCTTCTTTGATAGAAATTGGTTTAGGCGAAGCGACAACTTTACGCCAACCTCGACCAGCATCTTCTTTAAATGTCACTGTTGGATCATTTTCCATTTGTTTACGGGCTTCTTCTTCTGTAAAAAATGGTCCGACTGGTTTACTTGGCTTTTTAAATGATGGATCTTTTTCATCAACGAGAACTTGTGTCACTAAAGAAACGACCTGTTTATCAATTCCTCTTGCTTTTAACACTTCTCCCATTGCATTTTGCAACCAGTAACCAATCGAACCTTCCGTCATCGCCACACAAGTATCCAGCGGCATGGCTGGTGTTTTTTCTGAATTTGCTGCTTGTTGTTGAATCAACAAATTACCAACTTGCGGACCATTTCCATGAGAGATAATTAATTCATCTCCTTGTTCAACAAATTTTACTAGGTACTTAGCAGTCTTCTTTAATGCCTCTTGCTGTGCTTTTGCACTTGCATCCGTTGATAAAATCGCATTGCCACCTAATGCAACAACTACTTTACGTTTTGCCATGTTCGTCTTCCTTTCTTCGATAGGTGCTAAACTTTTTAATAACAAAACAAGCCAGCTCTTGACAACATTTCCTTAAAGCTGACTCGTTTTGTTCATGAAATCAATGTCGGTAAACGTTACACTCGAGGGATAAATAAATTACCAAGAGTGGCAGCCATAATGGCTTTGATTGAGTGCATTCGGTTTTCTGCTTGGTCAAATTGACGGGCGTATTTGCTGCGGAAGACTTCATCTGTTACTTCCATTTCAGTAATCCCAAAGCGTTCTTTCATTTGTTCTCCGTAAACGGTGTTTGTATCATGAAATGCTGGTAAGCAATGCAAGAAAATTAAACGGTCTGTATTATGTGTTTTTTCAACCATTTCCATATTAATTTGATAAGGTTTTAACAATTTAATACGTTCTTCAAATTTATCTTCTTCACCCATTGATACCCATACATCTGCATAAAGAACGTCTGCGCCATCTACCCCTTTATCGACATCATCTGTAATCATTAATTTTGCACCAGATTTAGCAGCAAATTCTTCTGCCATTTTCACAATTTCTTCTTCAGGTTGTAGTTCTTTTGGTGCGACAATACGCATATGGGCTCCTAAAATAGCACCTGTCACCAACAACGAATTTGCCATGTTGTTGCGACCATCGCCACAGTAAGCAACGGTAATTCCTTCAACTTTTCCAAAGTTTTCTTGAATGGTTAAGAAATCAGCGATCATTTGAGTTGGATGCCATTCATCTGTTAAGCCATTCCAAACAGGAACGCCTGAAAATTCTGCTAGTTCTTCCACCATTTTTTGGCTGAAACCACGAAATTCAATTCCATCAAACATTCGACCTAATACTTTTGCAGTATCTTCCGTTGATTCTTTTTTCCCTAATTGAATATCATTTGCACCTAAATATTCAGGATGTGCTCCTAAATCAATGGCCGCTGTAGTAAATGCCGAACGTGTACGTGTAGACGTTTTTTCAAATAAAAGGGCAATATTTTTTCCTTCTAAATAATGATGAGGAATGCCACGTTTTTTCAACTCTTTTAAGTGTTCAGAAAAATCAATTAAATATTGTAATTCTTCTTTTGTAAAATCTTTTTCTGCTAATAAACTTCTTCCTTGAAATACAGATTCTTTCATAACTAACGTTCTCCTTTAGTTTTTTTTCATTTTTTTTAAAGAAAAATCCATCAGCAGCTAACAGTTAAACTGCCGTTGAAAACTTCTGCTATTTTAAATCTTCACGTATCAACGGTTGGCTCATGCAACGAGGACCACCACGTCCGCGTGACAATTCACTTGAATTAATTTCCAACACTTTAATGCCGTAACTACGTAACAGCTCATTTGATACATAATTGCGGTTGTAAGTTACAACAACTCCAGGTGCGATAGCTAAAGTATTAGAACCATCATTCCATTGTTCACGAGGCGCTACAATAGCGTCACCGTTGCCAGTTGGGATCAATACAAGATCATCCAGTCCTAAAGCAGCTTTTAACGAAGCATGTAAATCGTTTGAATGAGAAATCTTAATCTCATCTCCAGCTTGTTCAATCGTAAAGACATCCATTTCTCCTTCTTTACTTTGGATCGCAGGATGAATCGTGAACTTGTCATAATCTACCATTGTAAACACTGTATCTAAGTGCATCATTGCTCGATTATTAGGAATCTTTATCGCTAAAATTTTTTCAAAACCTGCATTTTTAGTAAATAAATGATGAGCTAACTTTTCAATAGCTTTAGCACTTGTACGTTGTGAAATTCCAATCGCAACCACTTTATCACTTAAAATTAATTCATCTCCGCCTTCGATATGATCTGGATTTTCTCGATCTAGCCACACTTCAACGCCTTTATTTGCAAAACGGGGATGGTATTTTAAAATGTATTCTGTAAACATTGATTCACGACGTCGTGCCTCAAAAGTCATTTTATTGACAGTCATTCCATTGCCCATAGATGCGGATGGATCGCGCGTGAAATAAAGGTTTGGCATTGGATCCATATAAAACGGATAGTCGTCACTTGAAGATAAATCGTATAAACTGTTTGAACGTACATCGATATCTTTTGTACGAACGCCAGCCATGATTTTATCAATCATTTCTTGGGTTTCCATCGATAAAAGGAACTCATAAAGACCATCTCTTACAGCAGCAGATACAATATGAGATTCGTCTAACATTTTATTCAAGAATTGTTCTTTTACATTACCAGCATCAATTGCTTCCGCTGCTAATTTTTCTAGGTATAAAGTTTCAACGCCTTCATTTTGCAAAGTTTTGGCAAAATAGTCATGCTCTTCTTGCGCAATTGGTAGATAAGGGATATCGTCAAACAACAAACGGTCCATAATGTCCGGTGTTAGATTTTCCACTTCTTGTCCAGGTCGTTTTAATAAAACTGTCTTTAGCTTCCCTATCTCAGAGAAAACGTGAATCGGTTTATCCATGTGATGTTGCCTCCTTCATTTTGTTTACATTCATAGAATAGCGTCTTTGTGTAACCTCTTTCATAATTTCTTCTCATTCAAAAGGAGATTTTTTTCACATTATTAAAAGACAATTAAATAAATACACGTTTTTACATTTTTTATTAACTTTTATCTCTTTTTTTATACTGAAAACTCTCTCAAAAAAATATTTATTCATCAAAAAAATTTTTTTAAATAAATCATTTCATTTTCGTTTGGTACTGATATTAGCGCTATTTTTATGTATCTATATCGTTTTTTATACAATATATTCAATAATTAAAATATTTTATGCAGTTATTATGTATAATTTATACATGATAACAAAAAATTTTCCTACTTAAAAAAAAGAGGCCACTTTTCACATGTGTAAAAACTTTACATTTCTACTAAAAAAAGTCACAATATGATAGTAGAAGAAAGCAAGGAGTGGGAGTTTTATGCGTGTGAACAGAATTGATTTTCACTTTTCAAAATTGCGCTATCAACCAGATTTTGAAAACTTTACTGATGAGGAATTTGAGTTTATTAAAGAACATACCATCCTTCGTTCTTATAAAAAAGGACAAATTTTATTTGACGAAGGGGATGAACGGCAGCGCCTCTACATTTTAACAAAAGGGTTAGTTCGGTTAGAACGATATGATGAAAGTGCGACTTATTACTATTATGATTACGTGAATGCAAATAACCTTTTTCCAATGTCTGGCATCTTTGAAGAAGGAATCTATGCCTATACTGCCCAAGCAATGACCGACATTGAAACTTTCTCCTTTCCGGTCTCTTGCTACGAAAAAATTGCTAAAAATAATCCTAATCAATTACTTTATATGATTCATAAGCTATCAAAAGTAGTGGACATGCACGAATTACGTATTCAGATTGGCTTAACTTCCAGTGCTTTTGACAGAGTAAAACAAAATTTATTCGTATTAAAGGAAGAACTTGGCATCCCTACGAAAGATGGACACATAGAGATTCCTTATCCCATTACTTTAAAAGAATTAGCAGTTAATAGTGGAACGACAAGAGAAACAGCCGGACAAGTTATCAAACAGTTAAAAGATTCTGGGTTATTGGATTATCAAAAAAAGCGTTTTACTTTTTGTAAAACCGCTGTCACCCCTGCTTTAAGAAGCTGATAAATAAAACGTATCGTAAAAAAGTAAGTGATTACTTTTACGATACGTTTTATTGCCCTTTCAATATAATTGCTTCTCAAGAAAATGTTGATCGTTTCTTGCGATGTTTATGCCAAACGAATAGCGCTTTAGGAATCACTATGGCAACTAACGGCTTTAACACATAGACATAATTTATTTTAGCAACTTTCAGCTTCTTGAAATTTCTATACTTTAGACGACTTTCACCTAAGCGGTTTTTCCATGAAATTTTATTATAGTACGCTTCGTCTTGATAATAATAGACTAATTTTTCTTGCAGATTATAGCCTTTATATCCTTTAGCATACAACCGCATGTATAAATCATAGTCTTGTCCTCTGACTGTATCTTTCGAAACGCGATAACCACCGACAGATTCTAATACTTGTTTTTTAAACAGGACAGAAGGATTAATAAATGGACTCGTTTTCAATAAGTCTTTTATTTCAGGTTGTTGCTTGACAATTCGCTCCCCGTAAATCCCCGCTTGATCCCACAGATAAGCATTTGATCCAACAAAACTATATGCTTGATGATCCTGCAAAAATGTCAGTTGTTTTTCCATACGATCCACACGACAGTAGTCATCATCATCCAACTGCATAATATATTCTCCTCGAGCTTTTTTTATCGCTTGATTTCTAGTATACGCACTTTTAGAATTTCTATCATTTTGGTAAATCCTAATCCTATGATCCTTTTTTTGCAACCGATTTAAAATTTGCCAAGTATTATCAGTTGAACAATCATCAACAATAATGATTTCAAAATCCTGACAGCTTTGGCTTAATACAGAATTTACTGCACGTTCAATTGATTTTTCCGCATTAAACGTGGGAATGATCACACTAATCATTTCAGTTCTCCTTTTTTATTCAATATAACTAACGGCTCTTTGACTACAATTAAGTCGAACATCTCATGGTAATCCTACGTTTTAAAAGAAAACTCATCTTTTCAAGCTAGGAGAAATACCGCTCATTTTTTTGCCACGATCTATTCCCTCTTATAACTGATAGTAACAAAAACAATACTCTATTTCACTGCCATTGATTAAAAATTAGAAGCGTTATATCGCCAACAAATTTATTGCTGCCATAATTGACAAATAAAAACTCAATCTCTAGCATTTATTCATTTGAAGCATTCGCAAAAGCAACAATTTTTTTAGCTGCTTCATTTTCGTCTTCTGGTAAATACTCAATAAATTGGTTCACCTCTTCCAGTGAAAACCCTTTGACGTTTCCAACAAATATTTTTTCAAAAACTTGTTTTTCTTTTTTCTCCTTATCTAAAAGCAATTCTTCATATAATTTTTCTCCCGGACGAATTCCTGTCTCCACAATGGCAATTTCATCTTCTGTGTAACCGCTTAAATAGATCATGTTTTTCGCTAAATCAATAATTTTAATTGGATCGCTCATATCTAAGATAAAAATTTCTCCTCCTTTTGCTAAGGCACCTGATTGAATAACCAACCTACTCGCTTCAGGAATAGTCATAAAATAACGAGTCATACGAAAGTCAGTAACGGTAACCGGCCCGCCTTTCTTAATCTGTTCTTTAAACAAAGGAATCACACTTCCTCTAGATCCTAGAACGTTTCCAAACCGTACAGCCGAAAACTTAGTCTGTCCAGATTGATTAAGGCTTGTAACAAGCATTTCTGCCACCCTTTTAGTCGCCCCCATCACATTTGGCGGATGATTTGCTTTATCAGAAGAAATCATCACAAAATTTCTTACTTGGTTTTCTTTGGCCGCTTCTGCCACATTTTTTGTACCAATAATGTTGTTTTTTATTGCTTCTTTTGGATTGCATTCCATTAAGGGGACATGTTTGTGTGCTGCTGCATGATAAACAATCGTCGGACGATACGTTTTCATTAAATCAAAAATTCGTTCACGATCTTGTATATCAGCAATAATTGGAAATATTTCTGTTTTTGTGTGTTTATATTTGGCGCACAATTCGCGATGAATCAAATAAATTGAATTTTCTCCATGTCCAACTAAAAGAAGTTTAGCCGGCTTGAATGCTAAGACCTGTCGGCAAATTTCTGAGCCAATTGAACCGCCTGCCCCCGTCACTAAAATTGTTTGACCCTGTAATTGTTCGCTAATACTTTCTAAATCAATTTTTACTTCTTTTCTTCCCAATAAGTCAACCACATCAATTTCTTTCAACTGAGAAACGTTTATTTTTCCAGTTGCGATTTCTTCAATGGAGGGAATCTTATTGATTTTAACCTGCTTGTTCTCAATAGATTGAATAACTTGTTGGATTTTTTTGCTAGTCAATGAAGAAATGGCAATTGTCACCATGTTGATGTTTAAAGTTTGAATCAGTTGATTTAATTCCGTTGTTTCCCCAAGTACTTTTTTTCCTAATAAATAGGTACCGTATTTATCAGGATCATCATCAACAAATCCGACAATCTCTATATTGTTTACATTTTTTGATCCTAAAAAGCTTTGATATAACAACTGTCCACCTTTACCTGCTCCAATAATTAAAATACGTGTTTTTTTCTCATTTGAACAATTCTTTTTATTCCTATATTCGATAATTAATCGCCAAGTTAACCGACTACTAGCAATCAATACTAAAGACATAAGATATGTAAACAACACCAAGCGTATGCTCACTCGATGACTGACTTGTTGATTGATTAAATAGGTAAAAGGAAAAAGCGAAAATAATGTAAATGCAAGCGTAGCAAAAATTCCTAATAATTCATTTAAATTAGTGTACCGATTAATTCTTGTAAAAACTTTAAAAATCCAACCATAAAAAAGATAAAAAACAATAAATACGATGGCATTAATTACAAAATATTCCTTAATCAATTGGATAAATGGAGCCATAAATAAAAAAATGATTCCATGAGCCAAAATAATCAAAAAACTATCACATAGAATCAAGCTAACCATTTTGATTTTTCTAGTAATTTGAATCAATAAATCACCTTCTTTAATGCTTCATCTACAAATCATCTTCTTTCATGAAGCTTTCTTTAGTACAACCAAATGTCACTTGAGTTTTAATAATAATAACTAAAATCATTGTTTTCCTTAGCACCATTATAAATAACCCCTAAAATGTTAGCCTGTGCCATCGTCAACAATTTTTTTGCTTTGACTAATTCATGTTTTGACGTTTTACGCTCTCTTACTACCAGCAGCGTACCATCTGTTTTTGAGGCTAAAATTTGAGCATCTGTTACCGTTGCTACAGGCGGCATATCAAATATAACCAAGTCGAATTGCATTTTTAACCCCTCGATAATTTCTTTCATACGCATCGAATCCAGCATTTCAGAAGGATTAGATGGTTTTGGACCACTAGTCATAATCCACAAATGATCCATTCCGGTTTTATTCACATACGCCTCTAACGTCTTTTCCTTTTCTCCTAACAAATTCGTTAATCCTTTCGTATGAACGGAAAACTGGAAAGTATCAGCCACGCTCGGTTTTCTCAAATCTGCGTCTACTAACAATATTTTTTTTCCACTATTTGCAAATACGATGGCTAAATTAGCAGAAACGGTTGACTTTCCTTCTTCTGGTCCTGCCGAAGTAACAACAAGTGTTTTTACCGCCTGGTCAACGGAAATAAATTGAATATTTGAACGTATCGTACGGTATTGTTCAGCAATCATTGAAAATCGATCTAAGGCATTAATCAGTGGAACTAAACGGCTATTTTCTCTTCTTTTCATTAGCATTCCTTCTTAATTTTAGTTTTTCGTAAAACGTTTTCTTGAAATAATTGCGTTTCTTTTGTTGGCATAGTAGTTAAATTAGCCATTCGTTCTTTTTCTACTTCATTGTTGTTCATTTCACTAATTACTCCTAAAATCGGAAAACCAAGTTCTTCAGAAACAAACGATTCATCTTTCACTGTTTTATCGAATACTTCTAATAATAAGACCGTTCCGACTCCCACTAATAAACCTAACAGCATACCAATCACCATGTTTATCTGGTTATTAGGTGAGACAGGTACAGGATTACTTTGGGCGACTGACACAATCGTTACTTTACTTACATCCAAAACTTCAGAAACTTTTTCTTTGAATACATTTGCTACCGCATTTGAAATATTTGCAGATTTTTCCATATTTTCTGAAGTTACTTTGATATGAAACATTTGTGAATCTGGTGCTTGAACAACTTGGATCATGTTAGCCAATTGGGACTTCGTAATTTGATAAGAATAGATATTTTCTAGCTGTTCTTTAGTACTATTCAATACGATATCACTTAAAATCATATCTTTATATGTATTAATTAAAAGGACGTTTGCATGAACTTCTGATTGTAAACTCGCATTGACTCGTTCATTTTTCGATTGAACAATCAATTCAGTAGATGAACTGAACTTTGGCGCAATGAAAAAATGGCTAAATGCACCAGCAAAAATCATCCCAATAATTACAATAAAACTAAGTAATAATAGCCGTTTTTTTAATAATTGAAGCACTTCACTCAAACTAAAGAGTTCTTCCATTTTTTCCTCACTTTCGGTTCTTTATTTTCTTCGTTGAAGCAATTTTTTTCTAAAGCATTCACTAATAAAAAAAAGAAATAAACTAAAGAGAATACTATAGATACCATATTTAATAAACATCAACAAAAAATTATTTAAATAGGTTGTCAGAAACTGATACAAAGCTTCTGAATGGATTCCTAATCGCTTAATCATGTGGGTGCTGTAAAGATAAGCGGGTAAAGCTCCTATCATCCAGCCAGCACCGCCAATCATATATGCAAGGTAACGAATATTTAGATGAGAAAAAAATCGGTTAAAAGAAGCGATGGCAAAAAACAAAATAATTGATAGCATACTAGCAAAAATAAAAATAATCTGAAGTGTTTTCCTATAGCCAATTATTTTTTTAACGTATAATGCAAAATAGGGGATTTCAATGTATCGCTGTGCGGACTTAATACCAGCTTCTTTTAGTTTGCTTATCGTTTTTTTTATTTCTTCATTTATTGGAACATTTTTTTCCCGCACGTATTCTTCTACTTTATTTTGAATGGACTCTTCAATTTGTTTTGTATTTTTTATTTGAAATGTTGTATCATGATAAATACTATAGATATATTCTCTATTATTTTCCTTAACCCATGTTTTTGAGATTATATGGCTTAATACTTTAGGAGGAATATTTCCACTTCTTCCTAAATCACTGATTGCATGATTAATTTCTTTCGTAATTGTTTCTGCATAATTTGAGGATTCTGCAACATGTATCATAAACGCTTGATTAAATAAGGTTATTTGAATGACGCTCACAGACAAAACAGCAAATAAACTCAAAGAACAAATAAAAGTCAGGATCATTTTTGACGCTTTTTGCCAATTGCTTCTTTTTTTCATCATTATTTTTTACCAAAAAACTCAATTTATGCCAAATGCACCACTACTTTTCAATAAGATCAAGCTACTTAGAAAAAGTTTGAAAATAATTTTTCACTTCCAAAAGACTGCTTTTTGCTCAATCCAATATGTATATGTTTTTTTGGTAAATACACCTCTTTTCAAAACTTTTTTACTCCAAAAAATTGGATAACGTCCGTGAAATAAATTCTCACGTTTAATTATTCAGTTGAATCATCGGTCCTTTAATCAGATTGCACAAAATAAATAATCGTTGATTGGTTAAACCAATGCTATCTACTGGATAACAAGTATAAAGCACCAATTCGGCTTTCTTTTTTTGTGCCAGTAATTGACTGATACGATGATCGTCTTTATCTAAAACGGTTACATCGTAAACTTGATAGATATATTCTCCATAATTCGTGATGACGTTCACTTTATCTGTTACTTGAACCCCAATCATTTTTCCAAATTCTGCGGTGTTGTGTCCACCAATCAACGTTGTACCAAGTTCTCCCGGATATACAGAACCACTATAATGTCCGACACCTTTTCGCAAGATTTCCGCAGAATCCCCATAATATAAGAGCGCATCCAATTTCACCGAATCAATAGCTACTTTCCCATATTGATAACCACTTCTAGGGTAATTTATTTTACTGGAAGGGATGATATCGTTTTCAACACCAAGCGATTGTTTTTCCATTTTGCTATCATGAAATAAAATTTGCATTTTTCTTTCATGATTGGGCACATCTGAAAGCAAAAATAATTGCAAGGAAGTAGTTGCAAATTGAATGACAGGTCGCCCAATAATATACATTAGAGAATACCCCATCATTAAGAAAAGAATAGGAATCACCATTATTCCCCCTATTCTTTTTAATTTTTTATGCAAGGTTTGCTTTCTTTCCAATGATGAATGCCCCTGTTGCAGTCATCAATAAACAAACAATTGCAAGAAAACTTGTCCATGGCACTGTTCCTGTTTGTTTAATTGGTTTTTCTGAACTAAATACTGCTGAGAGCGTACCATCTGAATTTTGTGTTCCTAACTCAACATATCCTTGATTCCAGCTTAAAACGACCAATCCTAATGTCTCGGCTGTAGAAGAAACCAATTGCTGGATTTCCACCACCGTTTTTTGCGGAAGCTGCTTTAATAAATCGTCTATTGTATGTACAGAAGTTAAATCAATGCTTAAATTTCCAAGTTTTTTCTTTACTTTTTGGATATTTTGAATAACCGTCGTTGTTTGCGCTTTTGTTAACTCTCTTTGCTTTAAGTAATTTTCTGCCTGTGTAAGATATGTCGCTGGCAATTGAAATGCTTTGTCTTGGATCCTCACTTGTTGAGATAATTCTTCAATAATCAGTTGCTCATCTTCTGAAATTGCTCCAGCTGCATCTACAGAAAATGTAAAAAAGAAACTACCAGCAAATAAAACTATACACCTTATTATCCATTTCATTTTTTTACTCTCCTTTTTCATTTTCAATAAAAAATTAAAAATAACAAAATAATTACCCACAATACTTATATTATCATATGTTATTTCTTAATACAATCTATTGTAACATTATTATTTAAATAATAATTGTAATTAAAAAAATCATCCACCATAAAAAAATAACAAATTATCTTTTATAGATGAATGGACTTGCTTTTCATTTAACTAACGGGCAAAACAGGAAAATAATGCATAAAAAAAATTAGAACAACTAACTGTCCTAATTTTTAAAGTAAAATATGTTGCTGTTAAAACTCGTTTCTGTGAAAAAGTTATTTTCCGTCAATTTTTGCCAATAAAGAGGAATAACTATTATTTTATGAAATCCGTTACTATATGTTGTTATGTTGTATTGAAGAATATTTAATCAAAGAAGCTAATTTCATACAAAAATCCGGCCACTTTAAACGAATGACTTCGATTTATTTCTTAGCACATACATTAAACGCAAAAACATAGTAATTTACTATTGTATAACATTCATTTCCCAATTTTAGCTTGAATCTGGCAAGTATGAACATTCATCCATCATTACTCTTTCTCTTGACCTAGCACTAAGCTTGGTTCAGCATTTAGACACAGATTCGCACGTCGTCCTTTTTTTAATTCAACATGTGCAGCTGCGCCAATCATTGCAGCGTTGTCCCCACAAAGTTTTAAAGGCGGAATAAGTAGCTCCACATTTGGTAATTCTTCTTTTAAAGTCTTTTTAAGCATTTCACGTAATCCTCGATTCGCAGCAACTCCTCCTGCAACAACTAGCTGTTTCACAGGGTATTCTTTACATGCCCGCAAGGTTTTACTTACTAAAACTTCCACCACGCTTGCTTGAAAACTTGCGGCTAAATCATTTTTATTTAAACTTTCTCCTCGTTGTTTGGCATTATGAACAAGGTTAATAAATGCACTTTTCAAGCCACTAAAACTAAAATCGTAATTTTTTTCATGAATCATTGCTCTTTTAAAATGATAAACATCTTGGCCTAGATGAGCCAACTGGTCCAGTTCTTTTCCACTTGGATAGCTCAAGCCTAGCACACGACCGACTTTGTCATATGCTTCTCCAGCAGCATCATCTCTTGTTTCACCGATGATTTGATAATCGCCATCTTCTTTCATGTAAACTAGTTCCGTGTGTCCGCCGCTTACAAGTAGCGCCATTAAAGGAAATTCAAAAGGTTTTTGGAAACGAGCGGCATAAATATGCCCAGCCATATGATTAACTGGTAGTAGAGGTAACCGATGAGCCCATGCAAAAGCTTTTGCCGCAGAAATACCAATCAATAAAGAACCAACTAATCCTGGGCCATAAGTAACTGCTACAGCACTGAGCTGTTTAATTGAAATATTCGCTTCAAGTAAAGCCTCTTCTATACATAGCGTGATTTGTTCCACGTGGTGACGACTAGCCACTTCAGGAACGACTCCACCAAATCTTTTATGACTATTTATTTGTGAAGCAACGATATTTGCTAAAATTTCATCGCCATTTTTTACAATTGCTACGCTTGTTTCATCACAGCTTGATTCAATTGCAAGAATCCATTCTTCTTTCATTTTATCTTCTCCGTTTTTAGCATTGTACTCATAATAATTGCATCTTCAATTGGATTATGGTAATAGGATTTTCGTTTACCCAGCTCTCGGAACTTTTCTGAACGATAAAGTTGCCGCGCAGCTAAATTAGAAGGTCGAACTTCTAAATAGATGGTATATGTACCAGCATTTTTTTCTTGGTCTAATAAAAAACGCAATAGCTGCCGAGCATATCCCTTTTTTTGTAGTGATTTTGCGATTGCAATATTGGTGATCTCTGCTTCATCAATAATTTTGGAATAACCAACAAAGCCCTGAAGCATAAAATCTTCTACTAATAAATAGTATTGCGTGTGGGATTGATGAATGTCTGCCAAAAATTGTTCTTTTGTCCATGGAGAACCATGATCATATACATCTTCACAAAGTTCCCATAAACATTGGGCTAATTGTGCATCTTCAAAGTCATTTTTATTATAAATCAATTGATTCACTCATTTTCTAAAAATTTGATCATTTCTAATCCATCTTCATTTGTTTGGGTATAATACCCTTTTTTTACTTTCTTCGATTGAAATCCTAACTTTCGATAGAGTCGTTGGGCATCTTGATTACTCATTTTCACTTCTAAAGAAAGCGTCTCACAGCGATTCATTATAGCAAATTTTTCTATTTCGTCAATTAGCAACGTGCCAATGGTCTTCCGTTGATAAAAAGGTGTAATAGCAATATTGGTAATGTGACAGTCTAGCCCCAGTATTCTAGCTCCTATAAATCCAAACAATTTTTTTTCGTCAAAAATTCCTAAGTATAAATGTTGAAAAGGAGACTTTAATTCAGACAAAAAAGCACTCTTCGTCCATGGAAGCTCACCATTATACACTTCACGTTCGACAGATAATAAATCTTTAATATCTTTTGGTGTCAATTCTTTCAGTTGGTACAAACATTCTTGAACTTCAATGAACTTAGGAGAAAATTCCTGTGGTTCATAAAATAAACTTCTAGCATACGCTTTAAATTTTTTCAACATAGCTTTCGTCTCCGGGCGTATGTGTTTCCAACCATTTTTCTTCTGCTTCTACTTTCTTCAAGTAGCGTGGTAAAAAATTTTGGATATCCTTTACGGGTTTTCTTTTTGTCCCCAATGCAGCGACTGTAGCCCCATTTGGAAGATTCCATGCAGCAATTCGGTTGATTTTTGCATTAGGCAAAGCTTTCATAATTTCTGTCGTAAACTTTTGAGCATCTGTTCCTAAAAATAAAATAGGTTCAGAAAATGATGCGAGCTGTTCAAGCAGTTCTGTGATTGAAATATGTACATCTTCAAGAACTGTTTCTAAATTTCCTTTTGTTTGTCGATACACACCAGCATATACATTTTTTCTTCTTGCATCAATTAAAGGAACGAGAAGTCCTTTTATATGAACACAATTAGCAGCTAGCACTTGCAAACTTGAAACGCCAACTAATTCTTTCTTCAAAGTGTAAGCAAGTGTTTTTGCTGTTGTCACACCGATTCTTAACCCCGTATAGGATCCGGGTCCATCAGAAACTACGATTCGATCCACAGCAGCTGGCTCTATTTCAATTGCTAAAAACAATTGGTCAATTGCTGGCATTAAACGGACACTATGATTTTTTCTTTTATTGATTTGGAGTTGCCCTAAGATATTCTCGTCTTTCATCACACCAATTGCTAAAGGTTGATTCGCTGTGTCTATTCCTAATGTAATCATTTTGATTATCCTTTCTAGTAACTTCTATCGTTTTATATTGTAGCATACTTCTCGCGAAGAAAAAGAAAATTCATTACAGTAACAAAAGAAAAAAAGTTGGAATGATTCACAACTTTTTTCTCCAATCGTATTTACTCAAACACTTATTTACGCTTTGGTTGAACCACGCAAGATAAGTTCAGTTTCTACAATAATTTTTCTAGAAACAGGTGCTTTTTCATTTATCATTTGTAGCATCGTTTCTACTGCTAGTTCGCCCATCCATTCTGTGTACACTTTGATCGTAGAAAGAGGTGGCGAAACATATTTTGCTACACTAATATCATTAAAACCAATTAACGCAATATCCTCAGGAACTCTTTGCCCTTTTTCGCTAATGGCTCTTAAAGCACCAATAGCTAATGTATCATTTGCTGCAAATAACGCATCAAACGACTCTGAATGTTCGTCTAAATATTTTTTTACTTTTTGATAACCAGAAGCTACCGAAAACTCTGCTTCAATTATTTTTATCGGCAATCCTTTTGCCGACATGATTTGTTGAAAGGCTGTAATCCTTGGATCCCGTAGTCGTTGATGGCTCATTTTAGTATATTCCGTACCAGCAAGCATCACAATTGCAGTTGCTTGGTGACTTAGAAAGTAATCGATCACTTTTTGAATACTGGTCGAAAAATCAACAATTAAAGAGTTGATACTGTAAGCAGTTCCATCAAAATCAACAAGCAAAAGATTGGGCTGCGTATGCTTTAACTCAAGCAACTGTTGTTCATCAAATTTTCCTAAAGCAATTGTTGCGTCTGCCGGTTTTTTACTGATAGTATTCCAAGTTTCTTTTAACAAAATAATATTTGACTCTTCTGCCTTTTTTTCTATTCCCAAGCGAATAGATAGATAATAAAGATCCTCTAACTCTTCTTGATCATTGTACCACTGAATCAAACGTAACGTTTTTTTATTGGAAGCTGTATTTTTATGGTGTTTTGTGTAATTCAAATGCTCTGCAACTTCAAAAATTTTTCGCTTTGTTTCTATGCTTACAGATAACTCTTGATCATAATTCAATACTCTTGAAACTGTAGCAGGAGAAACCCCTGCCAACTTTGCAATATCTTTGATGGTTGCCACTTGTTTCTCCCTCCTGTTTTCTTCTTTCATTGACCGAGTGTTTCTATAAAACGTTTTAAAGCTGCTTGTCCTTTTTCATCGCGTTTAAATACCCCAGCATCTTCTAACACGCGCTCAAATACTTTTCCTAAGGCATGATAAATGACATGTGTCACTGTTTCTTCTGTTATTGTGGAATTTTCCATTTTCAACTGCTTCGCCCATTCGATATGATACTCTGCAATGGCATTTTCTTTTCCTAATAAATAGTTTTCTACTTCCGCAAGTTCATCTTTCAAGCGTGGAGGTAAAACAGCTAATCCCATCACTTCAATCAAACCAATATTTTCTTTTTTGATGTGTTGAACGTCTCGATGGGGATGAAAAATACCTTCTGGATGTTCTTTAGAAACATTGTTATCTCGTAAAACCAAATCAAGTTCAAAATAATGTTCATGCTTTCTAGCAATCGGTGTAATCGTATGATGCGGCGTTTTATCTGACGAAAAAGCGGAAATAGCAACCGATTGATCGGAATAATTTGCCCATTTTTCTAATACGTAATTAGCTGCCGCTGCTAAGAGTTCTTTATCTGTTGCCTGCAAACGAATAACAGACAGCGGCCATTTAACAATTCCAGCAATAACTTGAGGATAAGCAGTTAGTTTAAATAGCTTTTCTATCGGAGCCTTGGCCATTGGAAATTCATGACGCCCTGCTTGGTAATGATCATGCGCAAGAATCGATCCTCCCACAATCGGCAAATCTGCATTCGATCCAACAAAATAATGAGGCAAAACTTCAGTAATTTTAAGTAATCGTGCAAACGTTTCTTTTGTGATCTTCATTGGCCGATGCTCTTCTGACAAGATAATCGAATGTTCGTTATAATAAGCATAAGGAGAATATTGAAACCCCCAACTTTCACCATCTAAATTCATTCGAATGATTCGATGATTGGTCCGCGCTGGATAATTCAAACGTCCTTTATATCCTTCATTTGCCATGCAAAGCATGCACGTTGGATAATTTACTTTTTCCGCATTTTTTTCTGCAATAATTTGTTTAGGATCCTTTTCAGGTTTAGATAGATTAATCGTAATTTCCAACTCTCCATAAGAGGAGGGGTACGTATATTTAATATTTTTGGCAATTGCTCTCGTTTTGATATAGTCATTTCTTTGACTTAACTGATAAAAGTATGCAGTTGCTTCTTCTGGACTGTTGGCATAATGCTGTGCAAAAAAAGCATTTACTACAGAAGGTGGAGGTGTTAAAAAATCCATCAACTGTGCTTCAAAGATTTCTATTTCTGCCGGTAAATCAGAAAGCACCTTATTTTTTTGCGCCTGTTCAACTAATTGATCTAACAACACCAATGACTCTTGTTGAACAGAACGTATTTTCGTTGATTCTAAACTATTTTCACCAATCATTCCAAGAATTCTATTTTGTAAATAGATGCGATCCATTTCCATCCATCCGCCTGCTTCAATTGCTAACGTTGTAAAATCACAAATCGTTTGACTAATGGTCATCTTTTCTCTACTCCTCATAGCCATGGGGATGACTGACATGCCAATCCCAAGCAGTCTTGATGATTTCTTTTATATCCGTGTAAAACGGCTGCCAACCTAGTATTTCTTTTGCTTTACTACTAGAAGCAATTAATCGACTCGGATCCCCTGCTCGTCGAGGAGCAACTTTTGCTGGAATATCTCGTCCCGTTACTTCTCTAGCAGCTTCTAACATTTCCTTCACGGAATATCCTTTATTGCTTCCTAAATTAAAGAAATTACTTTCATTTCCAGCCTTTAGGTATTCTAAAGCTAAAACATGTGCAGCCACTAAATCTTCGACTTGAACATAGTCTCGAATACACGTACCATCCGGTGTATCATAATCGTTTCCATAAATAGCCAATGAATCGCGTTGGCCCAAAGCTACTTGAAGAATAATTGGAACTAGATGTGTTTCTGGCGTATGGTCTTCACCAATAGAAGCATCAGACTTTGCTCCTGCCACATTGAAATAGCGCAACGCCACATAACGCATGCCATACGCTTGATCACACCATTTCATCATTTTTTCCATCATCAACTTACTTTCCCCATAAGGATTTTTAGGCAATGTAGGTGTCTCTTCAGTAATTGGTGACTCTTTTGGCTCTCCATAAGTTGCAGCCGTAGAAGAAAAAACAATATTTTTCACATCAAATTCATGCATTACTTCTAATAAAATTTGCATTCCATAAACATTGTTATTAAAATATTTTAGCGGTTTTTCTACTGATTCTCCTACTAATGAACTAGCAGCAAAATGAATAACTCCTTCAATAGACTCTTTTTCAAATATCGTTCGTAAAAAAGATTTGTCTCGAACATCACCTTTATAAAATTGTGCTTTAGGATGAACAGCTGCTTTGTGCCCAGTTAACAGGTTATCAACTACAACTACTTGATCACCTTTACTAATTAATTGATCGACTGCATGCGAGCCAATGTATCCAGCCCCACCCAATACCAAGATTGCCATGAAACCACTCCTTTATTCATACAAAAACATCAAAAAAGTGTTGATCTTTTTGTTTCAACCTTTTAAATAAATGCTTTCGTCATTTAGTAAAATTATAATAAAACATTTAGTAAAATTTTTCAAGCAATAGCAGAAAAGAAAAATTAAACATTCGACTAGCCTTTTTTTATATTTTGTTTCATAATAGACATAACAACAAATAAATGAGGTGGAACAAATGAATAAATTTATATCTGGAATGGTAGTAGGCAGTCTGGCCACAGCAGCGGCAGTCGTCGGATTAGCCGCTTCTATTAAAAAAACAGTCATTGACCCTATCGATGAAAAAGAAGCCATGATTGAAGAAAACCGTAAAAAAGCTATGCGAAAGCGTGTTTCTCGTTAAATTGATAGAAGTATAGAAACTGGAACAAGCGATTCATCTTGCTCGTTCCAGTTTCTTTTCATACTTTTGAATGCAGATGAACCAATCGTCAGTAAACGCAAGATAGCAACTTCCATTGATAAGTTGATGGGCTAAGTTAAAAAATTGCCCCAGCTAAAACAAGTAAATCCTTTTTGCTGTAAAAAGCAAACCATCAATCACAAAAATTTGTAATTGATGGCTTATTTTTTAACATTAAACTCTGTAATTTTTTGCTTTATAAGCGCTCTTATGTGTATTATTTTAAACACGAAGAAATGCTGCTTTATTCACTAACTATTCGTGAAACACGCTGCTCCAATTATTTTTAGCTATACTTTTTTGCTTTTGATCTTTCCTGACCAGCCGTCATAACCACCTTTTAAAATATAAACCTCTTTATACCCAGCTTTTCTTAGTTTATTTGCTGTACGAATGCTTAAGCTTTTTCTTTGATCATAAATATAAACCGGTTGGTCTTTACGAATGGACCCTAATGAATTATTTAAAACAGTATAAGGAATATTTCTTGCACCCAAAATATGTCCTGCATCAAACGCATCTTTTTCGCGAACATCAATGACTTGGGCTTTTCGCATCCCCTCACGAAATTCATCTTCTTCAAGCGTTTTAGCAGAACGTTTTGCCATGACTCGTAAATAAACTTCCCAAAATATAATGGCAAGAACGATCAACAGCAAAATGATGTTAATTATCCACAAAACCATTTCATCCCTCCACTTTATTCAGCATATTTCAAGGCCAATGAAGCAGCACCAATCACGCCAGCTTCATTTCCTAACTCAGCTAATTTAATTTTTGTTGATTCTTTTACTTGAGGGAATGTGAACTGGTTAAAGTACTTTTCAACACGACTTCGTAAAAATTCTCCCGCAGCAGATACGCCACCGCCTAAAATAATACTGGAAGGATTCATTGTATTTCCTAAATTTCCACAAGCTAACCCTAAATAAAAGCAAACACGATCAACAACCATTAAGCCAAACGAATCATCTGCTTGCGCAAACTCAAAAATATCTTTACTGGTTACTTCTTCCCCGTTGTCAAGCATTGCTTTTAATTTTGAATCACCAGCATATCCTTCTGCCAAGAAACGTGCAACACGAACCACGCCAGTAGCACTAGAAACCGTTTCAAGACAGCCACGCTTCCCGCAAGTACATTCAAAACCTTCCGGATCAACTGTAATATGACCAATCTCGCCACCTGCACCAGCTACACCGTGAATCAAGTTTCCACTAGCAATGATCCCCCCACCTACACCAGTTCCTAGCGTAACAAAAATAACATCAGGATCATTTTCGCCAGCACCCTTCCAGCGTTCACCCAATGCAGCTACATTAGCATCATTATCAATGGCGAATTTGATTCCGGTGCCTTCTTCAATTTGTTTTTTCACATATTGACGTTCCGTCCAATTCAAATTGTAGGCACCAATTACTGTTCCTGCTTCGCTATCTACACTTCCTGGCGTTCCCATACCAACACCAATGAAATTTTCAGGCTGCATGTTATATAAATTTAATCGATGATTGATGGACTCAATGATTTCAGGAATAATATGCTTACCATCATCCAATATATTGGTATCGATGCTCCATTTTTGTTGAATCTCTCCTTCTGGTGTTAGAATTGCAAATTTTGCTGTTGTTCCACCTAAATCAATCCCAATGATTTTTTTATCCATTACCAGTTTCCTTTCTTTCGACTTTCTTCTACTCGGTGCTCTCTTTTTAGTATACGCCACGCTGTCATGTATGTATGATGATCAATCAAACGACTTTCATAAAGATTTTTTAATTCAATCGTCATTAACTCAATATCATAGATACGTGACCCAACATAGACGTAGATGCCAAATCGTTTGAACAGCTGTTGCACATCATATAAGCTCTCCATTTTTAAGCACTTCCTTCACATTATACAAGTAATCCGTAGTTTTTTAAACCCAATAAAACACATATTATTAAAAGAAACCCAAAAACAAGGAAAGAAAGGATCTTCTGATGAATCGAATAATTGGTAGCTTTTTGCGGCAATCCCAAAATATTTCCTAAAAGCAATCCACCGACTATCCCTCCTAAATGTCCCCAAACGTCCACTGAGGTATCTGCCAATCCAAAAATAAAACTTATGGCAATAAACACTAAATAATGTTGTATTAGTTGGCGTACTCGATAATTATTTTTGAAATGATAGCCTAAAATAAACAATGCACCAAATAATCCAAATAAAGAAGTACTTGCTCCACCAGATAAGACATCGGCATTATTGAAAGCAAGACTTGTTGCATTCCCTAAAATTCCACTAAACAAGTAGATAAGAAAAAATCGCCAGTGTCCATAAAGCACTTCAATTTGTTCTCCCATAAAATATAAAATCAAGGAATTCATAATAAAATGTGCCAGACCAAAGTGAATAAAAATAGGAGTAATAAGACGCCACCACTCATTCATATAAACAATAGAAGGACCAAACATTCCAAGATACGAAGGAATATTCAAAAAAGGAAATAATTCGATTGCTAGAAAAACAACGGTCTGAACGGCTAGAAAAAAATAAGTTAAGATGGGGCGGCTTAACAAAGCCTTTAATTTTATTTTCTGTTGATAATTCATAGAATCCTCCTCATTATTGTTCAATAAACAACCGCTGGACTTTTTTATCAAAAATTTCCGGCTGCCATTGATTGTTTAGCTGCTCATGAAAGACAAGGCTACAGGTCTGATTCGGATAATTTATTAAATAACGGTCATAATAACCTCCACCAAAGCCAATTCGATAGCCTTTTGGATGATAGATAATCCCAGGAATGATAAGCAAATCAATTTGCTCTGGCGCAAAATAGATCTCAGAGATCGGTTCAAAAATACCAAAATTCGTTCGTTTAAACTCCGTGGAATGAGTGATCTGAAAAAATTTCATTTGACGATCGGCAAAGGTTTTAGGAACAAGAACTGTTTTTCCCTGTTTCAAAGCGGATGCAATGATAGGTTTCGTGGAGATTTCTATTTTATTGGCTATCGTCAATCCAATCACCTGAGCTTGCTGCCATTGCGCACTTTGAAATAATTGAGAATAAATTTTTTGCTCTTTTTCGTATTTGTGCCCACTTTCTGCTATCTCTTTTAATTTTTGTATTCCGAACCTTCTTAACTTCATTTTTAGATGATCCAAACGATTCACCTGCCTCTCGTTAAAATGGTAGCGGAAAATGACCAAAATAGCAATTTAACTTTTTAAATAAACGAATTTTTTTATAATAAAAAGACAACTCTAAAAATAAAGGGGTTCTCCCAAAAGATTTGCCTCTCTTTTTTTCTAAACGATTGTACGTTTAGAAAATAATAAATATAAGAAATATGGTGCCCCCATAACAGCAATCAAAATGCCTGTAGGTACTTCACCGCTTGGCAAAATCACTCGAGCAAGAATATCTGCACTATTTACAAACAAAGCACCAAATAACCCACTTAAAAGCAACGACCAACCATTTTCTTTACAAACAATGAATTTTGCTGCATGCGGCGCCAACAGACCTACAAACGAAAGACTGCCGGCCACTGCCACACTACCGCAAGCTAATGCTACTGCAATCAACAACAATACTTTTTGGCTTGTTCCTACATCCAAGCCTAAACTTTGTGCTTTTTCTTGACCAAAAGACAACAAGCCGATCCGTTTACCATAAACGATAGCTAAAGGAATCAAAACGACGGCCCAAGAAAGTAATGAAAAAACATAGGACCAACTAGCTCCCCAAATTGAGCCAGCCAACCATGAGTTGACAAAATGATAATTTTCTTTTGCTAATTTAATGGTGCACAAAAGCATGAACGCTGAAAGACCGGCATTCACTGCGATACCAGCAAGCAAAATTCGATTCATCCCTAGGAAGCCATTTTTAGTATAGGCAATGAGATAAACAAGAAATGCTGCAAATAAACCGCCTAAAAAGGCAACTATCAGTAATAAAAAAGGCGAAGCATGGTCGGCATAAAAACCTAGATAAATCATCACTAAAAAACCAGCACCCGCATTTATTCCTAAGATACTGGAATCTGCCAGCTTGTTTCTAGTTACTCCCTGCAATAAAAAACCAGCTATTCCTAAACATAAACCGGCTAAAAGACTAATCAACAGTCGCGGTAATCGAAACTCATACACAATCAATTTGTGAATTGCCAACGCTTTTCCTTGAATGAATGCAAGTAATTGGGGAAAAGAAATAAATGGTATACCAGTCATTAAACTGATAATTGTACTTCCAACTAATAAAAATAGTAAAAAGAACATGACCTGCTTTCTTTTTTTCATGAAGGCTCTCTCCTTACTTGAAATAATAAAAATGGCACACCAATCAACGCAATCACCAACCCAAATGGCGTTTCAAATGGCGGATTCACCATTCGAGCAGCAAAATCAGCTAACATGACTAATCCGCCACCAAGTAAAAAAGAAGCCGGCAAAACATAACGATAATCCGAGCCAAATATTCCACGAACAATCGGCGGCACCATTAAACCAATGAATGAAACCGGCCCAACTAATGAAACAGCAAGTGCAGCTAATACTGCCACTAATCCAAAAGCAATCAATCTGATACGAGCTGGATGTCCGCCAAGAGCTAATGCATGAGCTTCGCTTAGATTAACGAGCGAAACGGAGCGCCCCAATAAGAAAGCACAGCAAGCCGCAAGAAAATACACAGGTCCTAAAATTGACAGTTGGTGCCAAGTAATATTAGCCGCCCCTCCAACAAACCAAAAAGCAAAATCTTGCTGTAAGTCAAACAGCTGCGTCAATGCTTGACTAATGGCTGTAAAAAAAGAATTAATAGCCACTCCCGCTAAAACCAATTGGATGGGGTTCATTCCCATTTTTGAAAAACTCAAGAAACCAAACACAAAGAGCGTAACTAACAATGAACCAAAGAAAGACCAAAGAAAGATAGCAGCAGAAGAAGCATCCGGCCAAAAAGCAAAACTAATTACCATTGCAAAAGAAGCTCCTGCATTTATTCCTAACAATCCTGAATCAGCTAAAGGATTTCTTGTTACTCCCTGCATCAATGCGCCGCTAAGTGCGAAACTACTACCGACTAAAAAAGCACCTAACACTCGTGGCAAACGAATCGTTCGGAGAATCAATTGCGTTTGATTTGATTCATCCAAACAAGATAAAGCGTGCCAAACATCTAAGACTGCAATATCCGCCGTTCCATTTGCAAGAACAAAGAAAAAAAGAGCCAAAACAAACAATGCAAGCAATATAAGAACCCTTAGCTTCTTCTTTTGTTTCATCGATCCCCCTCCTGACAATTTTTGAGCAAATCATACGATAAAAAAACGGGCTTTTTTGTCTTCGGTAAATGAACAATCTGAGCCTCTATTTCAAATATTTTCCGCATCCATTCAGCCGTAATCACTTCATCTGGAGTACCATAAACCAGCAACTGTCCCTCTTTCATCCCCATTAAGTAATCTG
Organism: Enterococcus ratti; assembly: GCF_001886195.1. Classification (GTDB taxonomy): domain Bacteria; phylum Bacillota; class Bacilli; order Lactobacillales; family Enterococcaceae; genus Enterococcus_B; species Enterococcus_B ratti. Next base: position 6,369 of record NZ_JXLB01000012.1, on the reverse strand, counting down.
AAAATCGTGAAGCATGGTTGATATCATGAATAGACATTAAAATTGTTGTTTGTTTGATTCGATTAATCTCCGTTAACAATTGCAAAATTTCCAATTGATGTGCAGGATCTAAAAAGGTAGTTGGTTCATCCAAAATCATAATGTCTGCTTCTTGGGCCAAAGCCATCGCAATCCAAACCCTTTGTGCTTGTCCACCTGACAAACTAGTTAATTCTCTTGTTTTCAAATTCTTCAAGTGGGTTGCATCTAACGCCCAATCAATCGCCTGTTTATCTTCTTCATTTAATCCACCAAAAAATTTTTGGTAGGGATAACGACCATATGAAACAACTTCTTCCACAGTCATTCCTTCAGGTTGGTCATTGCTTTGCGCAAACAAAGCAATTCTTTTTGCTAAATTTTTTGGACTATAAATAGCTATTTCAGAACCATCCACAATAATTTTCCCCTTTTTTACAGGTAGGATTCGGGTAAAACTTTTTAATAGAGTTGATTTTCCACTGCCATTTGGACCAATCAAACTCGTTATTTTTCCTTCGGGTACTTTTACAGATAGTTTCTCAATGACTTGTTTATTTAAATAACCTGTCGTAACATCCACAGCTTCTAAAGTAGTCATTTTTTCACCCTTTCACTGAAAATCATTCTCAATTATGAAGCTCTTTCACAAATTCGTCAAGTCTTACTTTAAACGAATTGATTTATAAAAATAGTTGACATCACTTCTATTGTCAGGAATAATATTAATTGAGAATGATTATCAATTATTTAAGGAGAAAAAAATGAAACAAAAAATAAAATTATTCACAAGCATAGCTGCTGTTCTTCTAATTTGTTTATTAAGCGCCTGTACTTCATCAAAGCAGCAAACAAAAACAACCAATTCGTCCACTTCTTTTCGCCTAGTAACCGATTCTTTAGGTCACAAAGTGAAAATACCCAACCATCCTAAGCGGATTATCGGAAGTTATCTAGAAGACTATCTAATCGCTTTAGGAGAAATTCCAGTTGCACAGTGGTCCATTGGTAATGGCTCCGTTCAAACTTATTTACAGAAAAATCTCAAAAATGTACCACTTATTTCTTATGACCTGCCTTACGAAAAAGTTCTAAGTTTTGAACCAGATCTTTTATTGATGTCTTCTTCTGCCGCAGTAGAAGGCGGAAAATATGAACAATATAACAAAATTGCCCCAACATATGTTGTCAAAAATGGCAACGAAATAACATGGGAAGAACAGCTAAAAGAAATTGGAAAAGTTTTAAATAAAGAAATAAAGGCAGAAAAACTTATCGCTAACTATCAAAAACAAGTAAAAGAAACTAAAAACGAATTAGCAAACAAAATCAACGGAAAATCTGCTGCTGTCTTATGGGTAACTAACAACTCTGCCTTTATGGTAAGTCAAATGCGCTCAAGCGGACGCATCATCTATGAAGATCTAAAATTTAATGTTCCCAGTCTCGTAGCTAAAGTTTCTAAAAAAGCTACTTCTGATTGGTCGGCAATCTCTTCTGAAGAATTGGCTAAACTGGACGCTGATTACATTATTCTCATAAACAGCGATAAAACAGCAACGATATTTAATGAAGCAACTTGGAAAAACTTAAAAGCTGTAAAAGAGAATCATGTTTTAGAATTTGGAAAAAATTCCAGTTGGTTATATAATGGACCAATTGCTAGTCAAAATATGGTAAAAGATATTAAAAGTAACTTAAACTAACATTTTCTAAAATCAAAATTGAAACAAAAGAAGTTAATCTTAAAAATGAAGCTGTTTTTTCATCACATTCGAAAAAACAGCTTCATTTTAGTGTTTTGTTTGCGAAGTCCCCCTTAAAACATTTATTTTCTTTGCCATTTCTGAAAACGGTGAGGATATAAATTCTCTTGATTTACAATTCCTTCATGTTCTTCAACCAGCTCAAAATCTGAAAAATCTATTTCTCCGATAAACGTATCACCAGTAAATTCAGCATCAATCAACGTTCGCCAAATAATCCCCGTCTCTGGCAATAATTCTTGAAAAATCCGGCTTCCTCCTGATACATAAATATCTTCCGGAATATCCTTGGCATAAGCCAGTAATTCTTCAATCGAATGAAGAACTTCTGCATTTTTTTCTACTCTTAATTCTTTTTGAGCAGTCAAAACGATAATATGACGATAAGGTAACGATAGTTTCCCCATTCCCTCATAAGTTTTTCTACCCATCACTAAAATTTTATCCATAGTATGCTCTCTAAAAAAACGCATATCGTTTGGTAATTTCCAAGGAAGTAAGCCATCTTTTCCTATTAAGCCGTTTCGATCTTGTGCCCACATTGAAATAAACATCTGTCTCATCCTTTCAAAATTGCTAGCAAAAGCATATACACTGCTCAAAATCCGTCCTTAAATAAAAAAAGACCGGATTTCTTGAATATCCAGTCTTTTTATCAAATTTTAACCATAATAAATATAAAACAAAAACCGTTACTTTTTTCTTATTTTGTTTCACGGTGTAAAGTAACTTTGCGTTCGCGTGGGCAATATTTTTGTTTTTCCAAACGATCAGGATTGTTACGTTTGTTTTTGCTTGTTAAGTAATTACGTTCTTTACAAGAAGTACACTCTAAAGTAATGTTTACGCGCATGTTTTTCCCTCCCATTTTAACTAGAATCCTCTAAGATAACTCTCAGACTTGATCATTTTACCATGATTTCAAAAAGATTACTAGCTTTTCTATAAAATTTGTTAAGTAAAATTACTTGACGAATATTTTTTACTAATTCTACTCCACAAACAAAATCTTTTTCTTTTTCCTCTCTTACACGTACACTTATATAAATAAGAAAATTACACATTTAAGGAGGACACTTCAATGCCATGGAACATGTACGATTATCCATCTGCTATGAAAAACTTAGAAGAACTAGTTCGTAAAAAAGCAATCGATATTGCTAACGCGTTACTATCAGAAGGCTATTCTGATGATCGTGCCATTCCTATTGCCATTAAGCAAGCAAAAGAATGGTACAAAGACGCAGATTCTTCCGAAAAAAAAGAATTTTCAAAGGAAAAAAATCCCACCAAACACGATGCACACGATACAAATCCACGTACTTCAAAATTATTAAATGCAAACGTCATCGTAAAATTTGAAGAAAATAAGTGGATCGTTTTATCTGAAGGGGCAAAAAAAGCAAGCAATCGTTTTTCTACAAAAGACAAAGCCATTGAAAAAGGAAAAGAAATTGCACAACATAAAAAAACTACATTGATTATTTATAAAAAAGATGGCACAAAAGACAAAGAATTCAAAAATTAGCAAAAAAGCGAAGAATCACGAAAATAACCGACTTTTCTCGCGATTCTCCGCTTATTTTATAAAAGCAACCCCATTCATTGTCGGAGTCGAAATATAGCGCTGTTTTCTCGAAACTTTTCATTTAATCAAGCTTTTAAAAAATAACCTCTCCACTTTTACACCGTTACATAATTAATGGTTTCAGCCTTTGGAATTTCTTCATCAACGAAGAATACTTTATACCAAGTTAAAAAACTAAAAATTGTCCAAATTTTTCGCTGTTCTTGTCTACGCCCTTCATAATGATCCTTTAATAAGCGCATAATTTTTTCCTGTTCAAAGAATTCTTTTGTAAAATCAGCTTCAAATAATTCTTTGACTTGTTTATAGCCATGTTCTTCTTTCAACCAAGCTTTAATTGGTACAGGAAATCCTAATTTCACACGGTTTGACCATTCTTCTGGTAAATGTTTATTTGCCGCTTGTCGGAAGATATCTTTAGTATTGTTTTGATTTAGCAAGTATTTACTTGGAATTTGTTGGGCTAGCTTCATTACTTCAATATCTAAAAGCGGCACACGTACTTCTAAAGAGCTAGCCATGGAAAGCTTATCCGCTTTTAATAAAATATCTTTTGGCATCCATTGATGAAGGTCAACGTATTGCATTTTATTTACTTCATCTTTGATATTTTCTGTTTTTGTATAATGTTCTGCCATAATTTCATTTACAGATGGAGCATGTTGAAAATCTCTCGTCAAGAATGCCTTAGCCTCTGCTTCTTCAAATACTCGTGCATGACCAATAAAATATTCTTTTGCTGGTGCTAAAGATTCATACAAATGAATGCGCCCATGAAAGTTTTTCATTTTACCAATTTTACGTCCAAGATTATATCTTGTTCCTCTAGGTAATTTTTTCAATCCTTGGGCAATGACACGAATAAATTTTGAATTCGTATGAAACCCATAAGTTTGATAACCCGCAAATAATTCATCTGCTCCTTCGCCTGATTGTACGACTCTTACACTTTGCGAAGCTAAATTTGCTAAGAAATAAAGTGGAACACAAGAAGGATTAGAATCCGGTTCATCTAAATGATATTGAATTAAAGGAAAAGCTTTAAACGACATCTCTCCGTCAATGACTGCTGCCGTGTTATCTAAATCCAACAGTTCAGTTAATTTTCTCGCTTCAATTGCTTCATTATAGGTCTTATCGTCAAAACCAATTGAAAAGGAATGATCCGGTTTTAAAACAGAAGTAACATAACTTGAATCGACTCCACTTGATAAAAAGGAACCTACTTCCACGTCACTAATTGTATGAGCCTTGATAGACGATTGGACCGTTTCATCAATCTTGTCAATCCATTCTTTTCTTGAGTGGTTTTGTTTTGTTTCAAAGTTAGCATCCCAATATTGCTTAATTTCTAAACGTCCCTTTTTATAAGTAAAGTAATGACCTTCTGGCAGGCGATACACTCCCTTAAAGAAGGTTTCACCATTTAGCGGAGAATATTGGAACGTCATATAAGGTTTTAAAGCTAATTTATTCAATTCCTTATTAAAATCTGGATGCGGTAAAAAACTTTTAATTTCTGAGCCAAACATGAACGTTCCATTCATTTCGGCATAATAATAAGGTTTGATTCCAAAATGATCTCGCGCACCAAATAACTCATTTTTTTCATTGTCCCAAATAGCAAAAGCAAACATCCCACGAATCTTTTGCAAAAGCTCTGTTCCCCATTCTTCATAACCATGCAATAAAACTTCTGTATCGGCATGTGTTTGAAAAACATGTCCAGCCGCAATTAACTCTTCTTTAAGCGGTTGATAATTATAAATTTCACCATTGAAAATGATAATTTTTGTTCGATCTTCGTTATAAATAGGCTGTGTACCGCCTTCTAAATCAATGATACTTAGCCTTCTAAACCCTAAAGCAACATGTTGATCAATATAATCTCCAGAGCTGTTGGGACCTCGATGAACAATTCGATCCATCATCGCATTTACAATTGTTTTTTTATTGTCTTTGTCATTAACAAATCCTACAATTCCGCACATCAATTTTCACATCCTAAATAATAATTACTCTTCCATTTATTTCTGCTCATATGAATCTTATCATAGAGGTCATAAAGAGCTAAATAATATCTCTCTTACAGTTTCGTCACATAAAAAAAAATAAAAGGATTCATAGTTATCCATAAAAAATAGTTCTATTAATTAATTTACCATGTTTTTACTTGTGAAGCCATTTTATTTAACGAAGAATTGAAAAATATTAAAGATTATTTAGAAGACAACAAAACATAATAAACTTACTTCACTGTATCCATATTTATTTCATTTTTCAAAACAAAATATCTCTTCCATCATCATTCAATTTTAACTAAAACAAATATTCGTTCATGGTTTACAACATCCTAACGCCTCACTTTTTAAATCAAGTACTTCTCTAAAAGATACTTAAAATATTAGGACATACAAACAACAGCGAATAGCTACCTGCACATTATCGAAAATAAAAATAAGACCACTATTTCTAACTTTTCAAATTATATGAAAGGATGATTGGGATAAAATCAAAAAGGGGTACTCTTTTTTAAAAAGAGAGCTATCTAGCAAGCGCCAGATAGCTCATAAATGTTGACATATAAGGAAGGTACAGGATTTATATATGACTGGTAATAGAAGGAAATTACTAGCATATTTTAGCGATTTACCATAATTTTTACTTGTAGTTATAAAATATTAGCACTAACTAAATTTCAAAACGTAGTCAAAAACGTATTTAAAATTCTAATCGGGTAAGTGTTCAACTAAACTAGATTTAATTATGTACTGCTCCTCAACGAGGAGCTTTTTTTAATATGAAAGTGTCTGACCCGGATAAATCAAATTAGGATTGGATAATCCATTGCGCTGTGCCAACGCTTGATACGTTGTACCTAACCTAGATGCGATTGATGATAAATTATCGCCTGATCGAACAGTGTATGTTCTAGTAGTACTTACTTTTTCGTTTACTTTTAGAACTTGTCCAGCATAGATCATGTTTGGATTACTT
>NZ_JXLB01000011.1 GCF_001886195.1 Enterococcus ratti | reverse complement strand
TTGCTTTGTTCAGTTTTCAAAGGTCTAGTCTTTTCTTATTTCAACAACTCTTGAATTTTATCATTTTTCCAGAGAATTGTCAACAACTTTTTTCATTAGCTCATTTATTGCCTTTTTGCCGACTTACTTAGTATATCATCTATCTAGTTATTTGTCAATAACTTTTTTATTGTTTCTACAATCTTTTAAGTCTTTTTTATCAAAAGACTTCGTTATTATAACATGGAGATTTGCTATCGTCAATCTATTTTTTAACAAAATTTAACGCACTCAGCAATGCACCTTGTCAGAACAAATAATAATATATCAAGGTCATCGAAAAAATGCAATAGAAAAAAATACATTTTACACCATTATTTTAAAAGACGAACATTTCTAAATATAATGGTATATTTTCTGTTTTTATCTGCATTTATCCATTTTTTTTGATATAAAGTTCGGGAAATAATGTTCTTATTTTATTTACATTTTTTGAATTAATTGTATACTCTCACGATCTACCTATTTGTTACTTTCATTGAAGCTTTCTAATCCATATAATAGATAATTTTTGTAGAAGAAATCTTTCTTTTTTATCCCGTTGCTTTTTTATCACCTCTTGCATTAATGTTCTAAATTCTACACTTATTTTAAGTTAAGCACTCTTTGCTATTTTCTTAAAAGCTAGGCACTCAGCAACTTTTATTCGAAAATAGCATATTACTTTTAGTTTCATCAAAACATATTAATAAAAATAATTGGAACGAACATGAAAATAGAGCAAGTAGAACAAAAGCAATTCTACTTTTGTTCTACTTGCTCTTCTTTAACAATAGGAATAAAGATTCTAAAAATCGTTCCTTGTCCTACCACACTTTCCGCATTAATTCTGCCTTTATAATTTTCTACCAACTGTTTTGCAATGGATAAACCTAATCCATTCCCGCCTTTAGTTCGTGCTCTTGCTTTATCTACTCGATAAAAACGATTGAATATTTTATTAAGATCTTCTTGAGGAATTCCTTCACCAAAATCTTGAATCGCTATTTCAAATTCACTTAATGTAGAAGAAATTGAGATATGCACTTCTTTTCGATTTGTCGAATACTTAACCGCATTATCTAAGATGATAATGATCAATTGCTCAAAATGATTGCGATAAATTTGTAAAGTAACTTCTTTTACTAGATCATCATCTAATGTAATCACATAATCTGGATATAATAGTTTAAAATTATTATAAACCTGATAAGTTACTTCTTTAGCAAGCGTTGTCTCATTTCCATAATATACATCAACTTGTTCTGCTCTTGATAAATCAAGCATTTCTTGGACTAAACTCTTCATTCGGCTAATTTCTTGCATACTAGCTGTCAACGATTCCTCTAAAATTTCTGGGTCGTCTTTTCCCCAACGGTTTAATAAACTCAGATGTCCTTCGATAATGGCGACAGGCGTTCTTAGTTCATGTGAAACATCTTCAACAAATTGTTCTTGCTGTTCAATATAAAGGCGCATTCGATCAAGCATTTCATTAAATATTTCTGCCAAATCAGCTAGTTCATCGTTCGTATCAATTTCCGGCATATGGATATTGGACTGCGGATCTTTACGAATCGTATCCATAGTATCTCTTAAAACTTTCAATGGTTTTAAGAAATAAGAAGATAAAAAGAAGCCTAAAACGCTACTTAAAATTAGTGAAACAACTTCTAATACTACCAACGTTAACAATAATTTATTACGAATATCATAAAAAGAGGATAATTCATAGAAACTTTGAGCATAACCAATTTTTTCTCTCGTTTCTTTTGAATAAATGGGTTGGACGGAAAGAAAACCCGTTTTACCATCTAAAGTAACAATTGTAGGAATTTTTCTATTTTTTTGAATAAGCGAACGATCTTTTTCATGTGTTTTAAAAACTAGTTTTTCATCTAAATTGTAAACATACAAATCCATGGAAGGTTGTCCTAATTCTGAAATGAAAGAATCAATTTTCATTAAATTTCCTTCAATAATCGATGTATCGCTTATGTTAGTATTTTTGTCTGCATTGGTCAAGTTTCGATAAGTATTGACAAGTGTTAATTCTTCGTTTGCATTTGCTAAACGAGAAGCTACTTCAGAAATGGTTTGTTCGTCATTTTTTCTTTCTTTTGCTACAATTAAATTGATGGAAGATTTATACGTAATTACTGCAAAAATAGTAAAAACAACGAATATAAAGAAAGAACTTGCAAAGGCCCACTTGATTGTCAAGGAGGGACCTTTAAGTTCTCTTTTTTCAGATTTCTTCGATTTTATCACGAGCGCATCACATATCCTGTTCCACGAACCGTTTGAATATAGCTTTCTTCTCCAGGTACATCAATTTTATTACGAAGATAACGAATATAAACATCCACGACGTTTGTTTCAACTTCCGTTTCATATCCCCATACTTTATTGAGTAAAACATCTCGAGCCAATACAACATTCACATTTTCCATCAAAGTAAGTAATAACTCATATTCACGTTTCGTTAATTCAATCACTTCGTTTCCGCGTCGTACCACACGGTTTTCTTTTTCAATCGTTAAATCCCGATAAGTAATCGTTGTTTGTTTGGCTACATTCTTGTCTCCTTCAATGTCGATTCGACGTAATAAGGCACGCAAGCGAGCCAATAATTCTTCAATCGCAAATGGCTTAACAATATAATCATCTGCTCCATGATCTAAGCCAGAGACACGATCAATCACTGAGTCTCTTGCAGTCATCATAATAATTGGCGTGTTCTTTACTTGACGTACACGTCTGCAAACTTCTAATCCATTTAATTCTGGTAGCATCAAGTCTAATAAAATGGCGTCCCATTCATTGTTTAATGCTGCATCTAATCCTGTACGACCATTATAATGTACTTCTGCATTGTAGCCTTCATGCTTCAATTCCAACTCGACAAATCGAGCCAAGTTTTTTTCATCTTCAATGATTAGAATATTACTCATCAATATTTTTCCTTTCTGTCTACGTGCTTTTCAAAACTCTATTATTATACCGATATTCTTTTTAAAAATCTATCTTCATTTTATCATGGATAACTATTTTTAAAAAGAGCCGAAGTCCTCTCTTTTCAGTTGACTCCAGCTCTCTTGTCATCGCTTATTTTAATCATGCATCAATTATTTAAAAGATTATTCTTCATGATACCATGAATAGTGAAAGACTCCTTCTTTATCAACACGTTCATACGTATGTGCCCCGAAATAGTCACGTTGCGCTTGAATGAGATTTGCCGGTAAGCGTTCAGCTCTATAAGAGTCAAAATAAGCAACTGCAGAAGAAAAAGTTGGAACGGGAATACCCGCTTGCACGGCTAAGGCAACAACTTCTCTTGCTGCTTGCTGATATTTATTTGTGATGGAAATAAAATAATCATCTAACAAAAGATTTTCAACATCAGGATTTTTATCATAAGCATCAGTAATTTTTTGTAAGAAACGGGCACGAATGATACATCCTGCACGCCAGATTTTTGCTATTTCTCCAAAGGGAAGATCCCATCCATACTCTTTTGAAGCAATGCGCAATTGGGCAAATCCTTGTGCATAACTCATAATCTTGCTAAAATACAGCGCCTCACGAATTTTTTCAATTAGCTCTTTTTTGTCTCCAACAAATTTAAAATTATTAGTATAAGACAAGATTTTACTTGCTTGTACTCGTTCTTTTTTATAGGTTGAGATATATCGAGCAAAGACTGATTCAGTGATCAATGGTAACGGCACGCCTAAATCTAAAGCACTTTGGCTTGTCCATTTTCCAGTGCCTTTATTTCCCGCAGCATCCATGATTACATCTACAATTGGTTTGCCGGTGCCTTCATCATCTTTTCTTGTCAAAATATCGGCCGTAATTTCAATCAAATAACTGTCTAATTCTCCTTTATTCCATTCATTAAAAATATCAGCCATTTCTTCAACCGACAAGCCAAGGATATTTTTCATTAAATCATATGACTCTGCGATCAACTGCATATCGCCATATTCAATCCCGTTATGCACCATTTTAACATAATGGCCAGCTCCATTAGGTCCAATGTAAGTAACACATGGGACACCATCTTCTGCTTTAGCAGAGATTTGTTCTAAAATCGGCGCAACCAATTCATATGCTTCTTTTTGTCCTCCCGGCATGATAGACGGTCCTTTTAGTGCCCCTTCTTCCCCACCAGATACGCCTGTACCGATAAAATTGATTCCAGAGTTTGCTAATTCTTCATTGCGGCGTATTGTATCTTTAAAAAAAGTATTTCCTCCATCAATCAAAATATCTCCTTTATCTAAATGAGGAAGTAATTCTTGAATCGTTGCATCCGTCGCTGGACCAGCTTTGACCATTAAAAGAATTCGCCGCGGTTTTTCAACTGCCTCTACAAATTCTTCAATGGTATAAGTTGCTTTAAAGTTTTTATCTGGGTGTTCTTTCACCACAGCCGTTGTTTTTGTACTAGTACGGTTGAATAAGGCGACTGAATAGCCACGACTTTCAATATTAAGGGCTAAATTTTTCCCCATCACAGCCATACCGACAACACCGATTTGTTGTTTTGACATCTGAATTCCTCCTACGTGTGGGATGTTCTCCCTGATCCTCTCTCATTATAGCTTAACATGACGTTATTGCAAACCAAAGAAATACATATTTTTTACGTGTATCACATAAAATAGCAAAAAATAAACCTCAAGGCTCCATGGTTAGCCTTGAGGTTTTACATTTTCTAATTAAAATGTATTAAGCTTCTTTAGACATTACGTCCTTACCATCATAGTAACCGCAATTTGCACATACGTGATGGCTTTTTTTCATTTCACCACAGTTTTGACATTCGTTTAAACCTTTGATTGTCAACTTGTAATGAGTACGGCGTTTTGCTTTTTTCGCTTTTGAAGTTCTTCTAGCTGGTACTGCCATTTTGCTACACCTCCTTGTAAAGTCTTGTATCATATTTGATACAATATATTCCAATCTCACGCTTTATCGTCTTCATTTGACGTTGAATCAAAAAATTCCGATAATTTTGCAAGACGAGGATCTATTTTTGTTGCGGCATCTTCTAATTTTCTGCGTTCATATTCTTCTTCGGAAATGACTTCCCAATCCGTTCCTTTTGGTAGATCAGTTGCCTGCTCTTCTTCCTTTGTCAATACACGCATAGGAATTGCCAATAAAATATTGTCTTCAATTGATACTGTCAAATCAAGTTTTCCATCTTCTATCAACAAAATCTCTTCTGTAGGTGATTGCTCTTTTGTAAGTTGATACTGTTCTTTTGTCATAAACAACTCATTTACTGTAAAATTCATGGGTAATTCTACTGGCATTAATGAACGAGTAGATGGAACAGTTAAAGTCGTCTGCACAGTGTAATGAACCAGATAGCCTTTTTTATCAATTGAGACGAACCCTTCAACTGCAACGGGCGCAACATCTACTATTAAATTGTCTCGCTTCATAAGTTCCTCTTTAAGATCAAAAGTCTCACGAAAAGTCAACGGAGTCTCTTGGTATTTTCTCAATTCCAGTAAAGACCATTTCATTTTTTCATCACTCCTAAGCAACAAAAGCAATTATACAGGGCAAAAAGGACGTTGTCAATGAAAATTTCTTGACACCTTACACTTCGTAAATTAATCAAATCCTTGCTTATACTATTTTAACAACGTGGTACATTTTTAATTCATTCTGGCTAATCTCGTTAAGAGAAAAAGCTTACAGCATTTTTTAACCATTTACGTTATTTCTATACAACATCTCTAACCATGAGATAGTTTTTCTTCTACCATCTTCACTAAAAAACGGATAAGCTTAACGTCTTATCCGTTTTTGATTACAAACTAAATGAATTTTAGATCGCTGTTGTTTCGCCACGATAAACAATCCCACGACGTGAATCTACAGTGACTAATTCGCCATCCGCAATCGTTGAAGTAGCTTCTTGCGCTCCAACAATAACAGGAATATCTTGAGCAATTCCTACAACTGCTGCATGTGAAGTTAGCCCTCCTTCTTCAACAATAACGGCTGCTGCTTTTTCTATTGCAGGCATATATTCTTTATCAGTGGTTGGAACAACTAAAATCATACCATCTTTTGCTTTTTTGATCGCTTCTTCAGCAGATGATGCCACAACTGCATTGGCAACAACAGATTTTTGTCCAACGCCTTGGGCTTCTAATAATTTTGAACCAATCATTTGAATCTTCATCACATTCGTAGTTCCACGTTCACCAACTGGAACACCAGCCGTAATTAAGATTAAATCACCTTCTGAAGCAAATCCTAATTCTACCGCTTTTTGAGCAGCTAATTCAAACATTTCATCAGTTGTTGATGGTTTTTCAGCTACAGTCGGATAAACTCCCCAGTTCAGCATTAAGCCACGTTTTGTTCGTTCATCAAAAGTAACTGCCAAAATATCAGCATCTGGACGGTATTTTGAAATCATTTTAGCTGTATAGCCAGATTCAGTTGCTGCAATGATTGTTTTTACACCTAAGTTTTTAGCAGCACGTGCTACGGATAATCCAATTGTTTCTGTAACATCTGTTTTATCAAATTCATTTAATTGGAAAGTTCCTAATTCTGATAACGCATTTTCAGCTTGTTGATCAATGCGAGCCATTGTCGCAACAGCTTCAACAGGATAGTCACCGTTTGCCGATTCACCTGACAGCATCGTTGCATCCGTTCCATCAAATACAGCATTTGCAACGTCAGAAGCTTCTGCACGCGTTGGGCGTGGATTTTCTTGCATAGATTCCAACATCTGTGTAGCTGTAATTACTGGAATTCCAGCAGCATTACATTTTTTAATGATGCGTTTTTGAACCATCGGTACTTGTTCAGCTGGTATCTCAACTCCCATATCTCCACGAGCAATCATAACACCGTCAGAAACTTTAATAATTTCATCAATATTGTCAATTCCTTCTTGTGATTCAATTTTAGGGAAGATTTGAACATGTGTCATCTCTTTTTCTTCTAAAATTTCACGAATATCTAATACATCTTGCGCTTTACGAACAAAACTTGCAGCAATAAAATCAATATCGTTATCTAAACCAAAACGAATATCATCAGCATCTTTTGGTGTAATTCCCGGTAAACTGATTGAAACACCCGGTGCATTAACACCTTTACGAGATCCCAACATCCCTGCATTTTTAACTTCTACAACTAATTCACGAGCTGCTTCATCTTTTTCAATGATTTGCATGTCAATTAAACCGTCATCAAATAAGACATGTCCACCTACGTGAACATCATCAAACAATCCTGGATAAGTCACAGCGATTTTTTCTTTTGAACCTACATGTTCAGGATCCATAGAAATGCGTGTTTGATCGCCTACTTCAAATTTAATGTATCCTGCACGACCAAAATCTGCTTCTGTTGTTCCTTGAACAGTCGTACGAATCTCAGCACCTTTTGTATCTAAAAGAATACCGACATCTTTCCCTGTTTTTTTGACCGCTTCACGAACCATTTGCATACGTGATAGTTGTTCTTCATGGTCTCCATGTGAAAAATTGAAACGAAAAACATTTGCCCCAGATTCAATCAATTTAGAAATAATTTCTACTGAATTACTGGCTGGTCCTAATGTACTAACGATTTTAGTTTTTTTCATTTACAAAACTCTCCCATTCAAATTTGTTTATTTAAAGCCATTTAAAGCCTAAATACTGAAAGATAATAAGCAGAATCTGCTTTTTAATTATAAGTTAAATTTCAAACAACATTTTTTCATTCTTAAAATGAAAGTGAGTTATTTAAATCATAAAGTGATAAATCTGGTTTATGTTTATTATTTTCTAATGTATCAATGATATCCGCAGCGACAATTTCGTTGTCACGGATTCCTACGCATAAGCCGCCTTTACCTTGTTGAAGTAGTTCAACTGCGTAAGCACCAAATTTACTTGCCAACACACGATCTCGTGCGCTAGGTGCACCACCGCGTACCACATGCCCTAAAATAGATACACGCGTATGGTAATCACCAAACTCAGAAAGTTTTTCAGCAAATTCATTGCCCCCCATTACACCTTCTGCTAAGATAATTAAGCAATGCTTCTTCCCACGATCACGGCCTTCTTGGATTTTTTTAGCAACTACAGCCATATCAAAATCATGTTCAGGGATAATAATTTCATCAGCACCGCCAGCAACCCCTGACCACAAAGCGATATCTCCGGCATTACGCCCCATCACTTCAATAACAAATGTCCGAACATGTGAAGTAGCTGTATCACGAATACGATCAATTGATTCTAATACAGTGTTAATAGCTGTATCAAAACCGATTGTAAAGTCAGTTCCAGGGATATCATTATCAATCGTACCAGGAATGCCTACAGCTGGGAAACCACGTTTTGTCAACGCCATAGCACCATGATAAGAGCCATCTCCACCGATAACTACTAACCCTTCAATACCGAATTTTTTCAATTGTTCGATTCCTTTTAATTGACCTTCTTCTGTCGCAAATTCTGGATAGCGAGCAGAATATAAGAACGTACCACCACGTTGAATTTTGTCACCTACATCAGCTACATCTAAACGACGAATATCTCCTGCAACCAAGCCGGCAAATCCATAATTAATTCCGTAAACCTCTAACCCTTCATAAATTCCTTTGCGAACAACAGCTCGAATAGCTGCATTCATTCCGGGTGCGTCTCCGCCGCTGGTCAAAATTCCAATGCGTTTCATAAACTCATTCACCTCATTAATTTACTTTATCCTAAGCAAAGCTTAGGTACCTTCTTTTCATTAACCACGAGTAACATTCTAACATTATTTTTCTCACTTGTCTTGAATTACTATTAAAAAAATGAAAAAAAATGAAAACAAATAGTATTTTTTACCGTAAATTATTTGAAAACAACATTTTCTGCTTGAAGCAAATAAGCCAATTGTGCCTTCAAATTCTTACTCCCATCTACCCAATAAGCTTCTGCTAGTACTACTTTGCGCTGATTTTTTTCATGATAAATCACTACGGGGATATATCCCGGATACTTTTGAAAAGTTTCTTGAAGTTGTTTCAACATATTCGGTGAATCCACTTCTTTTTTGATCCGTAAATAACATGTTTGACTTGAATATTGTTCTTCCAGCTCCACTGGATCAGAAAAATTTTCTCCAATTAATTGTAGTTCTTGGTTGTATTTACTAATTTCTACTTTGCCTTGTACAAAAATCACTTTGTTTATTTCAAATAAGCTGCGAAACTGTCGATAAGATTTAGGGAAAATAGTAATGGCAATTTCGCCGCTGCTATCGGTTCCTTCGACAAAAGCCATCAGTTCGCCTTTTTTTGTTCGAATCTCGCGAATATTTTTGATCATGACTAAAAGACTGACTGTTTGTTTAGGGATGATTTCTGTAATTAATTGAACTTTTTTTGCTAATTTTAACCGTTCATAACCTTCAGTCGGATGCCCAGAAAAATAGACGCCTAAATATTTCTCTTCTAACTGTAATTTTTCTTCTAAGGAATAATCCGTTATCTCTTCTTCTTTTAAGGCCATAATGTCTAGCAAATCGAAGCTACCTCCACTATAAATAATATTTTGTATTTTTCCTTCTAAATTATCCATTAGCTGTTTACGATTAGGGAATAATTCATCAAATGCGCCAACTGCTACTAAGGATTTGAGTAGCTCCACTTTTAACCACCGCTTATCTAAACGAAGCAAGAACTGATCCACTGATTGATAGACACCGTTTTCTTTTCGCTCTCTTAAAATAGACTCGATGAAATCTTTTCTGACTCCTTTAATGGCAGTTAAACCAAAACGTATTTCTTTCTTGCTTATCAATTCAAAACCATAATAGCTTTGATTGATGGAAGGGGCGTACAATTTTAGCTTTTTTTTTCGAGCTTCAGCAATATATCCTTTTAATTTTGTTGTATTATGACGAACTGCATTCATCAAACTAACAAAAAATGCTCCGGGGTGATGGGCTTTAAGGTACGCCATTTGAAAAGCAACAAAAGAGTAAGCAAAAGCATGAGAACGATTGAATCCATAATTTGCAAAACGTTCAATATAATCATAAACTTCTACCGCTTTTTCTCTTGAATGTCCTTGATTTAAAGCACCAGTTACAAAATGTTCTCGTTCTTTATCAATGACTTCTTTTTTCTTTTTACTAATGGCTCTTCGCAAAATATCCGATTGTCCTAAAGAAAATCCTGCCATAACAGCAGCAATTTGCATAATTTGTTCCTGATAGACAATCACACCATACGTATTTTTTAAAATAGGTATTAACGTCTCATCAGGATAGTGGATTTTTTCTTTTCCTTTTTTTCGAGAAATAAACGTGTCAATATTTTGCATAGGACCCGGTCGATACAACGCATTTACTGCGGCAATATCTTCAATCGTTTCTGGACCTAATCGTCGCAAAACGCTACGAATACCAGCAGATTCAAATTGAAAGATGCCTGTAGTATCTCCTTGTTGAAAAAGCTGCAATGTTTTCGGATCATTCAACGGTATTTTCTTTAACGAAACTTCTTTTCGTTCTACTTTTTTAATGGCTTTTAGTGCATAGTCAACGATGGAAAGATTTCTTAATCCCAAAAAATCCATTTTTAGTAAACCTACAGCTTCCACATCATTCATTGTATATTGCGTCAAGAAAGTTTCATCCGATCCTCTTTGCAAAGGAACCAGTTCTAAAAGATTTTTATCGCTAAGCACTACGCCGGCCGCATGAGTGGACACATGTCGCGGCAATCCTTCTAAAATTGACGCTATTTTAAATAACAACTGATTTTTTTCACTTGCATTGACTAATTCCACTAAGTGTTGGGAAGTGTAATACGCTTGCTTTAAAGTAATCTTTAGTTGATTAGGAATTGCTTTTGACCAGCGATTTGCTTCACTTTGTGACAATCCAAATACTCGCGCAACATCACGCAAAACCATTTTAGCAGCCATTGTTCCAAACGTGGCAATTTGAGCCATATGATATTGTCCATATTTTTTTCTCAGATAATCTAAGACCTCTTCTCGACGATTGTCAGGAATATCTAAATCAATATCTGGCAGTGTATAGCGTTCGGGATTTAAGAAACGTTCAAATAATAAATCATATTTCAAAGGATCTACGTCAGTAATTTCAAGAATGTAAGCTACTAAAGAGCCAGCAGCTGAACCGCGTCCTGCTCCCGTCACAATTTTTTGTTGATGGGCAAAAGCCATTACGTCCCATACAATCAAGAAATAATCATCAAATCCCATTTGATGGATAGTTAACAATTCATAAGCTAATCGCTCTTGATATTCAGGAGTGATTTCTGTCACTCGTTCATTTAATTTTGATATGCATAATTCTTCAAGATATTGAGCGGCACTTTTTTGATTGGGTATGGGATAATGTGGCAATAATTTTTGATGAAACGGAAATTCAAAAGAAATCGTTTGTACTAAACGTTGCGCGCCTTTTAATGCTTCTACTAAATGAACTTGATTAAAAGTTTGAATCATTTCTTTTTCCGAAAATAAAAAACTGCTTACTGCTTCTGCTTTTTGTTGATGGAGTTCTTCTAAAGAAAATTGCGTTCCTTGTCTGATGTGTTTCAACGTATTAAGTGCAAACAACTCTTCTTTTCTTAAACTATCAATCGGATGAAGTGCGCATAAAGAATAATTGTTTTTTGTTACAAATTCCACCCATTCATTGGCGTAATCCGCTGTAGTTTCCGTCATTCCTACATAAAAATCTTTAGAAGCCACTTTTTCTTTTAGTAATTGCCAATGAGCTTCAAAAGATGCCGAATGATTGAATTCATCGGCTACTGAATGTTGGGGCAAAACAACAAATACTAAATGATTGGTTTCACCAAATTCTGCTAACGTCAAGCTTTCTTGGGTCATTTTTTTAGTAGACAACTTCATTAATTGCTGATAACCAATGCCATCTTTTGCATATACCAGTAAATCAAATGGTCGAGATTCATAGGTATAAGTAAGAAGAAGACCGATCACGGGTTTTAAACCTTCTTTTATACAAGCTTGATAAAACTCAGGTACGCCATACAGCACGTCTTGATCGGTAATTCCAAGCACGGTATAGCCTAACTTTTTCGCCTCGTGCACGTATTCTTGAATTTTAATAGTGCTTTGTAATAATGAATAGGAAGTTTTCGTATAAAGTTGTGGGAAAAACATAGCCATTCCACCTTTTATAAAGTTAGCCAATTGTTTGAGCCTATTTTTCTAAATAATTGCTCAATAGCTCATTTGTTTTCTCTTTTATTGATTCTACCATATTGAATAAGTAAACATAAAACTTGTTTTTTTACAACCAGTTTTCTTTACATTCAGAAAAAATCTGGTAAACTAATCGTAGAAAAGAGGTGTTCTTTATGCGATATATCGTAACATTATTTTGGTCATTTGTTTTAGGACAAGTCGTGGGTTACATTGGCGGTGCTCTTACAAGTGGCGCGTATGATTTCACTTTAACAACGGTTATTTCATTAATTGCAGGCGTTATGGTTATTTTAGTTGGGGCAGTGGCAGCACCTAGAAAAGACGCCTCTGCACATTCCTAAAAATCAATTGAGGGTGAGACAGCGTCTCATCCTTTTTTTGTCTTTTGATCGACTGTAACTTGCTGTTTCTATAAAACTAAAAATTTAAGATGAGAGATTTAGTCAAGTACCTATTAACGAAGCAAATTATAAACGTTGTTGAAGTAATTTTCTGAAGTTAAACAAGGATAAAAGAATGTTTGATAATACAAATAGACTCGTCGCAATAAATACAGCACGATAATTAAACGCATGTGCCACAGTTGATCCAATCATTGGTCCAAATACTTGTCCAAAATTACTACACATTTGGTTGTAACTGTACACACGACTTACCCCTTCTGACGGCGTGATTTTACTAATAATCGTATTGATGGAAGGCATCAATGCACCCGTTGAAAAACCGAGAATAAATCGTAAAACACCTAACTGTAAAGGTGTAGCAATAAACGCCATTGGTAAATAGCAACAAAAGGATAAAACCAATCCTGCAAGTAATACTTTTTGATTGCCAATTTGGTCTCCTAACTTTCCTAGTTTAGGTGATGAAAAAACCGCCGATATCCCAGAGATAGAAACTATTAATCCGCTCACAAATAAAAGGTTTTCAGAATCTTTGCTTAATTCTCTAATATAGAGCGTTAAAATAGGACTAATGGTTGTAATCCCTATTTGCAAAATTAAAGTAGTAATAAATAATCCAATCAAAATAGGCAAATGCTCCACTTTTGAAAAGATTTCTTTCGTACTGATCATATCATTTTTTTCTACTGAATGAAAATCTTCTTTGACTAAAAAAATCGTTAGAAGTGTAGTAATTAGCAGTAATGTTCCTGTAATTAAGAAAACATTTTCCATTCCAAACCACTGAGCCAGTGCTCCCCCCATCGAAGGTCCAACTAAACTACCAGCAATTGCACCCGTGGACAAAGTGCCTAAAGCCCAACCATTTTTTTCTTTAGGAGCTTGAAAGGCAATCATTGCTGTTGCATTGGGTATATACCCCGATAAAATTCCATTCAAAAAGCGCATCATAAGCAGCCAATATGCATTAGGAACAAAAGCCAAAGAGCCCATCGTCACTGTCATTCCCGCAGCAGCTCGAATCATCATTAGTTTACGTCCTTTACGATCCGCTAAATTTCCCCAGATAGGCGCAACGATAGCCGAAGCAAAGGCAGTGACCGAAATAGCTAGTCCTGAAAATAGTTCTACTTGATTACTTGGTGTACCTAATTGTTCTACATAAACAGGAATAAATGGCATGACTAAACTAAAGCTGGCTCCAGTAAAAAAGCAACCAATCCAAGCAACAAATAAGTTTTTCTTCCATTGTATCTGCATTTGTCCCTCTCTTCTCCTTCTTTTTACCTCTTATTTTTGAATCATACCCTTTCATTTATATCTCTTTAAAATAAAAATAGCGCTTCGTTCCTTTCAACATACAATTCTTTTCTATCACTTACTTCCTATCTTAACAGTGAATATCTTTTGTTACAAAAAAACACTCTCAATGATTGAGTAAAAACCATTGAGAGCAAAAAACGCATGACACAATTAGATGATAAAACCAATAAAAGTTCTTTTACATTATCGCCAATATAACAAAATTAAGAATAAATAAAATAACTACAGTCCATAATGGAATAGAAATTTCTTTTGCTTTTCCATTAATTAATTTTACAATAGTGTAAAAAATGAAACCAGCGGCGATACCATATGAAATACTATAGCACAATCCCATAAAAATTGAAGCAAAGAATGCCGGTAACGCTTCTTCTAAATCTAACCAATTGATATCAGCAAATGATGCCATCATCATTACCCCAACTAAAATCAACGCAGGAGCAGTAGCTTGGGTCGGTACAATAGAAATCAACGGTGAAAACAAGCTGCTTAAAGCAAACAAAATAGCTACAACAACCGAAGTCAATCCCGTACGTCCACCAGCACCGATACCTGCTGCTGATTCAACGTAAGTTGTTGTATTTGACGTTCCAAAGATTGCACCGATAGAAGTAGCAATTGCATCAGCAAAAAGTGCTTTATCCATTTTTGTTTTGAGCCCTTTACCATCTTCTAATGCTTCTTCATCTTCTTTTGAAAAAATACCCGTACGGCGTCCCGTTCCAATGAAAGTACCGATTGTATCAAAAGTATCAGACAAACTAAAAGCAATGATCGTCATGATTACTTGTGGAATTTTAGAAGAATCACTAAATAACGACTGCATTCCTTCCGTACCAAAAGCAGCTCCAAAAGTCGTACCCAATTCTTTAAACGAACTCCCTAATGAATTGGCCTTCCAGTCAATCGCATTTAAATCCACTACCCCCATCAAAATACCTAAAACCGTCGTACCAACGATCCCAATTAGCATTGCTCCACGAACATTTTTCACAACCAAAATAGCCGTAAGAATTAAACCAATCACTGCTAATAAAATCGGTGCATTATTAAAATTCGCTAAAGCTGGAACAATTCCGCCATTAGTGGTAACATTAGTAGCCTTGCTGCCTTCTACAACAGAACTTGTGATTGCCCCTTGATCGGCAGAAAACGATAAAAAACCTGCATTTTTGATCCCAACATAAGCTACAAAAATCCCGATACCGCCACCAATCGCATGCTGCAAACTTTCTGGAATCGAATGAATGATTAATTTTCGTATTTTTGTAACAGTAATAAAAATGTTAATCATCCCACAAATAAATACCATCGCTAAGGCTTGTTGCCAAGAATAACCTAAACCAAAGACAACTGTAAACGTAAAAAACGCATTTAACCCCATGCCGGGAGCTTGAGCATATGGCACATTTGCAAATAGTCCCATCACTAAAGTACCAATGATTGAAGCGATAATTGTAGCTAAAAATACTGCTTGAAAAGGCATACCTGATTCAGATAAAATTGTAGGATTCACAAATAAAATGTAGCTCATCGCAAAAAAAGTCGTGACTCCTGCCATCATTTCTGTTGGTACATTTGTATTATTTTTCTTTAACTGGAAAAACTTTTCCATAAAAAAATTCCACTCCCTGATTTTTTATGACATAAATAATAAAGCTAACTGTTTTCTATCCCATCGAACAATTAAAAATTATAATTTGATTTCATTCGTTTTTCAAGAAAAATATAAAAAAAAGAAAGAAAAAATTAGTTAACGTTCGGCTTTTTAGTAAAAATTAAAAAAAGTGAATGAATGCGTTTTTCTTATTGTAAATGCCTTTCATTTCTTCTATTCATTTACATCTTGTTTATTAAGAGAAATATGCTAGACTGAAACAAATACCAGCTTTGAAAGGAATGACATTTTTGAATAAAAAGCTAATTGCAATTGATCTTGATGGAACCACTTTAAACCAAAAGTCACTCATTACTTTAAAAACAGAAGAGACATTAAAAAAAGCTATCCGTGCTGGACATCATGTCAGTATTGCGACAGGGCGTCCTTTTAGAATGAGCTATCACTTTTATCGACAACTAGGATTAACGACACCGATGGTCAATTTTAATGGCGCGTTAGTTCACATTCCTAACCAGTACTGGGCTCATGAAAAAGAAACACTGATCGACAAACAAATTGTTTTTGATATTCTAGCTCAAAAGCGCCAATTGAATTTAGATTTTATTGCGGCAGAAAATCGTGAGACCTATTTTATTGATAGTTTCGATTCCTTCGATAAAAAAATATTTGCCGCAACAAACCCTAGTCCTCAAAATTTATTATCTCCCAAGAATCTTACTACTAATCCTACTTCTTTACTTGTACGAACAAATAAACAAGATGCTGAACAAGTTTCAAAAGAATTGATACGTCAATTTGGTCGCTTTGTTGATGTGCGTACTTGGGGTGGACCGATGGCCATTTTAGAAATTGTATCAAAAGGAATTGAAAAAGCAAAGGGCGTCCGGCGTATTGCAAATTACCTAAACATTGACCAAAAAGATGTGATTGCCTTTGGAGACGAACATAACGACTTGGAACTATTAGACTACGCAGGATGGGGCGTAGCGATGAAAAATGGTACTGAACAATTAAAAAGTATAGCAAATGATGTAACTGAACACACCAATCAAGAAGACGGACTCGCCACGTACTTAGAAGACTTGCTTGCTTTATAACAAAGATAAAAAATGTTTGCCTTTGAAACGGTAATAACCTTTCAGAGACAAACATTTTTCATTATTCATTATTCTTAAAAACTTTCTTCAAATTCTTACCTTGACTCTTAAGTCAAACATCTTTATAAGCAATGTTCAATCATTGTTTCAGTAAAATTAAGTCGAATTTCCTATTTTATAGATTCTTCCTTCATTTTTAAAGCAACAAAACATTCAATTAACCTTTTATTTCGTCATAAACATGTCATAATAAGCATCCATTATTTCTTTTGCAATAGTTAAATTCATATGATCTTGTTCATCTAATAAATTAGGTAAAACTACACTAATCGCAATTTCTGGGTTATCAGTAGGTCCATATGCCACAATATTGCTGTTGACTGTTGTAATATCTGGATGCCCTTCAGCAATTGTTTCGGCGGTACCCGTTTTAGCCGATAAATCCATTTTCGCACTAGCCAATGTTTTAGCCGTCGTATAGGGATCTGTTCCATGGACAACTTGATGGAAGCCTTCGCGAAGAATCGCCATCTCTTCAGCAGAAATATCTACATTATTTTCTACTTTTGTTTCAATTTCTTTTTTTACTTCACCAAGATTTCCGTTTGCGTCATTGCCATAAATAGTTTTCACTAAATGAGGTTGGATTCTCTTTCCACCATTTGCTACAGTAGAAGCATACTGTGCTAATTGGATAGGCGTATACGTATCAAACTGACCAAAAGCTAAGTCAGTAAAATTCCCCGACGTATACCATTGATTACCATTAGCTGCGTTGAACTTTTTCATAAAATCAACCGAACGAGCAATCCCCGGTGATTCATTAGGCAAATCAATCCCCGTAGTTACTCCAAGACCAAACTGGTTGAACGCTTTACGCAATTCTTGGTAAGCCTTTGATTCTTCATCTAAGGAAGGAAGTCCCATATTGTACGTGTAATCTAAGCCCAACATCTTCAAAGCAACTTTAATCATGTAAGTATTTGATGACAACTCCAATGCTTTGACCGCATTAATTGCTATTTGCCCACTTCGATTAAATACGGAGCTTTTTTCTGAAGAGCCTTGTAATTTGATTGGCTCATCTATTAACACTTGATTTCCTGAAATCGCATGTGTTTGCCAACCAGCCGTCAACGTTCCAGCTTTGACTACCGATCCCGGTGTAAAAGCGCTGGTAATAGTTCCTAAAGCATTTTCCGTTAATTCTTTTGATCCTTCTTTATGTGTGAAACCCGTCATCGCCAATATCTCGCCTGTTTTAGGATTCATCGCCACCACATAGGCCCCCGGTGAATAAGTGGCTTTTCCACTGTTAATTAGCTTTTGATAATTCGTTTTTAAAATATTTTCTACTTTCGATTGAAAATCAGCATTTAAAGATAACATGAGGTTCGAACCTTTTTCACCAGCAAAAATTTCTTTTTGATTGGTCACATTCCCATCTCGATCTAATGTTACCTCATATTGGGTTTTCGTTCCTTGCAAAACTTCTTCATATTGTTTTTCAAGATAACTTTGACCGACACGATCATTGCGAGAATATCCTTTTGCTAAATATTCATCGACTTGATCCGCAGGAAGTCCTTGCTTTTCCGTTGTGACACTCCCTAAAATGCTTTTGATCGAATCAGCCGCATGATACTGACGTGTCCAATCCGTTCCGGTTGATACACCCGGCAACTCAGAAGCACGTTCTGCCACTACAGCTAATTCTCGATCAGTTACTCCAGTATTTTTAATAAATACTGTATTCAATTCATATGCACTATTCATCCGCTTAAAAATCGTTGCAATTTTTAATTGCTCTTCATTAAATTTGATAGCATCAGCAGGCACTTTATCTACCATCGCTTTGTACTGCTCACTAGTGTCAAGTTGTTTTTCTTTTGATGTTAGACGGTCGGTCACTTCTTTTAAATGTTTCGGATCAGCAAGCCAGAAATCTTTTTTATCGCGTGTAGTTAAATTCTCATCAACCGGAACATCAACTAATTTATTTAATTTTGTTGCTATCTCAAGTAAATCCTTTGCAGTCATCTTCGTTCCTCTTGTAAACGTAATCGCCTGATTGGCTTGATTCGTCACTAATGCTTTCCCAGTTGCATCATAAATCATCCCGCGAGGTGAACTTGTTTGAATGGTCAACGTGGATGATGATTTTACTTTTGCTTCCATTTCTTCGCCATTAACAATTTGTAAATAACCTAATCGAGCAATTAATGCTACAAATAGTGTAAATATAATGAAAAAAAGAAAATTTAAACGAAAAGGCACGTGAGAACGCCGAAAAGTTTTACTTTTTGGCTCCTGTGCTCCTTTTTTCAATTTGTCTATCCATGAATTATTCCATATCTTTTTCATAAAATTTCTCATCATTCCTATCTTGTTAACATCTTAAGCATTATTCTACCTAAATTTCTTAAATTTAAAAAGAGAAAACGTGGATCAGTAAGAAAATCTTTAACTAATGTCAAAATAAATTTTTGTTTCACATCACTAAATTGTGACACAAATAAGAAGAACATTAAAGCAAGAAAAATAAAATTTTCTATTTGTTTTCCTCCTTTTAAATTGTGAAACACAACGATAGTTATTTTACCTGTGGAAAACCTTTTTTATTTCAATAAAAAAACAACTTTATAAAAACAATACATACTTATTTAGATATATAGTTATCTCACTTAATGACTTTAGTTGGGACAACTATTGCCGTTAAATAAAAGAGAGACTGCACTTCATAATTTAGGTAAACACAAGAAAAAACTAGCCTGAAATTGATCTTACACATCAAAATTAGACTAGTTTTCTTTTTAAAAGATTTCTCGGCTAATGATTCTTTGGTAAAAAATCAACCTTAGCGACTATAATTTTGTACTTCTGAAACAATAGCATCCACAAAAATATTTAAATCTTCTATAGTTGTTTCTTTACTACCATACCGACGAATATTGACAGTAGCATCCGCTACCTCTTTATCTCCAACAACTAATTGGTAAGGAATTTTTTGTGTTTGAGAAGCACGAATTTTATAGCCCATTTTTTCATTGCGATCATCTACTTCAACACGCAATCCTTTCATTTGCAAACGTTCTTTGATTTCATAAGCATAGTCGCTATGAGCATCCACAGAAACTGGAATAATCGTTACTTGAACCGGTGCTAACCAAGTTGGAAAAGCGCCTTTATAAACTTCTGTTAAGTAAGCCACAAAACGTTCCATCGTTGAAACAATTCCGCGATGTATAACAACCGGTCGGTGGTTGTTTTCTCCATCTTCTCCAACGTAAGTTAGATCAAAACGTTCCGGTAACAAAAAGTCTAATTGGATGGTTGACAACGTCTCTTCTGCTCCAAGAG
Source organism: Enterococcus ratti (assembly GCF_001886195.1). Classification (GTDB taxonomy): domain Bacteria; phylum Bacillota; class Bacilli; order Lactobacillales; family Enterococcaceae; genus Enterococcus_B; species Enterococcus_B ratti. The sequence goes on along the minus strand of NZ_JXLB01000011.1, from coordinate 77,086 downwards.
CCGTTTTGACTTGTACATCTAGTTTTGGACCGTAAAATGCTGCCTCGCCTTCTGCTTCAAAGTAATCAAGGTTTAATTCATCCATCGCAGCTTTTAACATCACTTGCGCTTTTTCCCACATTGCATCATCATCGAAATACTTATCTGTGTTATTAGGATCACGATAACTTAAACGGAAACGATAATCTGTAATATTAAAGTCAGCGTATACTGCCACCATTAATTCAAGCGTACGCTTAAATTCATCTTTTATTTGATCCGGTCGTACAAAAGTATGACCATCATTTAATGTCATTTCACGAACTCGCTGCAAGCCAGATAAAGCTCCCGATTTTTCATAGCGGTGCATCATGCCAAGTTCAGCAATCCGAATAGGTAATTCTCGGTAAGAACGGATAGCATTTTTATAAACCATCATGTGGTGTGGACAGTTCATGGGACGAAGAACAAGCATTTCACCGTCTCCCATATCCATAGGCGGAAACATATCTTCTTGATAATGATCCCAATGACCGGAAGTTTTATACAATTCGACATCTCCCATAATCGGCGTATAAACATGTTGATAACCTAAACTAATTTCTTTGTCAACGATATAGCGTTCAATTGTTCGACGAATTGTTGCCCCTTTTGGTAACCAAAATGGTAACCCTGAACCAACTTGTGGTGAAACCATAAACAGTTCAAGTTCTTTTCCTAACTTGCGATGATCTCTTTCCCTTGCTTCTTCACGCAAACAGATAAATTCTTTCAACTCTTTTTTATCAAAAAACGCTGTACCGTAAACACGTTGCATCATTTGATTATTCGAATTTCCACGCCAATAAGCACCTGCTACTGATAGCAATTTAAAAACTTGAATTCGTCCAGTAGAAGGAACATGTGGTCCACGACATAAATCAATGAATTCTCCTTGTTGGTAAGCTGTAATCACTTCAGATTCTGGCAATTCACGAATCAATTCTACTTTATAAGGATCACTTGCAAAAATCTCTAATGCTTCTTTTTTAGAAAGCACTCGTCGCTCAATCGGTAAATTTTCTTTAACGATTTTCATCATTTCAGCTTCAACTGCTGGCAAATCTTCTGCACTAATTTGATTTTCTCCATTATCTGTATCATAGTAAAATCCTGATTCAATGGCAGGCCCTACACCAAAATGAATAGTCGGATACAACCGCCTCATTGCTTGAGCCATTAGATGTGCAGCAGAGTGACGCACTAACCCTAATGCTTCCTCGTGATCTGATGTAACAATCTCAATTGTTGCATCTTCTTGAATCCCACGATTTAAATCAATTAGCTGGCCATTCACTTTACCAGCCAAAGCTTTTTTAGCTAAACTTTTTGAAATACTTTCAGCGATCTCAGCAGTTGTAATCCCCGCCACAAATTCTTTAACTGCGCCATCTGGAAAAGTAATTTTTATCATAATGAATTTCCTCCTTTTGATTTTTGATTGAATGAGCGAACATGAATAAAAAAATCCTAGCACCTCACAAAGAGATACTAGGACGAAAAATTCGTGGTTCCACCTAATTTCAAACGTCAAAAACGTTCCTTAAGCGTTGTAACGGTTCGACCGCCTTCGTTTCAACAAAGGTTTCAAAAGTGGTCCTCCTTTGGTTTTCTTCTAGAAAAGTTTCAGCCTCGCTTTTCCTCTCTTATCGAAGACTCTCAAATTCAGCTGTCTTTCTCATCAATCAACTATGTGTTTATTTAACCACTAATAATAAGAAAAATCAAGTAGGAAAAAAGCTATTTTTTCCATTCACCATTTACCCCATACGTTCCTTTTTTCATTTCATTGATAATAACATGGATATGTTCCTTTGGTGCTTGCGTATTTTTATGAACGGCTTCAGTAATATCCTTCATCATATTTTCTAATTGTTCAAGGCTTCGACCTTCCATTAGTTCTACATGTACAAATGGCATAATTTTATCTCCTTTTACCTTTTCATTCGTTTGATCATACCGCAAAAAGAATTAAGAAGCAAGAAATTTTCTTTTTGAGGCAAATGTTTGCTTATCTTTTTGCTCGCAATGCACTTAAAATTGAAACCGTATCAACTACTTCTTGAAGAACCGCTCCAAATAAAGCAGGAATCACACCAGTACTTGCAATTAACATTAAAAATATACAAATAAAAATACCAATTAAAACTGATTGTTTTGCAACTTTCATTGTATCTTTTGAAATAGCTACTGCATCAGCAACTTTTGTCAAATCATCTTTCAACACCACGGCATCTGCACTTTCACTAGCAGCAGTTGACCCATGAGCTCCCATTGCAATACCAACATCTGCAATAGCAAGAGCAGGTGCATCATTGACGCCATCTCCTACCATTGTAACCGGACGAGCCTTTTGAGGAATACGTTCAAGAATACTAAGCTTATCTTGCGGTAAACAGCGAGCGTGAACAGAAGTTAATCCCACCTCATTGGCGATTGATTCAGCAATTGCTGGACCATCTCCTGTAATCATCATTAAGTCAGTAACTCCCGTCTCTTTCAACTGTTGAATCGTTTCCTTTGCCTCTAAGCGAAGAGCATCAGAAAACAAAATTGTTCCTGAAAATTGTCCATCAATAGCCACATAAATCACCGTTTTTGACGATTTAATCTCATCAGTGCCAATAAAAGAAGCTCTTCCTACTTTCACTACATGTCCATTTACTTGTGCTTGTATTCCTTGCCCAGTGACTTCTTTTAATTCATTCACCGGTAGCAATTTATCCTTGTCAACCTTATTTAACAACGAGCGAGCTAAAATATGACTTGATTCTTGTTCTGCACTTGCAGCATAACACAATAAGGTTTCCGCGGTTTGTTGCTTTGTCGGACAAATTTGTACGACTTCAAGAACTCCCTTCGTAATTGTGCCAGTCTTATCAAAAGCCACCGTTTTTGTTCGCGCCAATTTTTCAAGAGCCGTACCTGTTTTTATGACAATTCCATTTTTACTTGAACGATTCATACCCGCCACTAGAGCAATCGGTGCCGCCAAAATTAACGGACAAGGCGAAGCCACAACAAGAACTTCTGCAAAACGTAAAGGGTCTTTGGTAACCCACCAAGAAATTCCACCAATTAAGTAAGCAATAAGTGTGAATGGAACAGCATAACGATCAGCCAACCGAACAAAATGAGCCGGTTTTTCTTTTGATTCTTCTACTAGTTTAATAATTAACTGATACTGACTATCAACAGCTTTTTTTTCGACAAGCATTTGAATGGACGTATCCCCGTTTATCGAACCAGACATCACTACATCGCCGGGTTTTTTCAAAATAAGTTTCGCCTCTCCTGTTAAAGACGATTCATCAAATTGCGACTCCCCTTTAAACACTTTTCCATCTACTGGAATTAGTTCTCCCGGTTTTACAATAAGCAAGTCATTAATTTCAACGTCCTCAACTGCAATATCTTTAAGTTGATTATTTTCTAATTTATGTGCAATACGAGGCGTATTATCTAATAAGCTTTGCAATTCTTTGCTTGCTTTCTTATTCGCATAATCTTCCAAGCTATCTCCACCTGTTAACATAACTAAAATCATCAAACTTGCCCAATATTCTTTAACAGCCAATGTGGCAATAATGGCAGTAATCGCTAAAATATCTACGCCATATTTACCCGAGCGCAGTGTTTTAACCATTTCAATAAACATGAAGCCAGCTAAAGTTCCTCCTGTTGCTGCAATAATAATAAATGCAAACATTGGTTGGTCAAAAATGAACTCACAGATTAATGCTGTTGCTCCTATGATAATAGTGATTAAAAATTTTTTAAAATGTGTCATTTTTGTTCACTCCCCTATAAAATAAGCATACCTTCCCATAACAAAAATAAAAAATATTTGCACTTAAATGAAAACAACTATCACTCTCACTGTTCTTTGATTGTAAAAATTCATGAATAAACAACAATACCTTTTTTTCACAATATGTGCTATACTTTTGATTCGTTATTTATGGCGGAAGGAGTACGACACGTAATGAACGAAAGACAATTTGAACAACAACACGTGGATGAAACCATTCATTTGATCCAACTAGAACAAAAACTGCTAGCTACCAAACAAAAAAAACTCACACAAACAACGCAAAAAACTACTAAGGACACCGCTAATCATAAGATTAGAGGTGGTTCAAATGAGGCTTTTTATGAATCAGTTGTTGAATATCATCAACATGAACAAGAACTATCCTTAAAATATCACACACTTGACTCCCAACGAAAACGTCTGCAAACATTAACAGTAATGAAGAATAACCCTTATTTTGCACGAATTGATTTTAAAGAAGAAATGGAAAAAGAAACCCTTTATTTAGGAATCGCCTCTTTAAGAGATTTATCTGAAGAAACTATTATTATTGACTGGCGTGCACCCATTGCTAATCTTTACTACGAAGGTGAAATTGGTTCGGCCTTTTATGAAACAGACACACAAAAAATAACAGTCGACCTTTTATTAAAACGTCAGTTTAAAATCCTCGATGGAAAAATCATTTCTATGGTTGACACTTCTGAAGTAATTAATGACGATTTTTTATTAGAAATTTTAGATGATGCCTCAAGTGCCCATATGAAAAATATTGTATCTACAATCCAAAAAGCTCAAAATGCAATTATTCGTGATACAACTAGCAAAGTCATGTTAATTGAAGGAATTGCCGGCAGCGGAAAAACCTCTGCTTTGCTACAGCGTATAGCCTTTTTACTTTACCATAATCGAAAATGGCTAGAAGCTGAAAACGTCTTACTCTTTTCACCCAATCATCTTTTTTCTGATTATATTTCAACAGTTTTACCTTCATTAGGAGAAAGCGGCGTTCCTACTCAAACATTTAAAAGCTACTTAGCACAATTGTTACCCAAATTTACTATACTTGAAGAACAACAACAAGAAACTGGTTTTTTATCTGGAGAAAAAGACCCCATTCACATTTTTAAAAGTGGTTTGCAAGTGATCAACCACATTCATTCTTATATTGATAAGATTACGGATTTTGGTCCTTTATTTAAAGAAATGAAAAGTAATGGACACATCGTCTTATCAAAAGAATCCATTCGCAAATGGTACCAAGAAACAAATAAATTACTTCCTTTACATCAACGACTCTCACTTTTACAAACAAAATTATTAAAAAAACTAGGTGGACTGCAAAAAGACGAACTACGACAAAACTGGGTCAAAGAACAAGTAGAAGAACAGCTTCAAGAATTATATGCAGCAAATCCTAATCTTGAATACACAGAACAAAAAGAACAATCTTTACGTAAAAAACTAGCAAAACAAATTGTGAAAAAAAGATTCCGTCAAATCCATCAAGGAATTCTTAACTACCAATTTGTTAATCTTACAAAACAATACCTTCATTTTTTGCAAACTGTTCCAACAAAGATTTTATCTGAAAATAACATTAGCTCATCCTTTTGGAAAAATCATTTGTCTTTAATAAAAAAAAACCTGCGTCAACGAGAACTTCGTCAAAAAGACGCCGTTTTCTTTTTCTTATTGATGCGGCGAATTTATCCAGTTTTCGTTAAACAAAAAGCGCGTTATATTTTTGTTGATGAAATGCAAGACTTCTCTCCTGCACAAGTTGCTCTTTTACAAGCCGTTTATCCAAACGCAAATTTGACTTTTTGCGGCGATTTAAATCAAAACGTCTTTGGCAATGAAACAATTATTAATTCTTTAGATTGGCTCTTTAAAGACCAAGAAGTCACCCACTTCCAGCTTACAACTAGTTATCGTTCGACTAAAGAAATCACTGATTTTGCCAATTATTTTCTCTCACAGAAAAATCCAGTCAAAACTACTGCTCGAAAAGGTGAACTTCCTTTGATCGTCAAAGGAAATTCCTTAAAAAGTAAATTAACATGGCTCAGTAAGACGTTAGATACAACACAAGAAAAAACTCGCTATTGGCGTACAGCTATTATTGGAAAAACACAAGCAGAATGTGAAAAATTATATAGCCAATTCCCCGAACACTTAAAAAAATGTACACAATTGATTACAAATGAAACAGATTTTATGAAACAACAAATTGTTCTATTACCTGCCTTTTTAGCAAAAGGATTAGAATTTGATCAAGTTTTCTTGTGGAACATCACAGCAGGCAATTTTTCTACAGATCAAGATAAATTAATCCTTTATACTATGTGTACACGTGCCATGCACAAATTAGTTCTACTTACTTGTGAAAACGACAGCCACTTGCTGCACTCTTTAGATTCTTCATTCTATAAGAAAATTGACTTATAAAACACTTAAGCTCAGATGGTAGAAAACTTGTATCTTTTTCTACCATCTGAGCTAACCTTTTAAACAAATGATTCAGTAGCTGGATATTTTAATTTTACTAAAGAAACGATCATCCGAAGTTCCTCGATGTTTTCAGGATATTCAGGATCAAAAACTTTACTATGACGACCAATTCCTCCATTATCAATTAAACGATAAATACGATTCCATTCAATAAATTGTTCCACCGATTGAAAATTACTGATTGGGTACCCACCACTATCAAGAATTTCTGATACACGAAAAGCCAAATAAGCACTATCAATCACTTTCGTTTTTTTTGTATCATATTTTTCATTTTTTTCAATCAAAATTTTTGCTGGTTGATGTTTTAAGCTCCATTCTAATAAACGAAAGAAAGCTTCCATTCGATAATTTTCTTCAAATAATCGAAATGTTGAATCTGAACGTCGAAAAAGCAGAGGAATCAAATAATTTCTCTTATAAATCAGCATAGGCGCCCGATCCACCATACATTCTAGATAGCGATTGAGGTAACCCGACCCTACATAATTTCCTAAACGATAACCTTCTATACCATAATGTGCATATTTTTGAGCTAATTTTGAACAGTCGGTGATATTTACGGCTAATTCTTCAATCTTTTGGTAACCGCTTAAGATTCGTTCAAAAGGTTCTAAACTAATTTTTGTTTCCATAATTTCCCTCGCCTACATCCCACATGACTATGTATTACTCTTTCCAAATAATACGTCTACTTCAATAATAACACAGGTGGAAAAATAATAAAAAATAAATCCTACGAAAAACTGAAATTTGAATATCAGAACAATTGGCGAATTTGAAGCAAAATCACCCCCGCCTCTTTAAAAGTCGAGAAGCAATCTTCTTCAAAAATAAACCGGCCACACAACAAGTTAACGAGTCAAATTTATTATTGACAACTTATTGTTTGAACTTAAGCACTGTTGCTACAAAAAAAGCAAAAACAGAAGCTTCTTAGACAACTCCTGCTTTTGCTTTTTTCAATTAATCTTCTAAAGCGACATTATGGAAAACATGTTGAACGTCTTCTAAATCTTCTAACGCATCAATCATTTTTTCAAACGTCTCTTGATCTTCTGATGAAAGTGTCACTTCATTTTGTGGGATCATTTGAATCTCGGCTATTGAAAATTCCGTAATTCCTTTTTCTTTTAATGCTTCTTGGATACTGTGAAAATCAGCTACTTCTCCATAAACGATAATTTGACCATCTTCTTGCATGACGTCACGCACGTCAATATCTTTTTCCATTAAGTATTCAAGAATTTCATCTGCATCTTCTCCAGCAAAACCGAAAATCGCCGTGTTATCGAACATATAAGAAACAGCTCCAGAAACCCCCATATTTCCACCATTTTTTCCAAAAGCCGCACGTACATCAGCAGCTGTTCGATTAACATTGTTTGTTAGGGTATCCACAATGACCATTGAACCATTTGGTCCAAAACCTTCATAGCGTAGTTCAGAGTATGTTTCGTCTCCTGTTCCTTTAGCTTTTTCAATCGCACGATCAATAATATGTTTAGGTACGTTATAAGTTTTAGCGCGTTCAATGACGAAACGTAATTTTTGATTCGCATGTGGATCTGGATCACCTGATTTTGCTGCTGCATAGATTTCAATCCCAAATTTTGCATAAACTCGGCTATTATTAGCATCTTTTGCTGTTTTTTTAGCTACGATATTTGCCCATTTACGTCCCATATTCTCACTTCGCTTTCTAATTTAATCATTTATTTTTAATGGTAATGATAGTTAAACACAAAAACATCCTGTTTCATTATACTTGTGAATGTTGATTCTGTGAAGTATTTTTTCCGATTTCGCTTGCTTTTTTATTGATAAATATAAGGTTTCCTGCCAAAATTTTGTTCTGACAGTTGGCCGCCCAATTGATAAATTTGATCGCTGCGCAGCATCAGGTGAGCCATTTTCGCCTCTTTTTTACCAATTTTTGAAAACAAAGGCAAGTCTTTTTTTTCTTTCAAAAATGCTTGACCTGCTTTAGTAAATCCTAATATGTTTATATATTTCTGCATTTGTTGTTGCTCTAATTCTTCTTGATAGATATTTAATAGCACGTAACAGGCCAGACGTTGAATTCTAACCCAAGTATATCTTTTTGATTTAACTAGTTGGACAAATTCATCAAATGAAGCAGCTTTTTTCGCGGCTGCTTTCATTCTGACTTCAATGCCTTCGGTCATTTGATAAATTTTTCTTAAACTATCTAAATTAGCCGATAATAATTGATAACGAAGAAAAGGCCAATAAGCTTCCCATGTTTGAAGCGTACTATTTTTTAAACTATTCGCCGTCACAGCTGGTACGAAATTATCTACTGAACGGCTCTTAGCTAATGCTTTTCGAATAGCTGTTGCACTAGCAATTCCCTGAACAGTCAATTTTTCATCGTGATAACCAGCATTTTTTCTAGTAATCGGTACCAATTTCATGGAATTTTTATACTTGGCATTTTCTTTTGCGTAGCTTAATCCTAGTAAATGATTAGGCGAAGAAAAATCAAGAGCCATTTGCGGATAAAGCAGATTGAAAACTTTTGTCATTTTTTGTGGAAAATTCATCGTCTCATCGGATAATCGATGAAATTCTTGATCGATTTTCTTTTGATTTTGTTGAACAAATGTACCAAAATCTTCGTAATTAAAGGTGCTATTTCCTTCTGTACCAAAGCAAAGATGTGTACAATTGAGCATTTGCAATAGCCGAACGGCTCCTTTAGCAAAGTAGTCTGCAGATTGAATCGACCATTCTACGGGTAGTTCTATCACGAGGTCTACCCCATTATGTAGCGCCGCTTTTGCTCTTGACCACTTATCCAAAATTGCCGGTTCCCCACGCTGTAAGAAATTACCACTCATCACTGCGACCACAAGCTTTGCGTTCGTTTGTTTTCGAGCCGTCGTCACATGGTAGCGATGACCATTATGAAAAGGATTATATTCAACAATCATGCCGCAAACGTTCATCGCTTTTCCTCCCTTTTTCTAAGTTTGATTAAAATCACGAAACAGCCGTCATTTGTTTCTTCAAGAAATGTTTCCGCCAAAAACGGATTAAACTTCTTTTTCTCTGCAAGAACTACGTCACCTTTCATTTGAAAAATGAAGCCCGAAAAAATCAAAACTTGAAAGACTATTTTGATTTTTCAGACTTAATCTGTAAAGTTACCCATCTTGTTAATAACCCAAAGATCGTCATAGATAAAGAAATTTTTTCTGTACTCAAATAAACTGTGTTTATTTCACGACTTCTCTATTCCTTATAAGCAACAAAAAAGAGTCGTTTAGAATCTTCTTTTGGCGGTTCATCAGTGAAATCAGCAAAAGCTTCTACTTTAGAAAAACCGCTATTTTCTAACATTCTTAAATAATTATCTAACGGATATGTTTGTTCTTTATGAAGTTCATCTTCTCGAATAAATTTACCGTGTTCTTCTTCCACAAAAAAAGTTAAAAAATGTTCAATACTATGCTTTTCTTTTCCTGAATAACTGTCCCACAAAAACGCAAAATTTTCATTTTGATAATGATAACTATATTCGGGAAAGATAGTATCTATTTGATAAATTGAGTGAACGTCGAATAAAAAACGCCCCTCATCTTCTAAAGCTTGATATACTTCATCAAATACTTGTTGTACTTCTTGTTCATTCTTCATATAACACAAAGAATCAGAAAAACAAGTAATGGCTTGGTATTGACCAGTTTCAGATAAATCTAGCATATTTCCTTTAACAAACTGAATTGAAGTTTCTTCTTTCAAAGCTCGTTGACTAGCGATCATCAACATTTCCTCAGAAAGATCCAATCCTGTCACACAATAGCCATCTTTAGCAAAAGTTACCGCTAACGCCCCAGTTCCACAAGCTAATTCTAAAATATTATGAGTTTCACTCGGTAAGTGACGCTTAGAAAAATCCAACCATTTCTGGTACAACGTTTCATCCATTACTTCATCGTAGACAAAAGCAAATGTTTCATACGCCATATTAATCGAACCATCCATTTAAGTTAACAAGCGGAGCATCCGACCATAATTTTTCTAAATTATAAAAGCTTCGTTCAGAGGCTTGGAAAATATGAATAATAAGATCGCCTAAATCAATCAAAACCCATTTTCCGCCTTCTTTTCCTTCAATTCTCTTTACTTCATAATTGTTTTCTTCTTCTTTTTCAATAATTTCTTCTGTAATTGCGTTTAGCTGTCGTTCACTATTAGCAGAACAAATCATGAAATAATCTGCTAACAATGAGACGTTTCTTACATCTAATGCGAGAATGTCTTCCGCACGTTTTGAATCAGCTGCTTTTACTGCAATTCGTAATTGTTCTTTGCTATTGATGGTCATTTCCCCCTAAAGAGTAGCCTTTATTTTTTAGCCACCCAGTAATTATATGTTTCAATCGTTTTTGGATAAATCTGTTGCTCTTGTTCAACTAAATGTACCAATGTTCGTTTTGTTTCAAAAGCCACTGCTTCATCTAAATCAAGCAAGGCAATTTCCCGAGCATCTTGAACCCCCGGAAATGAACGCCCCGGCTCAATATAATCCGCTACATAAATAATTTTATCTAATAAAGACATTTGTGCCGCTCCTGTAGTATGAACTCGGATCGCCTGAAGAATTTCTTCATCTGTAATGCCAAGTTCTTTTTCCACAAATGAAGCTCCTACAAGCCCATGCCAAATAGCATTCCCATAATGAAGTAAATCAGGATCATATTCTTCATGTTCAATGACTGATATAAATTCATCATCTGGACGTTCTTTAGCATAATCATGTGTTAAAGCAGCAATACTGGCTTTTTCAATAGAAGCACCATATTTTGCTGCAAGAGCAATTGCTGTTTCTTCAACCCCTAAAACATGCTTAAAGCGTCGCTCACTCATTCTCATTTGAACTTTTTGCATTAAACATTCTCTGGAATAAGCCGTATATTTTTCACTATAATTCATTTTGATATAATCCTTCTTTCTGGATATAATCAATCACTCTATCCGGAACGAGATACCGAACCGAACAGCCTTGCTGTATTTTCTGCCGTATCTTTGTCGAACTGATATCAATTGCTGGAACGTCTACCCAAATAACTGGATAAGGTGTCTCGGCTTGATACCCCGCACGACGAATTCCAACAAAATGAACCATTGTGACTAATTCGTCGATTTTATACCATTTTGGTAAATAAGCGACCATATCTCCGCCGATAATAAAGTAATAATCCGTATGAGGATTGCGTTGAATCAATTCCTTCATGGTATCGTAGGTATAACTTTTCCCTTTTCGAGACAACTCAATTGTTTCTATTTTTAAAAAAGGATTATCTGCTATCGCAAGTTCAAGCATCTTTAAGCGATGCGATGCGTCAATTGTTGTTTTTTCATCTGCATGCGGCGGATGATAAGACGGCATCAAGTATACCTCATCCAAGCCTAAAGTTTTACCTGCCTGTTCTGCCATGACTAAATGCGCAAGATGAATAGGATTGAAAGTGCCACCTAAAATACCAACTTGTTTTCGTTTTTCCAAGATTTGTGGCTTCTCTTGTGTGAATATTTGAGGTTCGACAAACACTTTTGCTTGCGATTTCATCCTAATCACTCCTTAAATTGCTTTTACTTCTTTTGAGAGACGTTGATATTTTTCTTTTGACGAAGATTTATATACTACAAGTACTCGTCCGATAATTTGAACGACTTCACATTTTATTGTTTCTTCTAAAACTTTAGCAACTTCTTGAGGGATTTCATCGGTATTTTGCAGCAAAGAGACTTTAAGTAACTCGCGTTTTTCTAATGCCTCTTCGATTTGCACCATTATTGCAGCATTTATACCGCCTTTACCAATTTGAAAAATCGGCTGCAAATGGTGTGCTTGACTTCGCAAAAATCTTTTTTGTTTTCCTCTTAAACTCATATTGTTCCTTCTTCCTTAAACCAATGCTTTTCGTTTTAATACATGTACACCTTTTGGCGCCCACCCAGAAACCACAGCGGGTCTAGTTACAGTAATCCAGCCCAAACCGGCAAATACGATGTCCGTTTTTTCTTTCACCGAAAATTCAAAACGAACAAGTTCTGGAAATATGTTGATTTCATCTAAACGAGGTGGTTGCAGTAAACCACCTTTATGCTTTTTATAAAAGTTATCTGCTTTTTCTAATTTTGTTCGGTGAAGCTGGATATCGTTGGAAACGTAAGCAATAAAAGAACTACGGTGTCCCTTGACAAAATCAAATCTTGCTAAACCACCTAAGAAAAGAGTTTGTCCCTCATTCAATTGGTAAACTTTTGGTTTGATTTCTTTACTTGGAGTGATAATTCTTAAATCTTTTTTTCCTAAATAATGAGCCATTTGATGCCGATGAATGATTCCGGGAGTATCAATTAAATAATGACCATCCTCTAAAGGAATTTCAATTTTATCTAAAGTTGTTCCCGGAAATTGAGAAGTCGTAATGACTTCTTTGATTCCCACCGTATTCTTAATGATCTGATTAATCAATGTCGATTTTCCAACATTTGTCACACCAACGATATAAACATCACGACCTTTACGATGCTCTTCGATCTTTTCCAGCAGTATTTTCATTTCATTTGCTTTTTTTGCACTTGTCAACAATACTTCAATTGGTCTCAAACCAGCTTCATACGCCCGTTCTTTCATCCATTGAACCATTTTAGTTTTTTTCAAAGATTTCGGCAAAATATCTACTTTATTGCCTACTAATAGTATGGGATTATTTCCAACGAAACGATGCAAGCTAGGAATCAATGAACCGCTAAAATCAAAGATGTCCACGACATTTACAATCAAAGCTTCTTTTTGTCCCAATTCATTTAGCAATCTAAGAAAATCATCGTCTGACAAAGAAACATCTTGAATCTCATTGTAATGTCTTAAGCGAAAACAGCGTTGGCAATAAACTTCGCCTGATTCTAATCCTTTTTCTAATACTGTTTTGGGTGTATACCCTAATTCATTAGAATTTGTTGTTTGGATAACTGTTCCGCATCCGATACACTGTAATTTTTCGTTCATTCAATTCCACCTCGCCAGCCCATATCTGAATGATGCGCTAATAAATAAGCCATAATTTTACGTTCCCAAAAACGATTAAATCGCGTTTTCCAGCTATCCGTTTCAATAATAGGTTTTACTAAAATACTTCTGATTCCTGCCCGATTTGCTCCACGAATATCTGTCATAATCTGATCACCAATCATCACTAATTCATTATCTGCAAGACTTAATTTTTTCTTTGCCCGATTGATTCCTAGCGCTAACGGCTTTAAAGCACGAGCCACATACATTAACTCAAATTTCTCAACTGCTCGTGCCACACGTTGGGAACTATTATTTGAAACAACGACAACAGGAATACCGGCATTTCTCATTTCTAAAATCCAATTCAACAATTCTTCGGTTCCATCGGGATTATTCCAAGCAATCAAAGTATTATCCAAGTCTGTTAAAACAGCTTTAATCCCTAAATTTTTTAATTGTGCAGGGGTAATTTTGTAGATGGCATCTACCATCCATGTTGGTTTATAATTTGAAAACATTTTGTCTCCTCATCTGAAAAAAATGAAGGAGCACGAAATGTACTCCTCAACCCCGTATTATACTGCATTATTGCAAAAAAAACTACCTCTATACATGAATCCTTATGAATAAACAATTTTTAATAAAAACTACGAACTTCTTCTCGCAATGAATCAGAAGAACGTTCGCAGTTATGAACAAGTATATTCAGTTATTAATTTTTATACTGTTTTTAATCAAAAGCCAATGTTTCAAGAATATATCGTTTATCTAAAGATCATTGCAATTATTCCTTCTACAAGGATAACTTCTCCCCCACAAAACATACGTTCACTGACTTTTTTACAAAACCGCTCCAAAAAACTCCTAGCAACTTGGGTTATTTTCTGCTGATTTTTCATCAATATAATCATTTCTATCTTACTAGAAGTTAAACTAAAATTTCCGAAATCTTTGGTACCGCCGTTCAATCAAATCACTTGTTTGATAGCGGCATAATTCAGTTAGTTTTTCAATCAATGCTTTTTGTACCATGCGGCTTACCTTTTCCTTATCTAACGGTTGTCCGTTAAATGTTTCCGGTATGACACGGTCAATCACCTCTAATTCTAAGAGTTCCACCGCTGCCACTTTCATCAATTCTGCTGCCTCTGCTGCACGACTGCCATCTTTCCAAAGAATTGAAGCAAAACCTTCTGGTGATAAAACAGCATAAATCGTTTGTTCCAACATCCACACTTCATCTGCTAGTCCAAGAGCTAACGCGCCTCCGCTACAGCCTTCTCCAATAATTATTGCAATAATCGATACTTTTAAATCAGACATTTCCAAAAGGTTACGAGCAATCGCTTCACCTTCACCTCGTTCTTCTGCATCAATTCCACAATAAGCACCTGCCGTGTTGATGAACGTGATAATTGGACGCTTAAATTTTTCTGCTTGTTTCATCAAACGCAACGCTTTACGGTAGCCTTCTGGATGAGGCGAGCCAAAATTTCTACGAATATTTTCTTGAAGATTTCTTCCTTTTTGTATACCAATAATCGTCACTGGCTTACCGTCTAATTTTGCAATACCGCCTACAACCGCTTCATCATCTCCAAACAGGCGATCTCCATGAAATTCTTGGAATTCTTCAAAGATATTTTCGAAAAAATCCAAACTAGTCCAACGATTTTTTTCACGCGCCAGTTGAACAATCTCATGTGCTGTTTTATCCATGATTTATCCAACCTTTCTGCGTATGAATTTTCAATAATTGGTGAATAGTTTCTTTTAGTTTTTTTCTTGGAACAATTTGATCAACAAATCCATGAGCAAGTAGAAATTCAGCTTTTTGAAAATCTTCTGGCAACTCTTGTTTAATCGTTTGTTCAATCACTCGTCTGCCAGCAAATCCGATCAAACTTTGCGGTTCTGCCAAAATCACATCACCTTCCATTGCAAAACTCGCTGTTACACCACCAGTAGTCGGATCCGTCACTATGGTTAAATAAAACAATCCTGCATTACTATGACGTTTGACTGCAGCAGATATTTTAGCCATTTGCATTAAAGAAAAAATTCCTTCTTGCATGCGTGCTCCTCCAGAAGCCGTAAACAAAACAACGGGCAGTTTAAGCTTTTTTGCTCGTTCAAATAAACGCGTGATTTTTTCACCGACAACCGTTCCCATACTCCCCATGATAAAATTAGCATCCATCACACCAACAGCAAATGACAAACCGTGGATCGTAGCTTTTCCAGTTAATACCGCTTCATGCAGCCCTGTTTTTTCTTGCATCGTTTGAATTTTCTCTTGGTAATCAGGAAAATTTAACGGATCTTTCGTCACTAAATCCGTATCCCATTCTTCCAAGCTTTTTTCATCAATGATTAATGCTAATCGTTGCCACGCCCCAATTCGAAAATTATAATCACAATGCGGACAAACTTTTTCATCACCAATGTCTTTTGTATAAATAATCTGTTTACAATTTGGACACTTAGCCCACATATTATCTGGAATAGACGGCGCATTCGTTGGAAGCTCTTTTCTATTTGGATTAATTCGAATATATTTTTTCTTTTTGAATAAAGCCATCTACTCTTCTCCTATCTCCATTTCGGGTGTCCAATTAGGTAAAAACACTTCCTGCAAAAAGGCAGTACTATAATCTCCAGCAATGACAGCTGGATGACTAATCAAATCCATCTGAAATTCAGCATTCGTTATCACGCCGTCTGTAACAATTTCACTCAACGCCCGCTGCATTTTCATCAACGCTTCAAAACGTGTATCTGCATGAACAATCACTTTGGCAATCATCGAATCATAATAAGGGGGAATCGTATACCCAGAGTAAACCGCACTATCTACACGAAGCCCGATCCCGCCAGCAGGCAACAATAAATTTTTAATTGTTCCCGGAGAAGGTGCAAAATGAGCCGCTGGATTTTCCGCATTAATTCGGCATTCGATTGCATGACCAGAAAATATAACCTCTTCTTGTTTCATTTCTAACGGCTGGCCAGAAGCAATTTCAATTTGTTTTTTTACTAAATCAATGTTTGTAACCATTTCTGTCACCGGATGCTCGACTTGAATGCGCGTATTCATTTCCATAAAGTAAAACTCGCCCGCTTCATCCATCAAAAATTCAATGGTACCAGCATTCTCATAATGAACCGCCTGAGCTGCTCGAACGGCAGCCGCACCTAATTGCTCTCGTTTGCTTTTTGAAATAACCACTGATGGTGATTCTTCTAAAACTTTTTGATTATTCCGTTGCAAAGAACAATCACGTTCACCTAAATGAATAACATTTCCATAGCGATCACCTAAAATCTGTACTTCGATATGTCTAGCTGGATAAATAATTTTTTCTAAATACATGGCATCATTTCCAAAAGATGCAGCTGCTTCTTGTTGTGCAAAAGAAAAACGCTGTGGCAATTCTTCTTTTGATAAAACTTTGCGAATACCTTTTCCACCGCCACCAGCAGCAGCTTTTAGCATAACTGGATAGCCAATCCTATCAGCTACTTCTAATGCCTCTTCAACAGTCGACAACACCCCATCGCTTCCCGGAATAACCGGAACATTTGCTTTTTTCATCAAACAACGAGCATTAACTTTATTACCCATTGCATCAATCGTTTGACTTTTTGGACCAATAAATACAATGTTGCATTCTTCACACATAGAAGCAAAACGGCTATTTTCTGATAAAAAACCAAACCCGGGATGAATTGCTTCTGCTTTTGTTACAATGGCTGCACTCAAAACTTCTTGTACATTTAGATAGGAATCAGTTGCTTTAGCCGAGCCAATACAGATCGCTTCATCCGCTAATTGGGTATGTAACGCTTCAGCATCTGCTTGTGAGTATACAGCAACAGTCTGAATCCCCAGCTCGCGACAAGCACGAATAATTCGTACAGCGATTTCTCCACGATTTGCTATCAAAACTTTTGAAAACATAAGTCACCTATCCAATCATAAAAGTTAATTCAGCTTCAGCAACTTTTTTGCCATCCACTTTTGCTATTCCTTTTCCAATCCCAGCAGAAGACTTAATTTTAATAATTTCTACTTCAAGATATAAAGTATCTCCAGGTGTAACTTTTTGACGAAATTTTGCTTTATCTAATCCGCCAAAATAAGCCGTTTTTCCTTTAAATTGTTCTAAAGAAAGTAGAGCAACTGCTCCTGCTTGCGCCATCGCTTCCACAATCAAAACACCCGGCATCACGGGTTCTTCTGGAAAATGTCCTTGAAAAAAGGGTTCATTAATCGTTACATTCTTCTTCGCAACAATGCGTTTTCCTTTGATCATTTCTTCTACTCGGTCAATCAGTAACAGCGGATAACGATGTGGAATAATTTCCTTAATTTCTTGAATGTTCATATTGCCCCTCTTTCCTCTTATACTTAATTTGGTTGAATTCTAATAAGCGGCTGTCCATATTCTACAACTGTTTCATTTTCAACAAGAATATCAACAATTTTCCCGTCAACTTCACTAGTAATTTCATTCATTAACTTCATAGCTTCGATGATACAAATCACTTCGCCTTTTGCTACATTATCTCCCACTGATTTAAAGGGAGGATTATCAGGCGCTGATTGTAAATAGACAATTCCTACAATCGGTGATTTCACCTCTATTCCTTTAAAAGTTTCTTGTTGAATTTGTACTGTTTCTTGTTTTACAACTGGCATTTGTGAATCACTCTGAGCAAGTTTTTGTGCTACTTGTTCATTTTCTGAAGCAGCAAGTATCGGCAAACTAGCGTTCACTCCTCGACTCGACTCATTTTTGTTCATATATAATTCAAATTGACCTTCTCTTAAATCAAACTCTGTTAAAGAAGACTGATCAAATTGACTAACTAATTCCTTAATCTCGTTGATATCCAAGTCTATTCCTCCCAGCGTTTCATACACAAAACAGCATTATGACCGCCAAATCCTAATGAATTACTCATTGCATAAGTAAATTGAGCTGGCGTCCTTTCGTTGATCACAACATTTAGCTCAATTTCAGGGTCTTGTTTTTGAATATTGATCGTTGGTGGAATAAATTGATGTTCAAGCGCCATTAAAGTAGCTAAAGCTTCGATTCCACCAGCTGCTCCCAGTAGATGCCCCGTCATGGACTTCGTGCTGCTGACATACGTCTCTTTAAACGTCTCTCCTAACGCCAATTGAATCGCTTTTGCTTCTGCCTGATCATTCGCTGGCGTGCTCGTCCCGTGAGCATTGATATAACCAATTTCTTCTGGTTTGACTTTTGCTTCTATCATCGCTAATTTCATGGCTTTTGAAGCACCTGTTCCATCTGGTGTAGGAGCTGTCATGTGGTAAGCATCACAATTTGCGCCATAGCCGACAATTTCTCCATAAATTTTTGCCCCACGAGCTTTTGCATGATCCAATGACTCAATAACTAAAACCCCTGCTCCTTCTCCCATAACGAACCCATCACGATCTTTGTCAAATGGAATAGATCCTCGGTTAGGATCTTGCGCATTGGATAAAGCAGTTAACGCTGCAAAACCTGAAATTCCCATTTCACAAATTGTCGCCTCCGTCCCCCCAGCAAGAATAATGTCTGAATAACCATGTTTAATATTACGGAATGCTTCACCAATCGCATTCGTTCCACTCGCACAAGCAGTAACAATCGCCGTACATATTCCTTTTGCACCTACTCGTAAAGCAATATTGCCAGCAGCCATATTTGCAATTGCCATTGGTACAAACATTGGTGAAACACGTTTGGAACCTTTTTCATGTAAACGAATTACTTGGTTTTCAATTGTAGGCAATCCGCCAATCCCTGATCCAACAATCACGCCAAAACGGTCTTGGTTGATCTTATTTTTATCAATCCCGCTCATTTCTAACGCTTCTAATGCCGCGTAGATTCCATAAATGGAGAACATGTCCATTCGTTTGCTATCTTTTTTGATAAAATACTTCTCGTAAGGAAAATCTTTTACTTCACCCGCTAATGTGACTCCTGTTTCAGTGGCATCAAATTTTGTAATAGGAGCAATTCCATTTGTTCCTTTTCGCAAGCTTTCTAAAAAACTTTTAGCATCATTGCCAATAGGTGAAGTGACACCGTACCCAGTAATTACTACTCGATTCATTAATTGATTTCCTCCTTTTTATCCATGCATAACCAGACCGCCATCCACATTGATCACTTGGCCTGTAATATAGGGATTCTTTGCTAAAAAAATTACAGCATTTGCTATGTCTTCTACCTTACCAAAACGTTGTAGCGGGATCTGTTTTACTACTTGTTCTTTCACTTTATCTGACAATACTTCTGTCATATCTGTGGCAATAAAACCCGGAGCAATCGCATTACATGTCACTCCTCTAGCTGCTGCTTCTCGAGCAACAGATTTTGTAAACCCAACAACGCCGGCTTTACTTGCCGCATAGTTGGCTTGTCCAACATTTCCAATCAACCCGGAAACACTTGATAAATTGATGATTGCACCTTCTCGTTTTTTCATCATTTTCTTTAAAACATGTTGCGTCATGTTAAAAGTTCCGATTAAATTAATGTCCAAACATGTTTTGAAATCTTCTGGTGACATACGCATAATTAACTTATCATTGGTAATTCCAGCATTATTGATTAATATATTAATTGCACCTAGCTGTTTTTCGGCTTCTTCAATCATCAAACCCGCTTTTTCATAATCTGAAATATCACCAGAAATACCAATGCATTTTGCACCTTGTGCTTTTATTTCTTCTATTTTTTCTATAGGGATTTCTTTTCGACCATTTAAAACGATGTTTGCCCCTGATTTTGCAAAAGCCATCGCAATTGCCGCGCCAATTCCTCTCGTACTACCTGTAATAAATACGTTTTTCCCTTTCAGCTCCATGTCATACCTCCAATACTTTTGATTGTTTTTTCAAATGTTTTTTCATTTTCTACTCTTAAAACTGGAATCGTTGGATCAATTTTTTTCATAAATCCACTTAAAACTTTACCGGGTCCCACTTCAACTACTTGCTCAATCCCTAATTCTTTTAATTTTTGAACACTTTCATAAAAATGCACGGGCTTCATCACTTGCTGTTCAAGTAAAATAGGGATTCGTTCTTTTTTCATTATTTCAGTTGTTGTATTACTAATCACTGGAATGTTTGGTTCATTAAACATGATCGTTTTTAATTCTTGAGCAAGCTTTTTAGCGGCTGGTGCTAAAAGAGCTGTATGAAAAGGACCACTCACATTTAACGGCATCATCCGTTTGATTTCTTTTTCTTTTAGAATGCTTACTGCTTCATCTACCGCTTTTTTTTCACCACCAATTACAATTTGTTGTGGTGTATTGTAATTTGCTGGAGAGACAATTCCAAAGCACTGTGCTTTTAAGCAACTTTCTTCAATCACCTCTATCGGCGCATTCATAATCGCTACCATCTTCCCACTGCCAGATGGAGCAGCTTCAGTCATGTACGCGCCTCGCTTTGCCACTAAAGCCACTGCTTCAGCAAACGTCAAAGCCTCACTAGCAACTAAAGCCGAATATTCTCCTAAACTCAAACCTAACGCTGCGTAAGGCACAATACCTCGTTCTTTTAGCAAACGGTAAAAAGCAATACTTACGGTTAAGATCGCTGGTTGTGTATATTTTGTTTGGTCTAATCGCTCATTTTCTGAAAAGCATAAGTCTGCCACATCATAACCTAAAACAGTACTTGCCTCATCAAACGTTTTTTTGACAATCGCTTCTTGGTATAGTTCTTGACCCATTCCTTGATACTGAGCGCCTTGTCCGCTAAATAAAAATGCTATTTTCATATATTCTCTCCATTATTCTTAAGATATATGTCATATAATCATTTATTAAAAAAGACCAAGACATTCCTATTTAAGGAAAATGTCCCAGCCCCCAGCCTAATCTTAATGATTATGCAATTTGTTTTTCAACATAAGTAACTAAATCTTGAACTGTTTTGATACCATCTTCTGTTTCAATTTTCACATCAAATTCGTCCTCAATTTCATTGATAATTTGAAATAAATCCAAGCTGTCGGCTTCTAAGTCTTCTTGGATGTTTGTAGTTAATTGAATTTCTTCTGTTTCTTTTCCTAACTCTTCTGCAATAATTTCTTGAATTTTTTCGAATACCATAATCTTTTCCTCCAATATTTTTGACAATTTTATGTTTTATCAGCTTACAGTTCCATCAGGATGCTTCCCCAAGTTAGTCCTCCACCATAACCTGTAAATACTACTTTCTGTTTTTTTCCTAAAGTGATTTTTCCACTAGCTACCGCTTCATCTAAAAGAATTGGAATACTTGCGGCAGAAGTATTTCCATATTTCTCCATGTTCGTTAAAAATTTTTCTTGCGGTATTTTTACTTTTCGAGCAATTTTTTCAATAATCCGAAGATTTGCTTGATGCAAAAGCAAATAATCAACCGACACATTTTGGGTAATTTCTTTAATATTTTTTGCCACATCTCTTACAGCAAAGTCAAAAATATCTCTTCCATTCATTTTTAAATAAAAAGAATCTTCTGAAACATTTAAATATACTGGTGATTTATTTGAAAAATAACCCGCTGTTAACGAGGTACTTCGCGTTCCATCTGCTGCAAGAAGCTCTGCCAGTAATTTTTGTTCAATACTTGCTTCCAATAACACGCCACCGGCACCATCACCAAACAACACCGCCGTCGAACGATCAGACCAATCAATCATTTTAGACAATGTTTCGCCGCCAATAACTAAACCTTTCTTTGAAGAACACCGAATCATTTTTTCCGCCAAACTGAGCGCATAAACAAAACCTGAACAAGCTGCACTAATATCAAACGCAATTGCTTTAGTTGCACCCAGTTTTCCTTGAACTTGAGCAGCCACAGAAGGCGTTGTAAAATCCGGCGACATAGTGGCGACAATAATAAAATCAAGTTCGTTTGGGCGGAGGTTCTTCTTTTTAATCAATTTTTCTGCTACTAAACAACAAAGATCAGAAGTTTCTTGAACTGTGACGCATCGTCTTTCTCTAATCCCTGTGCGAGATGAAATCCATTCATCTGAAGTGTCCATTACTTTGGAAAGGTCATCATTGGTAATGATTTTTTCGGGAAGGACACTGGCCGTTGCTGTGATTATTCCAAATTGTTTCATTAAACATCCTCACTTGTAGTCTCGCAAAAAATCATGCAAGTTTTTCAACGCAGCTAGTAAAACATGTTGTTCTTCGATAGCCATACCATCTAAAATATTTTGACCATTTCACGATGAAAGTGTTGATGCACACGATACAAAAGTTTCCCTTTTTTCGTCAATCCTAATTTCACCACACGTCGATCATCTTCACTTCGAATCCGTTCAACATAGCCTTTTTTTACTAACTTGTTGATAGCAGTGGTCAAGGTTCCAACAGTAATTGACAATTCTTTGGCTACTTCTGAAGTCGTTTTTTTCTTGTACATACCGATAGCTTCGATCGTATGCATCTCTGTAATCGATAAATCTTTGAACTGAGACTTTTTTAATTCAGATTCTTCGATTGTCAAAATATCATTGAACACACTTACAAGATAATCATTTACTGTTTTTAAATCTGGTTCCATGCTCCACCGTCCACTAATTAGTTTGATTATCAAATCATTTGATGTTCAAACTATATCTTAACTTTTTTCAAAATGCAACCTTAAAATCCTATTTTTTTAATTTATGATATTTTTTTAAGAAAAACCTCATTTTGAAACACCTATAAATCAGTAATTTTTATCAAAAACATTAAAAAAATCAAAAGAAAATACTTTGATAATCAAACTATTGTTTGTATTTCTTTTCTAAATGAAAAAATTGTTCCTTTCACATAAATTTGTTATAGTATCTAATATTAAAAAAGGAGAAGAAACATTGAATAAAAAAGTAAAAAATCTTCCCATGCTGCCTGGGGTGTATTTAATGAAGAATCAGGCAGGATCTGTGATTTATGTAGGTAAAGCAAAAAAATTGAAGAATCGTGTCAGCAGCTACTTTCATCAAAGTAAGCAGCATTCAAAAAAAGTACGCCGCTTAATCCATCATATCGCTGATTTTGATTTTGTTGTAGTAGATACTGAGCTGGATGCTCTGCTATTAGAATGTCAATTGATTCAACACTACCGACCATTTTATAATCGCCAAATGAATTATTTTAGTAATTACAATTATTTACATGTCACAGCAAATGGTTTTTCTCTTTCCAATCGTCCACTTACTCGGACTTACGGTCCCTTTCGTTTTTATAAAAAAATGCCGCTTATTCTTCGTATCTTAGAAGAAACTTATCAGATGCCATGGCTTTCAGACATTAGTCTTTTAGCTTTGCAATTCCAACTACCAGAGATGGCGCTGCTTTCATTTGAACAAAAGAAAAAAGAAATCCAAGGACTTTTACAAGGACGAAATAAAAAAGTAATGACCTATTTGAAAAAAAGACAAGCTCATTTTATTCAACAATGGGATTTTGAAAAAGCCGCACTTATTCAGCAAGAAATTGAATTGATTTCCATATTTATTCAAAGAATCCAAGAACAAAAAAAATTTTTAAGAACGACTAAAATAACTTTTCAACTACCGATGGCAATAGATAAAACAAAGAAAAAACATTATCTAATTTGTTACGGGCAACTTGTAGAAACGACTGTTACTGCTAACGATGAAACTCCTCATTTTAATTATGAAAAAAAAGGAAAAAACTTGTCGTTAAAGCGACAGTTATTAAAAGAAGAAATTGATCCTGTTTTGATTTTGATGAGCTATCATAAAAAAGTACTTGTTCAAGCTTAAGTAAAGTGGAAAGGATAGATCGCCAAAAAATATAGGTGAAAAAACACTGTTTCTTTTTTACGAAAGAATTTTTCATTTTTTGGCTGCTCGCAAGATACAAAAAGACCTCTGAACGATAAAACACTTCATTGTCTTACCAATCAGAGGTTAATTTCTACTGATTACTTTCCATTGATTAACAAAACTAGCTACTACTAATTATATTACAGGACGTAGCAAAGTACGCAACCTTTTCTCAACTAAAAGAAACAGCTCCTTATCGCTTACAGCATATTGACAAATACTTAAAAATCGCTTATTGGATCAAATCATAAATTTCCATTGCTACGATATCGATATTGTCAAATTCATATTGTTGGTGTGAATCTGTTTCTGTTAATTCGAATGTTTCAGTCGTCTTATCATAAGTGACTGTACATTTTTCAACGCCTTCTTTTTCAAAACGACGAACTTGCAGTTCATTATCTGCTGATTCGACCATTGCCTCCAGTCGTTTAATGATTGCAACTAGTTGTGAATGTGCCATCGGAGGTCCTCCTTTTCTTATTTCTGTTATATTGTAACAAAAGCACAGCCGACTTGCATTGATTTTCTAAAAAAAATACTAGTTTTTTAAGAATTTTTTTCTTGTTTCTTCCCATCGGGCCACCAAAGTTTAATTAACGCTTGAGTTCCATCGTTTTCAAATCCTTGATCGGCTAATTTTTGATATAATTTTAACGCTTGTAGCGTGGCAGGTAAATTCAAAGACATCTTGTCTGCCTCATCTAAAACGATTTTTAAATCTTTAATAAAGTGTTTAACAAAAAAACCCGGCGTATAATCTTCTCTTAAAATTCGTGAAGAATAATTAGTCAACGACCAATTTGCTGCACTGCCGCCAGATAATGTTTTGATCACTTTTTCCATTGTAAGATTTGCTTTGAAAGCGTATGCGAGCATCTCAGTCATTCCAGTCATCGTGCCAGCAATCATAATTTGATTGGCCATTTTTGTATGTTGACCTTTTCCGGCAGATCCGTGCAAAGCAAATGTTTTTCCAAATACACGAAATAAAGGTAAAACTTTTGCATACACACTTTCTTCTCCACCAACCATAATCGTTAATGTCGCATTTTTTGCCCCTAAGTCACCGCCAGAAACTGGCGCATCTAATGCGTCGGCTCCCTTTTTTTTTGCAGTTTTTGCAATTTTTTCTGCAAATGTTGGTGTGCTAGTTGTTAAATCAATTAAAATACGGTTTTTAACTTCCGTCGTAAAAATACCATTTTCTCCATAATAGATCTCTTCTACGTCCTTAGGATAGCCGACCATTGAAAAGATAATTTCACTTACTTTCGTCACTTCTTTGGGAGTATCTGCCCAACGAGCACCTTTTTTTACGAGTTCATTTGTTTTAGCTTTTGTTCGATTATAGACGGTTACTTCATGACCTGCCTCCATAAGATGATGAACAATTGCGCTGCCCATAACCCCTGTTCCAATAAATCCGATCTTCATTCCTTTTACCTCCTAAAAATAAAAAAATCCTTATTTCTATGACAGTATACGCTAGAAACAAAGATTTTTTTAGAATAAATACTTAAAATTATCGTTTAAATGAATTTAATTTGATTTTTATTTTTTCGATTGATGCTTCTTCCTCTTTTTTTTTCAACTCTTTTGCATGATAGATGATCATTTCTTCATAAAATTTCAACATTTCCTTACCAAAATGTGTAGAAGAAATCTCATATAATTTTGATTGCAATATTTGGGGATCACGAGGTACTGCCTCTTTTATATAGCCAATCAACGCTTTTGCAAAATCAACATCTGTTTCAAATGTTCTTCCTAAAGAGGGATGATCAAACAGTCGATTCAAATAAGCATTGCCTTCAATTACACAAGGAGTCCCAGCAGCCATCGCTTCTGTATAAGTTAGTCCCTGTGTTTCAGAAGTTGATGCACTTACAAAATAATCCGCTGCCTTGTAATAAAAAGCTACCTTATCATTTTCTATTTCTCCGGTAAAACGAACAAACGCTTGTAAATTTAATTTTTCAATCAGCGCTTGTAATTCTTCAAGATATGGTCCTTTTCCAACAATTACCATCCGTACGTTTGGATACTCTTTAATAATTTCTGGTAACCCATAAATTAACGCTTGAATGTTTTTTTCGTAAGAAATTCGACTTAAAGAAAGAAGCATGATCTCCTCTTTTTTAATATTTAAGGATCGTCTTATTTTTTCAATAGCTTCTTCAGTGATCTCCTTCCTTTTAAATTTCTCAATATTAATCCCTGTCGGAATTACCCGTAAAGGTGCAACAACACCATATCCTCGTAAAGTATCTATGACTCGTTCACTAGGACAGACCACACCAGTCGTATGGTTGACAAATAAGCGCGACAAATACTTTACATGGGATTGACGAATAACTTTTCCTTTTGCAATATAGTGTAAATAATCTTCATACATTGTATGGTACGTATGAATCAAGGGAATTTTTAACTTTTTAGCTACCATTTTTCCTAAAATTCCAGCACCAAACTCTGTATGAGTGTGAATCAGTTCCAATTCTAATTCTTTAGCCACTAAATAGGCGTACCACATTCCTCTCACAACTATTCTACGATCTTTAAAAGAAACAAATGGGACACTCGGCATACGAATAACATCTTTTTCCATCTTATCTGCATTAGGATCAGTTGTCGTAAAAATATAGACTTCATGTCCATTTTTTTCTAATTCTTCTTTTAATGTTTTGATTGATGTAGCAACTCCACTTACCTGCGGAAAATAGGTATCGGTAAAAAAGCCAATTTTCATGATTTTTTGCCTCCAAACTACCTTTTATTATTTTATTGTTTACTTATTGAAAATGTTCATTTAATACTTTTTTGTATACATCTTGAAGCTGCTCACCAATTTTTTCAATACTCCGTTCTTGTGCTGTCTGATAGCCAAATTCGATTAAACTAGGAACTTCTTCTTCCATAATTTTTTTGATTAATACGATAAATTCATCGTTTGATCTACCCATATAACAATTTTTTTTATCTTCTAGCCACCCATGATAGACCGGAATATCTCGAACAAGAACATTTTGCTTACTTGCTAAAGCTTCCAATACCACAATTCCTTCTGTTTCTTCATAAGAGGGAAAGAAAAATAAATCTGCACCGGAGTAAGCACCTTCAAGGATTTCTCCACGAATATACCCTGGAAAAATGACATTCTTAGGATGATCTTCTTTGACGATTTTTCGGATATTTTTAGGAATCGAATACATTGGAACATGACCAAACCAAATAAATGTATAATCTGGCATTTTTTTTGCTATTTCAACAAAATCGATAATCCCTTTACGAGCAAAAAAAAGACCCACACAGATAATTACTTTTTGATCTACTGAAAGATGAAAATACTCTCGAAATTTTTGTTCTTTGATTGGATCTGGTCGGTATTTTTCGATATCAATTCCATTTGATATCGATTGAATTGGTAAGTTAATCCCATAGCTTTCAAGCAGCTTTTTAGAATACGGCGTTGGCGTAATTAGATAATCTGCCTTTTGATAGAGTCTCACTAAATATTTTTTTACAAATGGCGCTAATTGATTCGACCCGATAAATGAATCTCTAAAATCTTCTTCAGTAGAATGGGCATGATAGACAATTTTTTTTCCATCTTTTCTTGCTTTATTGATCATATTATGACTATTGATACCATATGTATTGATATGTAAAATATCATAGTCTTCTTTACTATTCAATGTATAAGATACACCTACATCTTTTAAAGCACGCTTTTGATGGTCGAGTGCACGTCCAATGCCAGATTTTGCAAGCATTTTTTCACTTTCAAAATATAATAAAACCTTCACTCTACGTCCCCCTCCACCTATATAGTATAACATAGCCTTAAAACTGTCACTCAAACTTAAGCCTTAATTTTATTGCTCTTTAAAAAAAAATGTATTTTTAAAGAAAAACAGCTACAAAGGACCTTATTGATGCAGTTAAACAGGGATATAATTGAAAAAATGTGCTTCATAAAAAAACAAGTCAGAATATCCTGAAAATTTGTATCAAATTTCAGATATTCTGACTTGTTTTTTATCAAAATTGTGCTTATCTATCGTTTACGACAAATGATCATTTATAAAATCTCTTTCTTAATAAATAAAGAAAATTCATTGGAAACGCCTTTTAATAATTTAAATTTTTAAACCCTATTCACAAAAACAAACCATGAACCTCTTAAATCACAAATAGAGAATAAATATAAATGAATGATTTGTCTTTTTTGACTAGTACTTCAACGAATAATAGCGCATCACTTTTTAGGTCTTCATCATCGTAAAAATGAATAAAGCAATCTCCTATTTATTACCTACTCCAACTATTCACTATCTTGTTATTTACAACTTTTTTATTTCAAAACATTTTCCATCATTTGCAATAAGATTCTGACATCTTCTGTTTTGGTATTTCCTGTCTGTTTATCAATGATCGAACTATATACATGAGGAATGATTTTTTTCACTCCCGCATCAATTGCGATCTTCAGAATCTCTTCAAAATTCAACAAATCAATTCCACCTGTTGGTTCTAAATAAAAATCATATTTTCCGCAAGCTTTTGCAACTTCTTGGTATTCTTCTTTATGCGCCAATCCTTTCATTGGAAAATATTTAATCGAACTGCCACCCATATCTTTTAATAATTTAATCGCTGTTTCAATAGGCACAATAGCTTCCGGTGCTTTAGCACTCAATGGACCTGTTGCAATATTAACGTAACCAACTTTACCTGTAGGTGAAACCAAGCCATTGACAATAGTTTCGGATTGTCCTAACATTGCCCGTGAAGTACCCACGCCAGTGAATACTTGATTCACATGTTGTGGTTGCAATATGCAAGAAATGCGAGAAACCATGTGGCTTTGATTAGGATCACCCGCGCCTAAACCTACAGATAATGCGTTGTTGGTTACTGCTTGATACTTTTTCATCTCGTTAATTGCTGCTTCATCACTGTCATAGTTTTTAGATAATACCCCTAATACTATGTGTCCTTGTGCTGCCTCATAACATGCTTTTGCATTTTCTATAGAATGAGCTAATACATTCAAACAAATCCGATCTTTTAAATAATTAGGTGTCAATTTCATTTTTTTACTCCTTTACATAATTTCTTTCAATCGTTGCGTGATTTTTTTCATTTCTTCTTGATTAACCGCTCGTATATCAAATTCGATCACTCCATTATTTACTTGATATTCTCGAGTATAAATTGCTGGCTCTTTAGCCTTTAATTCACAAACAACATCCTTGGCGTTTTTTTCTCCCGTTACTTCAACCTTTGCCCGATAGATTTCTCTTCCTGCTGCATCTTGAACAATTGTCGCAAAAAGTCCAGTAATTTCATTTAGTTCAGCAACAAAGGGTGTCAAACGCCTCTTCATCGACTCGCCATCTTCACTGCCATGCTTTAAATAATCTTCTACTGCTTGTGTCAGTCCAAGAATATTTTCCTTGCCAATCTTCATTGCTCGGCCAATTCCTTTGCTTTGCAGGCGAACCCAGTTAACGTATTCTTTCTTTCCAACAACTAATCCTGCACTTGGTCCTTCAATTGCTTTAGCGCCTGAATAAATAACCAACTGAGCACCAGCTTGAATATAGTAAAACAAATCTTCTTCTGCTGCTGCATCTACAATTAACGGTAGTTGATATTTTTTAGCAATTTTTGCGGCTTCTTCAACAGTTAGCATACTTTTTTGGACAGTATGGTGACTCTTGATGTATAAAATAGCTGCTGTGCGTTCGGTAATCATCTGTTCAATGTGCTGTGGTGTACAAAGATTGGCATAGCCTGCCTCAATCATCTGTCCACCGCCGAGATTTACCATTACTTCCACTGGTGTGCCATAATCAACGTTATGGCCTTTTGGTAAAATGATTTCACGTTTTTGAAATCTTGATGAATAAGGATGATACAAATGATACCTATTTCCTTGACCAATCAAAGCCGCCACAGACTGTGCAATTCCCGCAGAAGCAGATGAAACGATTTGTGTATCTTCTACATGAAGGAGTTTCGCCAAATAGGCACCGGTTTGCGTTATTAGTTCATCCATCTCAAAAAAATGTTCTCCACCGAAACGCTGTGCTGCAAATACATTTTTTGATACTTTTGAAACACCTAAAATTGTCATACGTCCTGAAGCATTAATAACCTCTTTTAACCCGAATTTTTCATAACTAATTGTCATAAACGACGCCTCCAATAATCGTTTTAATAGGTTTAATCTGTTGATGAGTGACACGCGTCAGTCCGTTGGAATCTGTTAATTTTTTATCTTCATTGATCAATTCAAATACTGTAATATCTGCATCAAATCCGGGATGAAGTTGCCCTTTAGTCGTTAAATGGAAATTTTTAGCAGGTGCCGCCGTTACTTTCATCAGAATTTCTTTCCAAGAATAACCGATAGCATGTAGTTTTTCCATGGTGGTTGCTAGATCAAACACTGGTCCATTGCTGCGATTGCGTACATAAATATCTGTACTGATGGAACAAGCTTTCATTCCTTCTTTTAAAGCAATTTCTGCTACGCGAAAATTAAAACTGTCTGTTCCATGACCAATATCAAAAATAATTCCTTTTTGATAAGCTTTCCATACAAATCCTTTGAGTTGATCCGTAGATGCATCTAAAATGCCATTTTCTTTTCCATTGAAACAATGAGTCAATACATCGCCAGCTTTCATCGTATCCAAAACTTTAGATAATGTCGGCGGTGCTGATCCAATATGCACCATAAGAGGCAGCTGCCCATTATCGGCTTGAATCTTCTTTGCTAATTCAAGAGGCGTCAAACCGTTTTCTCCTACTACCGATTGGCTCATACGAGCTTTGATTCCTACAATAAAATCCGGATAATCTTTAAGTGCTTGAGTGATTTTTGCTTCTTGAATTTTACTTAAATCAGCCAATTCATTTTGAGCTACGATGCCACATTTGGAGATATTTAACAACGCAAAAACATTGGTCTTTTTCTTGCGAGCAATTTGATAAAAATCATCAATATTTTCTGCTCCTGTCGTGCCTGCATCAATCACTGACGTCACACCTTTTGAAACACCAATTTCATCTGGATAATCATAATAAAGCTTCATTTTTTCATAACAATGGACATGGTCATCAATCCAACCAGCAGAAAGATATTTTCCTTGTAAATCGATCGTTTTTCTACCATTTGATTCAATGAAACGAGCTACTTGAATAATTTTTCCATCACACAACGTTAATTCACAAGGTTCGCCTGTAATTAATCGGCCATTTTTTAGAATTAATTCTGACATGCTGCTTGCCTCACTTTTTCTTGATTTATTTTATCGCTACTGGGAAAAAGGCTCCTAAAATCATCGCCCCTAAAATTGCACCTCCAGCAATTGGCTTTTTCCATTTATAAAATATTAAAGCGCCGATTGTCGCTCCAATACCAATAGGAATAGAGGCACTTGCTGCACTAAGGACAATTAAAGGTCCTAAAAAGCGACCGGAAGCATTTCCAGCTCCCATCATAATATCTGCTCCAAAAGTAGAATTTGATTGATTAATGGTAAATTTTCTAATCAATATGATGATCGTTCCAACTGCAACACCAAGAATTCCTCCCGTCAACAAAGCGAACGGGAAACTAGTAATTGGTTGAGTAATCTTCATACTTAAGAGAATTGCTGGAATCCCGATACCGATCCCTGTAAGAATTGAACCGCCTAAATCAAGAATTCCAACCAATGATCCTTCTAAAATTCGGGCAAAAAGAAAACTTGCACCAAAAGCTGCTGCTGCTCCATAAGAACCACCATCCAAGCCAGCTTTTAACATAGCGACAATTGAAACTTCATTAAATGCACCGACCCCATACTCAACATACATGTGAGTTCCACTAAATACCGCAGCAGCCATTAATCCTACAATAATTGGAAATGACCAGTCGCTAAACCAGAAACTTTTCTTTTTCTGTTTTTCCATTAGTTCTGTATGTTCCATCATTTTCCTCCTTATTTCACTGCAAAAATATCATGAAAATTCTTCAACCAATTAGGACTTTCCAATTTGAAACTTTCAAGCATTTGAAGATCAAATCCGCGGAAAAATCCACTTAAGATAAATAATAAAATAGCTGCTGTTAAAATAACTTTAGTAATTTTCGTCCATCCTTGATCGTCAACACCTTTACCAATCAAAATTCCCAACACTACTCCGGGAACAGCATTTCCCATAATCATTTGTGCTACAGCTCCAAATAAAGTCCCCCAAAAACCTGAACGTTTTCCTGCATCAATGGCAGCTAACCAAAATAAAACAGGCATGACTGTGTTGATCAAAATGGTTGCCGCTGGAACCAACACAGCAACAGCAGTGATTTGCAGAGATTCTGGGATAGCAGCAGCTGTAGTATTCAAAAAAGCAACCACAACCATTCCGATCACACCGCCAACAAACCCCATTTTTTTAGGATCATGCATTGTAGTAGCAATATTTTTATTTTTAGCTAAAAGCGTTGCTGCTGCCCAATTAGGTATAATACGATGTGTAACATCTTGTGTAAAAGCTCCAGCTCCTACAGCAGAAGCCCATGCATTAAAAAAAAAGCCAAGCCCAAATGAAAAGTGTGAAGCTGGGTCCCCTTCACAAGCATTCATTTCTCCCATTGTACGAAAAGCTCCTAAGCCTTGTGTGCTGGGGGCGTGAAACATTCGTGCTGCGCCCGCCCCAGCTGAAAATCCTAGCAAACCTCCTATAACGATTGATTTTAATAAAATAACAACAAAATCCACTCTGTTTTCCTCCTTATCAAATTCACACTTTTTTCGTCAAAAATGGTACATTAATTGTGTTTTGTACTTGATTTTTTTGATTGATGAATTCAACTGCTTGTAAATCAATTCTTGTTATATCCACGTGTACTTGCAACTTGACCTGATAAGTTTTCCGTTTTCTAGGTAAAAAGAAAAACATGAAACGTTCTATGTACGTCTGTTCTTTTGCCAAAAGGACAGTAACGTCATTCGGTTCAATTCTTAAAATGACATCTGAAGATTTTTTTAGAATCTTCTTTTGCACATCATTTAGTGCAGCTGAAAAAGCAGCTGTTTTGCTTTCCCCTGTTCCTGACACTGTTACTGTTTGTTTGCTTTTTACAGTTACCCCCATATCTCTTCCCCCATTTTTACATTTTTCTTCTTATTTTTCCCCATATTTCTTTCTATAAGCAGCTACGAGCCTCTTTCCTAGCTCTTCTTGATCCATAAAACCAAAACCTAAGACAATTTTTCCTTCTTCAATCGCTGTCACTCCTTCATCAATTGAACGCATCCCATGTCGTTCCGGGTATCCGTATTTAGTAGAAGCTGTTAACGCACCTGCACCTCCGCTTCCACAAAAAGATAGTCCTAAATCAGCACCTTCTTTTTGCATCACCTCACCCAAACGCATATCTGCTCCCATTCCCGGAACTACAACTGCCCTGCCACCTGCTGCTTCCACACCTTTAGCTACATTTTGTCCTTTTCCTAAACGATCTGCAATCACTACTGTTATCATTTTTCTTCCTCCTCTATTTTATTGATTCTGTTTTGCACTTTCAAAATGAATGGATAAAACATACATCTCATCTTTAGGCAGCTGCCCGATTTTTTTTGTAATTCGATCTGCAATATCCAATGACTCTTTTGATACTTCACTAAACATTTCTGGATCAACTTTTCCAATAAATCGTTTTTCTTTTTCTCTACCAATCATTTCATTTAAGTGATTAATCAATATCGTCCATTGCAATTCCACAGGCTGAACACCTGCTTTTTCTAAAGCCTTTTCAGTATATTCTATAAGAGCCATCAGCGTTACCTTATAACGACTTTCTTGAATGATTTTTTTTGCCTCTTCACTTAATTTCACTTGTTTCACCTACTTCTTTTTTGATACCAAGATAAGTATCCATATACTGGAACAAAGCTGTTAATTCTGCTTGATTCACTGAAAGATCATT
The DNA here is from genome assembly GCF_001886195.1 of Enterococcus ratti. Classification (GTDB taxonomy): domain Bacteria; phylum Bacillota; class Bacilli; order Lactobacillales; family Enterococcaceae; genus Enterococcus_B; species Enterococcus_B ratti. The sequence continues at coordinate 42,815 of NZ_JXLB01000011.1, read as the reverse complement.
TTCCGAAAAAAGTTGCTCAATTTGCATAATTAATTCTTTTTGCTGCAACCATATTTCTTGTTGAACTGTTCCATCTAATTCATATTGATTCTTAAACATAATCCGATGAACCATCAACAACACATGTAATAAAAAAGCCTTTTGGTACTCTTTCTTCAAGTTTTTTCCAAATAGTTCGCATAACCCTTCGTAAATAACGTACCCTTTGACAATCACATCTTGACTGTACGCCTCTACATTTTCCTGTGCAAAAGAACAATCGTCTTGAACTTTTTTAGAACGTTGCTGCAACATGTTTTTTTCTAACAACCCACGAATTAATTGTTTGATATTTTGAATATCCTCTTTCGTTGGAATCGCATTCACTTTAATTAAAGGAACGTGAATTCCTTCAATTGGGAAAATACTGATCACTAGATCCGGCTCTTTCTCCCTAATTACTTCTGACGCATTTAAAACTGAAGTAAATCCAATAATATTTATATTGGGAATTTCTTCTTTTACTTTTTGCTCAATGAGATTTGTCACTCCTAATCCAGTCGAACAAACATAGACAATACGAACGATAGAGGTTTCTTGCCGCTCCTTTTCAAAAAAAACAAGAAAATGCAACGCAATATATGCAATAAAAGAGTCATTCACTGCATAAGCATTATCCGTAAGTTCTCTTTGACAGGCTTTGGTAATTGCTCGAAACAAAACCGGATATCTTTTCTTAATCTCATCTACAAAGGGATTGTATTCATTAATAAATACATGTTTTTTCCCTAAACGTAAGGATAAATGCGCGAAAAGATTGGTAAGCAGTTGGTTATCTTTATTAAAAGATAGATTCAACTCCTTTGAAACAGTATCAATTAAACGAATAGACAATTCTAAAGTATTTTGTGAGTATTCTTTTTGCACAAGGTCACTTTGGATATAACGGTATTCTGCTTCAAAAAGCGGAAGATCAAATTTTTTAAAAACATGATACATCACCCTTAAAGCAACATCTTGTTGATCAAATGTTTGAACCAATTTAAAAGAACCAATTGCCCGACCTATTTGCAGGCGACACGTTGCAATGGCGACACGAAAAGTAATCGAAAGTAATTCAGAGTAATCAAATTGATCAAGAGAAGCATTAGAAAGTATCTCGGACATTTCATTCAAAACCACTTGATAAATCCCGTAAAACCTTGAATCTTTTTCTAAATAAATAGGATGCTGCTTTTTTTGTCTGGAATGAATTAACTGATTCATAATTTGATAAATATCATACTCCGTTAATTTACGATTCAATAAATATTCCATTAAAAAACGCAATTTATCTTCATCACCAATTAAAAAGATCCCCTGTCCTGCTTTCTTTTTTAACGTAACTTGAAAGGAAGATACAAATTCAGTGACTTTTTCTAAATCTGCAATAATTGTATTACTGGAAACTTTCAATTGTTCTGCCAGTTGATTCACTGTGACTGTCTTTTCTTCCAACAGCAAAGACATCACAATTTTTACAACACGTGATTTTTGATCCAAAAAAGTTTCAAAACGTGCGACTTCTTGTAATTCATTTTTTAAAGCTAATCTTTGCCTATCCGTTAATTCAAACCAAAAACCTTTGTTTCTTTGAGAAAGCAACTCAACTTCACGTTGCTTTAACCATAAACGAATATTATCTAAATCATATTTAATCGTACGGATACTCACTTCTAACTGTTTCGCAAGTTCTTTCGTTGTTAAACAAATTTCACTATCCAATAAACTCAACAAAATTTTAATCTCTCTTTTTGATAACTGCATCATTTCACTTATTCTCCTTACATCCTTTACTATACGTTTATGAAAGCGTTTGAACAACACAATTTTATTGCACTTAATTAAGTGCAATAACTGCTGTTAATTTACCTCAGTACTCATTAAATATAAATCGCTTACTCCTTCATTTAGTTTTGCTCTAAATTAGACAAAAAAACACCGAAGCAAAATGTTTCGCTTCAATGTTCATAAACATCACTTATCACCTTTTGAAAAGCAAAAAAACCAATGCAGCTTATAACCCGAGCTGCATCAGCTTTTTTATTTTACATATTCGTTAACAAGTTCAATGACCTCTTCCATCGTATCGCACTCTTTTAATGCCCGATCAGCAAGTTCAGCCATTTTTGTCATATCTAAACGTTTCATCAAACTACGCGTTTTTAAGATAGATGTCGCACTCATAGAGAACTCATCTAATCCCATCCCTACAAGCAATGGAACAGCTGTTTGATCCCCAGCCATTTCTCCACACATACCAGCCCATTTTCCTTCAGCATGCGCCGAATCAATTACATGTTTAATTAACCGCAAGATAGATGGGTTATAAGGTTGGTACAAGTATGAAACACGTTCATTCATACGATCAGCAGCCATAGTATATTGTATTAAATCATTCGTACCCACTGAGAAGAAATCTACTTCCTTTGCAAATTTATCAGCTAAAACAGCTGCTGCAGGAATTTCAATCATGATGCCGACTTGGATTGTTTCAGATACTTCCACGCCTTCACTCAATAATTTTTGTTTTTCTTCTTCAAAAATCGCTTTTGCTCCACGAAATTCCTTTAGCGTAGCAACCATTGGGAACATAATGCGTAAGTTTCCATGTACAGATGCACGCAACAATGCACGCATTTGTGTGCGGAACATTTCATCCCCTTGTTCAGATAAACTGATACGCAATGCACGATAGCCTAAAAATGGATTCATTTCATGTGGCAATTGCAAATAAGGCAACTCTTTGTCACCACCGATATCCATGGTACGTACAACAACCGGTTTTCCTTTCATTCCTTCAAGAACAGCTTTATATGCTTCATATTGATCTTCTTCAGTTGGAAAATCAGGAGAATCCATATATAAGAATTCTGTACGATATAGCCCTACTGCTTCTGCTCCGTTATTATGAACACCAACTAAATCTTTTGGTGTCCCTATATTAGCTGCTAATTCAAAATGTTTTCCATCAGCAGTTATCGTTTCCGCATGCTTTAATTTTTCCCATTCGGCTTTTTGAGCAGCATACTCGGCACCAATTTTTTCAAATTCAGCTTTTTGTTCATTTGTAGGATCAACAATCACATCCCCCTGCAATCCATTAACAGCTAGGATATCGCCTTCTTTGACCTTAGCTGTAATTTCTTTAGTTCCCACAATCGCCGGAATTTCTAAAGAACGAGCCATAATGGCAGAATGTGAAGTACGTCCACCAATATCAGTAACAAATGCCTTCACAAAATTGCGATCTAGTTGAGCTGTATCACTCGGTGTCAAATCGTGGGCAACAACCACAACTTCTTCGTTAATCATGGACGGATTCGGCAACGTAACCCCTAATAAATGAGCCAAAATACGTTTTGCAACATCACGAATATCAGCCGCACGTTCTTGCATATATGCATTGTCTTCCATTGCTTCAAACATACCGATATACATATCTGTTACTTCTTTTAATGCTGCTTCAGCATTTACGCTATTATCTTTAATATTTTGTTTAATTTGACCAACCATTTCTGGATCAGACAGAACCATCAAGTGTGCGTCAAATACTTGCGCTTCTGCTTCACCTAAGCTTTGCGCTGCTTTTTCACGAATTAGTTGCAATTCTTCAGTAGATTTTGCTAAAGCATCATCTAAACGAGATGCTTCAGCTGCAGTATCTTCTACTGTTGTCTTACTGAATGTTAAATCCGGTTGAACTAGCAGGTAAGCTTTGGCAACGGCTACGCCGTCACTAGCGGCAATCCCTTTTAGCATTTCAACCATTATTCAGATAATCCTTCTTTCTTCATTGTATCGACAATTGCCGCCATTGCGTCTGCTTCATCCGCACCTTCAGCCGTAATTGTAACATCAGAACCTTGGCCCACACCTAAAGACATAACGCCCATAATAGATTTCAAGTTTACTGATTTTCCTTTATACTCTAAGTTTACATCAGAGTTAAATTTACTTGCTGTTTGTACTAACAATGTAGCTGGACGTGCATGAATCCCAGTTTCTGCTACTACGTGAAATTCTTTCTTTTCCATATTAATCGGTCTCCTTTTAAGTGAGTGTTGTTTTTATGTGAGGGTTTTCTTTTTTAGCAGTTTACATAAGAACACTAATAAGTCGCACCCTTTCATTTGTAAAGATTAACATTTTTTCCCGATAGATACAACTGTTTTCATTTAAATTCAAACAAAAGTGAAAAAAATATTTTCATCTATTTTTTAAATATATATTATTAATAATAACACTTAGTTTCAGTTAAATATTTTCTTTATTTAAAATAAAAATACTATTTTTTAAAATAAAAAGAAAAATGTTAATGAATAAAAAAATTGAAGCTAAAATAAATTATGACTGACCCAATAGATTTCCTCCTTGTTGCATAACCAGCCAATTATTCTTTGTATTTTTCTTTTTCCTTTTGACAAACTAAATACTTGCATGGACTATAAAATTTAGTATAATTAAAAGAAAAGGTCAAAAATGGTCAACAACTTTTTTTACCTTTCTTTTCCTAATTAATGAGGGTTATTCATTTACCTCCAACACAACCAGTTGTAAAATATAAAGGTACATGTGAATCATGCGAAAGGACGTGAATCATTTATGCTTTGTCAAAATTGTGGTAAAAATGAAGCAACGATCCATTTATATGCGACAATAAACGGACAGCGAACTCAACTTGATTATTGCCAAAGTTGCTATCAAAAAATCAAAAATCAACAAAATGGAGGTCTGGCAAGTATGGCTCAAAATGATCCTTTTGGCTTTAGCAGTTTGGATGACTTGTTTCGCTCCATGTCTCGTCAAATGCAACAACAAGGAAACTATGAACAGACGCCTCCGACTCAATTCGGTGGAAACAATAATTTCAACGGTGGGCAACCCCCACAAGGAAATTCTGAAGGTCTACTAGGAGAATACGGAATCAATATTACCGAGCAAGCACGTCAAGGAGATATTGATCCTGTAATTGGTCGAGACGAAGAAATTAAACGAGTGATAGAAATTTTAAATCGTAGAACCAAAAACAATCCTGTATTGATCGGTGAACCTGGTGTTGGTAAAACAGCAGTAGTAGAAGGACTTGCCCAAAAAATCGTGGACGGAGATGTTCCTCAAAAATTAATGGACAAAGAAGTGATTCGTCTAGACGTCGTTTCTTTAGTTCAAGGAACAGGTATTCGTGGTCAATTTGAAGAACGCATGCAAAAGTTGATTGAAGAAATCAAACGAGCTGAAAATGTCATCTTATTCATTGATGAAGTTCATGAACTCGTCGGTGCTGGTTCTGCAGGTGATGGCAACATGGATGCAGGAAATATTTTAAAACCTGCTCTGGCTCGCGGGGAATTACAAATGGTCGGCGCAACTACTTTAAGTGAGTATCGAATTATTGAAAAAGACGCTGCTTTAGAACGCCGCATGCAGCCTGTCCGAGTAGTTGAACCATCTGTAGAAGAAACAATCAGTATCTTAAAAGGATTGCAAAAACGCTATGAAGATTATCATCATGTAAAATATACCGATGAAGCGATCGAGGCTGCAGCAACTTTATCCAATCGTTACGTTCAAGACCGATTTTTGCCAGACAAAGCTATTGATCTGCTGGATGAAACAGGTTCAAAGAAAAATTTAACCATTCAAATCATTGATCCTAAAACGATTGATAAAAAACTACAAGATGCACAAGAACAAAAAATTCAGGCTTCTAAAGAAGAAGATTTTGAAAAAGCAGCTTATTATCGTGACCAAATTAATAAGCTACAACAAATGAAAGAGCGCCAATTAACAGACAAAGAAACCCCTGTAATTACAGAAAAAGACATGGAAAAAATCGTAGAGGAACGCACAGGTATTCCAGTGGGTGAGTTAAAAGAAAAAGAACAAACACAATTGAAGAATCTTGCAGCCGATTTAAAAGCACACGTAATTGGACAAGATAACGCGGTTGACCGAGTGGCTAAGGCAATTCGTCGTAACCGCGTTGGTCTAAATAAGAAAAACCGTCCAATCGGTTCATTCTTATTTGTTGGTCCAACTGGTGTAGGTAAAACTGAATTAGCTAAACAGTTAGCTTTTGAGTTATTCGGATCGAAAGATTCTATGATTCGATTTGACATGTCTGAATACATGGAAAAACATAGTGTGTCTAAACTCATTGGTTCTCCTCCTGGTTATGTTGGTTATGAAGAAGCTGGACAATTAACCGAAAAAGTACGTCGCAACCCTTATAGTTTAGTCTTACTGGATGAAGTTGAAAAAGCCCATCCGGATGTATTGCATATGTTCTTGCAAATTTTAGATGATGGTCGTTTGACAGATGCTCAAGGTCGAACAGTAAGTTTTAAAGATACGATTATTATCATGACAAGTAATGCCGGAACAGGTAAAGTGGAAGCAAATGTTGGCTTTGGGGCGGCTCGTGAAGGAATAACTCGTTCTGTCTTAAATCAATTAAATAATTACTTTACCCCTGAATTTTTAAATCGTTTTGATGGCATCATTGAATTTAAGGCTTTGTCAAAAGAAAACTTAATGAAGATCGTTAGCTTAATGTTAAATGACGTCAACCATATGTTAGCATCACAACAATTACATGTTGATGTGCCAACAAACGTAAAAGAAAAACTTGTTGACTTAGGTTATGATCCATCAATGGGTGCACGACCCCTTCGTCGTACAATTCAAGAACAAATCGAAGATGGCGTTGCCGAGTTTTATTTAGATCATCCTTCTATTCATGAACTAAAAGCCATCTTGAATAAAGAAGGAAAAATCGTAATTACTTCCAACTCGGAGCCTTTGGAAAAAAAAAGCACCAACTGAAACTAAATAAACGAATAGCCAATGACTAAAAACACACATATTGCCTCCAAAAAAGCTGGGACAATATGTGTGTTTTACATTTTTTTTAAATGCAAAATACTGTTCTTTTCATTAAAAAAGAATTATAATTATTTTAGGTTGTATTTAAAAAATCTACATAAAAGAGGTGAGCGCCATGAAATTCGTTAATGTAACAAATAGTCATTCACGTTTAGTTTTAAATCAGTTAGAAAATACAGATGCTCATATGGTAAAAGTTTATACAGCAGGAAATATGATGATCATCTATACAGAGGCACCCCAGCATAATGAGATTTTATTGATTAATGAAAAACGGAAAATACAACCAAAAGAAATTGAAGAAGTAAAAAAATATTTTTTGAATAAAATCCATGACGCCCGATACGAAGAAAATGAAATCCAAGTGATCGAATTAACCGACTTAGTGGAAGTCTCAATTCCTAAACATCAACCACATCCTGAAGCGGCAGTATAATATATTAAACCCGAAAAAGAGACCATTTTATAAGAATTCAATATTAAAGACTTGAATTCTGTTATAATTATTTGGTTTCTTTTTTTTGCGTATTTCCTACATGTACGATGGCTTTTACCTCTTTCACAATGGCTTCATTTTTATCCCATCCTTCAATATCCAACATTCGACATAATCGTTGCATTTCATGTTTTTTTCGTTCTTTTCTCATTTTTCTTTGTTCTTCTGTTTCCATACAAAAACCTCTCTTTCTTCTTTTATATATATGTATGCAAAATAATTTTAATTTACTTCATTAAAATTATTTTATCTCTTTTTTCTTTAAAATAAAAAATTGGTTGAACCAACAACAACTCTTTCTATTTTTACATCATCACCATTTGACAGAATAAAAGATTTTCTTCTTACAGTTCTTGTGATTACTCATTGCAGATATCTTTTTTTTTATGGATTTGATAAGCATTTTATCAAAAAGTAATTTTACAAAAATAGCCGTCAATCACAATAATCTTTGTAATTGACGACTTAATTTTTAAGATACATTTGGTTTTCTTACTAATTTATACTCGAATCTATTGGAAATAAGTTGTGCTTGCATCTCCACATAGATCGTCGCTTGTGTCATCTGCTCATAAGACGATAGCTGTTAATATTTTTTGTCTCGTTGTTGTATACTATTTCTTCATTCACTCCAACAGGCTTTAAAATTTCAATTTTCAATTCCTTCCGATCAGTCAAATGTCTCTTTCAAAATAAAAACCGACGCACTTTAGAAAATCATTTTTAAAAGACTTTCATAATTTTTACAGCAAACTCTTTAACTTAACGTCAGGGTATTTATCCGCAAACCAACGCATCGCAAATTGGTTTTCAAATAAAAACAGTGGTTGGTCGAAACGATCTTTTGCTAAAATGTTACGACTTGAGCTCATCTTTTCATCTAAATCTTTAGGGTCGATCCAACGAGCAATTTTATGCCCCATTGGAGACATGATTACTTCTGCATTGTATTCATTCATCATTCGATATTGAAACACTTCAAATTGCAGTTGGCCGACTGCTCCAATAATATATTCATCTGTCAAATACGTTTTATATAATTGAATCGCACCTTCTTGTACAAGCTGGTAGATTCCTTTATGAAAAGATTTTTGCTTCATCACATTTTTAGCCGTCACTTTCATAAATAACTCAGGGGTAAATGATGGAAGTTCTTCGTAAGCCACTTTTAGTTTTCCTTCATATAAGGTGTCGCCAATTTGATAGTTTCCAGTGTCATAAACACCAATGATGTCACCCGCTACAGCTTTTTCCACATTTTCTCTTGAATCAGCCATAAATTGGGTAACATTGCTTAGCTTCATTTTTTTCCCTGCTCTTTCAAGAAAAACATCCATTCCGCGCTCAAATGTACCAGAACAAATACGCACAAATGCAATTCGATCACGATGAGCCGGATTCATATTGGCTTGTATCTTAAAAACAAATCCTGAAAACTCCTCTTCATAAGGACTGACAATTTGTTTTTCTTGCGTTTGATGTCCATAAGGCGATGGAGCTAATTCAACAAAAGTTTCTAAGAAAGTTTGGACTCCAAAATTCGTTAACGCCGAACCAAAGAAAACTGGTGTTTGATCACCACGAGTAATTTTTTCTTTATTAAACGAATCTCCTGCTTCCTTAATTAATTCAACTTCTTCAAGCACCTGTTCATACAATGAGTTTTTCGTCAACAGATGTCCATTTGGAAGCAGTCCGTCCTCATCTAATGTGATTAAACGTTTCGCATTATAATTTTCTGGACGATAAAACTCAATTCGATTGTGATAGATATCATATAGCCCTTCTAAACCTTTGCCCATACCAATCGGCCAATTCATCGGGTAAGATTCAATCTCTAGCAATTCTTCAAGCTCTTCTAAAAGCTCTAACGGTTCTCGCCCATCGCGATCTAATTTATTGATAAAAGTAAAAATTGGGATGCCTCTTTTTTTAACTACTTTAAATAGTTTCTTTGTCTGAGCTTCAATTCCTTTTGCACTATCAATCACCATGACGGCACTATCTACAGCCATCAACGTACGATACGTATCTTCTGAGAAGTCTTCATGTCCGGGTGTATCTAAAATATTAACACGTTTTCCATGATAGTCAAACTGCATAACGGAACTTGTAACAGAAATTCCGCGCTGCTTCTCAATTTCCATCCAATCTGATTTTGCAAAATTACCAGTTTTTTTTCCTTTGACAGTTCCAGCTTGACGAATAGCACCACCAAATAAAAGCAATTGCTCTGTTATTGTTGTTTTACCAGCATCCGGATGAGAAATAATAGCAAACGTCCGTCGATTATCTACTTGTTGTTTTAAATCTGGGTTACTCATAAATTAACTCCATTCTTTACTTGTTTTGTTCTTACATATCTATTATGAGAAAACAATACTTAAATATTTGTTTATACTTCTATCTTTACCACAACTAAATCAGTATAGCACGGATTAACCAATCAAAAAAGCCACCTAAACAAGATTTCTCTTCGATTTCAATCTTATATTTTCAAAAAAAGAGAGGTGCTGCTTAGATTACAAACAACACACCTCTTTTTTATTATCTTCTTGGTTCGTCAGCTTCAAATTCTTTTTTAAAATAACGTCTATCTTCGTCAGGTTCAGCTTCAATTTCTTCTGGATCATGGAAAATCACTCGGATTTTTAAAATTCTTGACCCTTCCATTTCTTCAGAAATCAGCGTAACATTATCCACATCAAAAGATAATTTTTCACCTTCATCAGGAATCATCCCTAAAGCTGTAATTAGATAACCTGCCATTGTATCCACATCACTCATATGCAGGCTACTATCAAACGCTTCATTAAATTCATCAATCAGCATGCGTCCTTGAATAATATATTCATGTTCCGCTACTTTTTCATATAATTTTTCAACTTCATCTGATTCATCATCAATTTCACCAACAATTTCTTCAAGTAAATCTTCCAACGTGACTAAACCAACTACTCCACCGTATTCATCAAGTAAAATAGCCATTTGATTTTGCGTTTTCTTCATTTCATATAATAAGTCATCAATAAAAATTGTTTCTGGAACAAACAAAGGTTCTTGCATAATTTTTTGAATATCTAAATGTTCAAAGCCAAATTTATGAGCGGCTTTTAATAGATTTTTAGTATGAAGAATTCCGATTACTTTATCTTTTTCTTCATTATATACAGGGATTCTTGAATAGCTTTCTGATAATACTTCATTGACATTTTCTTCAACGGAGTCATTGATATCGATCATAAAAGCATCTGTTCGAGGAACCATGACCTCCCGTGCGACCTTAGTATCTAAAGAAAAAACGCCTTGCAACATTTCCAACTCTTCATTATCAAGTACACCTTCAGTTTCTAACATATATCGCATTTCATCTCTTGTCATCTTTGAATCTTCATCATCAAAGGTCATTGGCGTAATTCGCGCCAATAAACTAGTTGAAGCAGACAACAACCAGACAAAAGGTTTCGCCACCACGCCAATCAAACGGATGAGCCCAGAAGTAAAGTTTGCTACTTCTTCTGATTTATTCAAAGCGATTCGTTTAGGATATAACTCACCAAAAACAATCGATACGTACGTCAGAATAGCTAAAACAATAACATTAGCGATATTTTTTGCTGCCGCACCACCGCCTAATAATGGAGCTAATTTTTCTGATAGTGTATTGGCTAACGAAGCACCGGATAAGATATTAACTAACGTAATTCCTACTTGGATCGTAGACAGAAAGTTGTTTGGGTTCTGCAATATTTTTAACAGCTTTTGAGACTTTACATCTCCTTCTTCTGCTTTTTGCTCGATTCGATTTTTGTTGATCGAAACTACAGCAATCTCAGAAGCAGCTAAAAAAGCATTGATCAAAGTTAAAATGATCAATAATAAAACTTGCGCTAACAGCGACTGACTCTCAGGGTCAGCATTCATAATCGCATTCTCTCCTTATATTTTTTAATTTTTTAGTTTACGATAGAAAAAAAGCGTGACTATAAAGATAGCCACGCCAAAATGTTATCACAAAGAATTTTTCTTTGCAATAGAAACAACTGTTTGGTATATTTTCTTACAAAGGAGTTGCAATTTTTTTCTTATTTTCATTTTGTTGATCTTCTTTAACGATTTTGATGATGTAAGAAACAATCGTTTTGCAAATAGCATAAAATGGCACTCCTAAGAAGATTCCTATCAACCCAGCAATATTTCCTGCTACTAATAAAACAATAATAATCGTTAATGGATGGATTTTCAGTGTTTTTCCAATTACATTTGGATAAATAATATTTCCGTCTAGCTGCTGCACTACTAATACTACGACACAACAAAGCAAGGCTTTGAAAGGATCGTTAAAAATTGTGACAAAAAATGCAGGTGCTAAACCTAGATACGGTCCTAAATAAGGTATCAAATTGGTTAATCCAGCGATAACACCAAATAAAAATGCATAATCCACACCTAAAATCAAATAGCCTAAAAAGGTAAATGTTCCAACAAAAAGACATTCAATCGCTTGACCGCTAATATAGTTTGCTAACGTCTTATTCAATTGTCCGAGCAATTCAACGATTTGTTCTCTTCTTTTTTCAGGAAAGAATTTTTTGATCGCAGGAACCATTTTTTCCCCGTCTTTTAACATATAAAACAAAATAAACGGTGCTGTTAAAAGAACGATCGTAGCTGAAGCGATTGTTCCTACGATTGAACCTAAACTATTTGATATTCCACTTAAAAATTGCTGGATGATTGCTCCATAGGAAATATCTAATTGTTCAAAATATTTAGTGATATTCACTTCTTTAAAAATCGGTAACGTAGCCATTTCTTTTAACCAGCTTTCCACTTGCTTGATAAAATCAGGCATGCTAGAAGCTAATGAAGAAATTTGCTGAATCAAACTTGGAATAACGCTAAGCAAAATCCATATAATTGCTGCAACAAGTAAAAGCAGGACAATCGCAACTGCCCAGATACGCTTAATTTTGATTTTCATTAATAGTTTCACTAAAGGATTTAACAAATAATATAAAAATCCAGCAATCAAAACTGGTGCAAACAATGTGGAAAAAAATGTTCCTATTGGCTGAAAAATAAAATTAATCTTTGAAGAAACAAAAACTAAAGTTGCCAAAATAAGTAATTCGCAAGACCAAAACATCAATTTTGATTGTTTTAACTTTTCAAACAATGATTTTCCTCCTTTCGTCTTTTTTACTAGTATATATTATTTAAACAAAAAATGCTTTTATTCTTGCACTTATTTATTTTATATTTGTTTTCATAAATTTTTCTTTACAGTATACTAGAACAAGAGAAAGGTGGTCTTAGGGTGAAAATTGTACACACAAAAGATACGTTAAGTGACATCTACCTTGACGCTGTTCGAATTAGAAATCAGGTTTTTGTGGTTGAACAAGGAGTTTCACGAACAAGAGAAATTGATCGAGATGAAGCACAATGCATCCATTTTGTTCTTTATTCAGAGAAAAAACAACCGTGCGGAACGGTTCGACTTCTTCCATTAGAAAATGGAAAAATAAAGCTCCAACGCATGGCAATATTACCAAAATATCGTCATCAAGGATTGGGTAAAATCTTAGTAGCTGAAGCTGAAGTTTTCGCTAAACAGCAAGGCTATAATACTGTATTACTAGGAGCTCAAACTACAGCAAAAACTTTCTATGAAAAATTAGGGTTTGGCGTTTGCGGGGATATTTTTGAAGAAGCTGGACTACCTCATATTTCTATGAAAAAAGAGTTTTAATCCTTAGATCGCTATCATTTAGACTCATAAAAAAGCAGTAAGCGCAAAAAATAATTTTGGCTTACTACTTTTTTATTTGCGCGACAATTGCTTGTAACGGTTATACCAAATATCAATATAGCCTTCGGAAAAAGGGCCTTCACCATTATTGATCCAGTCAACCAAAATCTTCACGTTTTCTTTTAAAATGAAGTCGATATCATTTGGATAGTTCATCATTTGGCTATGCATCTCATACTCATCAACGTCTAGTAATCGTTTCTCACCATCAGGAAACACTTTGATATCTAAATCATAATCAATATACTTCAATGCCTCATCGTCTAGCAAAAAAGGTGAAGCTAGATTACAATAATAGGAAACCCCCTTTTCTCTAATCATTGCTATTACATTGAACCAGTATTTTTTATGAAAATACACAATTGCTGGTTCTCGAGTCACCCAACGACGCCCATCAGACTCTGTGACCAGCGTATGATCATTTACACCAATCATTGAATGCTCACTTGTCTTTAATACCATGGTATCACGCCACGTTCGATGCAACTTGCCGTCATGCTTGTAACTTTGAATCGTTACAAACTCACCTTCTTTTGGAACTCCCATAGCGATCCTTCCTTACGCAGCATCTCATGCTTTGTGTTTAGGTGTTCATCACACCAATATCATTTTTATTATATCAATAAAAAAGAGCTTTGCCTAGAAAGGATTACTATTGTTTCGATTTTTCTCTAACTGTTCAATTAATTTCACTTGCACTTTGGGAAATACCACGTTGTTAAAAGCGTCCGGTGAGAGCCACCGCTTTGTTATTGTCTCTTGGAAGCTTTCGCTTACTAGAGAAGGCATACGTCCATAAAAAAGCAAAACGTGCCATTTTAAGTGGCTAAAAATATGTGTGACTTCTCCTAAATGACGCTTTTGCCAAATCAATTGCTCTTTAAATTCAAAAGGTAACATTATTTCTTCTTCTGCAACTTTGGTTTGAGCAAATAAACTTGGTTCATAGGCCTGTGCCCATTCCAATTTCAATCGCTCATATTTTTCCTTTGTCACTTCAATCATAGGAAACATCCACATATTTGCTAATAGTTTTTGATGATGCCGTTCTTCAAAATAATAAGCGCCTTCCTGATTTTGAATTGCTGCACAAACATAATAACAGTCTTTAGGTTTTGCTTTTTTAGTTTTTACGGGATAACACGCTTGTTTTTCCTTTTTATATGCTAAACAAAATGACTGAATAGGACATTGCTCACAAGAAGGGGAAGTCGGCGTACAAATGGCTGAACCTAAATCCATTAAAGCCTGATTAAATTCCCCTGGATATTTTTCATCAATAATTTTGCGCATTGCCTCATCAAAAATTTTTCTGCTAGATGCTTTAGCAATGTCTGCTTCAATACAAAACAAACGACTAACGACACGCATCACATTACCATCAATTGCAGGTTCAGGTAATCCAAACGCAATACTTGAAATTGCACCAGTTGTATACGGACCGATTCCCTTTAAAGAACAAATTTCCTTTGGTGTTTGCGGAAATTTACCGTCAAAATCTGTCACGATCTGTTTTGCTGCTGCTTGTATGTTGCGTACTCTCGAATAGTATCCTAATCCTTCCCAAGCTTTTAATAGTTTCTCTTCAGGCGCGTTGGCTAAATCTTCAATCGTAGGAAACCATTCCATAAAACGATAAAAATAAGCAATGACTGTATCAACACGTGTTTGTTGAAGCATGATTTCCGAAATCCAGATGCGATAAGGATTGTGATCATATCGCCAAGGCAAATTTCTTTTTTCTTTTTCATACCATTCAATAAATCGTTTTTGAAACATTATTAATTCGTTTTTGTTCCAATTTTCCCATTCTTTATTCACTTAATTCTTCTTCCTTTTCTGTGATAAATCGTCGAATCATCTCTAAATCAAATCCCTTTTGATATAAATGCTGTTGAATTTTTAAATTTCTTTTTTTAGGTTCAAAGCGAGAGTTTTTATGCCATAATTTTTCGCCTTGAACGACTAAAGATTGATATTCTAATTCTTGATCTACTTCTTGTGGTAAACTTGCTAAGGCTTGTTGGATCGTTTCTTGTGTGAATCCTTTATTCATCAGATTTTGTTGAATTTTTTTTAAAAGTTCTTTACGACTTTTGCCGTGATTTTTATCAAACAATTTTTCTGCTACTTGGCAGGCAGTGTCTACTTGATCCTCTTTTGAATATTGCAATAAAGCCTGTTGAATGATTTCTGACTTTAATCCTTTTTGCTGCAATTGCTGAGCTAATTTTTTTGGTCCCTTGTTATTTAAACGTACATTAGTCCGAACAAAACTTTTACCGTAAACTACGTCATTCACTAAATTTAATTCTTTAAGCCGAGCAATCACTTTATTACGGTCTTCAAGAAGAACTTCTTTTTCCTTTAGGTAGGTTCTAATTTCTTTTTCAGAACGCAATTGATAACTTAGATAGTTAAGGGCTTGTTGAAACCCAAAATCAAAACCGCTGTTTCTTTTTATTTCTTCAATCGTCTCGTTTGTTAATTCTTGGTCTTTTAATAAACGATAACGAACTAATATGTCTTCTGAAACTTTCAAAGATGTTCCTTCTGATAAGTCAACTTTATAAAAAGTGCCTTTATCTTTACTGATCCTAGTAACTGTTACCATTAAGTTCCCTCCTCGAACGTATATTCCTATCATACCACAGAAAATTCCTCCCGTTAGCAATTATATGATAGAATAAAACCACACTATTAGAAAAAAGGAAGGTATCTATGACTGAAACGATTGTCAAAAATGGACAAACGATCTCTTTAAAAATCAAGCGACTCGGTATTAACGGCGAAGGCATTGGGTATTTTAAACGCTTGACCATTTTTGTTCCTTATGCACTTCCAAAAGAAGAAGTCCTCGTTAAAATTACTAAAACTACTTCTCGTTATGCACAAGGCCAGTTAATTAAAATCAAAAAAACAAGCAACAATCGCGTAGTGGCACCGTGTCCTGTTTATTATGAATGTGGTGGTTGTCAACTTCAACATCTTGCTTATCAAGCACAATTAGATTTTAAAAAAGATTTGCTTATGCAAGCTCTTGAAAAGTTTAAGCCCATGGGGTTTCGTTCTTACCAGCTACGTCCTACAATTGGTATGGCTAATCCTTGGCATTATCGAAATAAAGCCCAATTTCAATTGAGAAAAAACAGACAAAAACAAAAAATTGAAGCTGGACTTTACCAAGCAAATTCACATCAATTGGTTCCTTTAACTGATTGTCTCGTGCAAGAGCCACAAACACAAAAAGTGATGAATACTGTAGTAAAACTTTTAAACACATACGATTTACCTATTTACGATGAACAAAAAAACAGTGGGATTTTTCGTACAATTATGGTTAGAGTGGGAATAAAAACAGGGGAATTACAAGTCGTCTTTATTACTCGAAGCCAAAAATTTCCACAAAAAAATGCGATTATACGTGAAATTAACCAAAAATTACCAGAAGTTGTTTCAATTATGCAAAATGTTCAACCAAATAAAACGCCTTTAGTAATGGGAGATGAAACCTTTCATCTTTTGGGGAAAGAAGCTATTGAGGAACGACTTAATGAAGTCACTTTTGATCTTTCACCTCGAGCATTTTTCCAGTTGAACCCACGGCAAACGGCAATTCTTTACAACGAAGGAATCAAAGCTTTAGCTGTGCAGCCAAATGAAACAATCGTAGATGCTTATTGCGGTGTAGGAACCATCGGATTAAGTGTTGCAAAACAAGCAAAAGAAATCCGCGGAATGGATATTATCCCGCAAGCCATAGAAGATGCAAAAAAAAATGCTCGTCGCTTAGGTTATACTAACAGCCATTATGAAGTAGGGACAGCCGAAGAATTATTACCAAGATGGTTAAGGAAAGGATTCAAGCCAGATGGAATCATTGTCGATCCACCCAGAACTGGACTTGATTCACAATTAATTCAAACTCTTCTCAACAACCCACCAACCAAATTGGTGTATATTTCTTGTAACGTTTCAACATTGGCTCGTGATCTTGTTCAATTAAGCAAGAAATTCAAGGTTGATTATTTGCAGTCTATCGATATGTTTCCACAAACTGCACGCTGCGAAGTTGTCGCAAAACTGACTAAAAAATAAGAACGAACAAAGTGAGAATGACAGCCTAAACAACCTTAACACTGAATAAAAAGCAATCTGTGCTACTTATGCTTAACCAGAAATTTAACCGATTATATTCGTTTTTTTCTAAGTAAAAAGTAGCACGGATGATTCAATGTTGCTTTTATCATTCCAATAATATTGTTTTGGTAATGATTATTAGGTTGTATTCTTTTAGCACTTTTATTTACTTTTTATCGTTTTTAGTGCACGATACAACGTTTGAAATTGTCCTTTAAATGATATTATTTGTTCAAAAATATCTTCTCCATCATTTAACATTTTTACTGTTGTCCAGCCTAATGATTCAGTAATGACGCTAGCTACTGCTGCGTTAATAGCAGCTCCTGATACTGTTCCTACAGCTGGAACAAGTTTTACGATATTTCCTACCGTACTTTTGCCTAGACTGACAGCCATTAATTCTTTTGAAACACTTTTGCCTAACCCTTCTGACCACGTTTGTCCAAATAATTTATGCAAACGTGCCATCATTGTCAACTGAACTGGAACTAACAAAAAAGCATCCGAAAAAGGAATGGGTGAACATCCAACGATAGCTGCTGTTAATGAAGCAGCATGAATGATTTGATGACAATTTTTGCGAGTCTCTTTAGTGATTCCTTTTAAAAAATCTTCAATTTCTTGATTTATTTTAACTCGATTTTTTTCAACGATCCTTTTTGCGACTTTTTTTGATTGATTATACGTATTAAGAACAACTCTTGCTGTTTTTTGAGGCATTCTTTTTAATACTTCAGAAAAAAAAGAAACAAATTCTTGCGAGACCAATTCTTCTTCAGATAAAAAATCGCTTGGTCTTTTTTTAATCTTCTTTTTTCTTTTTAATCCACTCATTTATTCGTTCCTCCTATCTAAATAGCTAATAAATAGCTTAGTGAAGAAATGATTCGATACTTTTATCATACAGCAAGTAGCTTTTTAACCAAAATCATTGAATCGTCGCAAAAAACTGCTGGACCTTTTTCAATCCAGCAGTTTTGTTTTCTATTTTATTGTACATTCACATCAATCGCTTGGTAAAAAGCATTAGTTGTATCACTGATATTCCACACAGCTAAAATAACATGATAGCCTTTACGATTTTGAGGAATCGTAATTGTTTGATTCACTATTTTTGGCGGTACTGTTGCCTTGTCATCAATTTTTGCAATCAATTCAAAATCACTAATTTTTAATGGTGCATTTGGATTCCAATCCGGCTTAGTCATATAGTAGTCCCACGTGCTAGTTCGATGTTGTGCAGTTAAATTCCATGTAATAGGTAATTTTCCTACATTAATATTATTTTTATACCATCTTGTGGATGTTTGCTCATCTAATGGTTCAAATCCACTTACTCCAGCACTTGCTAGTTTCCCATCAATAAAAGTATTTTTAGCTGCTTCAATGCTTTGAGGCTCCCACTGTGCGCGTCCAACATTTTGATTTAGTTTCCCTGCTTCTTCTGTCCCTAAATAAGCGCGACTGCCAGGTGACGTAATGTAGCCATGTGCAAATCCAGAAACGCCAAATCCAAACAACCCTAACATAACCATTCCAACAAACAACAACATGTTAACCTTTTTCATAATAAACCTCCTTTTAATTGATAGGTTTATTGTAAACGTTTTTTACCCTTCCATCAAACATTATGCTTTTATAATTTTTAATACACTCTTGCCCATAAAGTTGGTGAAATATCTGGTTCCCAACCTGCGTAAGCCGTATGGGATTGAAGGCAACGATATTGAACTCCTTTATAAGTAACGATATCTCCAACTTTATAAGAATGTCCTAAAGTCCAAGTATCCCCTTGGGTATTATCAGTTGATGTTTTGACTGATAGGTCTTGGCTAAAATCAGAAGTACCGGTAGCATTTACTGCTTTTATTTTATAAGTATAAGTAGTATTCGCTTTAAGATTTTGGTCTTCAAATGTATTTGTTTTGCTTGTGCCTATTTTCACATTATCTCGATAAATTTCATAATGCGTGACTTTTTCTTTTGAATCGTTATTTGACCAGTTTAAAACAACAGAATTTTTTGTTATAGAACTAGCGTTTAAACCAGCTGGAATAGAAGGTCGATCTAATTGATCAATTGGCTCATCAGATTCATCTGTGAATTGTTGTGCTACAGTTAAAAACTCATATTGATTTTTTACTTGTCCTTGTCCCCCGTCAACAATCGCATCTCGGTTCATTGACCAATAAGAAACCATACCTAATTTTTTAGATTTTGCGTGTTGAATAATTTGATTAAACATGTCAGTCGTGAAGTAAGGATGCGCTTCACTTTCAAATCCAATAGATGGGGTTGTCCCTAATTTTGCATAAGCTTGCTCATCCGTTAATGTAGTATTGGCATAACGTTTGTAATAGTCTTGCAATTGTTTCTTAGTATTATCAACTGCATCTAAAGAACCTTGAGCATAATCTGGTACGACACTTCCATAACACATTGTCATTAAATTAACCGTTGTTAATTCGACACCAGCTTCAAGATACGCTTGTAATACTGATAATCCTGTTGAAATCAATCCAGTATCCATAACTGGTAAAGTTAATGTCACACTAACACCTGTTTGATCTTGAACTTTTTTAACCGCTTTGGCATTAGCTAAATTATTTGCATAATTCATTGCACCGGCTTCAACGTCAAAGTCAACACGAGTTAACCCATATCCTTCAATGACTTCTTTATAAGCATTTGCTAAAATCTCTGAATCTTGAGTCGTTTCCCAGAAAGCTCCTGCATTTAATCCACCAAAAGATACAGCAACGTCTCCACCAACTTCTCTCAATTCACGAATTGATTTTTTGATTCCTTCATATTGCCATTGGTCGTTATCACTTTCACTTAATCCGTTATAACCACCCCACGCCCAATCAATTTTGCCATTCTTTAGTCCACGTGATTGCATAAATCCTAAATTAAAGAATTTTTGTCCAGTACTTTTTGCTACTGCCGCAAGATTAAGGGCACCGTTATTTGATAGATTGTCTTGAGAAACATACGCTGTCATATCTACAAATGGCGCAACTACTTGATCTGTCCATTTAATTCCTTGTCCTACACCAAAATCAGCTTTTTTGATACTCATTTGTTGGGTAGCAAACACTTCTTCCATATTTAATACCGCTGGTGCAATCATCAAGCTGCATAAAGCTGCCCCTTCTAACATTTTTTTGATTCTTTTTTTATTCATCATCTGTTTTTCTCCTCTCTTAACCCGTCGCTTTATTCATTTAATTATTTCGTAATCGATTACACTTATTATATTATCAAATAGTCAAAATAAAAATAACATTTTTTTAAAATAATTAATATTTTTTAATTATTTTAAAATCTTTTTGCAATAATGTTCGGTATTGCAACATAAGGTTTTAAAGAGAAAAATAAAAGAAAATCTGTTAAAGAAAGAATTATTATCAACGTTCAACAATTTATTAAAATAACAAAATTAAAAAGTAAAGAGTAAATACAAGGCAGTTTTAGCAAATCATGATACACTAAAAAGAAAAAGGAGTTCGATAAATATGACTATAATGAAAGATTATCGTTTTTGGTTTTGTACGGTTGGTTTAGTTATTTTGGGGTTTTTGTCGGGGATAACTAGTGGAAATCCGGGTAGTTATTACTATTCACTTAAATTACCTTCTTTTGCACCACCGAGTTGGTTATTTGGTCCAATGTGGAGCATTTTGTATATTTTAATGGGAATCTCTTTGTATCTATTGTCGAAAATGGAAAACAAAAGAATCAAACAAAAATTGCTAACATTATTTATTGTCCAATTTATTTGCAATTTTCTTTGGACTGCTTTATTTTTCAACTTGAAAAATAATTTTATCGCTGCAATAGACATTACCTTATTAGTTCTTGTTTTATCAGTGCTTCTTTACCATTTATGGTATCATTACCGCTTGGTAATGTGGTTAATGGTTCCATATTATCTTTGGGTATTGTTTGCCACTGCTCTCAATTATTCCATTTGTGTTTTTAATTAAATACAAAAAGCACTTGCTCAGTTTATAAAGCTCTCCCAAACTAAAATTTTAGTTTGGGAGAGCTTTATTGTAAAACTGTTGCAAGCACTCATGATTAATAGCCGTTTGCATCATTATATTCTTGATTATATGTTTCTTGTGGAGATATTTGATTATAATACGGGGCGCTGTTTTGATTATAAGTTTGATCATATCCCTGATTATACCCTTGATTATCATTTGGTGTATAATCATACGGATTAGACGATTGTGAGGAATTAGAATAAGTTGAATCGTTGCTGTTTACAGCAGTTTCTGGCGATAAGCCTTCATTAGATTCTGAATCATCGTAAAACATGATAGAGGCGTTTGCATTATTTAAATTAGGTAATGTTTTACTTGTCTTAATTCCTAATTGTTTTTTCAACTCATTTTGAATTGCTAATAAATCATTCTTGCCTAAAATCTGATAATAAATATTGTCAATAGTTGCATCTTTTCCTTGTAATTGGTCTTGTTTGATGGTATCAAAGGCAGGCGTATAGTTAGTCGCAACGTCTAGCATGTCATCCCAATTCAAATCAGTTGTTACATTTTTTTCAACGGCTTTTAAAATTTTACGATAATTACTTACGCCATCTAAACTCAACACTTTATTGACAATTTTAGTTACAACTTCACGTTGCCGAGCTTGACGGCCGATATCTCCTAAAGGATCTTCATGCCGCATTCGAGAATAAGCTAACCCTTTTTTTCCATCTAATACTTGCTTCCCCACAGGAACATGAATACCGTCAAGGGTAAAATCAATCTTGTTATTGACCTCAATTCCATCTACTGCATTAATTAAATCTTTCATACCATCCAAATTAATTGTTACATAATGGTCAATAGGAATATCTAAAAGCTGTTCGATAGAGTCCATCGCCATGTCTACACCACCAAAAGCATAAGCATGGTTTAATTTATCGACTGTGCCGTAACCAACAATATTTGTATAAATATCACGATCTAAGCTGATGATTGTGGATTTTTTTTGTTTTGGATTGACAGTTACAACCATCATGGTATCGGATCTTCCTTGTTCTGTCCTTCCTAAGCCACCAGTATCTAACCCTAATAATAAGACTGAAAATGGTTCTTTATCATCAATACTTACTTTTCCCTTACGCTTTGATGATAATCGATTAGATTCTTTGGATATTTGATTCACTGTTTTATTGGCTTCACTCATAAGTTTAATTCCATAAGCTGAAATTATACCGATAAAAATAACGAGAATTCCTAATAATGCTATTACAACTTTTTGCCACCGCTTCATAATGCACCTCTATCTTACTTACATTTTCTTAAAATATTTTCTCATACAATAAATAAATCAGCAAATTACCAAATGAATTATAATAAAACTTTAAAAAAATAAATAGAAACAAATGATGTTTTATATGTAATTTTTGTGAACTCCTCATCACTTAGCTAAGCATCAATTCTTAACAATCGAAATGAGATCTTCTTGGAAAAAGAGCATACTTTATAGTGTATTTCTTCACTAATATTGAAATTTGCAGGCGGTTAATCATTCCATAAGATTCGCCACGTTCTATTGATGATCCTTCCCTTGATTTTGACCTATTTCTCCTTCAATGAAGAAGACAAAAGTTGCCAAAAGACAAAAAACTTTCATTAGAAAGTAACGGTTTGATTCTTGGAAAGTCACGTTTAATCACACGTGAACTGATACCTTGATAAGCGTGAATGAATTATTCATTCTGTTTTAAGTTGGACTTTGTATAGAAGAAGAACAGGAACTTTATCATGGCGCCACTTAACTAACGTCATGTAGATATGATTTTGAAATTCTCTCAAAAATATCTTTAGCTAATCAGATATTTCGTCACTCAACACTTGTTTTGATATATTGTAAATAAAGTAAGAAATGAATGATTAAGCTAATTTCATTATTCTATCCGCACATTTCTTGTGTAGATTACTTATAACACAAATACATTAAATAGGATAGGCTCTTTTTCTGAATCAATCAAAATTCTCAACTATCATACCACAGCTACAATTAAGAAAAAAGGACAAATCAAGGTTTTTACTGCACATTTATTTTTTGAAGAGCCGATAATTTTTTTATGGTATATATGAAAAAGATGCCATAAAAAAGATGTAAGGCAAAAGTTTCCTTTTGTCTTACATCTTAAAAACAAATAAATAGCAAAAGTAGAAACAACCTCTTCAAAAGATTAAAAATCTTACTAATTTTTTGTTATTCGTAATTGAATGCTCCTATTTTAGCTTTTTTATTGCTTTAATTAGACCGCATCGGCGGACTTTTTTTCAACAAATTATTATAATTTAGTCACTTCAGCAGCTTGAGGACCACGAGCACCTTCAACAATTGTAAATTCAACTTCTTGGCCTTCTTCTAAACTCTTGAAGCCGTCTCCTTGAATTGCCGAAAAATGTACGAATACA
Source organism: Enterococcus ratti (assembly GCF_001886195.1). GTDB lineage: Bacteria > Bacillota > Bacilli > Lactobacillales > Enterococcaceae > Enterococcus_B > Enterococcus_B ratti. The sequence continues at coordinate 19,006 of NZ_JXLB01000011.1, read as the reverse complement.
TCATCTCCGCCGTCTACTGTAATAAACCCAAATCCTTTTTCATTGTTGAACCATTTTACTGTTCCATGTTCCATAAATGTATAGCCTCCAAAAAAGTTCTTGCAAGAAACCTTGCAAGAACTATTATACCGAATTTAGAAAACGCTCGCAAGCATTGGAATACTTGTTTTTAATTCTTTTTTGAAGACGTCAAAAGAACTATTTTATAGCTGAAAATCGTTTGTTTACTTCTTCCCAATTAACAACATGCCAAAATGCTTTAATATATTCCGGACGAACATTTTTATACTTTAAATAATAAGAATGTTCCCAAACATCAAGTCCTAAAACAGGAGTTTTCCCTTCCATCAAAGGAGAGTCTTGATTGGCTGTAGAAGTAATAGCTAATTTGCCATCTTCAATCACTAGCCAAGCCCATCCAGAACCAAATCGACTAGCCGCTGCTTTATTGAACTCTTCTTTAAATGTTTCAAAATCGCCAAAAGCTTCATCAATTGCATCTTTGATTGCACCAGTTGGCTCTCCTCCAGCATTTGGAGCCATAATTTTCCAAAAGAATGAATGGTTCACGTGTCCGCCACCATTGTTGCGCACAGCTGTTTTAATATCATTAGGAATCGCATTCATGTCAGACATCAATTCTTCGATAGTTTTTTCTCCTAATTCTGGGTATTTCTCAATGGCTGCATTTAGATTAGCTACATACGTATGATGATGTTTGTCGTGGTGCAAATGCATGGTTTCTTCATCAATATAAGGTTCTAACGCATTATATGCGTAAGGTAAATCAGGTAATGTGTAAGTCATAAAAAATCCTCCTCAATGTATTTTTTTTACACTACAAAGAGTAACAAAGTAAGAGGATTTCTTCAATAGTTCTGCCTACTATTCTTTTGTTTCTTCAGAAATTTCTTCTTTAATAATTGTTGTTTCTTTAAAAATAAATAATTTACTAAAAACGTAGTTTGCAATTACTACAATAATTTGCGTGATAATCTTAGCAAAGTATTCATTCGTATCCATCACTTGAATCAATAAAAGCATACATCCCATATCCATTCCGTAAGAAAGGATACGATAAAACACAAATTTACTAAATTCAACTACTAAATGCAGCAGATTGGGCGATTTAGAATGAAATACCCATAACTTATTCGTTACAAATGCAAATAAAACGGAACAAATCCAAGAAATTGTATTTGAAACCGGCATACTTAGATCAAAAAATTGTAATGCAATGCCAAAGCTAACAATATTTACAACGGTAGCCAATCCACCAAAAAAAAGATAAATAAAAATTTCCCAATAGCCTTTCATTTCTAAAAACTGTTTCATTTGATTATAAAACTTCATTCTTCATCCTACCTTATAAGTCATTCCTAAATATCATACCTTATTTACACTTGGGTTTCATCTTTCTTTTTTAAAATTAAGTTTTTTTGGCTATTGAAGTTAACTTTTTAAATTTTATTTAACAAAACTATATACTCTTCTCTTTTAACTTCTTGGTCAATTGATATTTGATTTTTTCCTTGTATTTCTCTTAATACTTCGCTAGAATTGCTAGTGATGACAATTGTAAAAGGAGTAACCATGACAATAAAACAATTAATTATTAGCTCATTCACACACTTCAAAGAACTAAAAAATGCCAAAAATACCTCATTTGCCAAATCAGTTTTTTACCTTTTGGCCCTTAGTGTTATCATGGCATTACCTATATCCTACCAGATTTTTCAAGTTTTAGAAAATATCAAACACGATGGACAAAAAATTGCAACAAAAATTCCAGACTTTTCTATAAAAGATGGCAAAATTAATACCAAAGAACGTAGTGGTTTTATTTACCAAACGGATTCAATTATTTTCACTTTTGATCCAGAAGGTAAACGTTCTGAAAAAGACATTTCTTCTGATTTAGTCGGTAACTTTCTCAGTGTAGGACTACTTAAACATAAACTTGTCGTTGCCTTTCCGAACACGGGAACGTCTACCACTTTGTTAAAGAGTAATCAATTCGATCTTGATTATAAAAATGATGCCTTGAAGAATTTGACGGGTAAACGATTGCGCACGACATTAAGCGAAGCTTCTCTTCCCTTTTGGTTCAAGGCAATCACATTCTTGATTTCAATTTATCCTAGCTTTTTAAATTTGGTTTTTACTTTGCTGCTCACAAACATTGCAGCTTACATTTATGCTCGTTTGCGGCTAGCGAAAGTTACTTTTCTAGATTGTTTAAAAACAATGGTCTATTCTGTTTCTTTACCAGTAATACTCGCAACAATTTTAATGACTTTTTTGCCTTCTTTTGATTCCAGCGCATTTATTGCTATTGCCGGACTTTTTATTTTCGCTCAAGCTGTAAAAGGTTGGCCAAAAATCCAAATAAGATAATTTTCTAAAAAAATCTAAAACGACTTTCCAATGAAGAATTCAATAAACTTTGGAAAGTCGTTGCTATTTATCATATAAACTTTGGCCATTCCCTCCACTAATAGCCTTTTGTTAATTCAACCTCGTTGAGTTTAAGATTTGATCTTTCAGCGAACTTATAATCTGTTAGGTTTTCCAAAAAATAGCCACTAACTTCTTCTGAAAGCCTTAAGTTAACCCAGTAACATGAGAAGTAAGCAATTGACCATTTCCTACAGTAGGCTTTCAACAAGCAGTGGTTCTTCTTCAAATACATCTAAGGCAACAAACGCCAATTTTTTTCATTTAAGATTTGAATTAAATCTTTTATTTTTAAGGAATCTCCATGGTCGACGTTAATAAAGATGGCATGAGTAGCAAATTATTTAAATAATTTTTCATCAAAAAGACCTCTCGTTTGTTCTGTTAAAGGCAATATATTTACAATCAATATCCATTTTAGAGACTACTTGTTTTAGATTTGTTAAACTCCTTCAACTGAATGACCAGCTTTTTTTAACAAGCTAAAAAAGGAGTTTTCCACGCTAAACTAGCTGAAGAAACGCTCCTTTTTTTTATCGTTCTTTAAAATGATACATAGGTTCATTTAAAGTGGCATCGTAATCAACAATAAGATCATAACCCTTGAAAAACCATTCATCTGCTCCTTCAATGAAAAACAACAGACCATCGATTATTTTTGTTTTTATTGGCTGTTCTGGCTGCTCTACAGACATGCCTATCGAAAAGCCGTCATGTACTTCTGTTTTTCCATATACTTTTCCAAAAAAACGAATCCCATAATGCTCAGGTATGCTTAGTTCTTCTTCAAACCATTTTCGCGCGTTTTCTGTGACTGATAGTTCCATTTTAGCATCTCCTTATTGATTCATTTTATCATCTAAAATATCAACATCTTCTGTTTCACCAATCACCAATAAGTTATCGTTTTCCCGCACATACTCATCTGCAGACGGCGACACGACGATTGTTCGATCAAAACGGCGAATTGCTACTACCGTTAAATCATATCGTTGTCTAAAGTTCAATTCCGCTAATGTTTTATTGAAGAATTTTGGATTAGACACGCGAATCTCAGCAAGAGAAAACTGATCGGACAATTCTAAGTAATCCAATATATTTTTAGATACTAAATGATGAGCGATTCGGCTACCCATGTCTCGTTCTGGATGAACGACCCGATCAGCACCAATTTTTTCTAACACTCGAGCATGGTATTCGTTTTGTGCTTTTGCCAAAATATTGGGAACACCCATTTCCTTCACCATCAACGTCACTAAAATACTTGCTTGGATGTCTTCTCCGATCGCAATAATCACATGATCAAAGTTTCTGATTCCAAGCGAGCGTAACGTCATCTCATCTTGTGCATTGGCTACCACGGCATGAGTAGCAATATTCATATATTCATTGACTCGATCTTCGTTGCTATCAATAGCTAGCACTTCTTGGCCTGATTCAACCAGCGTCCGACAGACACTGCCGCCAAAACGACCAAGTCCAACAATTGCAAAATTTTGTTTCACTTGTTTCCTCCTTTACTTATTTATTTAAGTATAGCAAAGGCTTTCTAAAAACAAAAGTAAGCTTTCTTATTTAGATATAGTTTAAGTAGAAAAATTTATTAGAAACTTAAGAATGAACTTTTTCTAGTAAAAAGCGAACTGTTAGCTGTTTCATTTACCATTAAAAAAGATAAACATGTATACAAAAAATAAGCAAAAACCTCTCAAAAACTTAAAATATTTTTGAATTGATTCGTTTATTTTCTAGAAACAAGAATTAGTATCTCGAAATCAATCTTCGTTTTTTGTATTTTATGGATTACATAAAATAATTCATAAAAACTATCGTGTTATTTTACTAATCCATGTTTAAAAGCATAGATTGCTGCTTGTGTACGATCCTCTACTTCCAGTTTTGCCAATATATTTGAAACATGTGTTTTAACTGTTTTCAATGTGATAAATAGTTCATCAGCAATTTCTTGATTGCTTTTTCCTTCAGATATTAACATCAAAATTTCATTTTCTCGATTGGTCAATTCTTCATGAAGAATCGGTTTGCTGCGCTTACTCATTTGTTCCATCATTTTTGTTGTTACTTCCGGTTCTAAAACACGTTCTCCTCTTTGAGTAGCTCTTATTGCATTTGCTATTTCATGAGCTGTAGAAGTCTTTAGCAAATAACCAGCAGCACCAGCTTCAATAGCCGGATAGACTTTTTCATCATCAATAAAGCTAGTCACAATAATAATTTTTGCTTGAGGCCATTCTTTTAAAATAGCCTTCGTTGATTCAATTCCATCCATTTCTTCCATGACTAGATCCATCAAGATAATATCTGGACGTAATTCCATTGCTTTTTTATAGCCTTCTCGACCATTTTCTGCTTCACCGATAACTTCAATGTCTTCTTGAATCGACAAATACGAAGAAACACCTAATCGAACCATCTCGTGATCATCTACGAGTAATACTTTGATCATCTTTTATTATACCTCCTTAATTAAAGGAACCTTAATTTCAATACTTGTACCTTGTCCTTTAAAGCTAATAATTTTAACCGTTCCACCAATACCGGCTACCCGCTCTTTGATATTATTCAATCCATAACTACCTGTTTTTGTTTCGTTCATGTTAAATCCTGTACCATCATCGATCACTCGTAGTAATAAATTATTATTGATTTTGTGTAAATAAACTTCTAATTCATTCGCTTTAGCATGTCGTAATGTATTTGAAAGTAATTCTTGTACGATGCGAAAAAGATGATCTTCAATTGAGTTGGATAATTTGACGTCTTCAATTTCCCACTTTAAAGAAATTTGAATTTTATTTTGTAATTCTTTTAATAATTGTTCGATTCCTTGCTTCAAGCTTTTTTCTTCTAAGTTTACGGGACGCAGGTGCAACAAAAGTGCTCGCATTTCAGACTGAGAAGCGTTAATAATGTCAGCTACTAGACGCAGCTGTTTTCGAAACATTTCTGAACTCTCTGTTTTTTCGGCTTGTTCTGTTAAAGCCGACATCATCATCATAGCTGCAAATAATTGCTGTGAAACCGAATCATGGAGTTCACGAGCCAAGCGATGCCTTTCTAATTCTAAAATTTCTTCTTTTGTTTGTCCATCTACATATTGCGGGCGACTTGTAACTATTTGCAATTCACTAGATACTTCAATCATTTTTTCTTTAATTTTTGTAATTTCTTTATCAATGTCTTGAATATAATTCTCATCAGGAGCACTTGGAAGAGGCTTATCTAAATGATAGGATTCATAGTTTCCAGAAGATAAGGCTCTTAATTTTTCTTCAATTTTTCCATACTTTGTTTTTTGGATAATTGATATCAGTAAAAAAACTACGAACCCGACTCCCAAAGCAATCAGAAATAAATGAAAGATAATTGGAACGTAGAATAACCGTACACTTAAAAGTGTTCGCCAATCTGATTGATTATTTGCATAAAAATAAGTACAAAAGGAAAAAACAATGATTAAAAAAGCAGCGACTGAGGCATAGCTTGCAATCATAGTTTTAGATAATTTGCTAATCATACGCGAATCACCTCAACATCGCCAAGAAGTGTATTCGTAATAATTTTTAAACGCCGAGGATTCTCATCATAATCACTGCTATAAATCTTAATTGATTCGTTTTTTAAAGAATATTGTTCATTTTCAAATAAAACATTGCCGACTAATGTCGCGTGTTCTAAGCTTATCGCAATTCCTAAAGGGACTAAAATTCGCGTTCGACCGATTCCTTTTCGAACAATGATAATGTTATCATCTTTAGGTAAGAGTGTATTACCTAAATCAATAATGGTGTCGCCTGAAATAAGAGCTATATTAATGTCATCCCATTCATAGATATCATTGCCAATACGTTTGTTTCCAAATAATTGCTGTTTTTTTCGTTCATTATTATGCTTTTTTAATTGATCCGTCTGAACCATAATCATTTGTTTTTTTCGCCAAAAAACATTTTTAGTTAATTTAATTCCAGAAACTTCTACGCCTTTAAGACCGATAAAAAGAATGGCAAATAGTAACATCAACCATAAGGCGGGGCTATTGACTAACCCAAAAAAAATGATCATGCTTCCCATGATTAACTGAAAATTTTGAAAACCTGAGCGAGGAGATTTTCTTAATGCTAAATATATATTTAAAATGCCAAATAGCACTAAAAGAAGCAGCCCAATATTATTCATAATTTGCCAAAATACAAATAATAACAATAAGGCCTCGACAACAATAAAAAAACGCCAAGAACTATTCATTCTTTTTCTCCTTTCATGAACTTTCTCATTTCATCATACCTATTTTTATACACCTATACTATAGGACTTAAGATGTAAATATTTAACTACCGCACGAGACAAAAAAATCTGCCTGCTTCTTCACAACAGTAAAAACAAGGTTTGCTTCTTCAAAAATAAGCCGAAATTCACAAAAATCTGACGAACAATTTTCGTAAATTCCGACTTATTTCTTGAGGCGATACCCATTATGATCTCTTTACATTAAACTTACTTTTGTTTATGCTTGTTCTACTTTGACAATTTTAACGAACATATCGCCGCCAGGAGTAGCAATTGTTACTTCATCATTGACGAACTTTCCAATTAATGCTTGTGCAATAGGAGAATCATTTGAAATTTTACCAGAAAACGGATCTGCTTCTGCACTTCCTACAATCGTATACGCTTCTTCTTCACCATCTGGTAATTCAATAAAAGTAACTGTTTTACCAATGGACACTTCATCGGCATCTACGCCGTCATTATCAATAATTTGAGCAAAACGAATCATGTTTTCAAGCGTTGTAATACGACCTTCGACAAAGGCTTGCTCATCTTTAGCAGACTCATACTCTGAGTTTTCAGACAAATCGCCAAATCCACGAGCAATCTTAATGCGTTCAATGATTTCTCCGCGTTTTACTGTTTTTAACTGTTCTAATTCTTCTTCTAGCTTGGCTTTGCCTTCTAGAGTCATGGGGTAAACTTTCTCAACCATATATAACGTCTCCTTCTTATTCTGTGGGGTACCTAAAAAGTAATCTTTTAAGGAACATAGTCCAAAAAAGATTACCACGCTTTTCTTAAAATGTAAATGATTTTCTATTTTAAAAATAAATAGTTAGTACACAATTACTATTCTACGAATTATTGACATATTTATCAACTAATTTTAAATGTTCCTCATAAGTTTTTGCAAAATAAACATTACCGTTTTTAATATCTGCTACAAAATAATAGTAATCATTTTTAATCGGTTCTAATACTGCCTGAATCGAAGCTTCACTAGGATTATCAAACGGCCCCGGTCCATAGCCTGTATTTGTATACAAATTGTAAGGAGAATCCACTGCCGTATCTTGATAAGAGACATTTTCCTTATGCTTGCCTAATGCATACAGCACAGAGATATCTGACTGCAATGGCATATTTGCTTTAATACGATTGAAAAAGACTTGTGCAATGTTTTTACGATCATTTTCTTTTACTCCTTCTTTTTCAACTAAAGAAGCTAATGTTAATACTTGTTGGATCGTAAGATGTTGCTGTTTGATTGTTGAAAAATAAGGTTGTAAAACGGTATTTGTCTTATTAACCATTTGAACGACCAAATCTTTTAGTGACATCTCTTTGTAGTAATCATAGGTAGCTGGGAACAGGTAACCTTCTAAAGGATATTTTACATTTTTTGCTTGACTCGCACTCTCCAATAATTCTGGAAATTTTTTTTGAAGTTCTTTAAAAAATGAATTGTTTTTCATTAAATCTAAAAATGCTTGTTTTTCTTTGCCAGTCACTTTAGCTACTCTTGAAGCAATTTGATCAATATCATATCCTTCAGGAATCACAATTTTTCCATCTGCAACTTTTTTTGGCTCTGAAGTACCGCCTGCTTGCAGTTGCTTGCCAATCTCATCGAGTGTCATATTCGGCGCCATTTGATAATAACCAGCTTGAAATCCAGTCAAGTTTTTGAATTTTGTATAATAGTTAAAGACTATGCCGCTTTTGATCACTTGGTCTTTTTCTAAGATCTCGCCAATTTGCTTGTTTGAGGATCCACTTGGTATTTCAATTTGAACAAGTTGGCTATTTGTTGGATCAAGTGGCTTCAATCCGCTATCAACATAACGATAAACTGTAAAACCAAGAATTCCTCCAACGATCACTAACATGAGGACAATCACTAATATGATTTTTCCAACAATTTTTTCTTCTTTTTTGCGTAAGTTTTTTCTTTGATTCATTACTTCATCTTTTTTTGAAGAATGACGCTGCTTACTTTTTTTCGCTTCTGGGCGTTGTTTGTTTTCTGACAAAACAACTCCTCCTTACTATCGACTTCGTAACTCTATTCATTATACATGATAATTGAGCTAACGTGAATTCCTTTATTTAATTATTCTATCAAAATTGTAAGTAGAAAAACAAGTACCGTCCTATTAAAATAAACAGTGCGAAAAAAATAGTAACTATAGTAACTAAATTGAAAGGAATTTTTTGGAACCATGATGAAAAAAGGTAAACATGCAAAAAAAAGAACTCATTCTTTTTTTACGTTCTCCCTCCTTCTTCTAAGCATCAGTCTTATTTCAACAGGCATTATTTTATGGCAGTATCAACCTGAAACTTCTGACAAAAACAAGTCTTCTCAAACAATAGTAAAAAAACATCTGAAGCTTTCACCTGATGAAAAAAAAATAGCAGAAAAAATTCATCAACTCTTAAAGAAAAATGATTATATCGGCTCTATTTACGTAAAAAAAAATAACCGTACCATTCTTGAATGCGGCTACGGTTACGCAAATGAACAAATAAAAAAGCCAAATGATCCTTCCCTTTATTATCAAATCGGTTCTATTCAAAAAGCAATGACTGCTCTTTTGATCTTAAAACAAATAGCACTTGGCCGTCTTTCTTTAGATACCAAATTAGCTGTATTTTATCCTCAAATCCCTAGCAGTCAGTTCATTTCTATTAAAGACTTGCTTTACATGAAATCTGGATTAAAACGCACAGCTACGCCAAGTATTCCGCTAACAGACGAACAAGTGATTCAATTTTCCATCAAGCATCTAAAATTAATAGATTATCATACGTACCATTACGAACCAGTCAATTTTACCCTATTAGCTGGCATTTTGGTTCAATTAACACATCAATCTTATGAAACGTTATTAAAAAATGAACTCATTCGACCACTTGGATTAAAACATACTAATTTTTATGCTCAAGTGAAGCATTCAGTGGATCACGCTTGTTCTTATAAAATGTCAGCTTACAATAACTACTGCAAAACATTAACCGAATCCCCCACAACAATTCGAAATGAACTAGGTACTGGTAATATCAGTATGTCGGTATATGATTTAAACACATTTTTTACAAAAGTATTAGCTGGAAAATTTCTTCCTAAAAAGCTACTTTGTTCATTATGGAAAGAAAGTTCACAAAATCATCCTTATCGCGGCGGTGTTTACTGTGGAAACAATTATGTTTTGGCACAGGGAAACATCAATCGTTTCCATTGTGCAGCTGCCTTCAAAAGAGATTTAAAAGATGCGGTAGTAATGGAAAGTAATATCCAAGCCGATAAAAAAATAAAACGTACTGTCACTGATTTAAGAAACCAAATTTATAATTTAATCGAAGACTCAGCAATCTTATAAAGAAGTCATTCAAAACACAAGCACAGGTGCTTGAAAATTTACTCTCTTTTTTATAAAAGTGTGAAAAACAAAACTATTTCTAAACATGAAAAAAAGTTGCGCCAAAATAGTTTCTGTAGCGATCTTCAAAAGTTAGAATTTTAGCTCTAACTTTTGAAAGTCGATTCATCTGACACAACCTTTTTTATAGTTCTGTTTCTAAATAAGTTTTCATGCCACTCAACACGTCAAACTTTGGTTGATACCCAATGGACTGAATTTTAGAGATATCTGCTAAAGAATCATGAATATCCCCTGAACGTTCCGGTTGATAGTCTAAAGATAACTCTGTTCCTAAAATTTGATTAATAGTATGAATCAACGCAAGCAATGTAGTGGACTTACCAGTACCAACGTTAAATTGTTTGCCTAACGCTTTTTCTTTTTTTGCCACAAGCAACAACGCTTGAATCACATCATCTACAAATACAAAATCTCTTGATTGGCTTCCATCACCATATAAGGTAAATGAAGTTTTTTCTCCAGCCAAATGTTTTTTATAACGATCTACTAAAATTGAAATCACGCCACTATACGGTGAATTGGGATTTTGATTGGGACCATAAACATTAAAAAAGCGTACAGCACTTCCCGGAACTTGGTACAAATGACAATAATCCAAAACATATTGTTCTGCAGCAAATTTATCAATTGCATACGGCGTCAGCGGACGAATAACTGATTCTTCTTTTTTAGGTAACGTTGGTTCATCTCCATAAACAGCTGCCGAAGAGCTAAAAACAATTCGTTTAATAGCTGGTTGATACTGACGAACCAATTCTAATAACAGCAAAACACTTTCAAAATTGACTTGATGTGTTTCTAAGGGACGTGCGACTGAATCAGCGACACTTGCTACGGCAGCCAAATGAAAGATATAATCAAATTGATAGGTACGCATTATTTCTTCCATTAGTTTTGGATCTGCCACATTTCCTTTAATCAAAGTAATGTTTTTATTTTGATCTAGGTTTTCTACTTTTCCCATTGATAAATCATCAATTGTAATAATTTTATTTTCTTTTCCTAAATAATTGGCTAAAGTAGAACCAATAAATCCCGCTCCTCCAGTAATCAATATTTTTTCCATAGTTTTCACTCCCATCATTCTATCTTCTAAGTATACTCTTCGCTACTTACTTTTTTAACAATCCTACCTGTTTTTTCTTTCTCATCCATATTTCATTAAAGAAAAATTTTTTAACTTCCTGTTTTTTGTTCATCCTTTCAATAGTATACTTTACTTAGTATTCTAATTCAATTTATCCTTTCTTTTTCTAAACTCTCTTTTCATCTTAAGTAGCTCCCTTATTTTTAAGAGAGTTTCTTTGATTGAACATAACTGCCATCCCTTGTTTTTTTCTGCTAGCTATGAATATTTATTTTTCTTTTTCCATTAAATAAAGCTTTTTATGCATAAAAAAATAAGACAAGAATTTTTATTATTGAGAACAGCAATTACACCACTCGTGCAAACTCACGTATCTTCTCAACTAAAAAATCCTGACTTATTCGATGGAAAAATATAGATAAACGGGAATGATATTAAAACTTTTTCCCGACCAAATCATTTTTTATTTGTGTTGTTGAAACTTCTGGAGTTCTTGGAAGATAGATTACTTCAGCTGTCGTTTCTTCTTCAATAAAATCAAATTTTCCTGCCCAATCATCTCCTATAACAAATTTATCCACCTTATATTCTTTAATATCACTTACTTTTTGTTCCCACGATTCTTCCGGAATTACTAAATCAACATAGCGAATTGCTTCAAGAAGCTGTTTTCTTTTTTCAAATTCAAAATAACATTTTTTCTGTTTCTCATTCCAATTAAACTCATCCGTAGAAAGAGCAACAATCAAATAATCTCCTTGCTCTTTTGCTCTTCTTAATAAATTGATATGTCCATAATGTAGTAAATCGAACGTACCATACGTGATTACTTTTTTCATTTTTTTTCTCCTTTCATAACTTTATTTTTGACTAGTAAAAGATCATTTAAAATTCTTGTCTTAAATAAAACAAGACAGCCTATAAAAACACTTAACAAAATCATGCCGTTCAAACAAATATCTAAAAATGCATTGACATTCGTTATAACTAAAAAATTGCCTACAATTAAGGTAATAAACGTTGCTAGTATAAATTTTGTTTGCCCTTTAAAAATAATTTTTAAATCTACTTGTTTTCTAATCAGGAAAATACGTAAAAAACAAACAATGCTTTCTGTTATAATTAAACTGGCAGTTCCTCCGTTTGCTTTAAATACCGGAACTAAACTTAGATTTAACACAACATTCAAAACAGCACCAACTACATAAGGAATGGAATATTCTTTATACATTCCCTTTGCTAAAGTAAATTGATTCGCAAACACTCCACCGATAGCAATCGGAATGATGATAATACTCACATACTTCATATTAGGAATCATTGAAACAAAATGATTTCCAAAGAAAAATGGAACAAAGATACTAGAAATTGAAAATAAAAAAGCAGCAAAAAATAAGGAAATAATCAACGTATAATCATAAGACACTTTTAAAATTTGATTTAATTTTTTTTCTCCTTCTTCACTGCCATCAATCCTTGCCATTGCAGGCATTAACACAACACTAATGGATGTAACAATCGAAAGAACGATCCGCGCAATCTTTTGCGATTGATCGTAGTAAGAAAGCTGAGTAGAACCAGCGATCCAGCCAACGACGGTTTTATCCAAACTCGTGTAAACTTGAACGGCAATTTGTGGTACTAATAAAGTTAATGATTGTAATAATAAACTTTTAGAACTGCTAACAGATTTTAAAGAAAAATTTTCCTTTTTTTGTTTGGAATTAAAAATATACTTTCTAAGAGAAAGCCAAAAGAAAAGATTAGCAAGTAAAGAACCAACACTGTTGATTAACATATATAAGCCTAAATCATTTTGATCTTTTACTAAAGCAAAAATTAAAATCAACATAGTAATTTTTACTGCCGTGTTTCTTGTAATAACAGTCTTAATCTCCCCAATTCCTATGAAAAACCATGAAATATCTAGGATATAAGATAACAGCATTGGCAGTTGTAGCCAGTAATAAATTCTATCTTCTACAAATAAAAAAGTTCCACCAGCAAATAATAAGACCACCAATAATCCTGAGATTAATTGTAATTTCCATAAGTTAAAAAAGTTTTCTTTAAGTTCTAGTGCATCTGATTTAGAGATCATTCTTACACCCAATTGGCCCAACCCCATTAAGATTACTACACCTAAAAAGGTATTGATGGAAAGTAAAAATGAATTGATGCCTAACTGCTGTGCGCCTAAAATTCTTGAGACATAAGGAACCGTTAAAATTGGAATAATAATAATAAATATTTGGTAGGTTGCGTTGTAAAATATGTTACTTAAAATTTTCTTCATTATTCACTCAACTTCTTTATTGACTTTTCTTATCTTCTTTTATCAGTTGAAGATAGGTACATATCGCTTTTGCGTTATTGCCGTGTGTATCACGCTTTTGAAAAACATCAATTAAGTTATCATAATCCAAATGACTCTTGTTTTTTTCCGTAATAAACTGGATAAAATTTTCTTTTGATTTAATTTCTGTTCCTATCATTTGTTGTTCAATTTCACTGATTACACCTCGGGTATTTTTATATTCTTGCACATCCGTTTGTACTAACCCAATTGGCTTTTTAGTTAATAAAAAGTCAAAGTATACAGAAGAATAATCAGTAATCAGACTTTCTACCTCGGATAAGATTTTGTATAGATCAAAATGTTGATTTTCAAATTGATCCGTTGTTAAAATACGGATTTGTTCAAAAGAGGCATCTAAACTTTTTTCTTTGTTCAAGATATCTAATGGATGTAATTTCACAAAAAGATTCTTTTTAGCTTTTTTGAGTTGTTTATCTACTATTTTTAATTCATTAAAATCAAAAAAAGCTAGTTTATTATTTTCAAATTCACCGTCATTATAATCTCCTGATATATGTTTTCTAAAAGTAGGTAGCCATGCGACAACTGGAAAATCATTCATGAAGAATAATTGACTGATATTGTAGGAGCTTTTCAAAAAAAGCTTGTCGTTTCTAGGAAGTCCGGTAGCTATTAATTGTTTGTCAGTTACGCCAAATGCTTTACATAAAACTTTGTCAAAAATAGGCGATGTAGAGATCGTTTTATCAAAAAAAATCGTATTTTTCTCATTATAATTTCCAATTTGTTTTAAAGGCATTCCATGCCATAATTCAATTTTTTTTGGAGAAATCATGCGAGGAATATTATTAAATATGCCATGGTCTGAAAAAGAAATCGTAGCAGTAAGATAATGATACATGCCTATAAAGGAATTTTTTTGAAGAAATTTCACGTTTTTTTCCTTATATTTATCAAAAAAATGATCTTCTGCATGTTTCTGATCGTTGAAAAGCCAAATATATTCCCCTTCAATTGGATAGTCCATCATAAATTCAAACATGGCTCGTGCATTATCTGAAAAGTCAGGAACACTGCAAAAAATGAATTTCTTTCTCATGTTATCTTCTCCTAATCTATTGGCATTTCTACGAAGTCATTAATTTTTTTAATATAATACAACTGATCTTTTTCAATCTCACTTAGCGCTGCTTTTTTGTTTTTATTAAACAGTTCTTCATCAATTGCAAAATAATAATCTAGTAGTTTTTCTTCTAATTGAGGATCTTTCGGGTCAACAGTTACCCCTAAATTCCTTTTTTCTACTTCTTCTTGTTTGTACGAATCATTTTCTACTAATTGTGGAATCCCATATATCAAACCATCATAATATTTATTAGAGATAAGGTGCTTAACTTTGTGTTGATTTGCTAATTTATAGGCATTTAATAAAAGATCCGCGTCTTTTAAAAGTTTACTTTTTTCTTTATTGACATATTTACCCGTAAATTTCACATTGTGAATTTGATTTTTGCTAACATAGTCCATTAACCGCTCATAATCTTCTCCAATTCCATGGTAGATAAGATTAATTTTCTTTGAATTTTTTAAGTTATCGATAATATCAATTTGCTGGTCGTAATAGCGTACGGCTCCAATCCAGACTAAATTTAAAGGTGCTTCTTTTTTCTTGATAAAATTGGATTGATTCGCTAATTCTTCCATCTGCATATTGTGAGCTAATATATAATCATTTTGTGGTAAAAAATTCTTGAAACCAAGCGAAGAAATACATGTAAAATAAGAATTATCAATGACTTTGTTTTCTAAATTTTTATAAAAAGAAAAATTCTCATACGTATAATCGCGAATATCATAAATATATTTTCCTTGATATTTCGTGATCAATTCTTTACTTAAAAGTAACCCGGGTACTGTCGTTAATATAATTAATTTGTCATATTTTTTCTCTTTAACAGTTTTTTTCAGCCATTGTTGATACCTAAAAAAGTCAGGAATTTTTAACAATTTATTTTTATTTAATTTTGAGGTATGTTCATAAAAAAGATAGTTATCTGGATAATTAGCCTTCTCATTTGTTCTTTTCCAAAAAAGAATATCATAATCCTCGGAATGCGCCTCTAAAATATCCGTATATAATTTCATAAACGGGCAGAAAATGATATCTCCTATAAAAATTACACCAGTTTTCACACGTATCACCTCAAATATATTTTTTCCATTTGTTTCACTGTATTACTTACATCAAATTCAGCTAATTTGCTTGTTTGTTCATTCGTATATGGTTTTTCTAATAGAATCTCTGCCCATTTTGTTACAGGAGCATTTAAACTGACAAAATGGGTATTGGGCGTCAAATTAATATCTCGAGAAATGGTATCAGCAAAAACCATTTTTTTCCCACTGACTTGCGCCTCAATGCCTACCATCGGAAGTCCTTCATACAAAGAAGGCAGCAAAAAGACATCCATGATTGAAAGAAGCGCAGGGATATCTTCACGCTCTCCTAAATATAAAACAGCATCTGCTAATTTTAATTGGTCTATTTTATTTAATAGTTGATTTTTTAAACTGCCGTTGCCAATTAAAAGAAGTTTCGCCTGTTGATTTTTTTGGTGAACCGCCTCGAATATATCTAACAAGAACATTTGGTTTTTTTGCTCTTCCATTCGACCAATGTTACCAATAATCAAGTTTTTATCACTGAGACCTAATTCTCTTTTTTTAGCTGCTTTTTCTTCTTCAGAAAATTGATATTGCGTAAAATCTACTCCATTGTTTACAATCACATACTTTTGATCTCCAAACAGACTTTCACCCGCTTCTTTACTTACAGCAACCAAATCAGTGGCATTTTTTATTAACAAATGGTGTAAATATTTACGAAGAAGCCCTAATACAGCAGAATTTCCTTTGCCGTCTTCCGTAGCGTGGCTGTGCGCAATTCTGATGGGTATGTTATTTCTCTTAGCAAGCCATAAATTAATGCCGCCTCCAAAGTAGACCTCATTATGAGCGATATCAAATTGTTCTTTTTTTAATAGTTTATTCACTTCATGCAAGTATTTTAGGATGTTTTTTTTAGGATTTGTCACGACAAAAATCCTTCCTCCCAATTTTTCTATTTCAGCATGATAATCTTGAACATCTTGATAATCATCATAAATTAAGAAATCAAATTGGATTTTTTCACGGTCAATCTTTCGATACATATTCATCATGAAAGATTCAGCACCGCCTCTACCCATTCTCCCTTGAAAATGCAACACACGCTTAGTCATATCATCCATCCTTTATATCAAAATAGTATCAAATAGGGAATATACGAATTGTAGGCTCCAGAAATAATAAAGATTAATACGAAAATACAAAAACAAAACAGATAAAATAAGCTAACGGATAACGCCTTATGTTTAAATAGTCTTGAAAATAAATAGGGTACCACCAAAATTTCACTTGTAGCAAAGATTGTACTGATTCTTCCCCCTACTGTTGCTAACGGTCCAAATAAAATCAACAAACAAGTCGATATCAAATACCATTGTAAAATTGTATTCATCATCTTTTTATATTTTTCATTTTCATTTTGAAGTAAAATAACTGAAACTACTAAAATCATCAACTGCATAACAAATACTGGATTAAAAATCCATTTACCATTTACATAATTTCCTGCGAAGTAACCAGCATATCGGCTAGGAATCATCCATAAAAATAATTGCGGGTTAAAAAAGATTATGCCAACTATGGCAGAAAGTGAGACGGTTGCAATCACTTTCTTTAAATTCAACTCACCAATTAGGAGACTAAACAAGTAAGCAGGAATTAAAAAGATTCCTACAACATGGAACAAACTAGCAAAAATAGAAATCATACATACTTTAAAAAATTCTCGTTTTTGGATATAAGGTAAAGCATACAAGCAAATGATTACTACAAATGCTGATCTTATTTGTCCCATGTCTCTTACTAAGAAAAAGCGAGAATAATAATACAGCAAAATAAAACTTGGAAATTTTGAAAAGCAAAACGTAAAATTCGCCAATAAAAGCATACTAATCATCGAAAAGAAGAGAACAAACGTACTAAAATCAAACCCTAAACTTTTAAAGAGATAATTCAAAAACAAGAAGCCGGGTTCTGCTGGAATATTTTTGGAAAAAATTGATCCTAGTGAAGTAACAGAATCATAGATACGTGAATAGGAATCAAAATCATACCCTGTTTTATACCTAAGACCTGCAAATAAAATTAAGCAAATAACTGCCCCCCAAAAAAAATAGGGTTTCTTTTTGAGAAGCTCAAAAAAAGAACTTACAAGCAGTAATAAAAAGAATAATAAATAAATCTCCATAGTTTCACAGCCTAACTAAATTAATATAATGTCTGTATCTTCTGAATAAATTTTCGATAGTTCCATTTGTAAGTGATACCAATCTTTGGTTGTTTTTTCTTTTTCACAAATCATTAGAATTTTATGGACTTCAAAAGGTGGTAAAAAGGCATTACCTAAGTCATCAGTAACAACGACATTATTATTTTTAAAAGTTAAGTTGTGCAATTGTGTAACAACAATTGTCGGAGTAATGATATTCATTAACGTATTTTCGATACATTTTTGCTTATCAAGTGTTGAAAAATGGCTGATGTTTACAACACGTTGATTTGTCAAAAAAGAAAAATCATCGGAGATTAACGTGTATTTTCGTCTAAAAATAACCGATAAAATTGTGCCTAAAATAACAAAAAGAATCAATCCACCTACAAAGTAAATAATTAATTTTTTTGGTGAAAGTTTGTTTGCTTGAACGGGTTTAAAAATTTCTTTCGTATTTTCACTAAGATCAACGATTGTTTTATCTTTAAAAAACGGTATGGTTCCTTGTTTCAAATAAGAAAGTACTTTATCTTTCACAAATATATTTTCTTTGCTCGTATATTGATCCACCGTTACAATAAAAAAATTACTTGCATCTCTTGTAACTGTTAGATTTTCACTTAATTCTTTTTTGATAGTTTTTGGTATAGTACTATCTTCATTTAATTCCAATAATAAAATTTTACGGATATCCTCTGCATTTTGATAGGGATTCCCTTCTTTATTTTCTAAAAGAAAAGTAATTTCTTCTCCTGTTGCTTCTTGTTTTGCTTGACTGGTTTTCCAATTGTATCCTATGAGTAAAACAAGGAGTAATAGCGCAATCACGCCTGATAAAAAATATACTTTTTTATTTTTTTTGATAAATTCTTTGAATGACTCTACTTTAATTTGTGTATCCATTTCTATTCACACCAGCCTATTTTCTTATTTTTTAACTATCGCTTTTAATAATTATTACTACTTATTTTCTTTCATTCCTAACCAACAAAACCTTTAAATCAACTGAAAATCTTATCTTTTGG
>NZ_JXLB01000010.1 GCF_001886195.1 Enterococcus ratti | reverse complement strand
GTGATTCTTTTTAAAAGACTTAGTTATGTTATCATAAATTTTTATACCAGTCAAGAACTTTTTAATAGGGTTTTAAAATGTTTAATTTAGAAAAACTAAAAATTAATAAAAAAGAATATAGCATGTCATTTTACACCTGTCAACAAGTATCTAATGCTTTCAATTTATTTCTTTGCAAATTCATACAAAAAAGGAAACGAATAATCATTCATCTCCTTTCATTTCTTATTCTATTTTTGTACAGTTCCCATTTTTCAAAAACCAAGTTCCTTTTAACTCTTTATTCATTATTTACAATAAGTTTTTCCATCAGTTTTTCATTGAACCCTACAAACAATCCATCATCAATAATAATCAGTGGTCGCTTGATCAACTCTCCATGTGTTTTACACAATACAGCTAATTGTTCTTTCGTAAGAGTCGATAAATCAATTTTCAGTTTTTTGAAGCCTTGTGACCAAGCAGCGAATAATTGTTCCGCATGAACTTCATCAAAATTACATAATTCCTTTGCTTCTTTTGTGGTCAGTTTCCTTTTGTCTAAGTCAATAAATTGATAAGAGAGTTGATTTCCTTCTAACCACTGCGTTGCTTTTAAATACGTCACACAATGCATTGGCCCATAGATTTTCACAAGCCTCCCCCTTTTCTTGAGACTAGCTGAATATACTATTTTGCATATAAATCATTTTTCGTGCGACTGAGCGAATTTCTCTTGGCACAAATGAACGGATTTCATCTTCATTAAATCCGATTAATATTCTTTTTTCATCAATTAAAATTGGACGCCTTAACAAAGAAGGATATTCTTTGAAGAGCATGATCATTTGTTTTAACGTTAGCTCATTAAAATCAATCGCCAATTTTTCATATATTTTTGAGCGAGTAGAAATAATATCTTCAACACCTCCATTAGTAGCTGCTAATATTTCACGTATCTCATTTTCTGTTATTGGCTCTGCGAAAATATTCTTTTCTTCAAAATCCAATCGGTTTTCTTGTAACCATGCCCGTGCTTTACGACAAGAAGTACAGCTAGGCGAAGTATATACTTTTATCATCCTCTCACTCCTTTTTAATTATAATCCCATTCTAACCGAATTTTATAAAAAACACCAATTATTAGCTATAAAAATTCATTTTTTTTATTTTAAAGCTATAAATACTTACTTTTTTGCGAAAAAACAGTATTTATAACTTTAAAAAAATTATAAATATTAAACTAAAAAAAACGATACTATAATAAAAATATACTTATATCATCATTTTTTATGTGATTAATTGCTTATTTTTTTAATTTTACATCCTGTCTCTCTAATAAATCTCGAAACCTTCAATTTTTTATTTCCTTTCATTAAAGGAATGCAAAAATACAATCGATTTCTTGCTCTAGTCATTGCTACATAAAAGAGACGTCGTTCTTCTTCCACTGTTGTTATATGTTCTGCTTCTAATTGCTCTTTCTTTATCGTTTCCTTCGAGCTTGCACCACTATGAGGAATCAATCCATCATTGCAGCCAATCAAGAAAACATTCCGATAGCTTAATCCTTTGCTTCTATGAATACTTTGAATACATAATGCATCTAGTTTTCCCTGTCGATAAGCAATCAAACGAGTTTTTAATTGTTGAACAATTAACTCTATTTCTTTTTTTAAGTGCTTTAATTGGTCAAACGTCGAATACTGTCCAAGCGTTTCTAGCAACCACTCCTGTTCATTTCGCTCGATTTCTTTTGTCGGACGTATTAGTTTCAAGTACCTTTGAACTAAGTGATCGAATCGCTGCCCATTCTTTTGATCAAAAGAATGGAGTTCTTCAATAAATAAACGAATTTCTTTTTCCCACATTTTTAGCTGCGGCTTCACTGATACTATATATCTTAGTACATTTTTTTCTTTACTTGAAAAAAATGCATCACATTCTGCTTTTTTAAGATAGCAATTCTCCATTAACTGACGCAGTAACTGGTGGAAAGCATATAACTTCTTTTGAGGTGTGGACGCTTCTTGCCACTCAAAGATTTTTTGATAAAATTGTTGAAAAAGATCTACACTAAATATCCCTTCATATGGGCTCTCTGCCTCTAATACAAAAGGAATATCTGTCTGGAGTAAATCTTGTATCAGTTGTTGCGTTTGCAGAAATGATCGATATAAAATAATTGATTCTTTGTATTTCCCATCGTCTTTTACGAATGTACAAATTTGGTTTAGAATCCATTTACTTTCGTTTTTTACATTTTCAAACGAATAAGCCTTTATAATCCCCGCCTCTTTTTGAGCTGGAATCATTGCTTTTTGAATACGATCGTTTTTATTGAAAGTAATTAAGCGATTGGCTCCTTGAACAATCGCAGCCCGTGAACGGTAATTGGTTAACAAAAAAAGTGTTTTCGTTGGCAATTCCTGGTCAAACTGCTTAATATAAGAAGGTTCAGAACCTCTAAAACCATAAATGCTTTGATCATCATCTCCAACAACAATTAGCTTTATGGGTGTTCCTTTAATAATTAAACGTATAATTTCCCATTGTAAAGGATTCGTATCCTGAAACTCATCAATAAACAAATAATCATATTTTTCTCCAACATGTTTTCTAATTTCTTCAACTTGTAACGCATTTTTCAAGTTTTGCAGCACATCATTAAATTCAAAAAGATGTTGTTTCTTTTTATGAACCTGAAGATCTACCATTAAACGTGTCATTCTTTTAGAGATCGGCATTGCTGCTCTTTGTTCAAGTGAGTCAAAATTTTCTTCAATTAATCGGATGATTTCTTCCATAGATAAGTTCATATTTTGCCAATAGTCAAGTCGTGCTGCTATATTTTTTTCACCGGTTTGATTAAACAGATACAGATTGTATTTTCGAATAAGTTGCTGCATCAAACCATTAATCTTATAGGATGTTTCTTTGGAAATTTCTCCTTGTACCCCTTCAGTTGCAACTTCTGGAAATTGTCGGCAAATCTCATTGTATAGACGAAAAAAAATACTATGAAACGTACCTATATGAACATTTGTTTTTCGTTGACTAAAATTATCTACTCGCTTTTTCAATTCATTTGCGGCATTTCTTGTAAAAGTAATCATCAATATACGCTGTTCTTCTACTTGATTTTGAGTCATTAAATAGACAGCTTTTGCACAAATCGTTTGGGTTTTTCCACTCCCAGCACCGGCAATAATTCTTAGATGCTTGGCCATATTATAAGTAATCGCAGCTTTTTGTTCATAATTAAATCGATGATACGACTGTTTTTCTATCGTATTAAAAAATGAAGGCTTTTTATTTTCTATGTTTTCTTCACCAATTAGCCCGGGAGCTTCTCCATAGGCTGTTTCATAACTTGCAATAATTTCTTCTTGTATCCGAAAAATTTGTTCAAGCTTTTTATATTTCTTTTTCCAATGATTGATTTCTCTTTGCAAGCAAAGAATTTCTTTTTCATTCCCTTGATTGATCGTTTTTCCCATCTTTCTATCTATAAATATCTTCTAGTTTTCTTTTATACTAACAGACCTTTCTAAAAATTAAAATGGCTTTGATCTTTACTTTTCTTTCTGAAAATTATATATAAAATTCCCGAAAAACAACCAAGTGTTATGTTAGAATAAAAAAGAGAAACTATTAAAGGTGAAGGTGAATAAAAAAATGAGTATTTCATTTCATGAAGGACGAAGTGTCGGACTACTACTATCTTTTATTGGCGGTGCTATGGATAGCTATACGTATATTCAATACAATGCATTTGCTTCTGCTCAAACTGGTAATATCGTATTAGCAATCATCCAAACTTTTAATGGAGAGTGGTTAAGTGCCGGAAAAAAAATACTATCTACGATCTTTTTCTTTTTAGGTATTTTACTGACGAAGTTTATGATCGATTATTTTAAAAAGAAAGAAAAACATTTCTGGCGGCTTTTTATTCTTTATTATGAAGCCTTAATCTTTTTCTTAGTCAGTCTCTCACCTATTAATATTCATCCTTCTATTGTAACCATTATGATCGCATTTACTGCGGCTATTCAATGGGTTTCTTTTGATAAAATTAATGGACGTGCCTATACTAATTTATTTACGACCGGAAATTTAAAAGGAGTTGCTACTAGCTTATATGACTATTGTGTAACAAGAAAAAAAGCTGATTTTGATCATTTTTTTCATTTTTTTACTGTCGTCCTTGCTTTCATTAGCGGTGCCATTAGTTTAGTCGTCTGCCATCATTTATTTGATCGTGCTGCTATTTTGCTGGTTGCTTTTCTATTTTTAATGCTAGCAATCGCCCAAAGCATCCAAATATGGCAATTTTATCACCGTCAATCCAACATGTTAAAAAATAAAACATGGAAGTAACTGACTGTAAGGTAATTTATTTAAGACTGCTTCTTTTACTCTAAACACTTTTTCTACAACTTTCTGCACAAAAAATGGGCTAAATAACAGAAAAATTCCTCTAAAGTTCTAGCCCATTTTCTTTCGCTATTGAATTTCATTCCATTACAGCATTTGATTTACGAACGACGAGCTGCCAATGCAAACTATGTGCAGTATTCTTTTCTTCTACTGCGCATTTTGTCACTCGAATCATCACACTATTTTCATAGATTTTTTCAATTTTTCCTTTTACAGGTGCATCAAATAAATCAGAAACAAACGCATAGGTCTCACCTATTGCAAAAATTTGTTTATTTTCCATTTTCATCCCTCCAGAATTTTTAAGAACAATAATTATTTAACATAATTTGGATAAAAGGACACATAATGCTCATAAAAAGGGCGTTTTATGTCAAATTTGTTCATTTATTATCCACTTCATAGATAAGATAGGCGGAAAAAGTGTTTTAAGTGAAATTTTTGACTATTTTTTTACAATTTTGATGTTAAAACAATCAGTTATGATAAAAAGGCTAATTCTTTAGAATAAGAAATCTTTTATTTTAAGTTTATCTTCGTAATTTCCCCTTATGAGTGACAGTCTGATCCAAAATGTTCACTATAGTGATACTGAAATATCGACAGCCACTACACTGGTTGTAACAAAAGACACAAATATTATTGGTGCAAACACGGATAAAGTTTCAGTTGAGTTACAATGTTGAAGGCTTGAAACGCTTCAAACTTGTAACTCAACGATCAG
The DNA here is from genome assembly GCF_001886195.1 of Enterococcus ratti. Classification (GTDB taxonomy): domain Bacteria; phylum Bacillota; class Bacilli; order Lactobacillales; family Enterococcaceae; genus Enterococcus_B; species Enterococcus_B ratti. The sequence goes on along the minus strand of NZ_JXLB01000010.1, from coordinate 99,858 downwards.
TTAATTGACTAAAGGTCCAAACTAGCTTGTAAAATAATCTATGGATGAACTCAACGTGAAATGCCTTATTTTCAGTTGAAAAAAGAACAAAATGAAGAAAATTATTCTTTTACTATTTACATTTTAGAAATAGGATTAATCAGCTGGGATGTGTGGTCGGATCAAACAAACAACTCACAAGAAGTGTATTGCGTTTCCCCATTTTTTCTAAGTATCAAACAAAGAGAATCAATAGTTTTTGATACACATTAAATGCCTATTAAGCTAGAAAAGTTTAGTGTCTTGATAACTAATGACCGCACACAAGCCAAAGCATATGAAATTCAAGTAAATAAAGCAGGCACAAATAAAAACGACATTATTGATCATTCCGATCAGTCTACGGAAAGAACAACAAAATATAAATTAACTGAAATGATCCAAATGCTTAAAAAAGTGACTGTTAAAGTAAAAAGCAACAAAAAAACTGAAGGAAGTTTCAGTTTTCCAGAAAACTTCATTCGACAGAATTTTAATAACTGGTATACATTCTAGAGATAAAAACAGTGGAAACAAAGGTCGCTATTTCTGATAAAATTGTTTATCATATTCCTTTTGTTATCCGAGGAGATGAAGAAGCAGCATTATTAAAAGAAAATGTTTTTCAAATAGAGATGAGAAACAAAAACAAGCAAACATTGAACAGATCAATGGAATTTCAAAAAAATTTCTGCATCACTGCACAAGAATCTAAAAAATGCACTAAAGAGCAATCAAGCAGCTGGTCATTTGGTTTGATTACCATTTCATTGCATTATTCTTACTGCTTGTAAAATTTTGCTTATTTCTTTGCAGTAAATGTACTCTGCTGTGTAGAAAGGTGATATTTGAAGCACTAACGTTGTGAAAAATACATTCAACAGTAATTCCATTCTCATCACTAAAATTAAATAAAAGAGCAATTTAGAAAGATTGTTCGCTCTTTTTGTTGACAGTCCTTAAAACAAGTGGAAGCATGCAGCCGTCACAACGGTATCTGCATGCTTCCACTTGTTCTTTCAAGACATATCTTTTCTTTTTGATTAACTGTTTTTTATTGAATAAAAAGAGCAACTGCTTGGTAAGGATTAAGTTGTAATTTTTCTTGGATTACTGTCTCTGAATAGTTATCAATTAGCCGCTTAGCATTCATAAATTCTTTAGGGATCACAATTGTTGTTTTTACGTCATAAAAATTTGTCAAAACCAATAGCTTTTGTTCTCCCAGTTGTCTAAGAAAACTGTACACATGTGGATGATTACGCCCATAAGCCTGATAGTCTCCTATAGCAATCACTGGGTATTGTTTACGTAACTGAATCAACTTTTTATAATAGGCCAAAATAGATTTTTTAGAAGAACATTCTTTTTCAACATTAATTTCTTCATGTTTTGCTGCCAGTGACAACCAAGGAGTTCCAGTAGTAAAGCCAGCTTTTTCGTCTCCATTCCATTGCATAGGCGTCCTCGAATTGTCTCTTGATTTCGCTTTAATTCGGCAAAACGCCTCTTCTTCAGAAAAAGCTTGATCAATCATCGTTTGGTAAGCATTCAAGCTCTCCACATCCACATATTCATTAATATGTTTAAAATCAGGATCAATCATCCCAATTTCTTCACCCATGTAGATATAGGGTGTTCCACGATTTAAGTGGATCATTGTCGCCAACATTTTTGCTCCCTGTTTACGGTAATTGCTGTTATCAACAAATCGATTAAGTGCTCGCGGTTGATCATGATTATTTAAGAATAAAGCATTCCAACCATTTCCTTTGCTCATTTCTTCCCCCCATGTATGGAACAAGCTTTTGAAGGCTTCAAAATCAAAAGGAAAGGTACTCCATTTATTTCCATTTTCATAATCAATTTTTAAATGATGAAAGTTAAAGACCATTGACAACTCATTGCGACTAGGTTCTGTATACAAAATACAGTTTTCAATCGTTGTGGAACTCATTTCTCCCACTGTGATAATCTCAGGATCTTTTCCAAATGTTTCTTTATTTAATCGTTGAAGATACATATGAGTAATCGGTTTATCTGTATATTCTTCTTTTCCCTGATTGTTGGGATTATTTTTTAGTTCTTCGTCTTTTCCAATAACGTTTATCACATCAAAACGAAACCCTTTTACACCTTTATCCATCCAAAAACGAACAACTTTAAATAGCTCTTCTTGAACAGCTTCATTTCGCCAATTCAAATCAGCTTGTGTCTGATCATACAAATGTAAATAATATTTTCCAGTACGGCCAAAAGGAGCCCAAGCACTGCCGCCAAATTTAGAAAGCCAATCTGTTGGTCGATCTCTTAAAATAAAGAAATTTTGATAAAAACAATCACCCGCTAAAGCTTTTTGAAACCATTCATGTTCAATAGAAACATGATTTAATACCATATCAAGCATGATTTCTATTCCATAACTTTTTGCTTGCGCCACTAATTCCTCAAAATCTTTCATTGTTCCAAAAATTGGATCAATCGCTGTATAATTTGAAATATCATATCCATTATCCTTTTGTGGACTTGGATAAATAGGATTTAACCAAATCATATCTATTCCTAATTCGTATAAATAAGGTAATTTTTCTTGAATTCCCTTTAAATCACCAATGCCATCACCGTTACTGTCATAATAAGATTTAGGATAAATTTGATAAATTACTTTATCGTTAAATGACAAACTTCTTCGCCTCCAATCCGTTCTTCCTCAAACTTATATATACAAGTTTGCAAAGCTTATTATAATGGAAAAGGAAGCGATTGTAAATTATTGATGAACACACATTAAGCAAACTGTTTGACTGAAGTGATAATCGTAATTACCTTTCCTATATTCACTTTTTAAATCGATTCCATAAAAAATCATAAGTACCTATGAAATAAAGCAAAGACAGTGTAATACTTGGTACAAATAATAGGAAGAAACTTATTTTTTCACCTTCCCTCCTTTTTGACAACCTAGAAAATAATGAAAAAGTCGAAACGAACAAAAACTGGTAAATCATTTTTATGCGTTTCGACTGCTTTTCTAAAATACATTTTAAACGCATACCTTAAAAAAATTTCTTGTTTATTTACTCGTTTGATTTCAAGGCATCAATCATATGAATATGCTTTAGCTTAGAGTGAGTAACTATCATTACGATGACGGTAAAAACAATCGTTAATACAGCAGAAAGAATGTAAGCTTTCCAAGTAATTATCAGTGGGAATATGACCGTTTCCATTGACGCTTGCTGTAAAATAAAGTCAGTTAATACGTACCCTATGCCAAATCCGCCTATAATCCCAATTAAGGTAAAAATAATATTTTCTCTAACAATATACATTGTGACTTCTTTATCAAAAAAGCCCAAGACCTTAATCGTTGATAATTCACGAATCCGTTCAGAAATATTGATGTTAGTTAAGTTATACAACACAATGAAAGCTAATAAACCGGATAAGACGACAAAAATCATAACAACTGAATCTAAATTGGCAAGTGATTCTTCTTGTGCTTCAATTTGCTTAGAAACAAAGGACGTATTCAACACCGCACCTTTTTTTAGCAACTTTTCCGCTAAACTGTTTTCTTGTTTTTTAGTCATCGACTTGGTTTGAACTAAATAAGCATTGGTTATTACTTTTTCACCTGATATTTTTTTGTAGTAAGTTGGGGTTAAGTAAATAAAATTACCTAAATAGTTTTGCAGAATGTTTTTTACTGTCACGTGCCATTCTTTTTGTTTACCTGTGTACAATGAAATCGTCTCTCCTTGAGATAAATCAAACAATTCTGCGGCTTTTTGAGTAATAGCAATTCCCGAATCTGACAAATGGGCGGATTGACCATTTTGCGAAGTTAAGTAAATAAACGGTGAAAGTTGTGTAACGTCTTTTGGTACGATCATCGTTAAACTTTGTGCTGCTTGACCTTCTTTCCGGAGTTCAATCGTTTGCATATCGACTGCCAACAATCCTGTCACTTGTGGATCTTCTGTTAATACTCGTTTCGTTTTTGTCTCATTTTGATCTATTTCTTTGTCGAGTGTCACAATCACTTGATAGTTTGTAATCGGTCCAAACTGTTTTTCAGAAACCGCACTTAAAGAATTTTTTAGTCCTACCCCTGCTACCATCAATCCCGTACATCCAGCAATGCCGATGATAGCCATAAACATTCTTGATTTATAGCGAAACAAATTGCGATAACTAATTTTTTGATTAAAACTTAACCGAGACCAAAGCGGTGTAAGATACTCCAACAGAATTCTTTTCCCCGGTTTTGGTGCTTTCGGTTGAAGAAGCGTCGCAGGTCTTTCCCTTAAATCCTTAAATAAAACGAGCATTGCTGCACCAAATGCAGCAATAAAAAAAGCAATAGCCGCTTGGAGTACCGGATGCCAATCATAAAAAATTACTGCTGAGCCAATGTCATACCGTTCATTGGACAATTCAAAAATAATTCTTGGTAATAAATTCGTACCTAACACGGATCCTAAAATAATTCCCAGTCCTGAAGCAAGACTTGCATAAATCGCGTATTTTTTAGCAATTTCAAATTTAGTATAGCCGAGTGCTTTCAAAGTACCAATTTCTCTACGATTTTCTTCGATCATTCTTGTCATTGTCGTAAACGTGATCAAAGCAGCGATAAAGAAAAAAAAGACTGGAAATACATTCGCAATAGCTGCAATTCGTTCGGCTAAATCACCAAATTCTTGAAAGCCAACATTATCTGAACGTTCTTGAAAGCGATAGATGGGCTTTTCCAAACGCTTGATTTTTTCTTCATTTGCTTTGATTTGTTTTTGAGTTTCTATTAATTTTTCTCGTTGTTTCATCACTTTTTCTTCTTGCGCTGTTAGCTGTGTTTGTTGAGAAGATAGCTCGTTTATTGCTGTTTCTCGCTGAAATTCGGGCAATTGTTCCATCATTGCACGTTGCTGCACTAATTGTGATTTTGCTAATTTAAGTTGGTTACGGGCATCATTTATTTGTTTTTGACTAATCAGAACTTGTTGTTTGACTGGCTGCAAGGATTTCATTGCTTGTTTCTTTAATTCGTTTAAACGAGCTTTCGCTCTATTTCGAAAGACTGTTTCAGTAGTTACTCTGTTTTGTTCCATTTTGTCTTGGTATTCTTTACTGTAGGTGTTAAGAAAAATGACATTTTTAAACGTTAAATAAATGACTGAATAAATGGTCGTGTTAAATTCTTCTTCAGGTAAATAAACAAAATAATCAATGGATCCATTTCCTATATTGGCATAACCTCGTTCTAAATTGTTGACAAATAACGGAGAACGAACAAAACCTACGATTTTGTATGATTTGTTTTTTACTTGATCAGAATCAATTGTATAAATGTCACCAATTTTATAGCCGGATTTTTGGGCTTTTTCATCTAATACAAGTTCTTGATTTTTTTTAGGTAAATGACCTTCAACTACTTCTAGCCGGTTTTGTTTATTGACTGCAGCATAAGAAAAAACTTGTATCACTTCATTTTTAGTTGAATTTAAATAGTAAAATTGCTTACTCGTTTCTACTTGTGCATTCGGAATTTTTTTAGCTTCTGCATAATCTTGATTTGTTAGACCAGCACTTGAAATGATTTGCAAATCAGAAAGATTTTCTTTTTCAACGTATTGATCCATCGTTTTTTGCATAACTGGACCGGCTGTTTTAACACCGACAAATAGGAACGTTCCTAGCATGATAATCAAAACGATTGCTACAAATCGTCCTTTTGATTGTTTGATTTCTCTGAAGCTTGCTTTGAGATACGTTTTTGTTTTCATAGGTTCCTCCTTACCATACAATCTCATCAATTGTTGAAGGATGCTCGTTGACTTCAATTGACCGAACCTTTGCATCGTTCATTTTGATTACTCGATCAGCCATCGGAGCCAACGCAGAATTGTGCGTAATGATCAATACAGTATTTCCATGTTTTCTACTGGCATTTTGCAACAACTTTAAAATTTGTTTCCCGGTTTCAAAATCTAATGCGCCTGTGGGTTCGTCACATAAAAGTAATTTGGGATTTTTTGCCAAAGCTCGTGCAATGGATACACGTTGTTGCTCCCCCCCAGATAATTGGGAAGGAAAATTATCTAAACGATGAGCGAGTCCAACTTGTGTTAATACTTCTACAGGATCCAATGCTTGGGGTGAAACTTCTGTTGCTAGTTCAACATTTTCTTTTGCCGTTAAATTGGGAACTAAATTGTAAAATTGGAATACAAAACCGACATCCATTCGACGATAAGCAGTTAGCTGTCGATCATTAAATTGAGTGATGTCTGTTTTGTCAATAATAATTTGTCCTTCATCTGGTTTATCCATCCCGCCTAATAGGTTTAGAACCGTTGATTTACCTGCGCCGCTTGGTCCTAAAATAATAACCAGCTCCCCTTTTTTTATCGAAAAATTTACCTTGTTGTTCGCAGTAATTATGGTTTCTCCCATTTTATATCGCTTACATTCATTGATAACTTCTACATATTCCATGATTTCTCTCCTATCTTTAACTCCAACGATAATTCCTTTCTTTTATTTTACCACTGAAAGAGATCAGACTAAAGTTATGGGCTACCATGCATTGACAAATGTAGAAATGATGTGTTATTTACATAAAAAACAAGTAATGAAAACTTCTCTTTTTAGTAAAGAGCGCTCCCTTCCCATATGCATGTTTAATGCAAGAAATTCTTCTATAATAAACAGCAATTGGTACGTAGCTATTTTTTCATTTACTTTCCTTTTTTTTTATGGAAAAATAAGGAGACTAGTTAGATAGGAGTATCAGAATGAAAAAAAAGAAAATAACTATTAAAGATGTAGCAAAGCATTCTGGTGTCTCAATTGCTACCGTTTCACGAATTTTAAATGGCAATGAAGAAAAATTTAATCCACAAACCGTAAAAAAAGTCATTGCATCCAAAGAAATTCTTGGCTATCAACCAGATTATTTTGCTCGTCAATTAATCACGAAAGAAACAAAAACGATCGGAGTACTTGTACCCGATATTACAAATCCTTTTTTTAATACTTTAATGCGAGGCATTGAAGACGTTTTGTACCAACAACATTTTGTGACTATTTTATGTAATGCTGATTCCGATCATCAAAAAGAAATTAAGTATTTATTGGAGCTGACACGCCGAGGAGTCGATGGTTTTATTATTGCTACTTCGGCTGTTTCTACTTCAACAATTAACGAAAGTTTAAGACAACAAAACCATCCTTTTATTGTCTTAGATCAGAAAAAATCAGAAGGATTAAGCGACTCCGTACGAACTGATGACTTTCACGGTGGCTATCTTGCTGGTATTCACTTACTTACTTTAGGTCATCAATCAATAGCATTGGTTTATCCACAAGCTCCACCAGAAAACGTTTATCGAAGAATTGAGGGATTTAAACAGGCATTGGATTCACATCACCTCCTTTACAAAAATTTACATGTATTTCCTACTCATTTTTCTAAAGAAGGGGGATACCAAGTGACTTCTCAAATTCTTCGATCCCCTGTCACAGCAATTTTTGCTTTGAATGATGAACTAGCTTTTGGTCTTTATCGCGGCTTGGAAGAACATGGGAAAAAAATTCCAGAAGATTATAGTATTATTGGATACGACAATGTAGACATGTGCGAATACGTCAAACCAAAATTGACAACGATCGCCCAGCCAATTTTTGAATTAGGTCAATCTGCCGCTCAATTACTTCTAGAACGTATCCAATTTCCTAACAGAGAGTGTACAGAAAAATTATTGCCAGTGAAATTAGAAAAAAGGGCCTCGACAGACTACGTAAAAAGAAAATATGACTAAACTATGAAGAAAAAACTAAAACATCTTGAAAATAACCTTATGTTTTAGTTTTTTTTATGTTTTACGGTCGTTATTTTTATAAATGCTTTGTAGAATCTCCTATCTTTTGGTACAATTTAAGTAGGTATGATCGTTTCCCCCAATTGTTTTTTTCAAAAACAAATAAATGGCATACTTCAATTAAAACTATTAAAGAAAAGCGATTGAATATAAAGATAATCGCAACTTTTAAACAACAAATTAAAGCTTTGTATAGATAAGCATTTATTAAACAAAAATACAAAGCTACGTTTTAAGTTTCATAAGTAAAAAAGAAAAGGAGTACTTATATGGACAAAAATAAAGCAATACGCCTACTTGCTGCCTCTTGGCTGATTGCTCCAACGATTTTATCAACGCAAGCTGCTTTTGCAACAGAAACTCAAACGACGACTACCAATAGTTCATTGATATCAGAAAATAATTCAACTGAAACAACCGTTTCAAGTACAGATACACAGGTTTCTTCTACTACTTCAACGACAGATTCTACAACTGAATCTTCTACTAGTACGGATTCCACGACCAATGAAACAGAAGAATCCACAGCTCCTTCAACTGACGAAACAGCCGTTCATACTTTGACAATTGGGTCATCCTTACGAGGAAAAATTAAACTGACGATCATTACTTCTGACTCTTCAGAAGTAAAACAAGTCATGATTCCGGCTGATGGAAAAATTGAAGGATTAAAAGAAGGGACTAAAATTGCTTATCAGATTCTTCCGCTTGTGAAAGAAAAATTAATTTCTTTTGAAGTTAATGGTGCACAAGAAGTGAATTATAGTGAAAAATTCTTTGTTGTAGGAATATCAGATATAACTTTATCTGCTAAGTTTGACTCACCAAATTTTCCATCAGATAGTTCTTCTAATGAGGGAACAACTAATTCGAATGGGAATTCTAACGATTCATCAAAACCAGTAAAACCTGATAAACCATCAACATCTGATACAGGAAAAAATGAAACAACAGATACTTCAAGTAATCAATCGAAACCATCAACTTCTACCAGTAATGACTCAGTCGTTTCTGCTAATACTGGCAATAAAAAAGAAAACGACAAAGCAAAAGATTCAGATAGTCTTGATGATCATTCAACTAATTTTGTTACAAAAACACCAATTGAAACAACCTTGCCAACCAATGCAACAACAGTTCAAAAGGCTATTGTAAAAGAAGCTTACAAACATTTAGGAAAAACTTATGTTTGGGGAGCAAAAGGTCCAACTACTTTTGATTGTTCTGGCTTAACTTATTATGTTTACATGAAAGCAACCGGTCATTATATCGGCGGCTGGACCGGCGAACAACAATATGCGGGTACACAAATCCCTATTAGCCAAGCACAACCGGGAGACTTAGTCTTTTGGGGACCTTCTTCAGGTGTCACTCACCATGTAGGGATTTATATTGGCAATGGTCAATACATCCATGCACCACAACCGGGAGATAAAGTACGCATTACTTCTATTAAAGATTACACACCAGATTTTGCCGTTCGTGTAAATATTGCTGGACTACCGACTGCTACTGGTTCATTAATGAATTCATCGCTTTTAGATGACTTAAACAACACATTTCATTTTTCAAAGAACCAAACAACCGATCAATTTTTGAAAAAAATTGCTGATAGTGCCCAAGCTATCGGACAAAAAGAAGGAATCTATGCTTCCGTCATGATGGCTCAAGCGATCCTAGAAAGTGGTTCAGGAAATAGTTTATTAGCAAGTGAACCTAATTATAATCTTTTTGGTATTAAAGGTGATTATAAAGGCAAAAGTGTTTCTTTCAATACTTTAGAACAAGATAATCGGGGAGAAACCTTTCAAATACGAGCAACTTTCCGTAAATATCCTTCTTATAAAGAAAGCTTAGAAGATTACGCAAGATTAATCAAAAATGGTTTAACTCATAATAAAGATTTTTATAAACCAATTTGGAAAACAGAAGCTAAAAGTTATAAAGAAGCAACTAAATATCTTGAAGGACGTTACGCAACAGACAAACAATATTCTCAAAAGTTAAACTCGATCATTGAGACCTATAACCTGACAAAATACGATGAACCTAAAAAAGAAACCAAAGCAATCAAAGAAAAATTAAAGATTAAAACTAGCTCAAAATCACTCGTTGTCCCTGTTACTTGGAATAAAAATGAAATGTCTCTTGTTGATTTAGATACTACTTCTTTAAAAAAAGCAGTTAAAAAACCGGAATTTCTTTTGACAATGAAAATACCGAATTTTTGGGAACTTTACCAGCATCTATCCGCTAAAAAGATTCCTAAAACATCAGTCATTCAAGTAAAAACAGAGACTGTTCCATTGTTAAAAGTATTAGCTGTTTACGATACTTTCTGGTTAAAATACAAAATGAACTAGATCATACGATCGAAAAATTCAACTGCAAACAAAAAATGATTTTTTAAACCGACTCTTTAAAAACAAAGCGCTATTTATTTTTAAAGAGTCGGTTCTTTTCAATAAAAAAGTACCAAATCAACCTTAATACACTTACTTAAAAAGAGCAAGTAATGACAAATTATGTCTCCTGATTTTACTCTTTACTTTTCATTTAAAACAATTAAAAAAACACATCCTTTTTGATTGGAGTGAAGCACGCAAATCAAAAAAGATGTGTCTTTTTATTTAATTCAACACTACCACTAGAGATAAGTGTTCCAGTAGTTATTTTTATTTTTTTCTATTTAAAACAATCCCGGTATATAACAAAACGGTTAAGACATAATAAACAAAATACATCACAAAGAAAATCATAAATGAGACCCAAACATTATGATAAGGGTCAGCTAATAATGGTGTAAACATTTTTAACCCAAACCATACATGGACGGCACCTAAAATTCCCGGTGCTAAGAAAAGCACGCCAATTTCTCGTCTAATTGATTGTCTCAATAACTGACGTTTTGCACCGATTTTTTCTAACATAATATATCTCCCGATATCACTCTTACTTCCAGAAAGAATCTTAAACATCAAGCAGCTTGCTAACATAGCTAAAAAGGCAATTCCTAAAAAGAAGCCCATAAATTCAAATCCTGAAAAAATGCCGTTCATCATTTGATAAGTTACGTATTTTTGACTAGTGTTCATTTCTATAGTTTGAAATTCAGGATTATTCTTAACATTTTCTTTCACCAGTTTACCAATTGCTTCTAAATCGGCCATAAAATCTTTTACTTTCAGTACCTGTAAAGAAGCCTGTGGTAAATTTAATTGTTTAAATTCATCTGCTGTTACTACTTGAATCGTTTTTCCTTGTTGTGAAGGTAATTCGTACAAACTTAACTGAAACTGCAATTCTTCTTGCGTTGCTAATTCTTCACCTGTTACCTTACGTACTTTTGTTCCTTCAAACATGTTTCCATTATTTGACATAAATTCTAAAGGATTTTTGTTAAATTCGCTTGCATTATAATAGATCGATTGCTCATCTTCTTTTTGGGCATAGGTGACATTAAACGTTGGCTTAAGCTTTAAAATTTGTTGTTGATTGACTTTTTGGGCATTATTTAAGACGATATCATAAGGTGTCGTTCCTTCAGTGGAAGCTAAAATTTGATTTTTAAATCCTAAACCTACAGTTAATGCACCTAAAGCTAATGCAAAAAGCATTGCGACCATTGAAAGCATTTGCGTATATTCACGAATTCTAAAACTCAATTGAGAAAGTGTAAAATTATTCAATTTTTTCATTGAAATGTTCTCTGTTTTCTTCAATAAGGTTAATAAGAAAATGAGTACTGAATGAAAAATAAAATACGTTCCTAAAATAATCGTTACTAACGCAATACCAATTCCCATCATTTGGTATACCATAATGTTAGCTAATACATAATACCCTATACTTAAACATGCAATCCCCAGAACCACTTTAAGTAAAAAATTAGTTTGCTTGATATGTGCAGGCGTTTGATTTGCTCGTAGCAACGTTAAAATTGGTTTTTTAACAATTGCGTAAGCATTAGCAAATGCAGCAAATAAAAATAAAACAGCAAAAAATAAAAGAGTAGTAATCAGTCCTTGTAAATTAAACGAAGCAAAATGCGTCAGTTTGATATTTAATTGATTGACAAGTAAGCGATGAACAATATTTGTCAATCCAATACCAATTATCGAACCAGTAACTGTTGCAATGGTTCCTACGATAAACGTTTCAAAGAAAATCATTTGAGCAATCTTCTTACTTTTAGCACCCAACATCATGAACATCGCATAATCTTTTTGGCGCATCGTCATTAAAAATGAATTTGCATAAATAATATACACAAAAGTAATGATTCCCAACAATACGGAGCCAAATTGAAAAATAAGTACGGTTAATGATATGGTTGAGTTACTTTTTAAAAATTCTGTATTGCTTGCGATTGACTCAAACATATAAAAAATGGCAGAAGTCATAACTAACCCTGAAAATAAGACAATGTAATCTCTTAAACGACTTTTTATACCAGTAAGCGATAATTTCCAAAGCATATTTTTTCCTCCTTACTGTTCCAAGTTTCCTAAGATAGTTAAGATATGACGATAAAACATCTCACGACTTTGGTTACTGCGTCTGAGTTCTTTATGAATCACGCCATCTTTTATAAATAAAATGCGTTGGCAATAACTTGCAGAAAAAGGATCATGAGTTACTAGTAAAATAGAGACTTGATCTTGTGTATTTAATTCTTCCATCATGTCCAATAGCTCACGCGCACTTTTAGAGTCTAACGCACCAGTCGGTTCATCTCCTAATAATATCGTAGGTCGAGTTACTAGCGCACGCGCAGAGGCTACCCGTTGTTTTTGTCCCCCTGATATTTCTGATGGATATTTACTCAGTATGTGAGTAATAGACAGACGCTCCGCAATTTGGTTTACTCGCCTTCTAATTTCCTTTGGTTTTACGCCTTGTAAAGAAAGCGGCACAGCGATATTTTCTCGAGCCGTTAAATTTTCCAATAAGTTAAAATCTTGGAAAATGAAACCGATTTCTTTAGCACGAAAATCAGCTAATTGATTCCCTTTTAACTTAGTAACATCTTTTTGATTGATGCGAATATGTCCCTTCGTTGGTTTATCTAGCGTCGAAAGAATGTTTAATAAAGTAGACTTACCAGAACCAGAAGCACCCATGATCCCAATGAATTCTCCTTTTTCTACCGCAAAATTGATACCGTTTAGTGCTTGCGTTTTTTTTTCATTATTTTTACCATATATTTTTGTTGCATTTTGAACTTCAACAATTTTAGCCATTTCCATCTATCCTTTACTTAATTTTTCTTTTGCTAATTTAGGGATGTCCTTTTGTCTCACTTCTTCATAGGAAGTGACTCCTTTTTTTTCATTCCAAGTAATTTTTACATATGCTCCTTTTCTCAGAGGACGTGGTTGTTGCCCTTTAAAGACCAATACTTTTTCATTACCTTTTATGTCATACCCTATAAGCGTATATTTATATTGTGTAACTATTTCATCATGCACATCTTTTATTTCATTTTTTTCCCCGTTGATCGTAACTTGAGTATAATAACTATCTCCTCCCATAATCATTTTCTTTACAAAATGCAGGCCGCCAAAAATACAGAAGCTAACGCCTAGACCCAACGTTATGATAGAAATGATTATTCCGAGCAGAAGTTTTTTCATTTCTTCTCCTTCTTTCACATTTGATAGAACAATTATAAAATAAACACAGCGCAAAAGACCTTTGATTTAACTGTCAAAGGTCTTTCAATATTGTCATTTATTGTGTCATATATTCAAAAATAGCCACAAGAAAACACAAAAAACTTCTTAAAAAAAGCGAATAAATAGCAAGAAAATCAGATAGAAATAGGGATATATGCAAAATAAGCCCAAATTTCACAAAAATTTAGAAATAACTTTCGGAAATTTCGGCTTATCTCTAGCTAAGCTCTCGTTCTTGTTACAATTATTTTATTTTTTGATGAAAGAACAGATTATTGTTCTTTTACATTTCCTGTATTGATGACCGGTTGTGTTCCTTTGTCGGTGATAATCGACACAAGCAGGTTATTAATTAATTGTACTTTCCGTTCCTGAGTAAAGTTGATTTTTTGACCCTGTTCTATTTGTTCCAAAGCCATTTGCGTCATAGTAACAGCGCCTTCTACGATCGTTTGACGAGCCGCCAAAATAGCTTGAGCTTGTTGACGTTGTAACATAGCACTAGCAATTTCAGTAGCATACGCTAAATGATTTAAGCGCGCTTCAATGATCTCTACACCTGCAACGGATAAACGTTCTTGTAATTCCTTTGCCAGCTCATCTGAAATCGCAGTCGTGTTCCCTCTTAAAGTTAAATCTTCTTCATTAAACGTATCATAAGGATACTGACTTGCGATATGTCGGACAGCTGTTTCACTTTGGATCTCAACAAAATCACGATAATAAGCTACGTCAAACAATGCCTTTGCTGTATCTACCACTTTAAAAACAACGACTGCAGAAATTTCGATGGGATTTCCTTCTAAATCATTTACTTTTAAAACAGAGCTGTTAAAATTGTGCACTTTTAAAGAAATAGTTATTTTTTGAGTAAAAGGAATGGTTAAAAAAAAACCATTTTCTCGTATTGTTCCTACGTATCGACCAAAAAATAAGATAACTTTTGCCTGATTTGGGCTAACAACCGTAGCCGAACTTAAAAAGGCAAGAGCGATTAACCAAAAGATGATTCCTAAAATCGGCAAAAAGATTGTTGTTCCTGTCATCCCTAAATACAATAAAAAGCCACCTGCACCTGCTAATAAAATAAAACCAACTAATCCGACGTAGCCATTGACATAAACTGCTTTCTTTTCTTTCATTGATCGTTTCCTTTCTCAAATAGATTGATCTCATTGTTTTTTTCTAATTCTTGCCATCACTCCTTCTAAATCTAACGCTTTGTCTTCTGTGACGTACCAACCACATGCTTGCGGACCACCAGAAGCTTGCGGCAAGTATTCTAAACTTGTGCGTATCCAATGTTTTTCTTCTGTAAAATAATCTTCCATCAAAATTTCTAAGTCCATTCCAGCAGAAAGAAGCAAATCCTCGCGGACGGACTTAAAAACAAACTGTTCTTTTTCCTCATTATACTTTAAAATTCCTGTATCTAAAATAGGCAGTGCATAATAATCCAACTCATTTTTTACTTTTAGTAAATCGTTGAATACTTCATTATACACTTGTTCCATTTGCCTACCTTCAGAGTTGTTAGGGTAATCAACCATTACTCGTTCTTTTTCGGCATCATAGTATTTGCTACTAAGTCTCGTTATGTAAGCATGCAGTTTCGTTATTTCCAACTGTAACTCTTTTTGTTTTAATTCATCTATTTTCATTTTTTATCCACCTTATATTCTACCTATGTATTTTTTGTTCTTTCTTCTTTCATTTTACTATAATCCCAAAAGTTACGCGATGGGAAAACAGCGAAGAATTGGTACAAGTACCCCTTAGAAAAAAATTTGTTCTTTCTTTTTTAGCTAATGTATATTCACGATATTTCATTTCTTGAATATAACTACACAGTAAATTTATTTATTAATGTTTAAGTTATATTTTTATTTAATTACTGTTTTAAAAACGAGTTTCTTCCTACTCCAACTTCCAGCATGCTTGAAAATCAATATTAGATTTAGATCATGTTTTTTTCTTGTCACTTTTTCTATACTTGGATTTAATCTTCAAATATCAATATCCTCTATTAATTATTGATTTGTAAAAATTGAAATACGTCAAAAATTTGTATAATAAAAATTACTTTCCCATAACCGTTTATTTCAACATTCACAATATTTGTTATAATAATCTTTCTCAAACATCATCTCATTGTCATAGGTTCCTCAATTACTGATAGAAACACTAAAAAACATGTTCTAACGCTGAACAATAAAGCAATGATAAATTTTCATCCTCTACGACTAATATATGATTTCTTTTACAAAAATTTCCTATTTGTTTTTGATTATTTATATTCAGTTAACATTCATTAACTATACACTATTTGTGGTTCTGATATACTTATAGTAGATCAAATAAATGAAAAGGAAAGAAGGAAAAATATGCTTCAATTAAAGGAAATAAAAAAATATTATAAAATCGGTGAAACAACAACTAAAGCCTTAGATGGTGTATCTGTCGCCTTTAGAAAAAAAGAATTCGTGGCAATACTAGGTCCAAGTGGATCAGGGAAAACAACGATGTTAAACGTAATTGGCGGATTAGACAACTACGACTCTGGTGATATGGTGATTAATGGAAAATCAACAAAAGATTTTAAAGAAAGTGATTGGGATGCCTACCGCAACAATTCAATCGGTTTTATTTTCCAAAGTTACAATTTAATTGGACATCTAGGAATCATCGAAAACGTTGAATTAGGGATGACCCTTAGCGGTGTTTCAAAAGAAGAAAAACATAAAAAAGCAAAAGAAGCTTTACTTCGAGTAGGTCTATCCGAGCATCAACATAAAAAAACCAATCAATTATCTGGGGGACAAATGCAGCGTGTAGCAATTGCTCGAGCTCTTGCCAATGATCCAGATATTTTGTTATGTGATGAACCTACCGGAGCACTAGATACTGAAACAAGCCTTCAAATTATGGAATTGATTCAAGAACTGTCGAAAGAAAAATTGGTCATCATGGTGACGCATAATCCTGAGCTTGCTCACCACTACGCAGGTCGTATCATTGAATTTTCAGATGGAAAAATCTTAACTGACTCTAATCCTCATATCGAACATCCAAAAACCGATCACTTCCATTTGCGTCGTACAAAGATGAGTTTTTGGACGGCTTTAAAAATTTCTTTTAATAACATTCGCACAAAAAAAGGACGAACGTTTTTAACTTCTTTCGCTTCAAGTATTGGAATTATCAGTATCGCGATCGTTCTTTCTTTATCTACTGGATTTCAAAAACAAATTGATAAAACCCAATCTGAAACGATGGCAAAATTTCCTATCACAATTGCTAAAGTAACAACAAATCGCTCCACTGATTCCACTGCATTGGGAGCCAGCAAAGCCGATTATCCACAAACAAAAACGATAACTGTTAAAATCAGCGAGGAAGACAAAGCACAGCATACCAATAGAATCGACCAAAATTACATCAATTATGTTAAAAATATTGACCCTGATTTGAGTAATAATATTGGATTTACTCGCGCCACCAGCATCAATATGCTTCGACAAGTAGATGGCAAGGTGCAGCCTGTTAGCTTCTCCAACCAAAATCCTGATTCAAAAGCGTTATCTTTATCAAGCACAATGTCTGCCATGACAGGTGTTGGTGTTTCTACCTTTCCCACACAATTAGACAATCAAAAGGAAAACTTTTTAAAAGCCAACTATTCGTTACTTGCCGGAAGCTATCCTTCTTCTGCTAATGAAGTAGTCTTAATCGTAGATGGGAATAATAATACTAACATTAATGCTTTAAAAAATCTTGGCTTTAATGTAAAAGATGGTCAAAAACTAAACTTTAATGAAATCGTCGGTACGAAATTCAAAATCATTAACAACAATAATTATTATACAAAATTGTCAACTGGCAACTTTGTTCCAAATACTAATTATGCTGAAATGTATGCTAAATCAAAAGACGTAGTAAAAATAGTAGGTATTTTACGTGTAAAATCTTCTTCAACCATGAATTTACTTTCACCGGGAATTGCTTACAGTGACCAATTAACAACACAAATTGTAAATAAAAATAAAGAATCTGACATTGTAAAAGCCCAAAAAGAAAGTGACATAAATGTATTAACTACCGAAAAAGTAGATGAAATGACTAAGCAATCGCTAATTAGTCATTTAGGTGGAGATAGCACGCCAACAAGCATCATGGTTTATCCAAATAACTTCGAAGACAAAGAACAAATTCTTAATTATTTGGATGATTACAATAACGGAAAAAATGAAAAAGATAAAATTATCTATTCTGATTTAGCCGGTACAATGACAGAGTTAACGGGTGGGTTGATGCGGGCGATCACTTACGTCTTGGTTGCTTTTGCTGGCATCTCGTTAGTAACAAGTATGATCATGATTAGCATCATCACGTATACTTCTGTGATTGAACGAACTAAAGAAATTGGAGTGTTAAAAGCATTAGGTGCTCGCAAAAAAGATATCACACGTGTATTTGATGCCGAAACATGCATTTTAGGAATCGCTTCTGGATTACTCGGCGTCTTCATTGCTTGGCTAACCACTTTTCCTATTAATTATCTTTTATACCAAATGACCGATTTAAAAAACGTAGCACAATTAAATCCAGTCCATGCTATTACTTTGGTGATCATTTCTACCATTTTAACGATGCTAGGCGGACATATTCCCGCTAAAATGGCTGCTAAAAAAGATGCTGCTATCGCCTTACGAGCAGAATAAATTGCTTGATCCCTTTCACTTGAGATCGGAACAGAAAAAAATTAATCAGTGACTGCTTTGTAAAATCAAAAGCTGCTGCTTAAAAAAATTGGTAGTCATAAAAATACAACACATCATTTCTCGCTATTTCAATTTATTGTTTGAGACTGAACCTTTCTTGTTCCGATCGTTTTTTCTCCCAAATATTTTTTAGTTTCTATCTTTATTTTACCCTCTTTTACTCTCCCTTCTTTTTTTATTATTTTATGCTTATATACTTTTTTTCTTTAGTGACTCCCTTTATCATACAAATAAGTCAAGTTATTTCGATAGAATGTTGCATTTTTAACAAATGAAACAGGAACATCTTCATCATTAAATTTTTACTCTTTTTAAGAGAAAAACCTCCCAAAATTAGACAAGTTAATTTTGGGAGGTTGACTATTTCTTTGGGTGAAACAACGCACTTTCTAGTTGATTAAATGATGTATAAGAACGCTCTTTGAAATAAGCCGCCAAATAAGTTCAAAAAGTTTTTATTTTTTCCATAAAACGATTTGACCCTTTTGCTTTCTTCACTACATTCAACTATTTTTTCGCTTGAACTTCTTGCACTAACTTAGCGAGTGCTTGTTTCTGAAACTTTGCTGCTAATTCTTTAGTGAGTGTTGCTTGTTCTTGTTTTGTCATAGCTGGATTTTTAATCATTGCTTTTGCAAGACCTTCTTGTATATAAATTTTTGCTTCACTTTCTATTGTCGTTTGCTGCTGCTTTACCCGTTGAGCAAATGTTTTGGCTTGATCTGTACTAAATTCAATCCAGTCTGTAGGAATTTTAAATAGATTGGTTTGTTTGTCATATTCATGGTTATTTTTTGCTAAATTAAACCAAAATTTGTATTGATCATTTTTGTAGACCCAATAAGTAGTTTTAGTTACTTTTTGAGCTTTGTCAGTTGTTTGTTCTACTTGATTGGTTACGTGATCGGTGCCGGTTGCTTTTGGCTGTTTTTGATCTTCATTGGTTCGATAAAGATAGACTTTTTCTGAACCATCACCTAAAGCTTGATGTAAAAGCATGTTAAAATTCTTTGAATCTGTACTAGATACAATATCTGTTGTTTTGACTTCTATTTCTTTTTCCATGCCAAAGTGGTTAGATAAGTTAGCAACGATTAAGACCAATGATGCAACAAAGACTAAACCGAAAATCAATGATAAAAATGTTTGCCACGCTTTTTTTGCAAAAATATTAATGATTGCAAAAGCCAGTAAACTAATAATCAAGACAACGATAATCATGCTTTATTCCCCACTTTCGCCACCATGGGCTCTTTTTTCTTCAGTAAAAAGGCAATGACAAAGCCGATCATTCCAAAGACAATTGCTACAAAAAAGGCAGCGTGGTAACCGGATAACGTAGCATTGATTGCCTGCTCTTTATAAGCTAATGGTGTATGATTTAATACTGATTTTCCCGGAAGATTGTCTTTTGTCACGTTAGTTAAGACGCTAATCAAAATAGCCGTGCCGATTGAACTAGCAATTTGGCGGAAGGTATTGTTTACAGCAGTTCCGTGACTAATTAATTTATTTGGCAAAGCGTTCATGCCAGAAGTAGTAACTGGCATCATTACCATAGAAATACCAAACATTCGTATTGCGTAAAAAATGACAATATACAAAACAGGAGTTGTCTTTGTTAAGAAAGCAAATGGTGCCGTCGCAGCGGTTAAAATAAACATTCCTATAATTGCTAAACGTTTTGCTCCATGTTTATCAAAAATGGCGCCTGTGATTGGCATCATTGCCCCCATGATTAATGCTCCGGGCAGCAGCATCAAACCAGAATGAAAGGCTGATTCACCACGAATATTTTGAATATAAAGAGGTACAACCATTTCTGCACCTACCATGGCCATGTTAGTTACCCCAGCTAAAACAGCAGCAATGGTAAAAGTAGAAGATTTAAATACACGAAGTTCTAAGAATGGATGTTCTAAATGAAGCTGACGCCATGCAAACAAGGCAATAAAGACGGCACCTACGATCAAAAAACCGATGACTTTTACGCTGCCCCAACCTGCATCTCCTACACTTGAAAAGCCGTACAGCAAGCTACCAAAACCGATCGTTGATAAAAGTGCAGAGAAAAGATCGATGCTTGGATTTGATAGTGGAATTACACTTCTCATTAAGAAAAAGGCTAACACCAATACTAAAACAACGATTGGCAGTACCATGCCAAACAGATCACGCCAATGATAATTGTCAATGATGTATCCTGATAAAGTTGGTCCTAACGCAGGAGCTAAACCAATAACAATTCCCGACATTCCCATGGCCGATCCTCTTTTTTCTGGCGGAAAGATTGACAACATAATATTTTGTAATAAAGGCATAGATACCCCCACGCCACAGGCTTGAATCAAACGTCCAATCAACAGCGTACTAAAGTTAGGGGCGATAAAGCAAGTAATTGTCCCAATTAAAAAAATTGACATGGCTGATAAATATAAATTTCTTGAGCTAAATTTGTTGATTAGCCAAGCGGTAATCGGAATCATGATCCCGTTAACCAATAAAAATCCAGTCGTTAGCCATTGAACACTTGATGCTGAAATATTGAAATCTTTCATCAATGTAGGAAAAGCCGTTGTTAATAAGGTTTGATTCAAAACCGTACAAAAAGTTCCCATTAATAAAACGACCACTAGCAATGAACGATTATATGGTTTTCCATGAATATCTACCGGTTGATTTTTGCTCATATTTCTCCTTCTTTCTGAACTTTTTCTGAAATTACTAGAATACTTTAGTCCTAATCACTTGTTTTGTCAACCCACTTGACATGCAAGTTATCGAAAGTATAATTAGGGGAAGTAGAAAACTTGAAAGGAAGATTGAAAATGGTAGGAGCATCCCTTAAGCAGTTATTAGAAAATGATCAATTAGTAGTGGGAATTAGTGAGCTTAGTGAAATCGTGGGAGTTTCTCCTCGTCAATTGCGTTATTGGGAACAAAAAAATTTTATTCATTCCGTTGCAGATGATACGAATTGTCCTAGAAAATATCGTTTGCCTACCGTCATCAAAGTTGAGATCATCAAAAAATATTTAGATGAAGGTTATACTTTAACCAAAGCTGCTGAAAAAGCAGAAAATCGACTTAAGAAAATGAACCATGTCCGCAAAGTTTTCTCAAAAGCGATCAAAGACATCGAATTGATCGATGAAAGATACACCATTTTGTTGATTGGTGATTTTAAAGAACTAACAGAAAACACAAAACTTTATATTATCCACGATGAAAAAACCAATGAACTAACTTACAAAATTTTACCGACTAGTGAAAAACCTGATTTCGTCCAATTATTAAATAACTGTTAATACACATAAAATAAAGTGAATTATCTAAATTTCTTTTACGTTGAAAAGCTGAGCAATTTGTGATAATTCATTCTATTTTTTCTCTTTCTTTTTTATTCTTCCAGTATCTCCGTTAATCATTTAGTATAGTCTGTTTCATGATTGTTGACATGAAACATGAGAAAGAAATAAATAACGACTATTATCCTTCTCCCCTTATTTTTTAGAAGAAAAGATATGGGCTTTACGAGCGAGTAAATAAACACATGTTTCTTTATAACAACTATGTAGTTCTTTCTTTTAGAAAAAAATGACTTTGCCTATAGTTTTAAGAAAAACATAGGGATGTTGATAAGTTTTTTATATTTTTTCGAATTTCTTGCCTCTAGTTTTGTGAACCTTTATGATTAAGCTAGTAAGTTTACTAAAAAGGAGTTCGACAATTGAAAAAATATATTCCGTATTTAACAATCTTACTTTTTGCAATTTTATTTATTCTGCCATCCATTCTTACACATAACTTAGTTATTGGTGCAGATGCTCCCTTTCATTATAATCGGTTTTACGAAACTGCTGAACAATTCGCCAATTGGGATTTTCATTATTTTCCTTCCATGTATGGATTTCAACAAAGCGGTCGAATCGTAAATGCTGTTTACGGTCCAATCTTTGCTTATTTTCAAGGCTTGATCGTCTTGATTTCGGGAAGTTGGTTCCATTACCAAATTTTGTCAAATTTTATTCTTTACTTGATTTCCGGCTGGTCAATGTTGACTCTATTAAAATACATGAACATAAAAAATTGGGTTAGTGTACCCATTTCGCTTTTATTTATGACGACGTATGCCATTCAATATTGGATTATCAATCAAGGTTTTACCAGCTGGGGAACTTGTTTTTACCCCTTGTGTATGATCCCTTTAGTTGATTTCGTAGTTCACAAAAAATTTCCTATTCTAAAAGTATCCGCCTCGATTGCATTAATGACACAAATCCATTTGCTGTCTTCTGTAATGTTAGTTTTGATGTATATTCCTTTTTATTTATCTTATTTCTTTACTCAAACAAAAAAAAGCAAAGCAATCAGACAACTTGTCAAATCAGTCTTGTTTTATTTCATTTTAACAGCCAATATTTGGGTAGGATTAGCTTTAGTCTATTGTAAAAACCAGATTTTGCCCCCTTTTGTAAACCGAGAGATGAGCCAAAAAGCAATTAATTTGGATGGACATTATTGGTTAACTTATCCTAAAATTTTCCCTATCCTTTTATTGATCGGCTTTTTATTGTTTCTGCTCTTTCGGCGTCATTATGACATATTTACTAAATTGCTTTTGCGTACAAGTATTGTTTTTTTTCTCCTTTCAACAAGCTTGATTCCTTGGACATCTTTAGTTGAAAACGATGTACCATTTATTCGTTTAATTCAATTTCCTTTTCGTTTTTTCGTGCCGTTTACCTTACTTTTTTTAGTGTTTCTAGCGCTTGCTTTGAATCAATGGGAGAAAAAAAATTGGTATCGTCTATTAAGCTTCATAGCTATTTTAACTGCCTCTATTCAAACAATTCAAAATCTTCAACAGCATTTGGATAGATGGAAAAATGAAACATTCGTTAGCCGTCATACGTATTTATTTGATACACCAGAAAAAGCACGAAAAACCTTTTATAGTCACGACATGTCCAAAAGTTTGTTTGTTTTTCAAAAAACAACTCCAGATTATTTACCGATTTACAAAGAAACGAAGGCAAACAAATATGATCGATACAACGAAGAAATTTTAGAAGGAGAAACAATTTTTATCAAGTCCCATCAAGAAGGACGTTTAACAATTAAATGGAAAAACACCGGTGAAAAGACTGTACATTTACCAGTCATTGTCTATGCGGGAACCGTTCTACTGCAACATGGCAAAAAATTGACAGATTACAAATTGACAGACATCGGTACCCCTATTGTAAAACAACATCATGGAATCAATGAAGTCACCCTTTATTATGACCTGCCTTCCTTCTTTTACTTTGCCGTTGCATGCACTCTGATCGGTTGGTTAGTTTTATTCTGTCTATCGATCAACAATCGTTACAAAGCTTCAACAACTAAATAAAAAAACTAAAGAGAAATCGATTTTTCATAAATAAAGTTTTTAGAAAAAAGATAGCTGTATTTTAAGTCTTTGCTAAAAACTTTATTTCTTATTTTTAGAAAAACTATTTCCCCTTGTTCTTACTATTTGAAATATAATGATGCTTATATAAGGAGGGACCATAATGGCAATCGAAACAGTTCTAAAAGAACCAGATTCTCAAAAAAGAAAAGATGCTGTTGATCAAACTAACGAATTAATAGAAGAAGGAAGCATTCCTTTAGTTCATAGCCCAACAGCTCAAATATATAGAGGAACATTAGTTACAGA
Source organism: Enterococcus ratti (assembly GCF_001886195.1). Lineage (GTDB taxonomy): Bacteria > Bacillota > Bacilli > Lactobacillales > Enterococcaceae > Enterococcus_B > Enterococcus_B ratti. The sequence continues at coordinate 75,791 of NZ_JXLB01000010.1, read as the reverse complement.
CAAGGATCCACGTTTTGTAAGAGCACGAAAAAAAGCTCAACAAAATGAAGCCCAAAAAAAGATACCTGTACTTTTAAATAAAAAAGATACGATCGTTCATACATACGAGCCTTTTCCTAAATTAGGATTTGCTTTAAACACAGAAATTGCCACTCAAAAACTAGCAAACGAGGAAATACAAAAACCTCCTAGAAAGCACAAACTTGTAGCAGAACTTATACGTGTTCATGCGGTGCCTTGTACACAAGCAGCTACTTTAAACACAGAAATTGCCACTCAAAAACTATCAAATGAGGAAATACAAAAACCTCCTAGAAAGCACAAGCTTGTAGCAGAACTTATACGTGTTCATGCAGTTTCTCATACATATGCAGCTGCTTTAAATACTACAGACGTCACTCAAAAATCAGTAAAAGATGTGATCGCTCATGCACAGGATCCAGCTCTTACACCAGAGCCTGCTTTAAACACGGCAGAAGTCGTACAAGAGCAACCCAAAAAAATACAAGAAAACATGCCAGATACTACTCATGAACATGACCAGAGTAAAGTAAAAATTACCCCCGGTTCTCTTAAAGAAATGAATAGCATAGAAGCGATTGAAGCTTTTTTAAAGGATAAAAAAAGCAACCCGGTGAATCAGAAAAAAAACAACCAAGCAGAAAACCAAAAAAAGCAAACAGAAGCTTCAAATGAAAATAACTTGGTAACTGCTTCAAAGCAAAAAGAGCAGAAGAGAGATGCTTATTGCTTGTGTTTTTAACTATTTAAAAAACAATCACCTTGAGTAAATAAATGACTGCTTTCTTATTTACTCAGGGTGTTTTTTCTCTTATTTGTATGTTAATGTAACTTCTATTCCATAATGGTCACTAACGATCGGACTTGTTTTGCCGTCAAAAATACGCTGATATTTTTTAACTACGCTATCTTTAGGAACATAAATATAGTCAATCCGTAACGCTTGGGTGTTGTTTTCCCAGCCATCAATCTTCTTTTCAATAGTTGCTTGATTATCTTTTTCTTGTGCTCGTTTATAAGCATCAATAATTGGCAAGATACTTTTTGCGACTAAATCATAGCCGGATTTTTCTGCTGGATTATTAAAGTCTCCTAGTAAAAATACTGGATATTTTTCATTTGACAAATAAGTTTCTAGTTGCTTCCATTCAAATGCAAAACCGCTAATGTCATCAATCCACCAAGAAAAATGACAGCTGGCGGCAACGATGGTTTGGTCTTCAATCTTCGTTTGTCCAATTAAAATTTTTCGCGTGCGATAATTTTCCTTTGCCTTTGTTTCAGAAACTGTATGCACTTGACTAACTAGTGGTTTTTTAGAAAGAATGGCATTTCCTTCTTCATAAATTTCATAACCAATATGGCTCATTTCCCAACTCCAATAGTAACTTTCGCCTTTTTGGGCTAATAATTGAACTAAACAATAGGCAAAATTATTGCTGCGTACAGGCGTTTGTGTTTTTATTTCACAAAATGTTTTTAATTCGTTTCTTGTTAATATCTCCATATCCATCGATTGATTTACTTCCTGTAATGCAATAAGATCATACCTTTCAGTAACAATTTTTTCTACAATCTTATTTAATTTTTCATAAGCGTTCGTTTCTAACCAACTATGGGTATTTAAAGTCATTACTTTCATGAATACTCTCCTTGAAGTTACACAAAGCCGATTCGCTCTAGGTAGTAAGATGTCGACAGAGAAAATGACAGCCATCGTTTCTGTCGTTATCTTACTACAAAAGAGCAGACTTTGAAACACTGTTTATCTAGCTTGTGACAAAATGTATTTGATTTGAGCATAAAAGAAGAACAACTATCAAAATCATTAATACACTTCCAAATGCTCAATTCTTTAAAAGATAGAAAGGTAGAAAGGATCAATCTAGTGAATGTCTTCGATCATAATTTTATTTCACCAATGACTGTTCCAGCTTCAACTGCACCTAATTGTTTGATATAAACTTCTTGGTCGTCATTATTCGTAAAAACAACAATGATTGTTGTTTCTTTTCCTTCGTTTTTAATTTGGGCTAAATTCATTTGCGCAAGAGGCGAACCTGCAACTACCTCTTGACCTTGTGAGACCAATATTTCAAAAGCCGGTTGATTCATTTTAACTGTATCAATCCCCATATGGATTAATACTTCTATTCCTTCTGTGGTTTGCATCCCAATCGCATGTTTTGTAGGAAAGACACTGACAATTTTACCGGAAATTGGTGCAGTCACTTTGCCGTTTGTTGGAATAATAGCAAATCCATCACCCATCATTTTCTTTGAAAAGACCAGATCATTCACTTCAGTTAAAGCAATTAAATCCCCCGTCGCTACTGCGTATAGCTTCTTTTGTATTCCCCGCATCACACGTTCTTTTTGCGTTGATTCTTCTTGAAATGTTGGTTCGGGAATCATTGCCTCTGATTGCAGCAAATCTTCAATATCTGATTTTAATACATCGGCTTTAGGTCCGTATACTGCTTGGACACCATTATCTTTTACAATCAATCCCATGGCTCCGGCACATTTCCATTCCTCTTCTGAACCAACTTTTTCACGGTTAACCACACTTACACGCAACCTTGTCATGCAAGCATCTACGTCTTTGATATTTTCTTTTCCTCCTAGTAGGTGAATGATTTTGACAATTTGTTGATCAATTTCACCTGCTTGAGAGGTAGCTTTTTCCTCACTATCATTATCATAATTTCCATTACGTCCGGGCGTAGCAAAATTAAATTTTTTGATCATGAAATTTGCTAAAAAATAAGTGAAAACACCAAATAAAATGACACAAATAACAAAATTGAGTAAATCTCCGCCAAGTCCTGCTTTAATTGCTAATGGTGTTCTCGTCAATAGCTCAATATTACCGAATGAATGAACACGCAAAGGCAAAATATCAGCCATCGCAAATGCTGCTCCTTGAATTACTGAATAAACCACATAAAGAGGAACTGCCGCAAACATAAACATAAATTCTAATGGTTCCGTAACGCCGGTTAAGAAAACGGCTAACGCAGCTGAGAAATACATAGATTTATATCTTGCTTTTTTATCTGAATCTACATTCCGATACATTGCCAAAGCTAACCCCATCATAATTCCTGATGAACCAATCATCTGACCAACTTTAAAACGAGCGGGTGTCCAATTATTCAACACGAATTGATATTGAGACATATCACCAGCACCTTTTAAATTCACTAAGTCAGTGGCCCATGCCAGCCACAACGGATCTTGACCAAACACTTGCGTTCCAGCTTGAGCGCCGGATAAAATTTCATAGGTTCCGCCTAATTGCGTATAATTGATCGGAATAGTTAGCATATGATGCAAACCAAATGGCAATAATAAGCGCTCTAGCGTTCCATACAAAAATGGAGCTAAAATTGGTGCACTTTCTTGTGATTGAGCAATCCAAAGCCCAAAATTATTGATTCCTGCTTGTATGTTTGGCCAAATAACTGCAAGTATTAAAGCAACAATCGTTGACCACAAAATTACTACAAACGGAACGAATCGCTTGCCATTGAAAAAAGATAATGCATCTGGCAACTTTCGATAATTATAATACTTGTTGTAAGCCATCGCACCAACAAAACCGGCGATAATTCCTACAAACACACCCATATTTAATGCTGGAGCTTCTAATACACTAGTAAAAAATCCCTTAACCATGATCTTCGTTCCAAAAAGCGTATGTGTAAAAGCGTCTTCATTTGCGAGCATTTCTGTTGTTACGCCAAAAATTGCGCCTGTGATGCGGTTAATTAAAACAAATGAAATTCCCGCAGCAAAAGCTCCGCCAGCACGTTCCTTTGCCCAGCTTCCACCTATTGCCAAAGCAAATAATAAGTGTAAATTGCCAATAATTGCCCAACCAATACTTTCAATTACACCACCTGTCGTCACTAAAAACGCTACATCTGGATTAATTAACGGAATTGATTTTCCGATACTAATCATTAACCCAGCAGCTGGCATTACTGCCACAACCACCATTAAAGCCTTTCCAAATTTTTGCCAAAACTCAAAATTTAGTAATTTTTTCATACTACAGTCTCCTTTATGCAATCGGTTTCGTTATTAGCTATTATAGACGTTGTTTCATTTTTTGTAAATGCTTTATTTTTATTTTTTCTATCTACGCTAGCTATTTTAAAAAAACACTAAATACTTTAATTACAAAGATTTATCGTTTATTAAAAATAGATTTTTTATTTTTAATAAACAGTCGTGATTTTAAAAATATTTTCCATTGACTTACGCAATCGATTGCGTTTATTATGAATATATAAATGAAATCTATTAGGAGGTACACAATGAAACAAATAAAACGCTTATTTCAAATTGATCCTTGGAAAATCCGTACAACAAAACTTGATAAAGAAAATTTGCGTTTACAAGAATCATTGACAAGCATTGGCAATGGTTACATGGGGATGCGAGGAAACTTTGAAGAAACTTATTCCGGTGACCATCATCAAGGAACTTATTTTGCAGGAATCTGGTACCCTGATAAAACACGAGTAGGTTGGTGGAAAAATGGGTATCCCGAATATTTTGGTAAAATAATTAATGCCGTTAATTTTATTGCAATGGATATTTATATTAATGATCACTTAATTGATTTAGCAGAAATCGAACCGGAAGATTTTTATTGGGAATTAAACATGAAAAATGGCGTACTAACTCGCAGTTATACAGTCACTACTCCTAAAAATAAAGTACGTATTTCTTTTGAACGGTTTTTAAGTATCATTAAAAACAATGCGGCTTATATTCGCTTAGCTATAGAAATGCTCGAAGGAAATGGAACAGTTAAAGTCATTTCTAAATTAGATAGCAATGTTCAAAACGAAGACAGTAACTACAATGAACGTTTTTGGAATGAAATCGGATGTGGTACAACAAAAGAAATCGCTTATTTAACAACTCAAACAATCCCAAATAATTTTTCAATTGACCAATTTACAGTAACTTCGGCGATGCGTCATTTTGTAAACGGGCAATTAGCACAACCTGTTTCTCACGAAGAAACATTAGCAGTACACAGCCTATTTTCTTTTGACTTAGTGACCAATCAATCTATTTTTTTAGATAAAGAAGTACTTGTACTTACTAGTCGAGACGTTCCAAAAGACCAACAAGTCTCTCAAATAATCAAAGAATTCAATAACTTGCATCTTCACCACCTACAAGCAAAAGAAGAACAAACAGCCGCTTGGGATAAACGCTGGGAATTAGCGGATGTAGTTATTGAAGGAGATGACAAAGCACAACAAGGGATTCGCTTTAACCTTTTCCAATTATTTTCTACTTACTATGGAGAAGATGAGCGCCTAAATATTGGACCAAAAGGATTTACAGGCGAAAAATATGGAGGTGCCACTTATTGGGATACTGAAGCTTATGCAGTTCCGCTATATCTTGCCTTAGCAAAACCAGAAGTAACTAAAAATCTGCTCAAATACCGCCATAATCAATTGCCACAAGCAATTCACAACGCCAAGCAGCAAGGTTTAAAAGGAGCCTTATACCCAATGGTCACTTTCACGGGCATTGAATGTCATAATGAATGGGAAATTACGTTTGAAGAAATTCATCGAAACGGTGCAATTGCTTATGCGATTTATAATTACACAAATTATACTGGAGATACCGAATATTTAAAAAATGAAGGACTGGAAGTTCTAGCGGAAATTGCTCGCTTTTGGGCGGACCGCGTTCATTTTTCTAAACGAAAAAACAAGTATATGATTCACGGCGTGACAGGTCCGAATGAATATGAAAATAATGTTAATAACAATTGGTACACCAACAAAATCGCTCAATGGGTATTAACGTACACTCGAGAAAACTATTTAAATTTCAAAAAAGAAACAACTGTTCAAATCAAGGAAGAAGAATTAGCAAATTGGCAAGAAATTGCCGAAAATATGTATTTTCCAGTGGACGAAGAATTAGGAATTTTTGTTCAACATGATACATTTTTGGACAAAGAGTTATTGCCGGTGTCTGCCTTATCAGCAAATGAACTGCCATTAAATCAACATTGGTCTTGGGATAAAATTTTGCGTTCTTGCTTCATTAAACAAGCCGACGTTCTTCAAGGAATTTATTTTTTCAGTGACTCTTTTACAAAAGAAGAAAAACAGAAAAATTTTGATTTCTATGAACCAATGACCGTTCACGAGTCATCTCTTTCCCCTAGTATTCATGCAATTTTAGCTGCCGAATTAGGAATGGAAGACAAAGCAGTAGAGATGTACCAACGCACTGCTCGCCTTGATTTGGACAATTACAACAACGATACAGAAGATGGTCTGCACATTACCTCAATGACAGGAAGTTGGTTAGCGATTGTTCAAGGATTTGCACAAATGAAAACAGACCATAAGCAATTGCGATTTGCTCCCTTTTTACCAAAAACATGGGATGCTTATTCCTTCCATGTCAATTATCGCGATCGATTAATCTTTGTCGCTATATCAAATAAACAAGTCACTGTAACATTAGTTTCTGGCAAACCTTGTCCATTAACAGTTTATGAGAAAACTTATCTTTTAAAAGATCAATTAGACATCCCTTTACGTAAGGAGGAATTAGATGTTTAAAGGTGTATTATTTGATTTAGACGGAGTTATTACTGATACTGCAGAATTTCATTATCAGGCATGGAAAAAATTAGGCAAAGAAATTGGGATTACAATCGATCGTACTTTTAATGAACACTTAAAAGGTGTCAGTAGAGAAGACTCTTTACACTTACTGCTTGCACACGGAAAGAAAGAAAATGATTTTTCAACAAAAGAATTTCATGAATTAACTAAAAGAAAAAATGATTATTATCTTGAAATGATCCAAACAATTACACCTGATGACGTCTTCCCCGGGATAGTGGCATTGCTTGAAGAATTAAAAAAAGCCAACATTAAAGTTTCCTTAGCTTCTGCCAGCAAAAACGGCTCGCTTCTTCTTGCTAAAATGAAGTTAACTCGCTTTTTTGATGCTATCGCCGATCCTACCATGGTTCAAAATGGAAAACCCGCCCCCGATATTTTCTTATTAGCAGCTAAAGAAATTGGCTTAGCCCCACAAGAATGTATCGGAATCGAAGATGCCAAAGCTGGGATAAAAGCAATCATTGCAAGCGGCGCATTTCCAATTGGTGTTGGAATAAAAGAACTTGAAAAAGAGATTTCGACAGTTCCTGATACCACGTATCTTACAATAAACTACTTAAAGAGCAAGTGGCAAGAACATGTCTAAGTCTTCTATTTTTGTTACATCAATTCCCAACACCAAACTAAAAAAAATAACATTGAAGAACGACACACTTACTGTCGTTCTTCTCAACTACGGTGCTAGACTTCATCAATTATTTGCCCCTGATAAAAAAGGCCACTTAGAAAATGTTTTATTGACCTATGACTCCCTTTCCAACGTCTTAACCGATCAAAGTTACTTTGGGGCTATGGTTGGACCAGTTGCCGGCCGAATTAAAAATGGCTCTTGGGCAAACCATCAATTGGAACAAAATGAAGGCAAGCATCATATTCATGGCGGTTCAAACGGTTGGTCTTTTCAATATTGGGAAGCAGAAGTTTTCAAAAATTACACTACCATCGGCGTAAGCTTTACTTTGCAAGATTCTTTTTCTGGGTATCCGGGTCCCATCACAGCCACTGTTACTTACCAATTAACCCAAAACGAATTAGAAATGATTATAAAAACTAGCAGTCCAACAGAAACAATCTGTAACCCAACCAATCATGCTTATTTCAATCTTTCTGGAAATGGCAAACGTGAAATTTATGACCACGAACTAACGGTTCAAATGAAAGGACTACTGGAATTAGATAATGAAAAAATTCCTACTGGAAAATTACTTGCCGCTCATGATTTACCTTTAGATTTTAATCGTCCACATACCTTAAAAGAAATTCTGGACTATTACCCCAAAGGATTAGATGATGTTTTTGTTCTAACACCCGAAAAAAAAACACTGACCTTATTAGAAAAACAAGCTGGTCGTCAACTGACTATAGCAACAACAAATAAAAGTATGGTATTATTTTCTACGACTGGGTTTGAAGCAAATTTTTGGATTCACGGTCAAAAAATGCACTCAAACTATGGATTAGCAATTGAACCCCAAGAATTTCCTGATGCCGTTCATTTCCCGGAATTTGGTTCAATCGCATTACATCCAAAACAAGAAAAAATTAGTTCTACGACTTATCAATTCAATACCATAAAAGACATGAACACATAGAGTGTTATTTATAGTTCAGGCAAAGATCCACTTTTTTAAAGAGTGATAGAATCTTCTTGATATAAATATTTCCCTTTGCATCAACTGTCTCACTCTTTAAAATGATAGGAAGGAAGAAAGGTGTTTTACTTATGGCGATTACAGTGAAGGATGTTGCAAAAAAAGCAGGGGTAGCCACTTCGACTGTTTCACGTGTGATCAATGATCATCCAAGTATATCCGAAAGCACAAAAAAGAAAGTACGTAAAGTCATGGATGAACTGGGCTATGTCCCAAACATCACTGCTCGAAATCTAGGAAAAAGGATGTCCAGTGCAATCGGCGTTATTTTGCCACCACTTGATTCAAAAGAACGAATCGGCAATCCTTTTTACCTAGAAATCATGGAAGCAATCAATGAAGAAGCACGACATTATAACCTGACTACTGCCATAGCTACAGCAAAAAGCTTTGACGTCTTACTTGAAAACGTCCAGCGCATGCACTTGCAAAAACAAGTGGATGGCTTCATTTTAGTCTATTCTGATAGCCAAGATCCTGTAATTAATTACCTTTATAAAAACCATATTCCCTTTACTTTGATCGGTCAGCCTTATCAATATGAAAATGAAATCATCTATGTTGATAATGACAATCAACTTTTAGGGAAACAAGCCACAGATTTTCTTATCAAAAATGGTCATAAAAACATTCTCTTTGTTACTAACACTACTCACGAAAGCCTTTACTTTGAACGTTATTTCGGTTATCAAAAAGCCATGATGTTAGCTAATCTTAAGGTTCATCCTAGCATCGTGATTGAACAAACGGAGGATTATGTAGCTTTTGACGCTCTTTTAAAAGCAGCTCAAGCAACTGCGCTAGTCGTCATCGACGATATCTTTGCTCTACGAACGATGCAACTGGCGCAACTATATGGATATAAAATACCAGAAACCTTATCTATCATTAGTTTCAATAATTCGATTTTTGCTACATTAACCCATCCTTATTTAACAAGTATTGATATTGATATTTCAGAGTTAGGAAGAGTCGCCATGAAAAAATTACAAGAATTAATTCATGATGAAATTAGCGTTGGTGTTCGTTTAGTCATCCCTCACCGCTTAATTAAAAGAGAAACCGTCATACCACTTAACGATCAAAATACCTGATTAGTCATCGTCATGAAAAAACGTTGCTATAGAAAGAAAAAATCGGAAAAACGCATAAGAACTTTTCTTTCAACAATAGTTTTCCTTCTTTTTCATAAAAATTCTAGAATAATCATTAACCAGCAACCGGTAGAAATAACTTTAGCTAATACTGATAAAAGATATCTTTTATTTTTTTAGTTAAAATACACTAAAATAAGAGAGGAAACTAATCCATTGATGCGCTCCCTCTCTTAAATTAAAGACAAACCTTATGAAAAAATGAGGTTTGTTTTTTTCATACGTATGAATTAAAACTATAATGTTACTTGTTTACCGTAATAATTTACTTGTTTTTTCAACGATTAAAACTATAAATTAGGCAAAATTTTTCTAGCATTTAATGAACATAAAATACTTACTTGATTCAATAAATATTCTCTATCCGTTTTAATCTATTATATGTATCTGTATTATCGAAAAAATTATTATCTATTCATTCTTTTATAACAGAATTTTATTGAATTATGACCTTTCAGAGTTATCTTATTTCTCATACTAGCAATGTTTATTCCTCACTCAGCTCCTATTTCCTTTCATGTTCTTTTTACGTGAAAAGATGAATACATATCTCTGTAACAGTCCTTAAAGTTCTATCAACAATAGCTGTCATCACCTACTTTTTAGTGTGATCCACTTTTAGACAACTTTACATAGAAAAAATAACCAAAATGAACAGACAAAAAAAACAAAGCACTAAAAATCAATGCTTTGTCTATAATTCAAGAGCAGAAACTAAACATCGATCAAATTTTTTAAGCTTAGCAAAAGGAAAATAGAGACTGCTCTTTATTCAGATGTTTTTCCAATTTTTCTATTTAACAAAAGTCCGACGCTAATTGTTAAAATAGGCGCTAAAATCGTGAAAAAAGTAAACGGCACGTATTGTAGCGCGCCCACTTTCATAGTTCCCATGATAAATGTTCCGCTAACGCCCCAAGGTACTAGCGAATTAACAGCCGCTCCTGCATCCGCTAAAGTTCTAGTCAAATATTTCTTGCTTATACCCGTTTGATCAAAAGAACGTTTAAACGTTTCTCCCGGTAAAATAATGGATAGATATTGTTCCCCTACAATTATGTTAATTCCAATACAACTAAAGGCGGTAAAAACAATTAAGCGTGATGGACGATCCATTTTTTCTCTTAGTTCTTGAACGAGGGTTTCAACAATCGTATATTTGATTAATAAACCACCTAGCGCCAAGGCAAGAAGAATTAAACTTGCTGAACCAAGCATGCTCATGATCCCACCTCTTGAAAGCAATTCATTGATTTTAGGATCGGCCGTCTGCGCAACGTAACCATTCATTAAAATATCCGCCATCTTCACAATCGTCAAATTAGGTTGATGAAAAAAGGCAAGAAGAATGGCGGCTGTTGATCTAGTCAGTAAAGTCGGAATTGCTGGAATCTTTTTTAACGCACCGCCAAATAAAATGACTAAAGGGATCAACGTCCAAGGAGAAATCCAAAAGCCAGCTTTCATGTTTCGGATCATTTCAGTAATCGCATTCAGATCGGCTGTGTGGCTCGTATGTCCCAAAAAGAAATAAAATAACATAGCAATTAAAAATGCCGGTAAATCAGTGTAACGCATTTGCGCAATATGTTCGAATAAATTAACTTCTCCGATTCCCGCAGCTAAATTCGTTGTATCAGATAATGGCGAGCAATTATTCCCGAGAAACGCCCCAGAAACAACTGCACCAGTTGTCATGGCATCGTTAAATCCTAAAATATGTCCGATACCTAAAAAAGCAATACCGATAGTAGAAATCGTTGTAAATGAACTGCCGACAGTAATTCCTACGATTGTACATACAAGAAAAGTAGTGAGTAAGAAAAAGCGTACAGAGATCAATTGAAAGCCATAAACCATAATCGTTGGAATCGTACCTGATAAAATCCATGAAGCAACTAACACCCCAATTAAAAGAAAAATCAAAATGGGAATAATTCCGGGTGTGATCCCTTTAATAATTCCTTCATGAATATCATCCCAAGAAAACCCTCTAAATCTTCCATAAAATAACAAGCACATAAAAGCAATAAGTATTGGGATATGAGGAGATAGTTGAAACCCGATAATCAATACGCCTAATATCGCCAACAATACGACTAACACAGCAATACTTTCTTTAATCGTTATTTTTTTATTCATCGTATCGTCTCCTATTTTTTATAAAAAAAGCCCTACCTAAAAAATACTCTCTTTCGGTAGGGCAAATTGTCGTTGAGTCATTTTAAAGTGGATAACAAGAAAAATGTTCCAATACCCACAATTTTTCCTAAATTTGCTATATTTTTCTATCATTTGCTATTGAACATCATTTCTAAATACTTGAGTAAAAGGTGTCATCCCCTTTTACTCTTTGCTATATATTTATTCTTCGATACTCTTTTCTACTTCTGTTTCCCATGAATCTTTTTTCAAACGATTGATGATCAAAGGAATAACAAACATAACAATTGCAATCACTGCAACCAATAGTGCATCTGTAAAAGTAGAAGTACCTAATGTTGAGACAACAACCGCAATAATTGAGAAAATTAACATGCAGCTAACAATCCAAGCCATTCCATTGCCTTTTTTACCAATTCGGTAAGGACGTTCCAACTCTGGATGACTTTTTCTCATTTTAAGTAGAGAAACTGCAATCAAAATATACACAATACAATAAATAACAGTTGTAGCATTGGTTAATGTTAAGAATACAGCACTTACGTCATCCATCACTCCATAAAGTAAGGCAAACAATGAAATAACAATTGATTGAGTCAATACAACATTTCTAGAAACTCCATATTGATTTTCTTTGTGGAAACCAAATTTTGGTGGCAAGAAACCTTCACGCGCCACTTGAATGATCGTTTTTGATGGACCAGTTACCCAAGCAGATAATTGCAACAATACGCCGATAAATACCATGAAACTAAAAATATTTCCGATAATTGTTGGCAATCCAAGGATGTCACAATAAATCAAAATAGGTTGCGTAATATTTGCCAATTCCATTTTTCCATTTGGAACTACATTTGCAACTAGCATGGCATTAATGACGTTTAATAAAACAAGCCCAATCAAAGCGATGAAGACACCTTTTATATAGTTCTTTGTAGCATCTTTCAAACGTGGCATGTAAACTGAACTCATTTCAATACCAACAAAAATAAAGGTAATCCCAGCAAAATATTTCAGTGATTCACTATGTTGTAAATCTGGAAAAACTTTTGACCAAGAAAAATCTCCTAGATAGCCGTTTGATACTAGCCCCACTTTAAAAGCTGCAAGTAAACCTAAAACAAACATGATGACAACAGGGATATAGACGCCAAGCCATACACCAATATTTCCGCCGACTTTGGCCATATCAAATTTTAAGTTCAAAATGGTAATAATCCAATAAATAACTAAAATACAACCTAATACAAATAAATGATTATTGCCTAATTCCACATTTCCGAATGTATTTCCTAGTAATGGTCCCAACGTTGAAGCAACCATCACCATTCCGGGGAACATTTGTACCCAAAGCAGCCATGCCACAACAAAGCCCCATTTGCTGCCTAATGCAGTTTTAACCCATAATTGCGGACCGCCTTCTTGAGGCAACATCGTAGAAAGTTCACCAGAAACCATTGAAATCGGACCAGCAAAAAATAGCACGGCAAAAATCGAATAAAAAATCAATGTCCAACCAACAGCTGCTAACGTTGGAATACTCCGAACCGTTGCACATAAAGCCATTGTTAGACCGACAAAGGTACCAAGACCTATTTTATTTGCTTGTGATTTACTCACTGTCGACACGCTCCTTATTTTTTGGATAAAAAACATTGTCTTCAAAGTAGTCGCAAGTAATAATATCCAAAGCAAAGAGACTGTTTTCTTTTATATTCTATTCATTTAAAAAATAATATTTTATGACTGATGTTTTTTTTTGCTGAAAAAGAAAAATCAAAAATAACCCTTTGTTTCGTTTTGAACAAATCATTCATGGTTTTTCTCGATAAATCCTAAAAGATGCAAAGCTATTTTTTCACAGCCTCAGTTGATTTGAATTTATTTTTCACATTTCTTCAAAGACAACCACAAAACAAAAGACAGCTAATTCCGCCTTTTTAAAGGCGAAATTAGTCTAATCTTTTTTGCAAAAGCTGTTTTAAGACTTAAACCGATGAAATCAAGACAGAAAAAGTAACGTGCTAATTTTTTCTGATGTTCACACCTGATCTCAATAATCATTTTTTATTTGGCTTCGCTTGCTAATGCTTGATTTGCGTAGATTTTTTCCAATTTTTCTTGAAGAGCTACTTTAATCTTTTCAGCATATTCTTCAAAGTTTTCTTCTTTATTCATGTATGGCGTCATGACACTCGCACGTAGAACAGTCACTTTTCCTGCACGTCTCCATTCTTCATCTGAAAAACCTAATTGATTAACAAATTGTAATGGGCTGTTGCCATAGTCAGGAATAGCAAAATCAGTATGTGAAGTCAAGAATTCATTGCCATAAATGCTTCCTTTGACATATGAAGAGTAATCATAAACATCATGATTCAATTGATTCATAGCAACTAAATCATTGTTGCCTTTTTCTTTAAATACGTAGTCTACCATATTGAAATCTGGATAAGTTAATGGATGCACTTCAATTTCTTTGTCGCCCACTTTAAATGATAAGCTTTGTAAGAAGTTGTAGAAACGATGTGCTCCTTCAATAGAAGCACCCATCAATTTCCCATATCCAGTTACATTTAACGGTAATACGTGATGAGCAGCCCAAACACTAGCAGCAGTTGCTCCTGCCTTTGATCCTTCTAAGATGTAGGCACCTAATAAAGCTGGAATATCTGCTCCTTTTTCAAATACGTAAGTAGCAAAGTAAGAAATAACATCTCTCATACGTACGTCTTTGATCACGATACCCCCCGCAGAGTAAGGAACATAGCCCATTTTATGCGGATCAATTGTAACAGATTCTGCTTCTTCAATTGCTTTATATGCACTGTGCACTTCTTCTAAAATATAGTTTTTATTTTCAGTAAAGACATGATACTTTTCGTGAACGTTTTTTAAATCTTCAAAAGAAATGAAGTTATCATCTTCATCTAAGAAAATTGCACGACCATATCCGCCATAAGCGGCATCAACATGCAAGTAAAAATAAATACCGTCTTTTTCTAACACACGACGCAATGCTACAATTTTATCAATGCCGTCAATTGCTCCTTCTTCTGTTGAGCCAACAACCCCGACAACACCTAAAACTGGTGTTTTTTCAGCGGCTAAACCACGAATAATTTTTTCAAGTTCGTTGATATCCATACGATAATTATGGTCAACAGGTACAGGAATCACTTGATCTAAACCAACGCCGATAATATCCGCAGCTTTTAACCATGAGTAGTGTTTTGTTTGCGGTACTAACCATTTTCCTAATTTTTCTAGATGTTTTCCACTACGTGCAGAATGTGCTTTAATGTCATCAATTTTTTCCGGAACGCTGTCTAACAAATCCATAATTTCTTGTGTAGGCATGTTCATCAATTCCCAATCGCTTTTTCCTTCAACTAATTCAGGTGCTACTTCTTTCATCGCAAGAGGCAACGATTTGATGTTACGTGCATACCAAAGACCTTCTAGATTTGCTAAAGAACCATCTGCAACAATGTGTCCCCAGCCATCTTTATAGCTCATTAATTTTGCAAATTCTAAACCTACTTCTTCTTCCATTTGGCTTGTTGCCGGAGAAGATTCGTAAGCAACATTGTTTCCATTCCATAACATTGCGAAATTATACGCTAGTAAAGATGGCATCAACGTTTCAGAGTTCATGTGACCCCAGTAGCGTCCTGCAGTATGCCAAGGTACTGAGTGAGTACGCATACGTGCCGAAATTTCTGATAAAACATCTTTTGTTTTATTTACAGTGTTTTCAAAGCTTGCACTGTTTCGTTCTTCTGGCGTAATAATAGGCATGTCTTGAGGCATGTAGTTTTGTCGCCAGCCTAAATGTTCATCTACTAAATCGTTTAACATCGCTTTATAGAGTTGGCCATTCTCAGCTTTGTCCCCGATAAATAGAGCATTTAGGTTCAATTCATTTGACAATGATTCCATGTGAAACCCTCCTAAAAAGATTTAAATTTTGTCGTGCACTACATTACACCTGTTTTTTATTTCTGTAAACTTGATCACAAGCAATTTTTTAATCATTTTATAATAATCAACGGTTGTATAAATTGTGTACACATTTGAAAAAATTAACAAAAAGGAGGAAATTTACAATTGTAAATTTCCTCGCAAAGTTTGTATTAACGAGACACAGCGCTCGCCTTTTAGGATGGGTCTCAAAATTGGAATTTTGTAATAGTATTAACATTTTTCAAGTCAAAAAATTACTAAATTCTAATCAATTACTTTGGCCAAAAAGTAATTCTTTTTACCCTTTCGAATAACCACAAACTTACCATCAAATTCTTTTGATGGATCTATGACAAAATTTAAATCGGTAACGCGGTCACCGTTAATACTTATAGCTCCATTTGAAACATCTTCACGTGCTTGACGTTTAGATGGTTCAATATTTGTGGAAACAAGTAATTCCACAATATTTTCAGGTGTACTTGAAATTTCAACGTTTGGCATTTTACCAAATCCTTGCGCAATTTCTGCTGCATTTAATTCTTTGATATTTCCAGAGAATAATGCTTCTGTTATTTTTTGTGCTTCTTTCAAGTCTTCTTCACTATGAACAAAGGTTGTTACTTCTTCTGCTAAGCGTCGTTGTGCTTCGCGCTTTTCAGGTTCTGTTTTAACTTTCTTCGCTAGTTCATTAATTTCTTCTTGAGATAAGAAAGTAAAGAATTTCAGGTATTTTACAACATCTCGGTCATCTTGATTCAACCAGAATTGGTAGAATTCAAATGGGGATGTTTTTTCAGGGTCTAACCAAATGGCGCCACCGGCCGTTTTACCAAATTTTGTACCATCGGCTTTTAACATCAGTGGGATCGTTAAACCGAATGCTTCTGCTTCCGGACCTTCTAATTTACGGATTAAATCCAGTCCCGCAGTGATGTTTCCCCACTGATCGGCGCCACCAATTTGTAATTGTACATCAAAAGTTTTGTATAAATGTAAGAAGTCGATAGACTGTAAAATCTGATAAGTGAATTCTGTAAATGAAATTCCTACTTCTAAACGACTTGCAACGATATCTTTTGCTAACATCGTATTGATGTTGAAGTTTTTACCGTAATCGCGTAAAAATCCAAGCAATGAGATGTTTGAGAGCCAATCGTAGTTATTCACAAAAGTAATATTTGCATCTTTTCCAAATAATTTTCTCATTTGATTAGATAACGCTTCTACATTGTGCTGTACTTGTTCCATCGTTTGTAATACACGTTCTGTTTTGCGACCACTTGGGTCGCCGATTGTTCCGGTTCCGCCACCAATAAGAATATATGGATGATGGCCTGCCAATTGGAATCGTTTCATCATCATAAATGGAATCAAATGTCCAATGTGCATGGAGTCGCCAGTTGGATCAACTCCACAATAAAGTGAAATACTCTTTTCTTCAACAAGTTCACGAAGTCTTTCTTCGTTTGTTTGCTGATTAATGGCATCGCGCCATGTTAATTCATCGATAATATTCATTTTAAAGCCCTCCGTATAATTTTTTATGAAAGCAGGAACCTGCTAGCACGCTAATTTTAAAGTGATGACAACAAAAAATCCCTTGGTTTACTAACCAAGGGACGAATTATCGCGGTACCACCCATTTTATATGTTTTTAGCTAAACATATCACTCAAACATTTAACGCTGTCGCGTGGCAATCATGCCATAGGCTCCTAAAATGTAATTCGTTTTAAAGCATGTACTAGTTTTCAACAACCACTAGCTTTCTGAAACATTGGCTTTAATAACTACTTCGTTTTAATCATCGCCTGTTATCTATTTAACATGTGTCTATCATAGAACGTTATTTTTTCTTTGTCAATAAAAAAAAAAAGAATTTTTTTTAATTCTTCTTTTTTTTACTAAAATCCGAACGTTCTCTCCTAAAATTACTGATCCATTTTTATGAAAGATAAAGTCAGAAAAATCCCTTTGTAAAGCGATTTTTAATGTTCTATTCAATCAATCAACTTACTTTTTCTTTAGAGTTACTTAAATTTAAACAGGCTGTTTAGACTTAAGAAAATCTTATAATTTTTTTCATTACTAAGAAAGTATTGGAAATTTTCTACCACAACGCTTCCTTCTTTTTACCCAGATGACCTTTAGTTGATTATTGTTTGCTTTTTCTTACGTAAGCTTGCACATAGCAAGCCTTAACTTCTGATGTGTTTCGCTCCATTTTTTGAAATTTTATAAGAAAAATCCAAGATAAACTGTTGTCTTTATTTCTTCTAGAATTTTTTTCTCCTGTAAAAAGACTAATCACTCTTTTAAAGGGAGATCTGTTAATACTGCTGATTTTTTTTTCTTTAATTTGACAAGCTTTATTTAATTTATCTACTTTCTTGCTATCTTTTTGAATATCTTTTTCTAACGATTCTAATTCCTTAATATTATCATCTAATTGCTGAATGGAACTTGTTTTATCATCAGTTAACTTAATTGGAGAATGAAGAGTTTTTTCTATCTGTCCTAAAATTCCTTCCAATTTTTCAACATAGGTGTTCACCTTAGTTGTTATTTCATCTATCTTTTGATAGGGTTCTTTTTCCATTCTTTTAGTCAAAAATTACTTATAATTTTCATCTCTTTTTTGATTTTTTTCTCGTTTTTTTGTCGCTTCTTCTTCCCATATTTTTAAAACATTTTCGTTATGTTTATACTTTTCATTTTTGCTAGCTTTCAACTCATCTAAATGTTTTTCATTTTTTTCTCCTCCTTGCACATCAAATTTTCTTTGTGCTTTTTCGATGTAGCGATCCATTGATGCTAATTCTTTTTCACTGTATAATTCGTCTTTAGGCTTTTCTCTGTAATACATTTCCATTTCATCTTCTGAATGTCTTGACATTGTTATTCCACTCCTATTCTTTTTATATTATTATAATAACATATATATTTTATCATTATTTATTAATAATTTTCCTTGTTGAGAATTTCTGATAATTTCTTTATGATACGTAAAATATGTTTCATATATTCGTCATATATCTTTTATTAATATTCTCTTATCATTCATTTTTCTCTTTATTTTAAAATTTAATTTTTATGTTCACTTGATATAACTAAATGTCATCACGTTTTTTTATGTCATCAATTTGTTTTCAAATTTTATAATGTATTTCTAGATTAAAAAAGACCAATAACAAAAAAAACAAATGTATCATATTTGAGGTTAGCAAATATAATACATTTGTTTTTTATTCTCTATTATTTTCAATACGCGGGTAATTTTTCTTTAAAGAAGCTATTTTAGGCTCCATTTTATTATGGATTTCCTCTTTTTTTACTAAAGCGTTCATTTTTTTTAGATCTTTTTCTGGTATGTTTAATTTTTTTAACTCGCTTGATCTTCGCATCCCATCTTTACAATCTATTTGATCTTTTTCTATACGGTGAAACAAATCATCCATTTGTTTCACCACCTTCTCTTCGACACTATTAGGTAATTGTTTATATACCCATCGCCAATCTCGTTTTAAATTATGCAACCTTTCACTAACTATTTTTAATTTTTCGCCAAAAGCCTCAAAAGCTGCCGCCTTTGTAAAATTCTCTCCCAACCCCTCCAATTTTTTCTGGTAATTTTCTTTTTGACTATGTAAATTTGCTTGTTTATTTTCACATTTTTCTAAATTTTCATCGCATTTTTTTATTCCAGCTGTTACTTCGTTTATTTCTTTCTTCAACTTTGATTTTTCTCTAGTAAAAAAATTAACCAACAATAATTTAAAGGATGATTTAATTTTTTTTATTCTGTTATTTTTTAATTCAAATGCTAACATTAAAGATTCTTTTTTCTTTTGTGAATTCTTTATGTCATATTGAATTTTATTTTGCCGATCATTAACTACTTTCAACCCCTCAAAAAGATTTTTTATTTCACTAATTTTGTTATTTAGGGCAGTTAACTCCGTACTTAATTCTTGCCTTGCTTTTTCTAAATTATCTATCCTATCCATCAAAGTAAAATTTTGATCTTTCAGTCCTTTCAAATCGGTATATATTGGTTGAGAATAGATCGGCTCAAGAAATTCCTCTTTTTCTAAATTTTTATTAGTTTCTAAAACTACGATATTTTCTATTGGTTGTTGAACTTTTGAATCTTCTAAATTTACTTCTATTTTTTTGCTATAACTTATCTCTTCTGAAGGTTTCTTTTTGCTATCTACGTGGGGATTCAAAGCTTTCATCTTTGCCAATCCAGACGAGGCTTTCAAATACTTTTTTTCTATTACACTTTTTTCCTCGCTCTGAGATAATATGGGAAAAGAAACCCATTTTTGATACAAATCTTCTACTAATTCTTGCTGTTTCCGGATATCATCTACCATTTTTTTCACTCCTTTTTCTTATCAATTATTTGATTATAACATAAGCAATTCTTCTTTTTTCGCTAATTTTTCTTTCAAAAAAGTTTTTTGGACATTTTTGTGACTGCGCCCTTTAATTTTTTATTGAGTATGTAAAGTGTAAACAGTAAATTTATTTTAAACTAATTATTTATACCACCCAAATTAGCTTTTTTAACTATTTATATGGCATCAATACATTAAGAATCGCAACAAAACAATGACCGAGCATTACACGCATGTAAAAGACGAAACAACATCAAATATCATTGGTATAATGGAAGCTAGATTATCCACAAATTAGGCAAAAAAACTGGCGGGATTTTCTACTATTTCCAGTAGGAATATCCCGCCAAGTTCCCGATTCAATTTCACTTTTATTCAGTTTTCATCACTTTTTCAATCATCCTTTTTCAAAAATAGCCTTTTAGAACAAGGATATAGGTTGAATTAGCATGATTTTAAACAACTTTTATTTTGCCAAACGGTAGATGGCATCGGCATAAATTGCCGTTGCACGGAATAAGTCATCTAGACTCATAAATTCATTCGCTTGGTGCATTGTATCTGTATAATTAGGAAACATAGCACCATAGGCTACGCCTCGTTTTAATAGACGGCCATAAGTTCCTCCGCCGATAATTTGTTCATAGCCTTTTTCGCCTGTATGGTCTTCATATACTTGTAGTAAAGTAGCGACTAATGGGTCTTCCATTGGCACATAATGCGGCTCCATTACCCGTTCACCTCGAGTAACAGACGCTCCTTCTTCTTTCATAAGAGTAAAAAGCGTATGTTCTAACTCATCCACTGTGATTCCTTTTGGAAAACGGAAATTCAAATTAATAAAGTTTTCTTTTTCTGTACCGTTTTCTTTAAAGAAAAAAAGTCCAGCATTCATAGTTAATTTACCCATTTTTTCATCTTCATGTGCTACACCAATTTTTTGCCCATAAAAATCTTCGTGCACATAAGCTGTGGCTACATGAATGAATTGTTTGGCAGAACCAATAAATTGATACTTGTCTAAGAACAAAGCTAAGAAGGAGCCAGCATTGATTCCTGATTGCGGGCTAGCTCCATGAGCTCCTTTTCCTACCAATTCAATTTTAACGTAGGTATTTTCTGCTTCAATTGAACCACTTACCGGATTTGCTTCGACAAAACGATAAAAAGCTTCTTCCATTTGAACAGCTGCTTCTTCGTTAGGTACTTCAAGGGTTGCCGTAGCAGTTCCCGGTACCATATTTTCACGCAAACCTGAAACGAATGATTTTAAGACATAATCGCCGGCATTATCCCCTTTAAACCGCAATGCCAAAGAAACATTTCCTTTTTCGCCATTAATAATAGGAAACTCTGCATCCGGTGAAAACCCGAAGTCCGGTTTCTTTTCATGTTCAAAATAATAAGCCATGTCACCCCAGCCACTTTCTTCGTCACTACCGACTACAAAGCGTACTTTTTTAGATAATTTTAAGTTTAATTCTTTGATAATTTTCATTGCATAATAAGCAGCCATACTAGGTCCTTTGTCATCGCTTGAGCCACGTGCAAAGATTTTACCGTCTTTGATCACTGGTTCATAAGGATCGGTAGCCCAACCATCACCAGCTGGTACAACGTCCATGTGTCCAAAAATACCTAACGTTTCCTCACCCTCACCAAGATCAATATGCCCTGCATAGTTATCAACGTTTTTTACGACAAAGCCATCTCGTTTGCCATATGCTAACATATGTTTTAGTGCATCTCGAGGTCCAGGTCCAAAAGGTGCATCAGATGTCGCTTTTGAATCATCCCGTTCACTATTTACACGTAGAAGGTTTTTTAAGTCTTCAAGCAGCTCTTCTTTGCGTGCTTCTACTTCTTTTTGCCAATTGATTGTCATAACATCAATCCTCCACTCATTAGTCTACCTATTCATCATACCATAAGTTGCCGAAAAAAAACTTTTAAAAAAATGGACCACAGATCATCTACTTTGTCATTATTTCTAAATATTAAGTTATAATACATGAAAGAGTAATTTGAATATAGCATCACTTATTAGTGATCTCATATTAATATACAAGGTGGGGAATTAGTTGTTAATAGATGAACATTTAGTGCAAAAAGTCATTACACCACGCCCTTTAGAATCACATAAAGGAACATTTGGTCGAACCGTTTTAATTGGTGGCAATGAGCATTATGGTGGAGCTATTATCATGAGTGCTTTAGCCACTGTCAACAGCGGAGCTGGTTTAACTACCGTTATAACCAATTGTCGTAACCATGTGCCGCTTCACACGCATTTACCAGAAGCCATGTGTATAGATTGGCAAGATAAAGAAAAAGTGCTGGCTGTGATGAAAACGGCGGACGTATTACTGATTGGTCCCGGGCTAGGAACTTCTTCAAAAAGTTTGGAATTATTGACATTAGCTTTAGAAAACCAACAAAGTCATCAGTGGCTAGTAATGGATGGTTCAGCGTTGACATTGTTTGCAAAAAAACAATTTCAACTTCCTTTTCCAAAACAAACCATTATGACGCCTCATCAAATGGAGTGGCAAAGAATGAGTTCTCTTGCAATCAAGGAACAAACTATTGAAAACAATCGAAAGAAACAACAGCAGCTAAAAGCGACAATCGTTTTAAAAAGTCATCAAACCATAATTTATGGTCAAAAAGGCTGCTATCAAAACATAGCTGGAACTGCTGCAATGGCTACGGGAGGAACTGGTGATACCCTAGCAGGGATGATTACAAGTTTCCTAGCACAATTTCCTAAAAACGATGAGACAGTTGCGGCAGCTGTCTATCTTCATAGTTTTATCGGAAATCATCTAGCCAAAAAACAATATGTCGTTTTACCCACACAAATCAGTCAAGAGATCCCTAAATGGATGCATTATTTCAGCCAAATAAATCATTGAAGCAAGGAGTTTTTATGTAAAATGAAAGAATTTAACGGATACATTCGCGAACCTTTTTACTATGAAACGGATCAAATGGGCGTCATCCACCACAGCAATTACATTCGCTGGTTGGAGGAAGCACGCGTTGCTTTATTAGATCACTTGGGATTTAGCTATAAAAAAATTGAAACATGCGGAATTGTTATTCCCGTATTGGAAGTCACTTGTCAATATAAAAAAATGATCCACTACGCAGAGGTAGTGCGTATTTTACCAAAAGTCGAACATTATAATGGCATCAAATTAGATTTTAGCTATAAAATTTATGGGGCAAATGATGAAATCTTACGTGCAACTGGCTCGAGTAACCATTGCTTTTTACTTGCCAAAAACCATCGCTTAGTTAAACTTAATCAAGTTATCCCAGAATTGGGTCATTTATTTCAAGAATGTGTAGAATAATTAAAATCCACCCAATCTGCTTTTTCCTAGCGATTTTTTCTTCCACTTCTTAAAAGAAGTCAAAGATGCAGGCTTTTTTCTTGTATTTGTTTGTTCAATTTGTATAATTATGAGAAAAGAGCAGGTGATTATTATGTATGTTGTAAAAGTATTGCATGGTTACATTGATAAAACTGGCTGCCGGACGCGAGAAAAAGATCTAGATAAGTTGTTGATTTTCAAAGAAAAAAAAGAATCAGAGGCTTTTGCTAAACAAATTGGTGGTCGCATCAAACCTTTGCATGAAATACGACCAGATTAAAAAACGCATTTCAATCACTAAAAAGTAACTCTTAGGAAGCTGGAACGATTCTATTTACTATAAATTATATGAAATAAACCGCTATTTGATGAAAAAATGAAGCAGATTTCGTCAAATAGCGGTTTATTCGAGAATTTTTTTCTATGACATTTATCTTGAAAGTATTATTTTATTGTTATCTATATGCATATTAACGGCATCTAGCAATTTCCCCTCTTTAGATACAACCGCGATATTTACACCTGTCGTTTTTCTTGCAGCATTAATTCCAGCGACATTTATTTTAGCAAATTGCTGCTCTTCGTAAGGAGTAAAACTTGAAGAGATTGAGATTACTTTACCCTTTACTTCTTTTGTCAATGAATTGTAGTTTTTAGCTTGTAAAAATTGCTCTTCCTTTCCCGCTACACGAATACCTGAAAGATTCCAGTATGGGGCTAAATAGTTGGGACTAAAAGATGGGAAAAGTTTTTTAATTTCCTCAGCTAAAACTTGATTCATTTGTTGTTTATTTCCCGCACCGGAAATTACGATCATATGTGATGATTTTTTTAATTTTTCAATATACGTTGAAACCTCCCAAATATTGATCAAATTTGAATCTCCCTGTTGATAGATTTCTCTCCAAGCACTATCCGACACAGCATGAATCGTTTCTAACCCAAAATATTTTGCATTTGCTCGATTCACTTGCGTCGTTATATCAGTTGAAATTTGAGAAAGTCCACCGGAATAAGCAGAATAACTAGTCGTATGATAAGCGGTAAAGTTTGCCATCACGGGATTTAAAAAACCTTGTTTTTTCTGATCTCTTACATAATTATACTGTTGATTGATGTTCCTATAAGAAAGAACAATGTCGTTTACCCCTAACGCAAAAGTAAATAAAAAATGCGGAATAAGTATCGCACTAATGAGACTATAGCATATACGTACCGGTGAATAAGACATCTTATCTGGCCACAATAAAGCCATAGCAATAATAATAAACAAGACGCCACCAAAAAATGATCTTCCCCACCCAAGTCCTGTAGGAGAAAGAGAAAGAACATAAAGGGTCGCGAATCCTGCAAAAAGATAAATGTAAGATAACATTAATCTTTCCTGATGATACTTAAAAATGATGCCTAGTGTAATTAAAACAGCTATTAAAATAAATAAAGATAAACTATTTTCATACAACGTTTTTGTGATAGTAAAAATTCCAGAGTATAGTTTATGAGGGATTGACCATTGACTGCGTTCAAAAAAAAGAGCCCGATGTGCGTTTCCGGGAGCCGTCACCATCATAAACAACCCAAGCATTCCTCCTATCAATCCGGAAAACATCCATAATTTTAAAGGTTGTCTTCTTCGATGACACAAATAGATATAACCTAAAACAATAAGGAGCATTCCTCCTGATGTATTCTCGTTACACCAACCAGCAAGTATTCCTAAAATAGCTATTATTATATTACAGGTCACTCGATTGAAAGACAGTTCTTGATTATTGTTATAGTAACGATGATAAATAAAAAGAAAACTGACCACAATAATGCCGCCCCACAGGTAATTTGCAGCCCCCGTCTCCCATAAAATTGTTTGACCAAATGTAGGAACAAACAACCATATAAAAAGATTAATCAGAAAATATTTAAAGGTATTAAAAACCACTTGATCTTTTGTCGTGATTTTATAAATCAATAAAGTCAATAAAACATATACAAGAGGATTGACAAAATTAAAGACTGTTTTTGGCATCAACAAAAATAAACGAGCAATAATATGAACAATCGATCTTCCTGTCCACGTCATATATTGCCTATATTCATCATGAAGAATCGTCGAAAAATCAGTTGTTTTATACATATACTCAATATCATCCGCGATTAACGGTGTCAAAAAATTTAGACCAACCATTATTAGATACGTAGCCAAAATGATTAAAAATTTTTTATTTCTATTATTCTCTTTTAATAAACTCACAATTACTCCTACTTCCTTTTTTAAAAAATCAATGTAAAAAACATGGGGACATAAAAAATCATACCATTTATTACATAATTTTCCTTCTAATAAGGTACCCCGAACATAAAATTTCACTATCTAAAATGAAGGTAAAGTGACTGTAGGAATATCTCCATAAGTTAAACCAAAAAATCTAACTTTAGTCGGTATTTTTATGGCTAACATAGCTTTGAAGTTAAACTAAAGACGTTCACGAATACTCAAATAAAAACAGTGCACATCATTATCTAATAAAGAACTATTTTATAGTTTTTTTAAATACACACATCTATACAACTGATTCAACATCACATAAAAAAAGACGGATCAACCGCCTATAAACATTTATACCATGTAACCAAACAAGGAAGTGAAGAAACTGCTTTGCTTTTCGATCATTACATGACAAACGGCACTAATCTAAAATCTCCGGGTCAAAAGAAAAACCCCGCTCAATGAAGGCGAGGTATACGTTGAAACGATAACGTTTTTTGATCATTTAGTCAAAGCGTCTTTTGCTTGGTCAGCTAATGCAGTAAATGCTGTTGCATCGTTTACAGCCAAGTCAGCTAACATTTTGCGGTTGATGTCGATTTCAGCTAATTTCAAGCCGTGCATCAATTTTGAGTAGCTTAAGCCATTCATACGAGCCGCTGCATTGATACGAGCAATCCACAATTTGCGGAAATCGCGTTTCTTTTGACGACGATCGCGGTATGCGTAGTTGTATGAATTCATTACCTGTTCTTTTGCTGTTTTAAATAAAGTGTGTTTTGAACCATAGTAACCTTTTGCTAATTTTAGCATTCTTTTACGACGTTTACGAGTGACTGTTCCACCTTTAACACGTGCCATGTATAATTCCTCCTAATAAAAATAACTCTTCAAATTTCGTTCATTTGTATTATTTATTTCATTTTTGCTAGTTGTTGACGAATACGTTTGAAATCACCGCTAGAAACGATGCTTGCTTTACGCAATTGACGGCGTTGTTTTTTTGTTTTACCGTGGAAACGGTGACTTGTAAACGCACGAAAACGTTTTAACCCGCCTTTACCAGTACGTTTGAAACGTTTTGCTGATCCGCGGTGTGTTTTTTGTTTTGGCATGACTATATTTCCTCCTCAAAATCTTTCGTTATCCGACACTCGGCTGTTTCACAGCCTGTTCGTCATTCAAATTACTTACTGTCGTTTTTCGGTGCCAGCGTCAAGAACATGCTGCGTCCATCCATTTTCGCTTTTTGTTCCACTGTTGCAACATCAGCAGTTTCTTCTGCTAAGCGATCTAAGACTTTTTGACCAATTTCTTTATGGGTAATGGCACGGCCTTTAAAGCGGATAGAAGCTTTTACTTTATCGCCTTTTTCTAAAAATTTACGTGCATTACGAAGTTTTGTATTGAAGTCATTTACGTCAATTGTTGGACTCAAACGTACTTCTTTTACATTGATCACTTTTTGTTTTTTACGCGCCTCGCGGTCTTTCTTTTGTTGCTCGAAACGGTATTTTCCGTAGTCCATGATTCGCGCAACTGGTGGTTTCGCACTTGGAGCAACTAACACAAGATCTAAATTTGCTTGTTCGGCAATCCTTAATGCTTCTGTTTTTGACTTCACTCCTAGTTGTTCACCATCTGAACCGATCAATCGTAACTCACGTGCACGAATGCCGTCGTTAACCATCATATCCTTTGCTATGGTCATTCACCTCCAAATATTATGAGAGAAAGAAAAGCTTACCGAAGAACGGTAATAAAAAAACGAGTTCTCTTATAGAACCCGCACATAATTCACCTAAAAGAACCAGTGAAACTATCCAGCCCAGCGACCTTGTCAGCTAAGGCGAGAAGCGGGTGCTTCTGCTTTTATTTCTCAACTTCAAAAGTCTAACACAGCTTTCCTATTCTGTCAATCATTCTTTCCCTCTCTTTTTGCATTCTATATATAATTGTTATTAAATAAATAGACAAAAATATTTTATCATTTATTTTTAATTTTTGTTCTTTCCTTTTTTCAAACCCCATTTTTAGATAGCTTATTTTTCTTCTTAATTAAAATAAATATTTTTATTAACAGCCTCTATATATTAATCTCCTAATATAAGTAATATTCATTTTATTTTTGAATTTTTTCATTTCTTTCCCAAATAATTATACAGATTGATTGGAATTCCTTTTTTAATTATGTTATCCTAAATATATATAATATAATAATTATTTTTATTTTATAATTATTTTATTATATAACTATTTTAATATAAGGGAGGAAAACAATGAAAAAAAATAGATTTGCCTTATTACTTTGTTCAAGTGCTTTATTAGGAGTTTGTTTGATGATGGGAGAAGAACAAGTAGCTGCTCATGGTTATGTAGAGTCTCCACCTAGCCGCGGGTATCAAGGAGCGCTGGAAAAAGATATGCTGAGTTATGGAATCGCTTTTGATAAATATGGAGGCGTTATCAATAATCCACAATCCTTAGAAGCGAAAAAAGGGTTCCCAGATGCTGGACCAGCGGATGGACATATTGCTTCTGCTGAAGGTGGATTTGGTCAAATTGGCGATTTAGTTCTTGATAAGCAAACATCAGATCGTTGGACAAAGCAAACGATCAATCAAGGGCCTATGAATTTCACTTGGCTTTATACCGCAGCTCATTCAACTTCTAAATGGCATTACTATATGACAAAACCCGGTTGGGATCCAAACGATCCATTAGATCGTGATGATTTGGAACTAATTGGTACAATTAAACACGATGGTTCTGATGCAGATACCAATTTAAGTCATACCATTAACATTCCAAAAAATCGGTTAGGTTATCATATAGTTTTAGCTGTCTGGGATGTCGCAGACACGCCGAATGCTTTTTACAATGTAATTGATGTAAATGTAAAAGGTGAGGCAGCCATTCCAACGGCTCCGTCGGCTCCCAAAAACGTCCGTGCAACGAACGTGACTTCCAAATCGGTTACATTGATGTGGAATGGGCAGAGTAATACAATTTCTTATAATATTTATCGTAATGGTTTATTGATAGGAAATTCTGTTAACGCTGAGTTTGTAGATACTAATTTAAAAGAAAAAACAACTTACCTCTATGAAATCGAAGCAGTGGGTCAAGGCGACTTGACCTCAAAGAAAACAGCCATTTCAGTGACTACAGTTGCTCAAAGCAGTGAAGAAAAACCAACGGCTCCTAAGCATCTTCATGCGATGGAAACAACAAGTAATAGTGTCTCTTTAATGTGGGGAGAATCTTCTCATACTCAAGGAATTAAACGGTATGAGATTTATCGCGATGGAAAAAGAATTGGTTCTACTTCAACCACGGTCTACAATGATAGCGAGTTGGCTGCTAATACAACCTATACATATACCGTTAAAGCTATTAGCAATTCTAATGAAAGCTCTGATTCAAGCAATGCACTAAAAATTACTACAGCTAAAAAAGAAGAAGAGGTTCCTGAGATTGAAGGAAGACAATGGGTGTTAGGAAGTTTTTCAAATCCCCAGCTATATACGACTAACAAAGAGGTCATTTACAAAGGCAAGCGCTATATCACTCTTCAGACTCACGTGAACTACGGTGACTCTACTTGGGCACCAGATCAAGCACCGATCTTGTTTCGTCTGATTAGCTAATCCACCTGTACCGATATTTTTCTCTTCAAAAAAGAAAATGAGCGTGAAGTAAAGAATACTTTTACTTCACGCTCTAAACACAGATAAATAGCGAAAACAGAAACAATTCTTTCGGAATTAAACACTTCTGTTGTGTCCTCATTTTTTCTATCTTTATAAACTTTTCTTTTTAGCGATTTTTTTACGTTCTTAAAATCTACTGGCGTTTTCCATATTTGGTTAGTGAAATTCCTCTTGCTTCACACCATTCTTTGGTGGCACCAGAAAAAATCAGTGGTTGATGCTGCAAGTCTTGAACGGTTTGGGCTCCCACCATGGTGAAAAGCAGTTGAAGTTCTGCTTGCCATTGCTTGATTAACTGAATGGTTTTCTCCACACCATGATTCATTAGGCTAGTTAAAATGGTTCCTGAAACGCCTACTGCTTTTGCACCGAGACAGAGTGCTTTGAAAATATCAAAAGCATGTCGAATGCCACCCGAAGCAAGAACTTCTACTTGATGTTGGGCTTCATCGGCTTCTAAAAGAGAAGTCACAGTAGATTGTCCCCAATCTGTAAGATAATCAAACTCTCTTTTAATGCGACGAGCATTTTCAATTTGTGTGAAGCTTGTTCCACCTCGGCCACTAATGTCTACTGTGCGAACGCCTAATTCTGCCAATTCATCAATAGCTTCTCTCGTCATACCGAAGCCAACTTCTTTAACGATTAAAGGAATCGAAATGCCATGATTGATTTCTTTGATTAACTCTTTCCAATTTGAAAAATCCCGATCGCCTTCAGGCATTACTAGCTCTTGTGGAGCGTTGAGATGAATTTGCAGAGCATCTGCATGAAAAAGATTGACGGCTTCTTGTGCTTGCATAAGTGATGCACCGGCACCGATGTTGGCAAGAATTATTCCTTCTGGATAGACCTCTCGCATGATTGTATATGTATCAGCTAAAAAAGGATCTTTTAACGCCGCACTTACCGAACCGGTTGCAATCATCAAATCTGTTTCTTTGGCAATCACAGCTAAATCATGGTTAATTTTTTTCGTTTTTTCACTTCCGCCAGTTATAGCATTAATATAGAAGGGGCATTTTAATGTTAAACCTGCAACTGCTGTTTGAAGTTCAACCTTCGCTACAGCAGTTTGAGGTAGCGGGTTATGAACGAGGCGAACTGTATCAAATTCATTGTTTTGCTTGTCGTAAAAAGCTTTGGCTAATGAGACATGTTCATCTTTTCGATTCATCCATTTTCCTTTCTTGATCATTGTATACATGTAATGGCAAGGGCGTAATCTCGGCGTGTTCCCAAGCACTCATTAAAGGCAAGATTCCTGATTTTTGATCCACGATGACGATTCCACAGTCACCACCGCCTGCTCCAGAAGATTTTGCGGCACCTTCATATTCTTCGGCTAAACTGCATAATTTATTCAAAGCGGGCGTTTCAATCAATACACCAGTAATGGCAGATAGTTCATGGAGCAGCTGCCGATTTTGCCTGATCATCGCTTGAATTAGTTTAATGTTATTTTCTTTAAAGCCTTGAATCATTTTATGAACGCAGCACGTGCTGTCTTGTAAAAATTTTTGGTAGGCAGCCATTTTTTCTGTCCGAGAGCGATGGACTTGATCGACAAGATCAGAAGTAGAAGCAGGACTACCTGTCCAGCCAATCAGTAAACGAAGGTCTTTAGGCGCTGGAAGAAGTTCAATGGATAACCCCGGCCAATTCATTTCTAATAATTTGGTGATTGGGTATTGTTTTTCTTGTTTTTGCAGCCATTGATGATCAAATGTTGAAAACGCAATCCAGCTCCCGTAACAACTGGCTGCAATGTCCCCACAAGAACCGTTATCTTGAACAGCTAAGTTGGCTAAGGCTGCAATTTTGAATATCTCAATCTGCGTTAAATTTAGTGCATAAAAAATATTTAATGCTTTAACTGTTGCGACCGTTACTGCTCCACTTGAACCAAGTCCATATTTTCGACCGTTGGAACTATCTAGTTCGCTTGTTACTTTCAAATCATAAAAAGACAGAAGAATATTTTTTTCTTGGGCATATTTTTCGGTTAAACGAATAGCTGCCAGAATATAATGAAATGGGTTTTCACGAATATCTAAGACTAGTTCACCGTTGCGACGCGTCCAACGAATCGGCATTCCACTGTATTGTTCGGATTGAATACTGCCTACTTTTCGCGCGGATGCGACGGTTACAGTAACAAATTGATCGACGGCAACGATAATTGCCGGATGTCCAGTTTCGACAACTGCATATTCTCCAGCAATATAAAGTTTTCCCGGTGCGGATACTTCAATCATAAAAATCTCCCTTTATTCAATAATCATAATTCCCGGTCCCGAAAAAGATGAAATTACTTGTTGGCTGCTAAATAAGTTACTAAATGTTTCTTGAATAGTTGCTAAATGTTCTTTTTGGACGAGTACTTTTACATTTGGACCGGCATCCATTGTAAAATAGCAAGGAATTCCGCTGCTTCTTAACTGGTGAACTGCTTGCATGGCTTTTAAACTGTCAGGTGACCAATAAGTAAATGGCGGATGAGCGGCTAATGTTGTTCCGTGCATCTTTAAGCAATTTTGTTCCATTGTTTCACCTAAAAGCTGAAAATTTTTACTTTGAATTGCTTGTTTTAATTGGCAAAGATCAGTTTCAACAGAATCGATCCATCCTTGATAAAAACTTGAAGTTTCCACTGTTCGACGCATACCTTCACGACTTGAAACCTCTTTTTTTTGGTCGTTCAGTAATAAAAAAACCATCGCTAATTTTTCTTCAAAGTGATCAGAAGGGATTGGATGGGCATACGAACTTTCATCATCATACCCTTTTTCCCATTCGACAAAACCACTAAAAATACTGCGACAAGCGGATCCGGAACCTCTGCGTGCCAGCCTTGATAAAGATCGATCATCTAAATCTAAGTACAAAGCTTTGTTACAAGCTCCTGCTAAAGCGGCCAATCCGCTTGCAGAAGAAGCCAATCCGGCAGCAGTAGGAACAAAATTCTGACTAATAACTTTTGCTTTTTTAGTTGTGTTAGCTTTTTTTCGAGCGATATCTAAAAAAGCGCTAATTTTTTTGGTAGTTTTTTCATCTTGTAATTGTTCATTTAAATAAAATTGATCTTTTATGAACGTATCAGAAAACATCACTTCTGTTTCAGTGTAAAAGGCATCAAGTGTAAGTGATAAGCTGTTGTTCATAGGAAGAATTAATGCTTCGTTTTTTTTGCCCCAATATTTAATAAGAGCAATATTCGTATACGCTCGTGCTTTACCTTTAAACATAGGTATGTACTCCTAATCCTTGAATCCAAGTGGCAGCGGCACCTGCTTGTAAAAGTGCCGCGCTAATCTCTTGGGCTTTTATTTTTGTTTGTGCTAGAGCAATCATGCAGCCGCCTCGTCCGCCGCCAGTAAGTTTTGCGCCTAATGCACCGCTATTTCTGGCTGTTTCAATCAATGCGTCAAGGCAGTCATTACTGATAGTTAAAATTTTTAAAATTTGTTGAGCATCATTCATCGCTTGGGCCAAATGATGGGGATTGTTTTCTATAATCGCTTCTTTTGCTTGCCTTGTTAAATCACCGAGTTGTTGAATCTTTTGTCCGACTTTTTGCCGGTTTTTTTCAAATAAATGGGCCACATCTTTGACTGCTGCACGTGTTTGTCCTTTGATTCCTGTATCAGCAACAATCAAAAAAGCATCGATATTTAAAGAAAAATAATCAACAGGACGTCCTTTCACAAAATAAATAGGTTCTAAACTGCTTGTTGCTGCAGCATCAATACCACTAGGATTCCCATGGGCAATTTTTTCTGAATTTTGAACATTTGTCAATAGCTGTTCACGAGAAAGTGGTTGGTTCAGATAATCATAAAATGCACGTGTAACCGCAGTAGCAACGGCGGCACTTGAGCCCATTCCTCGCTCGGCAGGTATCGTACTATGAATGGTTAAGTGAACCGACTCTTTTATTTGATATTCTTTTTTTAGGTTACGCACTAACTGTTTAATATTTTTTAATACCTGGGGTGCCCGGGTTAACGTTCCCGCATAATAGGAAGAAAAAACCTGATCCGTTGGCGAAGCAGATAGTTCTTTTAACAAAGCCACTACTTTTGCCGCATGAAAGGGAAAAGCAATAGCTGGCTCACCATAGACAACTGCATGTTCGCCCATTAGAATAATCTTACCACTTGATTCCCCTTGACCATAATTTGCCATAATTTAACTCCTTCTTTTGTCTCCACTACTTTTTGCGCAAAAAATAAAGCGCTCTGGACTATTTGCGCTCATGAACAGAATTTCTAACATGGAAGTTCAAAAAACAAGTCAACCTTATTTTACTAAAACCATTCAAGAAGTAAAACAAAGAATACGTTTTAAAAAAAAAAAAAAACTTTTTTTTAAGAATTTTTTGATTTTATTTTTGTCTATTTCTATGTGACTGTTATTTAACGACAGCCACCAACTAGAATTAAAAGGAAACTTCACCTATTCAAAAGCAAATTAGAGTAAAATAGCGTGATTATTTTAGCAAGCAGATGAAGTCATTTAAAAAGATACTACCTTTTTTAGTAAATTTAAACAAACCTGTCAAGAATAGTAAAACACTATCTTTTATTAGAATGAAATTATAATAATAGATCAATACAAACAACTAATTATAGATACAAAGCAAAAAAGTAGGCTATCCCCTCAATTTCTTTTTAAGGAGAGAGCCTACTTTTAGTAAAGCACTAATTTATTCACATCATCTAGATTTAACAAAGCAATCTATCAAAAAGCTACTTACTTTAAGGCTGTTTTCCAATATAAGCAAGGATTCCCCCATCTACATACAAGATGTGTCCGTTAACAAAATTAGATGCTGGTGAAGCTAAAAAAACAGCCGGTCCTGCTAAATCAATCGGTTCCCCCCAACGTGCGGCTGGTGTTCGACCTATAATGAATTGATCAAAGGAATGTCTCGTTCCATCAACTTGTGTTTCTCTTAAAGGAGCAGTTTGCGGTGTAGCAATATAACCCGGTCCAATCCCATTACATTGAATATTGTATTGACCATATTCAGAAGCAATATTTTTGGTCAACATTTTTAAACCACCTTTTGCCGCAGCATAGGCACTTACAGTTTCACGACCTAATTCGCTCATCATAGAACAAATATTAATAATTTTTCCACCGCCATTTTTAATCATGTCTGGAACAACTGCTTTTGACATAATAAACGGGGCAGTCAAATCAACATCAATTACTTGACGAAAATCAGCTGCATCCATTTCAATCATAGGAGTACGTTTAATGATTCCTGCGTTATTGACTAAAATATCAACTGAACCAATTTCTTCTTTAATCTGTGTAATCATTTCTTGTACCGCATTTTCATCTGTTACGTCACAAACATAGCCCTTAGCATCAATTCCAGCTTCTTTATAATGTACCAGTCCTTCGTCAACTGATTCTTGAGTTAAATTATTAAAAATAATTTTCGCTCCTGCTGTAGCTAACGAACGTGCAATTTCAAAGCCAATTCCATAAACAGCTCCCGTTACTAAAGCAACTTTTCCGTCCAATCGAAACAGTTCCATATTAAAATTCATTTTTTGCTCTCCTTTTTGATTATTTTAATTGATCCATTTGAACCATGTCCATATCCGTATATGTAATGTTTTCTCCACACATTGCCCATATGAATGAATAATTACTTGTACCGACTCCTGAATGAATTGACCAGCTTGGTGAAATGACCGCTTGTTCGTTATTTACCACTAAATGCTTGGTTTCATCTGATTTTCCCATCATATGAAAAACACGCGTATCTTTATTTGCATAATCAAAGTACACGTAGGCTTCCATCCGACGTTCATGTGTATGGCAAGGCATCGTATTCCAAGCACTGCCCGGCTCTAAAATGGTATACCCCATTTGCAGTTGACAACTTTCGCAGACATTTGGATGGATATATTGATAAATTTTTCGTTCGTTCAATGTCAGCCCTTCACCAGTTTCCATCGGCTTTACTTGATCGATACTGATTTTTACATTAGGATATTTGTGATGAGCCGGTACACAGCTAATATAAAACTTTGCTGGATTGTTAACATCTTGAGAGGAAAAGAGCACATGGCGTGTTCCTTTACCAATGTAATAGCCATCTTGCTTTTTCATTTCTTCTTTTTGCCCGTCAATGACGATAAACCCCGGTCCACCAATATTGATGACACCCATTTCCCGTCGTTCTAAGAAATAATTAACGCCTAGTTCTTTGTCTAACTCGATTTCCAGCGCTGTTTCAGTTGGAGTAACTCCGCCAAAGATCATTCGATCATTGTGTGTATAAGTCAAATGAATTTTCCCTATTTCAAATACTTTTTCCACTAAAAATTCTTTTCTTAATTGTTCGGTTGAATAATGCCGAATATCTTCCGGACTATGTGTATAACGTGTTTTCATTTCTTGCATGTTTTCTACTCCTTTTATCGAATAATTTTTCCAGAGCCGCACGCTAGAAATTGCGCGACTTCTTCTTCACTAAATTGATTGCAGTCACCATGAACTGTATGCTTCAAAACAGAGGCAGCAGTAGCAAAATCAATAATTTCTTGTGGAGCCTTACCGGTTAATAAGCCGTGAAGTACTCCACCTGCAAAAGCATCACCGCCACCTACTCGATCTACAATTGACGTAATTTCATGGAGACAAGATTCTTTGTATTCATGATTCATCCACAATGTTCCCGTCAATTCATTTGTACTAGCCGAGCGAACCATTCGATTGGTTGAATAAAATACCTGAATATTCGGAAATTTTTTCTGCATCTCTTGGTAATAATAAATAAGTGACTGTTTTTCTGATGGAGGTGCTTCTTTAATTCCTAACAAATGAAGAGCATCCTTTTTGCCAGCCGAACAAATATCAACTAACGGTAAGAGCTGTGTCACTACCTTGCTTGCTTCTTGTTGTGTCCACAATTTTCCTCGATAGTTGACATCAAAACTAATCAAACAGCCTGCTTCTTTCGCAACTTCCATCACTTGTTTTGTCATGTGCGCCCAGTTCTTAGATAACGCTGGTGTAATACCTGAAATGTGGAAAACATCCGCGTCTTTGAATAAAGCAGCCAATGACCATTCTAAATGATCCATTTGTGAAAAGCTGGACCCAGCACGATCATAAATGACAGAAGCAGCACGTTTCCCTACGCCTGCTTCCACGTAATAAGTACCAAGTCTTGATCCACCTAATAATACTTGTTGCGTATCAACCCCATAGCATTGTAAATGTTTCTTGACCGCTTTTCCCAACGCATTATTAGGTACTTTGGTTGCAAAAACAGTTTGATGCCCATAATTAGCCAAAGAAATGGCTACGTTTGCCTCTCCTTCACCGTAATGAGCAGAAAATTGTTCACTAGCATCAATCCTTGTTCCTTGCTTTGTAGACAATCGCAACATGATTTCTCCTAAAGTTACTATTTTCCCCATCCTCGGCTACCTCCTGATTTCTGCCATTTTTGCTGCATATTGCTGAGCAACTTCTGTTACTTTATCAAAATCACCAGTCGCTACTGGCGCTAACAGGTTTCCTCCTACTCCCACAGTGACAGCTCCTTCCGCAAACCATTCTTTCATGTTTTCTAAATTTACACCACCAGTAGGCATCACATTGATTTGCGGCATAGGAGCTTTAAAAGCAGAAATGATGCTTGGTCCATAAGCGCTTCCAGGAAATAGCTTAACAATATCTACCCCGCTTTTTAAAGCCGTCGACACTTCAGTGATTGTCATACAGCCGGGCAAATAAGGAATTTGATAGAGATTACAAAGTTGCGCCGTTTCATCATCAAAAGAAGGACTGACAATATACTCTGCACCAGCTAGAATAGCCAAACGAGCGGTAATAGCATCTAAAACCGTTCCTGCACCAATGACTATATTTAATTGATCATTGTAACAAGCCCGAAGTTCCTTAATTACTTGATCCGCTTGTGGTACGGTGAATGTCAATTCGATACCAGTTAACCCGCCTTTAATAATGGCATGGCAAGCGTTTAATGCTTCTTCTTTATTTTTTCCCCGTACCACAGCAATTACTCCTGCATTTTTTAAACGCGATAAAATACTAATTTTTTTCATTCTCTCCACCTATTTCCTATATAGAAATTTTTATTTTCGAATCAGAAATTTATATTTCTATTATAGGGCAGAAAAGAGAAAATGCAAACGCTTTTCAATTTAAATTTAGATTCTTTTTTCAATTTCTTTTTTGGTTTGCGTCAACGCATGGATAATTTCTTTTTTTAATTTATCCGTTAAGCGATATTTAGGCATGCTTACACTAAAAGCACCGATAGCCTGATCATTTTTCACGATTGAGGCTCCTATGCAAAAAATATCTCTTTCAATTTCTTCATCATCAAATGCCACGTGACTTTCTTTGACAGTTTGAATTTCTTTTTTCAAACGTAAAGCATTCGTAATCGTGTACTTTGTATAAGGGACCAGTGGATGTGTTTCAAGATAAGCGGTATATTGTTCTTCACTAAACTCCGCCAATACTGCTTTTCCCATTGCTGAATTATAAAGGGGACGTGTAATACCGATTTTAGAAGACATGCGGATAGTTTGGTGTTTGGGTTCCAACTTATTAACATAGAGAATTTCATCATTATCTATAATTCCCAAATGAATGGTTTCATCGATTTTTTTCTGAAGTTTTTCTAAAAATGGCAAAGTCAGTTCCACTAGATCCATTTGTTCAATATTTTTATTCGCATACCGAATAAGTTTTGCTCCTAAACGATAATTTTTTTCTGAATTTTTGTTAACATAGCCGATCCTCAGTAAAGTATCTAAAATTTTTAGAACAGTGGGAGGTGTCATTTCAACTCCTTTTGCAATAACTTGTAAGGAAACATCAGGGTTTTCTGCTAAATAATCCAATATTTTAGAAGCTTTGATTAAAACAGTGCCATAAGGTTTTTTCTTTTCCATATCACATTCTCCTATTTCTTAATAAGAAAAATTATAGCGAAAATCCCTTTTGTTTAAAAGAACTAGAGCGAAATCATGACCTTTTATTTTGCAAACAAGCTAAACTTAACCGTTTTTTTTCTTCTACATTAAACTTTGATAAAGAGTTATAATCTCTTCGATTGTAGCTTCTCTTGGATTTCCCGGAGTACATACGTCACGCAACGCATCTTCGGCAATCGCCGGAATATCGGCTGCTTGCACTCCAAGTTCTGAAATTGTAGCTGGTATTCCTACGGCTTTACTTAAACGATCAATTTCTAAACAAGCAGCATGACGAGCCGCTTCTAAAGACATTTCACTGGCTTTTTCAATTCCCAGCGCTCGTGCAATGTCACGGTATTTTTCCCCAGTGTATTCTTTATTGTATTTCATAATCGTTGGTAAAAGGACGGCACAAGCTATCCCATGAGGGATGTTATACCACGCACTTAACGGATGCGCCATCCCATGGACCAAGCCTAATCCGGCATTTGAAAATCCCATACCTGCGATATATTGTCCTAATACCATTTTTTCTCGTCCTTTTTGATTTCCGTTTACCGAATCTTCTAATGCCTGTCCAATAATTTCAATGGCTTTTAAATGAAACATGTCCGTCATTTCCCAAGCCCCTTTTGTGATGAGTCCTTCAATTGCATGAGTCATGGCATCCATTCCCGTAGACGCTGCTAGTGCTTTAGGCATTCCTTTCATCATTTCACTATCAATAAAAGCAACAATTGGAATATCATGAGGATCGACACACACAAACTTGCGCTGTTTTGTTTCATCCGTAATGACGTAGTTGATCGTTACTTCCGCGGCTGTTCCAGAAGTAGTAGGAACGGCTAAAATAGGCAAGCTTGGTTTTTTAGTAACAGTCGTGCCTTCAAGGCTAATCACATCTGAGAACTCAGGGTTGGTTAAAATGATACCAATAGCTTTTGCTGTATCAATCGGCGAGCCTCCTCCAATTGCAATTAGACAATCTACCTTAGCTTTTTTAACGAAAGCGACACCCTCTTTAACATTTTGAATGGTTGGATTAGGAACAATACCGTCATACAACACATAATCAATCGCTACATGGTCTAAAAGCGTCATCACTTTTGGTGCTACGCCTTGTTCGACCAACCTTTTATCCGTAATGATAGCTGCTTTTTTAAATCCACGACGTCGAAACTCAGGAACAATTTCTGCAATTGCTCCTTTTCCAAAATAAGACGTTTCATTTAAAATTATACGGTTCGTCATTT
This sequence comes from Enterococcus ratti, assembly GCF_001886195.1. Taxonomy (GTDB): domain Bacteria; phylum Bacillota; class Bacilli; order Lactobacillales; family Enterococcaceae; genus Enterococcus_B; species Enterococcus_B ratti. The sequence continues at coordinate 36,151 of NZ_JXLB01000010.1, read as the reverse complement.
TTTCCTCCTTGTATGTTTTAGTTACTCAATCAATTAGTTATTCCATTTTACTTAATAGTTATTTTATCTATCATTCTAGTTGCTTTATCCGAATTAGTGCCGTTTAACCCTTTAAATCTTTTGCCTTATCTTTACTTTTTATAATTCGAAAACAGGCAACAGTTCCCAACTAACCGGGGAGGAATCAGGATTTGTTTCCATGACATCTTTCATATATTGCCACCATTTTTGATTAATTGGCGTCTTGGCCATTTTTGACCATAACGTTTCATCTTCAATGACAAGGTACCCAAATAAAACATTTGTAGTCGGATCAAGATAAATCGAATACTCACTTACGCCATGCTCTTGAAGAGCGGTACGCATTTCTGGCCAAAGCTTGTCATGCCTTCTTTTATATTCCTTTTGCTTTTCTGAATAAAGACGCATACAAAAAACTTTTTTTGGCATTTTAACTACCTGCTTTCTTTGGCACTCTCTCTAAATATCCTGCTTTTGGTGCTACATCAAATGCCTCTGCTAAGCGCCAAAGTTTTTCATCTGTAATCGTTTGTAAAATTGGTCCTTGTGCTTTGACATAGGTGTACACTTGTGCTGCTTTTTCTGCTGTTTCAATCAATCCAAAAACTTCATCCATATCTTTTCCTGCACCATAAATTCCATGCTGTGGCCATAAAACTAAACGTGTCTCTTTCATCTTTTTAGCTGTCGCTTCTCCAATTTCAATTGTTCCCGGAACCATCCATGGAACAATTGAAATTCCTTCTGGAAAAACCACCAGACATTCTGTACACATTTGCCATAACGTACGAGTAAACAAACGTTCATCCAACTCATGCGTAAAACTCATTGCCAATAGATGACTCGCATGACAATGTAAAACAATTCGGTGTGCCGGATCCACTTTCAAACGAGCAACATGGCTCATGAAATGGGTTGGAAGCTCACTTGTCGGCAAGCATTCGTTTTCTAACCCCCATAAAAGCTCTAACGTTTGACCATTTTCAGCTATTCGAATGATCCCGAGGTTTTCAGCAGGTGCACTTGCCACATTTTTAAAATACCTTCCTGAACCCGTCACAATGAAATAAGAACCGGCTAAAGGACGCGCATCAAAGGACATTGAAAGACGACGAATCACTTTTTTAGGATCCAAAAATGGCGTGATTTCTTCTTCTTTTAATAAATAAGAGAGATTACCGCCATTACGTTCATCCCACCCTAAACGATAAAGATTTGCAGTCGTTTCGATCATTTCTTTTACACATGGTGCTTGTAAAATATCTATTTTTTTCACCGTTTCACCTTCTCTATTTTCTTAATTCTAATACATTTTTTTGATATTCATTAACTACTTGAAGCCAATCTAATCCAACAGGTACTTGATTTTTGTAGCAGAAGTAATTCCATACATCTGCGTACGGAAAGTCCTTTAGTTCTTCGGTATACGCCATTTTGAATGTAAAGTCAAAAGCTAGTTCCATTTCTTTTAATTGTTCGATGGGTTCTAACATCGCTTTCATTAATGCTTTTTGTGTGTTTCTAGTACCGATGACCCAAGCTGCGATTCGATTGATTGTTGCATCAAAAAAGTCTAAACCAATATTCGTTTTTTCTAATAATTCATTGCGTATCAATTCTCTTGCAATTTCTTGTAATTCATCATCCATCAAAACGACATGATCAGAATCCCAGCGTACTGGACGAGAAACATGCAACATAATGCCTTTACTGAATAAAGCCAAAGAGGATATTTTATTAGAAATCATTTCTGTTGGATGAAAATGGCCGGCATCTAAACAAACTAGCTTGTTTCGAGTTAAACCATAACCTAAATAAAATTCATGAGAACCGACTGTATAAGCTTCCGCACCTAACCCAAATAATTTGCTTTCTACCGCGTCTTGCAGATAGTTTTCATCGAAAGATTCAGTAAAAATCTCATCTAAGGAAGCCATTAAACGTTTCCTTGGTGTAAATCGATCAATTGGGTGATCTTTCATCCCATCGGGTACCCAAAAATTGTTGATACAAGTTTGTCCGGTCTCTTTTCCAAAATATTCTGCAATTTTCCGGCTTCTTTTTCCATGTTCAATCCAGTATTCACGAACTTTTTTATCAGGATGTGCTAATGTTAAGCCATTTTTCATCATAGGATGGGAAAAAAATGTTGGATTGAAATCAAGACCAATTTCTTCTTTTTTAGCCCAATCCACCCACTTTTTAAAATGCTTTGGTTGAATTTCATTTAAATCTACCGTTTCATCTGTATCTAAGTAAATGGCATGCAGATTCAATTTATGTTTTCCCGGTATCAAGGAAAATACTTTTTCTAAATCCTGTCTAAGCTCATCAGGTGTGCGTGGAACACCCAGAAAGTTACCTGTTGCCAAGATGCCACCTGTTAGTTCACCAGTTGATGATAAAAAGCCTTTCACATCATCTCCTTGCCAGCAATGAATAGAAATTTTGATGGTCTGCATCTTTTCCAGCACCGCATCAGTATCAACACCAATTTCTGCATATTTTTCTTTTGCTTGTTCATATTTTTTTTCAATTGTGTTCATATGACACTCCTTTAGCTTTATTTATCAAGCTTTCCTGCTTGTTTTGATTTGGATAAAATATTTCACAAGAAAATGACCGGCGGATCGCTTTTCTAGCATGATGTATGTCTGTAAATTGCTGCATACAAAGCATTTGCATGATTAGATTTCCTATAGCGGTTGCTTCATTCGGACCAGCTTCTACGATCACGCCAGCATAATTAGCTGTCAATTGATTTAATAATTGATTATTTGCACCGCCTCCTACAATATGTAATTTTTTAAGCTTTCGTCCCGTCAAAGTTTCTACTTTAGTTAGCTCCTGCGCATAGCAAAGTGCAAGGCTGTCATATACACATCGTGCAATCTCTCCTACCGTTGTCGGAAGTGGCTGTTTTGTTTCCAAACAATAATGTTGAATTTCTTCGATCATGTTGGATGGCTTTAAAAATCGAGGGGCATTAACGTCAATTACTTGTTGCAATGGTTTTTCTTTTGCTGCAAGCTCCGCAAGATTTGCATAACTATATACGTATTTTTGACTACGAGCCACTTCTTGAATTAACCACATGCCCATAATATTTTTCAAGAAACGTACTGTATGATGTGCTCCCCACTCATTTGTATAGTTTGCAGAAAAAGCAGCACGTGAAACATTGGCACACGTTGTTTCAATTCCTAAAAGCGACCAAGTACCACTACTGATGTAGCCCCACTGTTTTCCTTGACCGGGTGTTCCTAAAACCGCTGATGCTGTATCATGACTGGCTACCGTGATAAATGTAACATCCGGTAAATCGTATTCAGAAAATTTTTCTTTTTGCAAAACACCAAGAATTGTTCCGGGTTCAACTAATGGTGCAAACGAGTCAGTCGAAATACCAACGGCTTTAAGTAGCCTCGGCTCCCACGTTTTCGTTTTAATGTTGAGTAGCTGCATTGTAGAAGCATTGGTTTTTTCTGTTACCATTTTTCCCGTAAAGATATACCCTAAATAATCAGGAATTAAGAGCAGTTTATGGGTTCTTGCTAGAAGTTCTTTTTCTTCGGTAAATAACTGAAATAAGGTATTAAACGGTTGAATTTGGATACCAGTTTGCTCGTATAACTGTTTAAGAGGATAAATTTTTGAAAAACGTTCGACTGCTCCATTTGTTCGATGATCACGATAAGCAATTGGATTACTTAAACGTTCTTCTTGGTCATCAAGCAAACAGTAATCCACTGCCCATGTGTCAATTCCGGCAAAACAATGACTGACTCCTGATTGCTTTAATTTTTCAAATCCGGTTAAAATTTCTTTGATCAAATAGTCCATTTGCCAACGATCGTGCTTGTCTTCTTGGCGAAACTCATTTTTAAAACGATGCACTTCTTCCAAGGATAAATAATCATTCTCATCTTTCACGCTTTTCATTAAGCGTCCACTTGAAGCGCCGATATCTATAGCGATAAATATTGGATTCATCTTGTCACCTCTTTTACTTTATTGACGTTTGATCTTTCATTGATAACAGAAAAGTTTACTCTTAATCCGTTCAATCAATTTATCTGAATATCCTAATGAATCAAAGAATTAAGCAAAATAATTTTGACGCTCAAAAAAGAAAGAGCTTATTTACTTGCATCTACTAATTACTGTTATTTAAAATTTGACAAACCTATCCTGAACTGCCATTTCTTTAATTAAACTTACTTTAACTAAAGAAAGCTTACTTTTCTCTAAAGAATTAGCTCAGTTTTGGATAAAAATGTTATAAGATGACTTATTTTGGTTTTCTTTTATTTTGCCATCATTCTTCTTCAAAATGTACATGATGAATGAGTGGATTATGAACGTCTCGTTTTAAAAATTCTTTAGGCGTTAACCCAAATTCTTTTTTGAATACCTTTAAAAAATGTGGGTAAGAAGAGAACCCGCTTTTATTGTATACTGCACTAGAACTGCGATATTCTCGCAACAAATACTTGGCATAAATCAGTTTTTTCTTTAACACATATTGATGAAAAGTAAATCCGGTATACTTTTTAAATTCTCTCGTAATATAATATTTACTAACAAAAAATTTTTTTTCCATTTCTTCTAGCGAAAGTGGATGGGACAAGTTATTTGCAATATATTGAAGCATCTGTTCTACCCGTTCATTCGGTACTACAGCGTTTTGTTCTTGCATGCATTCTTCTTTTTGCACCATTTGATTTAAAAAAATCAGGTATTCGATCAGCTCGTGTTCATACCGAATATCTTCGCCATAAACTGTTTTATCTGGCGGATTATCAATAAACGCCAATTTTCGCTTCAACATGTTTGGGTCTATTTGCAAAACACGGCTTCGATCTTCTCCCATTGGTTGAAAACAACTAGATAAATTGGACCATGGAGTAGAACGGCTTTTTAAAAAAGATGGCGTAACGAATATATAAACACGTTCGAATACATCTGAAGATTGTCGGACAATTCGATGCAAATCGTTTGAATGAATAAGTAAAACACTGCCAGAATGAATCGTAAATTGCCGACCATTTAAATAAAAGGTTGCCGAACCTTTAAGTGTCGTATGAATTTCATAAAAATCATGGTAATGATAAATGGTTTTATTTTGACTAACTACGTCTTTAACATGATAAATCTCATATTGATCAGAGACCATTGTATTGACCGACTCACCATTTATTTTCATTTTACGCACTCCTTCCTTGTTCATTCATAAACAATCTTATGGTCGCACATTTTTTCTATAAAAAAGACGAACTTCAAGAAAATAAAACGGACGGCCTACCGTTTTCAAAGTTAACGATCGCATGTGTCCAACGCCTTCTTATCAAAGTAAAAGTTTCCGCCCTTCACGTATTCCATCATCTTTTGTCTCTTCAAGAACTACATATAAATAAGGCCGCTTTTTCTTGACAATATCAATAATCTTTGTATATTCAATTACACCTTTTCCTAAATTTACCGGTATGATCTTACCTGCTTCTACACAAAAATCTTTCAAATGGACCGCACATATTTTTTCACCAAATCGTTCAAAAGCCTCTTCTACCAATTGAACGTGTTGCAAATAATTATGGCTGTTGATGAGGTTGGTTGGATCTAAAATAATTCCTAAATATTCTGAATTTACTAATTGAATTAATTGTGCTACTCGATCTAAAGAATAAACTGGATGATTCAATCCCGGTTCAATTCCAACCATCACGTGATTTTTTTCTCCAGTTTTTACTAAACGACAAATGACTTGTATGGCTTCTGTAAATGCTTCATTCGTAAAATTTTCTTTAGTATATTGAATGGACGGGCGCACACAGCCTGTTTCTGTAGCAACAATTGAAGCACCAAAAGAAGAAGCATAACGAAGGTACTGTTCAAATTTCCTCAACAATGTTTCTCGAAACACCATATCTGGATGGATCATATTGATATAACAGCTTAAAATCCCTACAGAAACTTCCTGCTTAGCCAGTACTCGCTTGACATAATTTCCCATGCCTGAGTTAATATGACTGACACCTGAAGGAAGTTCAGGAAAGGACAAATTCAATGCCAGTTGTAACGTGTGAACGCCTTGTTCTTTTGTTTTTTTAGCCAGTTCTTCAATTGTTTGTACGCCAGATAGATCATGTCCTCTGATGGTGATGTTTAGCATGTCATTTCTCCTAACTCAACAGATTGGGCAACCACATAACAACTTGTGGAAAGTAAGTAATCAAGAACAAAACAACTAAAATAATTCCGTAAAAAGGCAGTAACGGTTTCAACATGGCTTCTGCTTTAACACCTCCTACGCTAGCGCCAACATATAAGCCTGTTCCTACCGGTGGTGTAATGGATCCTACACATAAATTCATAATTGAAAACAATCCATAATGAACCGGATCGACACCGACACTCGTTACAATAGGCAAAAAGATTGGTGTAAAGATCAATATAGCAGGAGCAACATCCATAAACATGCCTACTAGAAGCAGCACAAGATTTACTAATAACAAAATAAGATATTTATTATCTGTTACCCCCATAATCATTGAACTAATGGCTTGAGGGATTCCAGTAAACGCCATAGCAAAAGACATCATCGAAGAAGTGGCCAGTAAAAACATGATTGTGCCAGACATTGCTACTGACTGAAAAAGCATATTCGGAAGATCTTTTACTTTAACTGTTTTATAATAGAACATCGCAATCAACAATGAGTAGATCACAGCAATTGCCGAAGCTTCTACCGCAGTAAAAATTCCCGTTAAAATACCTCCAATAATAATGACGATTAACAGTAAACTAGGAAGCGCGTCTTTTAACACTTTTCCAGCATGAGCAATCTGACCTTTTTCTGCAACTGGGTATTTGTTCTTTTTAGCTATGATAAATGCTACGAGCATAATTCCTAACGACCATAACGCACCTACTAGGTATCCTCCCATAAATAAAGCAGAAATTGAGGCACCGCCAGCAACAAGAGAGTACATGATGAACGCTGTACTTGGTGGGATAACCATTCCAGTTGGTGCAGAAGCAATATTGACTGCTGTTGCAAATTTACGTTCATATCCTTCTTCTACTTGTTGAGGAATTAGTACTCCGCCGATAGCCGTAGAAGCGGCTATTGCTGAACTAGAGATTGATCCAAACAAAGCATTGCCCAACACATTCGTATGCGCCAAGGCTCCGGGTACACGTCCTACAAACAGCATCGCAAAATCCACTAATTTCTTTGCTATTCCGCCATTGTTCATGATAATCCCAGAAAAGACAAAGAATGGAATAGCAATCAATGAAAAGCTGTTAATGCTGCCCACCATTTTTTGAGCAGAACTGAATGCAGAAACATCAAACGGTATCACAAGCATTAACGTCATCATTGATGAAAAAGCAATGCTTATAGCGATCGGCATTCCTAATATAAGCAACACAACAAATACAAAAAATAACACTAATCCGGCTTCTATTGCCATTTTATTCCTCCATGTTTACATTTTTTCTTGAATCATTAATTTATTCCTTAACGTATCAATTAAATTAAGCAGACTGTAAATGATAATTAGTCCTCCAGAAACTGGTACTGATAAATAGACGTAACCCATAGGAATACTTAATGAAGGAGAAAGTTGGCTCATTGTTAAAGTCACGGCCTTCCATCCACCGTATCCCATGATGATGATGGCAAAAGCTAAAAATAAACACTGAACAATGATTTCTAAAGCTTTGCTTTTTTTACCTGATAATTTTTCACTTAAAATTGTAACTGCTAAATGAGCTTTTTGTCCTACAACATAAGCAGAAGACAACATGGCAAACCAAACTAGACCAAATCGTACGAGTTCTTCTGTAATTGTATTCGGAGTGCCTAATACCGTACGCGCGAATACCTGCCATAACACAATAACGATCATTCCTAGCAGTAAAACAGCTCCTAGAATTTCTAATACTTTATTTATGACCATTTTCATATTCCTTGAGCTCCTTTTTCTTGGATCATTTGATAAAGTCTTTTATAGACAGGATCATTTTTAAATGCTTCATGAAGCGGTGCAACAGCTTTTCGAAAAGGAGTATTTTCTACTTTGTTAAATTGAACACCGTATTCTTTTTGTGCCACATTCTTTTCTTCATCCACTGCTTTTGCAAAAGCTTTGATTTCAAAAGCAGTGGATGCTGCTGCGGCTTCTTTTATTGCTTTTTTTTGTTCTGCCGTCAATTGTTCTTTGGTCGCATCGTTCATGATCATGATATCAGGAACACGTGTATGTTCATCATAAGAATAATATTTAGCTACACCACCATGTCCTGCTGTATATAAAACAAATTCATTGTTTTCTGACCCTTGGATCAAATGAGATTGAAGAGATGTATACACTTCATCACTTCCCATGGGTACTGCTGATCCACCTAAAAGCTCAACCATTTTGATGGCGGTTTCGCTTTGCATTACACGAATTTTTTTCCTTTTAAATCTTCAGGTGTATGTATCGGACTATCTACCATATAAAAACTGCGTTGACCGGAATCATAATAGGTCAGTCCTGTAAATCCTAATTTTTTTGTAGATTGAAAAATCGGCTGCATTATTTTCTCGTCATTCATCACACGAAAGAAATGATTTTCGTTGGTAAACAAATATGGAATGGAAAAAACAGCATAGTCTTTAGAAAAACTTTCTAACGCCGAAGCACTGACTTTTGTAAAATCTACAGCCCCTGACTGTGTTAATTCAATCAGTTCTCGTTCACCGCCTAGCTGTCCATCTGGAAAATAGTTGATTTGTATGGAGCCGTTTGATTTTTCTTTTACCAAACGCCCAAATTCATTCATTGCATCAATGACTGGTTGGCTGTTGCTTGCATAAGCAAAACGTAGGATGATCGTTTCGTTTGCTTTTGCATTAGAATACCTTCCACAACCACTTAATCCTAATAAACTTAAGCTAAGAAGACTCGCAGCAAACAGCAAAGATGTTTTCTTCATATTTCATTCTCCTTTCTTTCAGCAATAAGAGATAAGTAATTCTGTTAAACAAAGCACCATTAATGACTGACCGTAAGGCATCGCAGTAATTCCAATGTTTCGATAAAAGTCTAAATTACCACCCATCCCCGTTCCTACAGATACATTTTTCACTTCCCCTTTTTCATCAATTTGTTCAAGCAAGCCTTGAATTGCCTGAAAAGCAACTTCTTTATATTTTTGAGGCAAATAACGTTTATGAACTGCTTTTAAAATTCCATAAGCAAAACCTGCCGTTGCCGAAGATTCCACATAAGAAGAAGGATCGTCTAATAATGTGTGCCATAATCCGCTTTGGGATTGACAAGCCTTTAATGAATGAACTTGTGCTTCAAGTGTTGCAATCAACAATTTACGTAACGCATCGTCTTTAGGTAATTCTAAAATTTCAATAATTTCCGGAATCGCAATCGTCAACCAACAATTTCCCCTTGCCCAAAATGCTTCTGCATAATTGTGATTACCTTCAAAAGTCCAGCCATGGTACCACAATCCTGTACGTTTATCCATTAGATATTTAATATGAATCATAAATTGATAACGTGCTTCTTCTAAATATTCTGGGCGATTTAATAGTTTACCAATTTTTGCTAAAGGCAAGACAGTCATCATCAACGTATCGTCCCACAACTGATTTTTATTTTCCGGCCCATAAGTCGCATGCTGCAACCCGTTTTCTTTAGTTCGAGGCATGTCATTCATCACCCACTCTGCCCATTGTTCTAAATACGAGAAATAACGAGAATCGTTCGTATCTTCATACAAATAAGCCATCGTTAGTAGTGGAGCCATCGTATTAACATTTTTGGGGGGCGCACCTTCTTTCATACGTTGCTCAAACCATTCGTTAACAACTTGATAAGCTCGTGGATTTTTAGTCATTTGATAGTTTTTATAGATGCCATACAAGCCAACCCCTTGTGGCCAATTCCAAACTGTCCAGCTTTTGTCATCTACTTTCAGTCCATCAAAGTCCAATAAAAATTCACCTTTGACGTCTTGAATCGTTGTTAGATTTTCAATAAGCAAATCAATTTTTTCTTCGACTAATTCTTTTGATACAAAAATCTCTTCTTTAATAATCATCTTCACGCTACCTTTCAAACGCTTTCATTTTTTTACATCCTTAATATATCAGTAATAACTTCTACTATAAATATCAGTATTTGAACAAAAACTATCTAAATTTGACCTAAAAAAGCATACACAGCCACAAAAGAAAAAAAATAGAAAAATTACTTTACTTTCCAATAATGAACCAGTAAACAACGGCCTTGTTTTTTCAGCATTTTTGTTTACGTAAAGGGAATATTCTTCCCTCATAACGCTAAAAAACTAGATTTCTCATTGTTCAAATTAGGTGCATTTCTTTTTGGAAAAAAGCAGTCTTTCCATCTCTCTTTGGTTTTCAGTTTTTATCCTTTGTAATTATAATTTCAAATAGCCTCACCAAACATCTTTCCCACTTTCAAATTTTTTGGAAAACACGGCGTATTTTTCTCGTTTCATCAATAGCTTACTAAATTTTCGTATGTTCTTGCCTATCCATTTCTCTTGTTTTTTGTCCATTTTGCTCATTTTCTTCTTTACTTTTTTCTACGCTATATTGTGTAAGACTACCTAGATCTTTTTGCTTTTCCTGTGTATATTCTTGTAAACTATATTTTACAAAAACATCTTGTAACAGATTTTTTAATTGCTTTTTTAACTGCTGAATTTTTTTTTTGTCAATAAAATTTCTGATTTTTCCTATAATAGTCCGTTCACGTTTTTTATATTTTTTCAGTGCATTTTCAAGTCTTACTTTTTCTTTTTCTATAGAAGAGCTAGGAGTATATATGGAATAAAAATTTTTTTTATTTTCTAGTTTTCTTTTTTTCTGAATATTAGCTTTGTTGAGTATTTGTTCATCTAATTCGGCTAGTTTTATTCCAAAAAATGCCTGTCCTCGTTCATATCTATCCTCATTTGTTAATGCTTCAAATGCTTTTTTTAATTCTAGCATTTGCTTCACCCGATCCTCCTCTTTTTCTATTGGAATAGTCAACTGGTTTTGTACGTTCAATTCTATCATTCGTTTTAAAATCTCATCCGTTTTAATATGTATTTCACTTTCTATTTTTACCAACTTTTTTTTGTTTTTGAAATTATCATAGTTGTTTCCTCCTATCTCATATATCCTTTAATTTGTTGGATTTTACCATATAAAAAGCAGATAAAAGAAACGTTTTTTTTTTTTTTCAAAGAAGAAGATGAATTGTCCTTCTTCCTTCATTTTTTTTAAATGCCTGTATAAAAGGATTAAACCTCTAAAAAACAAATAAAATCCACAAAAATATCTCTTCAACTTTTTATGGATTTTAGTTATTTTTCTGTTCTTTTTTCATTTAAAAAAACAAAAACCTATTTATTTTTACTCCCTCTCATCCAGTTTCCCAAAATAATAGCTAGCCATTCAACTATACAATCAAGAAATCTTTACACACATTAACTGTTAGAAATGAATCACTCATATTTTTTACAAAAATAGGTACGAAAAGATTTTCTAAACTAGCACTTAAGCAGCTAATAAAAACTAGCTCTTTCAATTCACTTTGATAGGTCTCTCAGTTGACAAAAAAACAGCCGAACCATTAAAAAATAGACTCTTCTATTTTTTAATGGTTCGGCTTATTATCCTCGTAACGATTCGTTACAGTTGTTTCTTAGTCAGTACGCTCGTCAACGAAAACATCACGACTTATTGTTAATTGAGTTTTGGAGAAAAAGTTTCTGCTACAATCGCTACTTAGTCTTTAACAAATCACCCATTATAGGCATCAAGAATGATTTGTTTTAATTCACTGATTAACGGTTCTTTTGGATTAGCTGTTGTACATTGATCTTCATAAGCAAGTTCTGCCATACGATCAACAGTAGAATCTAATACTTCTTGTGTCACGCCTTGTGCTTTCAAGCTCATATCAATTCCTACTGATTGGCCTAATTCATAAACAGCTGTCGCTAAAGCTTCAACTAGTTCTTCCGTCGTTTGCCCTTTTAATCCTAAAAATTTCGCAATGTCGGCATAATCTGTATCGGCACGGAAATAATCATATTTAGGGAACATAGCATGTTTTTGAGGATCTTTTGCGTTATAACGAATGATATGCGGCAATAAAATAGCATTGGTACGACCATGTGGAATTCCATATTCTCCACCGATTTTATGAGCAACTGAATGGCAAATTCCTAAAAATGCATTAGCAAACGCCATACCAGCCATAGTAGAAGCATTATGCATTTTTTCACGTGATTCCATATCAGGCGTTTTCACTGATTTTTCTAAATAATCAAAGACTAACTTAATAGCTTGCAAGCTCAACCCTCTTGTATAATCAGAAGCCATCACAGAAACGTAAGATTCAATCGCATGCGTTAATACATCCATTCCTGTATCAGCCGTCACAGAAGCTGGAACTGACATCACAAACTGTGGATCAACAATTGCTACATCTGGCGTCAATGCATAATCGGCTAACGGATACTTCACATGCGTTTCACTATCAGTAATAACCGCAAACGGTGTCACTTCCGATCCCGTACCTGAAGTTGTTGGAATACACACAAATTGAGTTTTTTCTGGTTTGTCAATCTTGTACGTCCGTTTACGAATATCTAAGAATTTTTGTTTTGCTCCAAAAAACGAAGTATCTGGATGTTCATAAAACATCCACATCCCTTTAGCAGCATCCATTGCAGACCCGCCACCTAAAGCAATAACTGTATCTGGTTTGAAATCAGCCATCAATTTAGTTCCTGCATAAACAGTATTTGTTGAAGGATTAGGTTCAACTTCTGAGAAGACTTCAATTTTCACATCATTCTTGCGACGCGATAATACTTCTCGCACGGTATCACAATAGCCAAACTGAACCATTCCTGGATCACAAACAATCATGACACGTTCGACATTTTCCATTTTTTCTAAATACAGCAAAGAGTTCTTTTCAAAGAAGATTTTTGGTGGTAACTTGAACCATTGCATATTATTTCTCCGTTTCGCTACAGTTTTGACATTAATTAAATTGACCGCACTCACATTTCTAGAAATAGAATTCTTACCATACGAGCCGCAACCTAGAGTTAGGGAAGGAATCATCTCATTGTAGATATTCCCAATACCACCTTCTGCTGAAGGCGTATTGACTAAAATACGACATGCTTTCATGCGTAGACCAAACTTAACCTGTAATTCTTCATCTTCTGAATGAATGACAGCAGTATGTCCTAATCCGCCAAGGTTTAACATCCCTTCGCATAGTTCAAAAGCATGCTCAGTGTTATTTGCTTTAACCATCGCTAATACCGGAGAAAGCTTTTCTCGTGATAGTGGATAATCTGCGCCAACGTCTTCTAATTCTGCAATCAACATTTTAGTTCCTGTAGGCACGTTGATCCCTGCTAGTTTTGCAATATCCATAGCCGATCGCCCAACGATCACAGGATTAACAGCATATTTGCCTTCATTCATCACTGCATCTTCTAGTTTTGAAAGCTCAGATGGTTTTACAAAATACACTTGATGCGCTTTAAATTCTGCTTTTACTGCAGCATAAATCTCTTTATCAACGATTATTGCTTGTTCAGAAGCACAAATCATTCCATTGTCAAACGTTTTAGAAACAATTAAGTCATTTACAGCTCGTTTGATTTTTGCGGTCTTTTCAATATAAGCTGGTACGTTACCCGGACCTACACCTAAAGCTGGTTTGCCTGTTGAGTATGCCGATTTAACCATCCCTGCTCCACCAGTCGCTAAGACAATTGCAACCCCCGGGTGATTCATCAACATAGAAGTTGCTTCAATGGAAGGATGTTCAATCCATTGTATACAATTTTCCGGTGCACCAGCTGCAATTGCTGCCTTGCGAACAACACGAGCAGCTTCAGCAGAAGATTGTTGTGCGCTTGGATGAAAAGCAAATATAATTGGATTTCTCGTTTTCAAAGCAATCATTGCTTTAAAGATCGTTGTTGAAGTTGGGTTGGTTGTAGGAGTTACGCCACAGACAACCCCAACAGGTTCAGCAATTTCAATCAGTCCTTTTTGAACATCTTCATTGATCACACCGACTGTTTTATCGTGTTTGATGTTGTTCCAAATATATTCAGACGCATACATATTTTTGATTGCTTTATCTTCATAAATTCCACGTCCTGTTTCTTCAACAGCCATTTTTGCTAACGGCATATGTTGATCCAATGCTGCCATTGCCATTTCATGCACAATATGATCTACTTTTTTTTGATCGAAATTTTCCATTTCTTTTAAAGCAGTATTTGCCTTTGTTGCTAGTTCATTGATCATTTCTTGCACATCAATTGTTTTTGATTGTTCTTTTTCCATTACTTTAGTCATTGTATTCCTCCTAATAGGTCACAATTATTTGTTAAATATTTCACATTAACATCATACAACAAACTCTTTTATCTGTAAACATTTTTTGTGATTTTTTTCACAGTTTTTAATAATTTAGTATAAATCCACGTAAATAAAGGTTTTAAGTGACAATGTAAGAAATCAGTGAATTTATTTTCTATAAAAATAGTTTATTCAATATTTAACAATATATTTCCTTATAAAAATAAAGAAAAACTTAAATTTAATTTTTTCTCTGAGACATTCATATAAAACCAGCCATTCTTAAAGTGAATGAAACAAGCCCTAGTTAAAATAAAGGATATTACAAACCGAAACTTCAAAAAAATAAACCGTACACACGAAAAATTGTTTTTTCTAATTTTCATGCATACGGCTAATTTCTTGAAACTGGATTCTATCCCCAGCATCTCATTTAGCAAAATTTATTTGTTTTCTTTGCTTTCTTCTGATTCTTCTATCGTTTCAGTCATGTCCTCTTTGACTTCTACTTTTTCAGCAGCTTTCGGTTCGGTTACTGTATTTACCTTCGCATCATTGGTTACGACAGTTCCAGATTTTACCGTTTTAATTGCTGCACGGTCGTATTCTAAGAAAATTCCTTCACAGTCTAAAACAACTGTACGCTTTTCATTGTCAATTTCTGAAATAACACCGTGCAGTCCGCCGATCGTCACGACTTCATCACCAGGTTTCATGCTATCTAATAAATTTTGACGTTCTTGTTGTTGCTTCTTTTGCGTACGTGACATGAAGTACCACATTGCTAAAAGAGCAACGAACATCACTAACATTGGTAATGATCCCATTTTTTTCACCTCACTAACATGTATCCACAATTTCAACTTTAGCAGAAAATGGCGCTAGACACTAGTTTTTTACTTAAATTTAGATAAAAAGATTAGAAACTTTTAGCATTTTCTTTATTAAAGCCATACTCTTCAAAAAAAGCCGTCCGAAACTCTAATAAATGATCATCCATAATTGCTTGACGAACTTGCTTCATCAAATTCAACAAGAAATAGAGATTGTGATAAGAAGTAAGACGTATCCCAAATGTTTCGTCACACTTAATTAAATGTCGAATATACGCACGCGTATAGTTTTTACAAGTATAACAATCACATTTCTCGTCAATCGGACGAAAATCATGCGCATATTGGGCATTTTTTACCACTAAACGGCCTTGTGAAGTCATACAAGTACCATTTCTAGCAATCCGAGTTGGTAAGACACAGTCGAACATGTCCACTCCTCGAATAACACCGTCAATTAACGAATCAGCTGCTCCAACCCCCATTAAATAACGAGGTTTATTTTCTGGAATCAAAGGAGTGGTAAATTCTAGTACACGGTTCATTTCTGCTTTAGGTTCACCGACAGACAAACCGCCAATCGAATAGCCGGGAAAGTCCATAGCAACTAAATCCTGTGCGCTTTGACGGCGTAAATCTTCAAACCCAGCTCCTTGAATAATTCCAAATAAACCTTGATGATATGGATTTGCATGAGCATTTAACCCGCGCTCTGCCCAACGCGAAGTACGTTCAACTGATTTTTTAACGTACGCATAGCTCTCATTAAATGGCGGACATTCATCAAAACTCATCATAATATCAGAACCTAATTTATTTTGGATAGCAATTGCCTTTTCAGGTGATAAAAACATTTTTGACCCATTCAAATGATTTTTAAAGTGTACACCTTCTTCCTCAATGTTACGCATGTCACTTAATGAAAAGACTTGGAAACCTCCAGAATCGGTTAAAATTGGTTGATCCCAATTCATAAATTTATGCAAGCCGCCTGCTTCTGCAACTAAATCTTCACCGGGTCGCAACCACAAATGATACGTATTACTTAAAATAACCCCAGCGCCCATCGCTTTTAATTCTTCCGGTGACAATGTTTTAACGGTCGCTAACGTTCCTACCGGCATAAACATCGGCGTAGGAAACGTTCCATGTGGGGTGATTAATTCGCCAAGGCGAGCCCCCGTATGTTTTTCTTTTTTAATTAAACGATAACGAATGGCAGGTTGTGACATTCAATTCCCTACTTTCTCTATAATAATTGCACTGCTGACACTCCACACGCTTATGTGTACTTTCCTTCAAGAGGAACAGTCGTTGAAACTTCCTATTTTTAGGATGCTGATTTTCGATTATCAAATTTTTAGGATTTAACCTTACACCATCTAACTTATTTTTTCTGCTTTTGCTACGGTCACGCTTGAGTTTAATTATCTCTACGTTGTCGTTAAGTTAGCTTTACGAGTTCCCAGCAATTCAACTTCTTTGTTGGAATACGAAAGTATTTACGTATTCTCTAAATGTAAGTTTCCCTACATTCTTACAGTACATTGACGAGCTGTCATTCTACTATTGAAATAGTGGATTTTCACACTCGAAAATTCTATAACTCCCATCATCATAATTGTTCCAGCTATTTTTTGCAACACCTTTTATACGCTTTCATTTATCCTTCTTTTTTATCATTTTGCATTTATTAAGAAATTGGATAACACTGATTGACTCCTCTTCTACATTTTTACAGAATTTATGAATGAAGAAATGGTATAAATAAATTTACAAATAAAAAAGGAGGAGGAAAGACCATATACTTAATATTAAATTTTGGATTAATTTTTTTCAATAAATTTTGCATTTTTACTTGCCGCTAAAGGATAAAAAAGCTCTTAGTAACAATTATTTCGCAAGAGACTAGAATAGGTAAAAAGAACAATATTTCAAGTAAAAATGAAAATTAAAATAAAGTAAAAATAGGTCTTTTTTGTTATACTTAGTTCATGAATAAAAAGGAGTGAAATGTGTGCAATCTTCTAAAGAACTGAAACAACAAGCAAAAGATAGCTTGAAGGGCCGCTGGGGCCAAGCGGTATTACTAAATTTAATCCCTACTCTAATTGCGATTGCTATTATTATGGTTCTTGCGATTCCGACGATTTTGCTAATCGCTCGCTCTTATGGCGATACAACTATCATACAAGAATCAATCAATAATCAGAGTAACGGTGCATCAAGTGGGGGTGGCATTGTTTCTGGTGTTATTAGTGCTTTATTCATGAGCGGCATCTCATGGACTTATTTAGATATCTTGCGTGGAACAAAAACACAAATCGTGCCTTTTAAAGATGCCTTTCGTGCTTTCACTAAATCCTTTTTTGGTGGAGTAATTT
Organism: Enterococcus ratti; assembly: GCF_001886195.1. Lineage (GTDB taxonomy): Bacteria > Bacillota > Bacilli > Lactobacillales > Enterococcaceae > Enterococcus_B > Enterococcus_B ratti. The sequence continues at coordinate 18,482 of NZ_JXLB01000010.1, read as the reverse complement.
TATTAGCAATTTTGCTATCTATCTTTACTAGCTTATGGGCTTTATTGCTTGTTATTCCTGGAATTATCAAAATCTATTCTTATTCGCAAAGTTACTTTATCTACTATGATGTTGTAGCACAAACGGGTGAAAAACCTCGAGTCTTAGACACCATTACTGCTAGTCGTAAATTAATGAACGGTTACAAAGGAAAATTATTTTGGCTCGATCTTTCTTTTATCGGCTGGCATATTTTAGCCATATTAACAGCAGGAATTGGATATTTATGGTTAAACCCTTATATTACTGCTACAAAAGCAGCCTTTTATGAACAACTGCCAAAAAAAGTTTAAATGGACAAAATAAAAAGCGACTGCGGCAAAAATATTTACCGTCGTCGCTTTCTGATTTAATTATTTTCCCTCAATTTTTTACATAACTTAGATAGACATCAACGTTGGCATTTTTGCTTACTTATTTTTCTTAAAGTCACCATCTAATTTATCTAATGATACTTTCAAAAACCACTTTTTTAGATTTAGTTGTTTCTGATTGTTTTCATATAACTTTAATAACTTTCAATAAATTTTTTAAATTTTTGATATTGCGCTTTTCTACGAACCGCCTGATAGTAAGCTACTTGTTTTTTTTTAGATTCTTGATCTGTTGTTTTAGTTTTGTTTATTTCCGTCGAAAATTCTAAATTATATTCTTTTTCTTCATTTTTCACCGTGAATCCATCACTATACAGATTAACTGTTTTATTGTCCATAACAGGTGTATTGCATTGATTCATATAACAGTTTTGATAGGTTTTAATCGCTTCTTTTAATGATCCGTTGAAATTTTTCCGTGTTGTGGACTGTGCCTCTTGTGTTGAAGAATTCGACATATTGGTTATTTTAATTGCAACTGGTTCATTGAGGTCATTTTCTTGAGGAATGTTAAATGCACACATTACAAACATTCCAAGAAAAAAACTAGTTAATACCGTTAAACACCATACACATAACTTCATTTTTTAGCCTCCTTTGCGATTGTTCCGCTAAGATATCCTAACTGGAAGTCCTTTTTTAGGAGTTGAGGCTGGAACTTTCACTCCAACCTCATGTAAGAGAGTATAAGAGATAAAGCAGATAATATAATATATCCCTATATATTTATTTTACATAAAACAACAAATTTATTTTTTTTATAATTTAATGTTTGAAACAGATAATTATAAAAAAAAAATATATTAGAAAAGCTCCCCCATTGCTTTTCTAATATATTTGGTTAATGCTTTTATTTCTTAAAATAAAAATTGAAGAATTCGTTTAAATTTAAAATTCTATCTCACTAATTTCTAAAGTAACATTAACATTACCTCTTAAAGCTTTAGAATAAGGACAAACCTTATCTGCTTCTTCAACAAGTTTCATTGCTTCTTCTTTTGACATTTCTTTAATATAAACGGATAAAACGACTTCTATTGTAAAATCTGCATCCCCATGATTTAACAAGGAAACAGTTGCTTTAACTGAACTTGACTGATTCATGTTCTTTCTAGATAAAACTAATTCTAGAGCACCATTAAAACACGCACTGTAAGCTGCTGCAAAAAGTTCTTCTGGATTTGTTGCCTTTGTATTTTGTGAGCCAGGTGCTGCTACCTCATATAAAAACTTTTTCTCTTGTGAATAGATTTTTCCATTACGGCCACCTGTATTAATAGTAGCTACCTCATAAATTTTACTCATAGATCTCGCCCTCCAACAAATAATTGTAAATACAATGGTTGGACTCAAAGCAATCAAGTATCGCATTAAAGGTATTTGTAGGAACGATTCGTTTGAATTTTAAGAATAGGAAGGATTGCTCCTAGCCAAAACCATTTGTATTTACTCTTTTACAATAAAAGATTTTTTTTTTTAATTTTATTTAAAAAAAATATTTTATGATTATTCATTGAAATTAAATAAAATGAAATCTTATTCGATCATTCCTTCATTTCTTTTAGGCTGTTTAAAATAGGGTTATAGCCTAAAAATGTCGTCAACACTAAATAAATAGAAAGTGCCAAAGTTACTTGAACTAAATTGGTCAATAATGTCGGAGGCATTGCCTTTGTGACCATTCGTGTCACCAACCACATAATAATGGCTGAACTGAAAATGATCTGTAATTCTCTTTTGTGAAAGCGAAAATTAGTTCTTTTTAAGAACGAATTGGTACGAACCATTGTCACAAAAATTTCAGCTAAAATATTGGAAAAAACAACGCCAAAGAACCCAATAGATGGTAACAAGATCAAATTACATAAAATATTGATGACCGCACCGATCAATACAGATTTATTATAGACCTTCACTTTGCCAATTGGAATTAAATATTGTCTAGAAATAGACATTCCTAACGGCATCACCACGATCAAAATTGAAAAAATCGGAATCACTTTATTAATAAACAGAAAGTCTTTACCAAAAAACCATGGAACTAATTTATCATAAACCGTAAGCATACCAAACATCGCAGGAATACTAAAGTACAATTGCAAATGGATGGTTTTATCAATAATGGCTACCATTTTTTTGACATTTCCTTTTGCATACAAACCGCTCATATGAGGCAATAAAACCATATCAACAGTTGTGATGATTGTAATAAATACTGTATTGATCGTGAGAGAATTTGTATAATATCCAACAGCTGTGCTGCCAATAAAAATTCCCAACAACGTTTTATTTAAATTTGTATAAAGAAGAATCGCTACTTGCGGAATAAAAAACTCAAAAGATGCTCGTGCATGTCGTAAACTATCTATTAATAGGATTCTTTTAAAATCAATATGCTTGCGGATAAAGAACCAAGTAAATACTTGTGACAACAAAGTGCCTAATGATTGTAACAAAACATACAAGCGCGTATCAGAAGAATCCTTGATAAAACAAACAATCAGAATAAACGTAATAAACTGAATTCCTAGATTCGTCATGCTATTTTTTTTAAAATCTTCTATTCCCATAAAAAACCATGAAATATCAAACATAACAGCTAAAATAGTAAGACTTTGAATATAAAAATAAAATCTATTATCCAAAAAAGAAATAAATAAAAAATAAACAACAAGCGTGATGCTTGTTAAAATAACTTTTAACAAGCATATTTCCCAAAAAATTTTAGAAATATTTTCTTTTCGATGATAAACTAAAGCAATTTCTCGATTTCCATACATTGCAATACCTAAACTGGCAACTAACACAAAATATTGAGCAATCGAATTTGTATAATTAAAAATACCTAATCCACTAGGTCCTAGTGCTTTAGAAACAATTGGTACTGTGATGATGGGCATAATAATTTTTGTTAATTGAAAAAGAGACTGGTAACCAAAATTTTTGAGTACATGTTTCACTTTAATTAGTCCCTTCCGAATATATCTCGAGTGTATACCTTCTCGTTAACGTCCTTTAACTTGGGATCAAAGCGATTAGCTAAAATGATATCTGAGTTTTTTTTGAACTTATTTAACTCTTTTATTACTTCAAAATCTGAAAAATAACCAGCTTTTACAGTAGGTTCGTAGATAATCACTGTTACTCCTTTTTCTTTCAGATAATGCATCACACTTAAAACAGAAGAATATCTAAAGTTATCAGATCCTGACTTCATTGTTAAACGGTAAACTCCTACTACTTTAGGATTCTTTTTAATAATCTGATCGGCAATAAATTCTTTTCTTGTGTCATTGGCTTTCACCACGGCTTGAATGAGATCACTTGGCACATGATGATAATTAGCCAATAATTGTTTGGTATCTTTGGGTAAACAATAGCCGCCATACCCAAAGGAAGGATTATTATAGTAAGCGCCAATTCTAGGATCCATCGACACACCTGAAATGATTTGCGCAGTATTCAACCCATTAATTTCTGCGTAAGTATCAAGTTCATTAAAGTAAGCGATTCGTAATGCCAAGTACGTATTTGAAAATAGTTTGATTGCTTCAGCTTCCATTGAACCCGTTAGCACGATAGGAATCTCTTTTTTTCTTGCATTTTGTTTAAAAAGCATAGCAATTTCTTGCCCTCTTTTGGTATTTTCCCCTACAACAATTCGAGAAGGATATAAATTATCATACAGTGCTTTTCCTTCTCGCAAAAATTCTGGCGAGAAAATGAAATTATTCGAGTGGTATTTCTTTTTCAAAGATTGAATATAACCTAAGGGTATCGTTGACTTAATAATAAAAACGGCATCTTTTCTCAACGCCTGAACTTCTTCAATAACTGCTTCGATGGTAGAAGTATCAAAAAGATTTTTTTGTTCGTCATAATCTGTTGGCGTAGCAATAAGAATATACTTACCAAATAATGCTGCCGTTTTGAAGTCTTGTGTAAAGGTAATATTTAACGCTTCATTTGTTAAAAAGTCTTGTACTTCTTTGTCTTCAATAGGCGATTTTCTTTGTGACAACTGCTTTATTTTTTCCCGATCGATATCGTAAGCTATGACTTCATTATTTTGCGCAAGCAGTAACGCATTGGCTAGTCCAACGTAGCCCATACCAAAAACAGATAGTTTCATTTATTACACCTTACTATACTTTTTATTTTTATACTGATTTAAAATTTTTTGAATTTTTTTGTTATTTCCCCATACCGCTTTAGAATCATATTTTCTATCCGGATATGCACCATACATCAAACGAACATCAAGTTGATTATCCGTAATAAACTTTTCTACGCGTTCTTTCAATTTAACCGGATAACCGGAACAAATATTGATGATACCAGTAATTTCATCTTGTTCGACAGTTGCGGCCACCTGCAAACAAAATTCATCATAATCAAGAAAATCGTATTGGTTTTCTCCCATAGTGAAAGGAAAATCTTTTTCTTGAGTGCTCGCTTTTTCAAAAATTTTTGAAAAAATGGAACTTCCTCCTGGTTGATTAGAGACAATATAATACGCACGTAACCATTGAAATTTTTTACCTGTTTCTTTTGCCATGAAAGAACTAAAATTCCTTAAAGAGTCTTTAGCAATCCCGTAATAACTCATTGGATGTGTCGGGGTGAATTCGTCAATGCATCCTTCATAAAAACCAACTTCATGCATGGACCCCATGACTGCAATTTTATCAATATCGGATAAGAAAAACTTTTTCAAAAATAACGCATGGTCAGATAAATTTCTAATATGACTTTCGGCGTTATGAACAAAGCCATCCTGCCATGCAAGATGAAGCAAAATATCCGGCTCACCAAAATAATGATAAGGATCTTCTATATTGAAAAGACTTTCTTGATAAATAGCAGCTTTTTTATTTATTCGGTCGGTACTGACATCTGTGGCTACTACTTCATAGCCATCTTTAAGCAATTGATTGACAATTCCTGTTCCTAAATAGCCATTTGCTCCAGTTACTAATATTTTCATTATTCTTCACTCCTAAACGCGAAAATGTTCGCTATTATTTTTTCCCATGAGAAAAGGTCAAGTAACACCTGATCTTCAATCAATGATTGTTTTTTGTCTAAAAAATGAAGCATTTCATCAATTGAAATAGGAGAATCGTCATCCTTTACCTGATGAATATTCTGCTTTATTGCTTTAAAAAATGGCGTTTGTCCTGAAGTGATGATTGGTATTCCTTGATAAAGTGCCTCTGACACTTTAATTGCTGTCTCATTATCAGCACCTCGCAAATGCAACTTTAACGTTCCAGCTGCGATAGACGCTTGCTTATAAATCTGTTCTAGTTCTTCACGGTCTTTATACCCATGGAAAATAATCGTTTTTTGCAATTGATAGCGAGTAACTAATTGCTTTAACTCACCAATTACTGAACCGCTGCCTACAATATCAAAAAAAATGTCTGGATCTTTACTTGTCTTCGTTTGATAATAAAGCCTTAAGCCTTCCACCAAGCGATCCAATCCATGATAAGGATAGAAGTTTCCTACTGCAATGATACGATAGACTGATTGTTCTTCCCTTTTTTTATAAAGATTGACTTTTAAAACATCTGGGTCTACGCCATTGTAAAATGGGATCATCTTTGATGTTTTCTTACCTAATGTTTTTGCTGCAATAACAGCAATTTTGTTACATTGTCTTTTATATAATTGATCCCCAAAATAATTCCATGCTAAACTTAATCCACCTTTTAGCTTATTTGGAGAAACATTCCATTGTTCTTTATAATAAGGAAAAGTAGGAATCTCTAAAATTGTTTGAATGCCTTTTTCTTTAGAAATGCGTAACAATTGATGCATGATGTGGGTATAATATTGATCTCGAAAATAAAAAAATGTCCATTTTTTTGTTAGCAATAGGTCTTTTGCTGCTTCTTGTATGGCTTTTATCTTTTGACGGTTATTCCTTGCAAATGTGTCTTTTAGCTTACTGTCATTCGTCCATCGTGTGTCATAAAATTCACGGATACGTATTTCTTGATTAAAGTAGTAAAGCAGCCAACATTTTTTTTTATGATTACTCATATACTTTGCTTGGGAACAAATTTTTTTAAAAATTCCACCATTTTCTTCTGCCGAAATTCCACTCAAAAATAAGATACTCACTGTATTTTGTCCTTTCTTATAGAAGTTCATTATGATAAAATAACGGATTAAAAATCCTATCTGGCATCGAAATTGAAAAGTAAGAAATATAAAACCATGCTGCTAAATTAATTATTAGCAAACACACTAACACGAGTTGATAGTAGGTCATTTTTTTGTATTTATAACATGCATTAATGACCGAAATATAAATTAAAGGTAATGTTCCTCTTGCTACACGATAAAATTCAACAGAATACCAAAGTAAAGGGAGAAACATCAATAAAAGTACGGATGCATAAAACACATACTGTGAGAACATTTTATTTTTTGGACTAATCGTACTTTTTGGAACAGCTAAATTCGCCCAATAAGCCAACAGAGCATTTAATAAGAAAAGCGCAACTACTTGAAGAGAACCATTGGTAATCGTTTCAGTGTATTGTTGAATTCGCCCATAGTTTGTGGAAAATCCTTCAATTAAATAATTTAAATACGGTGGTGTACCGTTATAGATGGTATAGATCATTTCTAAAATAGCTGCACCACCAATAGTGATCTGGATAAAAAAATTTTTGTTTTTCGAAGACAGTAACAAAAATATTAAATAAAACAAACTAATGGTATGGAAAAAACTTGCAAAAATAACCCCAAAGAAATATTTTATTCGTTTGTTTTCTAATAGACATGGAAAGAAGTAGATCACTATGGCAATAGCCATTACATTTCTCAACTGAATCGTATCAATAAAAAATAAAAATAACGTATATATAACTATAAAAAAGTGACTGTTGCTACAATACCTTTTGATCGTTGGATTAATCAAAAGAAGTGAAAATAGAAATACCATGCCCCGCATACCAAAAAGACCGACATGAAATTGCCGACACAACTGAACGAAATAGTAGAAACCAAATTCTGTTGCTTTATATTTGATTTGTGCGTCATTAAAATAAGTGGCTTTGTAATAAACCATATCGGTGTTCTCGGTTCCGCCGGCAAATATTAATCCTAAAATAAACACACTTAACAAAAGCAATAATTTATTAGGTTTCTTTCTAAAGACTGCAAAAATATTTATTATCAGTACCGTTAAATAAAGTGTGAGAATCATTAAGAAGACACCCTGCTTACAATTTTTTTCATCGTCGTAGTTCCTTGAATCAAATGACTCAATGCGCGATATTTCTGTTTTTTCATTAATTGATTGGCTAATTTTAAATATTGCCGATAAAATGCAGAAGTTTCTACAATTACAGGTTCATTGGTGGAAGTCTGAGACAGCAGCCAATGTATCTGTTGCAACACTTCTTTTTGCTTATTTTTTTTTCTTGCAAATTGAGAATATATACTTAAGCCGTATCTTAAAAAATAAGTATAACCATATTTCTTATAGTAAAAGTATGCCTCTTTACTAAATTCAAGATGATTTAGCGTGTCGATAAACCATTTAAAGTCTTCAATTACTAACGGATTGTTTTTAAGTGAAGTACTGGTCAGTTCCCGCTGACTGTATACATAAACAATTTCCGGTACTAGTTGGATTGTTTGACACTTAGAAACATAATTGAAGTTAAATAAAGTGTCTTCTTGGCCATAGCGAAATCTTTCATCAAATTTCAGTTGGTAATCTTCAATTATTTTTCGACGATACAAACAATTCCATAAATGAAAAAAAGTCATTTGATGATCTAAATTAAATAAAGCAGCCGCAATATCTTTTTGATTACTTAACAACTTTTTCTCATAAACATAGTTCACTTCTGATCGGACTGCTTGTTTTTGATCGATCAACTGCATTTTTTTACTACCTACGATCATATCTGCTTGCCCGATTTGCTTCACTAAATGGACGTATATGTTGCTGTCTATTGTATCGTCTTGATCAATAAAACTAACGAATTCACCTGTGGCATAAGCCAAACCAGTATTACGTGCTGCACAGATTCCTGCATTTGATTTATGAATCAACACGATTCGATCATCTCGTTCAAGAAATCGCTGGCAAATTTGATAACTATCATCTTGTGAGCCATCATCAATGAGAATCAATTCAATATTTTCATATGGCTGATCCAATAACGCCTGAATCGTCGTTTCTAAATAAGAATGCCCATTATAAATGGGAACAATTACACTAACTTTCTCCAAAGTGTCTACCTCTTTCCGTTAAAAATCTGATCCAACCATGTTGCTAATTGATATTTTTTATAAAGTTCTTCCTCTAAATCTTGGTAATCTGATTCAATAAACGTTTGGGGAATCACTGGTTTTTTTCGATCTACCACACAAATATTCGTTGGGTGATAAAAATCATATTTTTTCACTTCTGGATTCGTTGTAATCAATTTTCTTTTCATTCCATGTGTCTCTATTGTGCGCATAGTCAATCCTGATTGATTGGCTAATTCTAAATCTAAAACGATTTTACTGTTCGCAGCGATCTCACTTACTGTTTTTTGAGAAAGTTGTCGATAGATAAACTCATTTTTTTTAGCTGATGCAAGTGTTTTTGTCTTGTACTTGTAATAATAAAAATGCCACATTGAAGGAAGATATAATTTGAAATAATAGGTGTATTGTTCTTGTTCACAAAGTTCTTTTACTTGATTAACAAATGAATACCGCATGCTGTGGCCAAACCCAACAAAAGAAAATAAATAGCGTTCGTCTTTTTTCTTATTTTGATCAGAGTCTGTATAGAATAATGGTAAAAAATTTAACTTTGAATATGTTTGACAGTCTCTTGCATCAAAACTGTACAGATAATCAAAGTAGTCAAAATAGCTTGTAACTTGAGAAAATGTAGCAACTGAATCCCATAAATAAGCAATTTTAGGAATATCACCTAATTCCTTTGTTAATTTCTTGATAAACTTTTCAGGAAATAGGACTGGATTGATGACAAAAAAATAATCATAGCGTTCTTTTGCCACCTTCGTCAAAATTTGATTTAAATAATTTTCTCTTAAACCATTAAATTTAGTCGAAAGTTTCATTTTTAAATGTGAATCAGAAGGTAATGCATTATAATAATCTACTTTTGCTCCCTTCTTTTCCAATTCTTTCGTAATCAGTTCTGGATAATCGTAAAATTTCCAAGCAATGAATAGTATTTTTTTCCCTTTCAACTCTTGTTCCACTCCTACTCCTTCTTTCAACTTTCTCCTTGATAATATGTTGTAATTTTTTGAATCATTTGATTTAATGAGTAATTTTTTTGATACACTTCAATAATTTGATTTTTATCATAAGTTTGTGCCTCATTGAGTATTTCTTGTGCAAATCTTTTAGGATCTTTTGTATTTAATAGACGTCCACCACTGATTTGACTAATAATCTCTTCGACCCCTGTTACTTTTTTACCGATAATAGGAACACCTGCTCGAATCGCTTCAATTAAAGAATAAGGTAGCCCTTCATATTTTGAAGTAATCAAATAGCGATCATAGCCTGCCACAATCTGTTCGCTATCGGTTCTTTCTCCTAATAAATGAACATTTTGAGTCAAACTATTTTCTATTAAAAAATCATTTACTTCTTTGAAAAGTGGGCCATCTCCTGCCCACACAAAATGATAATTATCATTTTGTTGAATGACTTCTTTTGCAATCTCCATAAACAAAAAAGGATCTTTTTGAAAAGACAACCGTGCGTTATTACCAACGACAATATTCGTTTCCTTCAACCCTAAAGATTCTTTTACTTCTTTTTTAGAGGGAAGTACTATCTCAGGCAAGCCGTTATGAATCACTGCAAACTTAGCAGATCTGTCCAAATGCAAGTTGATCGCCGCTGTCTTTTCTTCTTCAGATACATTAAATGTCATTTTTGTCGCATATTTGCTTAGCAGCCGCTCGATCCATACAAACACCTTTTTTTTGAGTGACTTAAACTCTGGCGACAAAAAGGAATAGGCATGAGGCGTATAAAAAATCCGATCAATATGATTTCTTTTAGCTGCTACACGCCCTAATGCCCCAGCTTTTGAACTATGACAATGAACGATATCTGGTTGAATAATTTTGATTTGTTGATTTAAAAATTGATAAGTAGCAAAATCATTTTTAAAATGAAGATTTCTGGTAAATGTAGGACAAGGAATAACAGTGGCTATTTTTTTTAGTTTCTCATATTGATTCATAAAACAGCTATCTGCTTTATCTGTTCCGTGAATGAAGTAGATTTCAAATTTGTTTTGGTCTAAATACTCAATCAATTGAATGAGATGTTTTCGCAATCCGCCTGCCATTGATTCACTGATTAGCAGAACTTTTTTTTTCATTTTGACTTCAACACGCTCCTTCTGGATGAAAAATGACAAAAACCGTTCGATAAATGATTTTGAAATCCATAGAAAGACTGCGCTTTTCTATATATTCCAAATCCAAAGACACCATTTCAGAGAAATTGACGTTACTGCGCCCGTTAATTTGCCATAATCCCGTGCACCCCGGTTTAACTAATAATCTTTGTTCATCGTATGGCGTATACTGAGCGACCTCTCGCGGCAAAGGAGGACGTGGACCAACTAGACTCATATCTCCTTTTAAAACATTCCATAATTGTGGCAGCTCATCCATGCTTGTTTTACGAATGAATTTTCCAAACTTTGTTATTCGTGGATCTTCTTTCATCTTGAACATAGCACCTTCTACTTCATTTTTGTAAAGTAATGCAGGTAATTTTTTTTCTGCATCCACGCACATCGAACGGAATTTATATATTTTAAACAACCGTTTATTTTTACCTACCCGATTTTGTGAAAAAAAGATTGGCTGTCCCGGCTCATCCAGATAGATCTTTAAAGCAATCCAAAGTAAAAGCGGGGATAAAACAACAAGCCCAATGAAACTCAGGACAATATCTAGGATTCTTTTAGATATCTCATAAATTTTTTTTTGCTCTAACTTGACTCGATAAAATTGAATTTTTGGATTAAACTGTTTTTGCAATTCTTTTGTTACTTCAATATTTTCCCTCATTCCATTGCCGCCTTTCTTTCTCAAATAGGTTCATTTAACCAACTAACCTAAAGAAAGTTATTTTTTATCATCCAACTACTCCGTTTTTTTATAAGATACCTCTTGGCTTGTTTTACTAGCTTTTTTCATTGTTAAAACTCTTGAATCATCTAATTTTAGAACCGCACATTCTTTTTTCTAAACGATATATCGAAATATCTGACGTAATCATTTAAGTAAGATCTACTCAATCAATTTTTCGCTGTTTCTATATTTTTGAGCTAAATAACCTACTCTACTTAAAGCTATTTTTGCGTCAGTCACTATCTCTTAAAAAAAGTAAATAATTAAAATTATTGATAAAAACTGGATTACTAATGAATAACGCCTCTTCTCTAACAACTAATCTGAAGAAAAATTTATCGAATAATATTTCATTGGTTGCAAATTTAATCAAAAGGAACAATCATATTTTTAGCTTTTTTTGTTTTACTTCTGTTGGCTATTTCAATCATCTTTTCGTTACTTTTTAAGTCGGCTTAAAAAAATAACTATCGTTAGGAATAAATGTTCCTATCAATTACGTGCTTTCCTTTTTCTATGTTTTCTTACTTCTTAAAATTTTTCTTTTATTTTTAGATCAGAAATTATTGCATATTACAGAATACCTCTACAGTTACTAGCTATTATTTTTAACCATCCTTTTTTTTATTCACTGCGACATATGCCCATAATCAGCACCAAAAAAACACTGATATTCTGCTCACTAAAGGCATTGTTATGCCCTTTATTCTACGAAAACACCAACTTAATTTTTTTTAGTTTTTTTTAGTTTCAGCAATAATTATTTTAAAAAATAAAAAAATGTCATTCCACGAAAAATAACTACAGAAAGTGTTTTGGCTAACGCACTTTCTATAGTTATTTTTATAGGATCGTTTATTTTAGAAATGACCCATTTTATGAACCATAGTAATAATACCCTTGATCCTCGTCTTCTTTTGAAGCATTATAAACGACTCCTAAAACATTAGCATTCACTAATTCAAGCAAATGTTTGGCTATCTGAAAATTTGTTTTTTTGGTTAACTTTTCACTTACTACCATAATTGTAGCATCTACCTTTGATGCCAATATCTGTGCATCTGTCACTGCAGATAACGGTGGTGTATCAAAGATAATCACATCATACATATTTTTTAATTCTTCAATCATTTTTTCCAAACGTACTGAACCCAATAATTCAGCCGGGTTAGGTGGCTTCGGTCCACTAGTCATAATAAAAAGATTTTTTTCAAAACTTTCTTGGATACATTCTTCCACCTTGACATTCGTCCCTAGCAATGTACTTAAACCTACGTGCTTTTCCAAAGAAAAAATCTTGTCCAACGTCGGTTTACGCATATCTGCATCAATTATCAATACACGTTGACCAAAATTAGCGTAAACAACTGCTAAATTGGCAGCTGTAGTTGATTTACCTTCCCCAGCTCCAGGAGAAGTAATGACTAAAGTTTGTAATTTTTCGCCATAAGGAAAACTGTACTGAATATTTGTCCGAATGGTTCGATAGCGTTCTGTAATAGGGGAAGTTTTATCCGTTATTGTAATTAAGTTTTTTCTAACAGCACCATTTCGTGTTTTTCTTTTTCTTCGTGTTTTTCTCATGAATTACACCCTTATTTTTTTTTTCGTTTTTGCTTGATGTCTTTCTCATCGATATAGGGAATACTACCTAACACTACCGTATTGAACTCATTTCGAATCGTGTCACTGTCACTAATCGTTCGATCCATAAACTCTAAAATCAGCACAAACATCAATCCAATAAACAAACCAGTAACGAGTCCTTTTGCTAGAACCATTTTTTTATGCGGCTCAGTTGGCTTTTTACTAAGAGTTGCTTTAGAAATAATTGAAATACGATCAACATTAAGCAACTGCTTTGCATTTTTCTGGAATTTCTCAGCAGTTGTATTTGCAATGTATTGTGCAAGTTTAGGATCTGGATCCGTAGCAACAATTGAAAACATTTGAGAATTTTCTTTTTGTTTAATGTTTATAAGATTTCTTAGCTGCTCAATAGTCAGATGAACACCAAAATTTTTCTCTAAATCTTTTGCTACTTCATTCATGATCAAATCGCCGGTAATGATGTCTTTATAAGTTGTAATCATCTGTAAATTGCTGTTAACATCATTGATATCTGCTGTTTCATTTTTAGGCAACGTAACAATCAACTGCGCTTGCGATTCGTACTTTGGAACTAAGACAAATGCAATTAACAGCATTGAAGTAATTAAACCTAATAAAGCTGAAATGACAATAGCAAATTTCCTTTTTTTTATGATACGCCAGAATCTTTCTATATTTACTGTTTGCTCCATCCTTATCCTCTTGATTCTCCCTAAATAAAATTATTTAAAACCTATTTGTTCAGTACGTTAGATAAATGTTTTTTAGAAAATTTGAAAGGCCGTCAAACAACATCTACTCCTTGCTTTTGTTGATTCTACATACAATTACAGCTACATTTTCTTAATCAATCTTACTAAAATTATTTTTTTCAACATTTGTTACGTATTTGATTACTGTGTATTTATCTAGTGAATCAGGTTTTTCAAAAGATAAAATCAAATCAAAATCTGATTCTTTTCCTTCATAACTATATTTCCCATAAATTTCTTTCACGTTTTTATATTCTTTGTCTTTCACTTTTATTGTTTTTAAGTCAGCAGTTGATAATGTTTCTTTGATAAATTTTAATTTCTTTTGGTCGTATTTGTTTTGTTGAGCAATGGTTTCTTCAGCAATTTTTGTTAACTGTTTTAATTGCATCTCTTGTTTATCTATCCAAGTCTCTTCACTACTTGTTTGACTTGTCTGAGTTATTTGCTTCGTTGATTCTGTCGTTGACTTATCTGCTACCTTATCCGTTGACTTTCCAGCAGAACATCCTGCCAATGCCAAAACCAACATACTTAGTGATATTATTTTTTTCATCTGTTCTTCTCTCCTTATACATCTTTACAATGGATTAAAAATAAAATTTAATTAGCTCTATTAGTATAGTATTTTTCCTTATAATACTTTCCTAATTTTTTTATAGAACCATGTCAAAAAAATAATAATAAAAAAAATCTCAATTGAAATTGTTTATAGAATAATTACGGTTGTCTTTATTTGTATTTAATTAGCACTGTTTTAAATAATCAAATAAATGAGGTTTTCCGTCATGTTCAGTGGAGTTCACTAAGATAAAGATGATCAGATTTGGTTTAGGAGGATTTAAAATGATTGAAGACTATATAGAAAAAGATATCATTAGAAAAGTGAAATTAGTTGAATTTTTATTTGAATTAAAAGAGATTAACGTCAGTGAAGCAGCTGAAAGATTAGGGGTAACGTTTAATACAATTAAAGCCGATTTTCAAAAGCTAGTCATTCGTTTAGAAGAAGATATCGATTACTATAAGATGACTAGCAGCCAGTTGTTGATTTTTTTCAAACCTGAGATTCGTCGCTATGACCTCATTAAACAAATCTATCAAGATTCCAATTTTTTAAGAGTCTGCTCTAGGTATATCATGGGTGAAAATGATTATTTAACACTCGTAGATGAAGAATTTTTGTCTGTTACTAAAGTATTTAAGATAAAAAAAGATGTGGAACAATATTTTGCAGAAGCTCTTTCTCCAATTGCTAAAACTCCAGAAGAATCCCATGAATTACAATATCGCTTTTTGATTCTTTCTATCTGGATGCGCTGTGACTACTTAGATACGCAAGTTGACCCCGAAATTATGAACAAATCTGAAATATATGCAGACAAAATACTCCATATTTTATCCAGTCGTTTAAATAAAACACAATATATATTTTTCAAATTAGCTATTTATCTCTCACTATCACGTCAAAAAAGCACTCCTGTGATTATACCTGAAGATATAATGAGTATTTCTGAAGACGGTCTTATTTTTAATATGTTTAAAGAAATATTTACACAAAATGGAGAAACGTTATCAGATGAAGAGCTTGTTTACTTAGCTATCATTTATCGCACTTTACCTTACAATGCACCTAATTATTTTATGGTAGAAATCGACTATTACTATGTGAGAAATCGCTTAGTATCAAACTTTAAAGAAATTGATTTATTAATTGAAATGTTTGAAAAAGAATTTGGTATTAACTTATATGGTAATATTTTATTTGAGGTTCCACTGTTTAATTTGTTATACACGAGTGCTTTAAATATCGGGAACTTTTTGGTTACCAAGCATATTTTCTTAAGTGCAGAACAACTTGCATTACTAAATAAAGTAAAAGCTATTTTAAAAAAATGGCGAGAAGAACTGGACACACCAGTTCAGCAAATTCCTTATTTTCACCTTCAAGCCTTTTGCCAATTGACCTCTTTTATCTTAACTAATGGTAATAAGTCTAAATTAGGAATCGTCATTGTTGCTGAAAGTGAAACCTCGCATATCTCTTTTCGAAATTCCTTAGAAAAACGAATGTCAACTAGTGATCTATTGATTGACACAACTCTTTACTATTCATTAGATGATGTGCCTAAATATATTAAGGATACCGACCATTTAATTATTTGCGAACGAACACTTCTAACGAAAGAAAATTACGATAGCAAAAAAATTTATCCAATTTCATTAAGCTCATTATCATCAGATATAAAAAAAATTGCTACATGCATCATGAACTTCGATTAGTATTTTTTTATATTTGAAAGAATTAGCAAACAAATTTTTCCTAGTGGTTTGCTAATTCTTTATCTTTTTTCTATGAACTATCTTAGCGATCATTAATAATACTTCAACGAATTAAACACTCGTTTCTACAAATAATCTTCCTTTTAATTACCACTCAGTAACATATCGAATGGACTTGCTTTATGAATAAAAAATGATTTTTTCATTCATGCGTCTATTCCCCCTGAAGTAGTATCTTCTTCAATATATCCTTGCTCTCGTAATACTTTTTTTGTCACTACATAATGTTTGACACCTGCTTCTACAATCACTACATTCGTTAAAATATTAGATATTTTACCTACAGCATACTCTTTTGACACGGCAGGTGCAGAAACACGAATACCAATTTCTAGTTTCATCTTCATTTCTCCTAACTGTCTGAAAATTATTTACCTTATCATTATAAAAATTTACTTTTTTCTTTTTTACAATTATTTTGATAAAGAATTCTTCTAAGTAGTTAAAAAAGAAAGAAAGAGTTAAACTTTTAAAACTGTTTTTTAATATTAAAAATTTATACTTGCAAACATGAGAACAGTGAATAAAAAAAGCCTGTTATTTCTATATCTTATGTTATCAAAACATTCCTCAATCTTTTTTTATCTATTTAACTTTTTGTTCGTTTTTTTATCAATTTAATCAATAAAACAATTATTTTTTATTTTTAAAAATACCTTTATAATACTGTTTTTTGTTATTTTTATGTTTTTAAATTACAGAAATAAAGGTTATTTTATTATGTTTCCGCTTACAAATATACTTTTTTTATGAAGAAAAAGAAAAATTTATTGACGTTTTTTTAATTTTTTATATAAAAAAGAATAAAATAAATTAGATTAAATTTATTTTATATCGAAAGAAACACTATATTCATAAAAAAACGCTTGAAGTAACCTTCGAAAACTACTTCAAGCGTCTTAGTTGCTATTCTTGTTTTATCAGTGCTTCAAAAGTAAAACGAATCGGTCACAACCAAAATTTAAACTTTCAATAGTAAATTTATTCGTAGATACTCAAATTTTATTTCCAATATACATATTGTTTTCTAATTTTGAAACACTATTTATCTACTAGGTTGAACGNAAACAAGCAACAATCCTGTGGCTGATGCAGCTAGTAATTGTTTGCGAATTTTTTTCGCTTTCGTTAAATTTTTTTTATTTGACATTACTATGTCCTCCTACTTTTAATTATTAAGAACAAACACTTTTAATAAAAGAAAATTACGGTAGTGCTAAAATGAACTTTCATTAATGTTTTTTTATTTTCAATTGTATCCTTACTCTCGTAATAATTTCTTTGTCACACGATAATATTTACTTCTCCGAACACCCTATTCATTAAATTATTCGTCATTGTATCTACAGCTTATTCTTCTGATTATACCAAGTACAAAAATAGTTATTTTAGATTCTAATTGTATGTTCCCTAACGATATAAAAATTACCTATTCTTATAAGGAGATAAACTTTAATGACTATTTTTTAATATTTAAATAGTGTGTTTAAAGTAATAACAAAATAGAAAAAGCGCGTTCTTTCGGCATTATGTTATCAAAAAATAAATTTATCTTTTTTTATCTATTTAATTAATT
The DNA here is from genome assembly GCF_001886195.1 of Enterococcus ratti. Lineage (GTDB taxonomy): Bacteria > Bacillota > Bacilli > Lactobacillales > Enterococcaceae > Enterococcus_B > Enterococcus_B ratti. Next base: position 628 of record NZ_JXLB01000010.1, on the reverse strand, counting down.
AAAAAAATATTTTTTATTTTTAAAAATGCCTATATTATGCCGTTTTTTATCATTTTTGTTTTATTTAGTTCTAAAAACACAATCCATCTTTCAGAATTTTTTTATTACTTTGTTATTTTTTAAATAAAAAAATAGTAGTATTTATTATTTTTTTAACACAATCTAAAAAAATAATAAAATTTTTAGAAATCATTTTTTGTCAAAATAAATATTAAACTCATAAAAAATACTTGAAGAAATTCTTACTTGTATTAACTCTCAAAAGTTCGTTTCTTTTAATTATTTGATTCCATTTTTTTTACAGCATACTATGATTTACTTATTTCTCAAGACATTTTTAAATAAAAATCCGACCTCAAAAAAGTTCAACTTTTTTGAGGTCGGTTCAACTGATTGCTCGTCTTAATTCAATTCTTATTTTATTGGTACTTCGCCAACAAAACTTATTTCTTTAATCGTAAATTTATCCATAGAAGCTGAAATTCTATTTTCACTATACATTTGAAGTCTATTTGCATTATTTATCTATCAGACTGAATTACAGGAACTTGTTGACTCACCAAAACATTTCCTGCTTCATCCAAACCTGCTAATGCTACTGATTTTGAAGCGGCAGTAATTTTGTTAC
>NZ_JXLB01000001.1 GCF_001886195.1 Enterococcus ratti | reverse complement strand
ACCCTTTTGAAGGGTGGTTATGATTTTAATGAAACGTTGAATATAACAGATTTTATAAAAATAATTTCAATATTTTTTTAGATACTCCCAAAGCGTAAGGAATTATGCTACAATCCCTTTATAAAAAGGAGGTATCTAGATTAATTGTGAAAAATAATTTTTTGACAACTGTTTATTTGTAAAAGAAATAACAAATTATTTAGTTATCTAAATAAATCTTGATAATGATAGAAGAAATAGTTGAAAAAAGAGAGTTAAAAAACGAAAACAAAAGTACGTGCGTTTTTCCATTTGTTTTTCTTTTTTTGCTCTTCTTTATCAAGCAAATTAAGATGTTAGGAGTACTAAATATGAACATAAGTTTATTCATCGTTTTACTAATACAAATCAGTAGTATTACTTTAGTAGTGGGTTATTTAGGAAACTTTCTTCAAAATAAAAAATATTTATTCTTTTCTGCGGTAAGTATTTGCACTTATTTATTTTTATATGAACAAGTAAATATTATAGCGACTATTTTATTATGGTGTATGTTATGTCTGTTAGTTTATTGGCTCACCCAGTGTGTGTATTCGTCCTTATTTTATCCTTCATTAACTTTATTCATTTATATTTTTTCGGATAATACTGCAACCTATCTCTATAGTCTTTTTAATATGAAATTAAGTTTATTTTTACTCGTGCTTCTTGGAGCAATTTATTTTTTATTTATCAGTTACGGTGTGAAAAAGCTTTTGTTAAAAAAGATCGTTCATGATAAAGAGCGTTTAAAAATTGCGACCTACGTCTTTGTTTTTACCACTATTATTTATTTTGCTTTCATATGTGCGGAACGTTTTCCATTTCTTATGCAGCACATAAATCTCGCAAATGAAGTATTTATCATTCTTTACGGTGTTATGTCGACTTTAATCTTTCTTACTATGCTTTTTATAAAAAAGAAAGAATTTGAAACGAGAGAGCAACAAAAAGAAATGAAATATTTGATTGAGTATAGTGAGCAGATTGAAAAGAATTATACAGAATTACTAAAATTCAGACATGACTATAAAAATATTTTAATTTCTTTGGAAGACTATATTCAAACCAATGATATGCAAGGATTGCAACGTTACTTTTATGAGAGTATTAAAGCGACAAAAACAATTTTTGAGCCAAATAATTTTGATAGTCATTCTATATCCAATCTTAAGATTAAAGAATTGAAAAGTATTATTTTAAGTAAGTTGTATGTGGCTAGTCAAAAAGGAATCGAAGTAAAAATTGTGGTGCCAGAAGCAATTACTCATGTGGATCTTCCTCCAGTAATTTTAATTCGAATGTTAGGAATTATTTTGGATAACGCAATTGAAGAGTCTATTTGTATCGATGCGCCTAAAATCGAATTGATGATCATCAAACAAGAAAACTGCCATAGCTTTGTATTGATCAATCAATGCAAGCCGAATATTCCTAAACTACATGAACTAAAAAGGATTCATTTCACAACGAAAAAAGGTAATCAGGGATTAGGACTTACTACTTTGGACGAACTGGTTCGTTCTCATGAGAATGTATTTTTAGAAACTAAAATCGCAAGTGAACAATTTATTCAAATCATTACTATTCATGAAAAGAGGAAAGAACGATGCTAAAAATATTTGTCTGTGATGACGAAATTGTTCATCAAAATAAAATAACAAGAATTATAAAAAATTATCTTTTAATGAAAGATTATGACATCCACTTTCAACTTGCTACGCAAGACCCGAAGGCGATTCTTTCTTATATTTCAAAAAATAAAACAGAAGGAATCTATTTTTTAGATATTGATTTGAATGCAAATTTAAATGGCATTGAATTGGGAAAAAAGATTAGAGAATATGACCCAACGGCAAAAATTATTTTTGTCACTACTTATACTGATTTGGCGTATTTAACCTTTTTATATAAAGTAGAAGCGCTTGACTATATCATTAAAGACAATGAAGAAACATTGCAAAAAAAGATCACGGATTGTATTGATATTGCGCTTGAAAGATATTTAAATACTGCACTAGAAACACGTCCACAAATCTGGATAAAAAGCGGACCAACCGATATAAAATTATACGTAGATGAAATTTTGTATTTTGAATCCAGTCCAACACCTCATAAACTTATTGTCCATTTAGATAATCGGATGATTGAATTTATGGGTAAAATTAAAGAAGTCGAAAGCCTCAATGATCATTTTTGCCGTTGCCATCAATCGTTTGTAGTCAATTTAAGCAACGTGAAGGAAATTAATAAAAAAGAACGAATGGCTACGATGGTAAATGGCGCAAAATGTTTAGTTTCTACTAGACATGTAAAAAAATTAGTGAAAAGATTTGAAGAAAAGACTAAATAATTCCACGATAGTTTTCATTTTACGCACTTTTGATAAAATACCCAACATTTTTGAAAAAAACGACTTTAATGTTAAAAAATAACTATAATAAGGGTAAAGGGAGCGAATGAAATGTCAGAAGAATATGTTTCTTTAGAAGAAAGAATTTCAAAAAATATCAGTAAAAAAATTGGAGAAAAATTACAATTGTCAGAACTTGAGATAGCTAAAATAGAATATGGGTTATCAATTTTATTTGTGGATATGTTTAAATTACTTTTTATTTATGCCGCTGCATTTTTACTTCATATCGCAATAGAAGTATTGATTACTCATCTATCGTTTATGGTAGTTAGAAAGACAACCCAAAGCTATCATGCAAGCAACAGTACAGTGTGTACAATATTAAGTATTCTTTTCCTTGTAATTTTACCGTTTCTAGCCACTTATTTTGCATTTGACATTACTAGAAGCACTTTTTCGATCATTACATTAATTCTTTGTGGGATTTTGGGATTTAAAGGAGTGGCGATTGCACAAAAACGCGTAAAATTTTTTTACAACGGTAAAATACGAATGATTTGTATGAGTTTTTTTCTGATGGTGATCGGCTTGATTCAACCAAGCGATCGTATTCGGACATTGATATTTTTAGGCATGGCAATTGCTACCCTTTTAATGTTTATAAAAAAAATTGAAAGGAGAAAGTAAAATGTTCAAAAATTTAAAATTCAAACACTTTAAATTCTTACAATTTATTTCAACTGTTGCGATAGCTGTTGCTACACAAGCAATTGCTTCACAACATACTTGTACTTTGGCAGTTTATGAGCCAAAAATGCCTGAAGCACTAAAAAAAGAAATGACGAAGTAAGAAAAAAAGAAAAAAGATAGTTCCTTGTAGGAGCTATCTTTTTTTGCACTAATAATCTAATGTAATGAAATTTCTAATAAGTTGCCATTTTCTTATTTTCGTAAAGAACGTGATTTTTTAAAAGCTCTCCTTGCTAAAATCAATGGAGATATTTGTAGTGCTTCTTTCTTTTTTCTCCATTTTTATTTACCCAATTTCAGTCTAGATACATATAAAAACATGTTAATTTTTTTCAGGAACATGCAGTTTGATTGATTAAAAAAATAAGTAGCAATTATTATTTTAAAAAACTCTTTTAAATACAAAACTACACAATTATTATGAAAATATTATAATAATTGTGTAGTTTTGTAATAATAACTGAGCATTATCTTTGCATTTTTTAATGTAGACTACTATCATTTAAATATACCCAATAGAAAAATGATAAAAAACTATAGGGTAGAAATGTTATTTATGAATGGTCGCTAGGATGTCTTTTAAAGGTTATTTTGTTGGAAGCGTTTTGATAGCGGACAGGAGAAGTAACAAATGGTCAAATAGGAGGTGGAGAATGAATAAAGGGTGGAAGATTATCGGTATTCTAGTAAGTTTATTCTTGCTGTTGGTGCTTTTAGGGGTTGTATTCATCAATGTACCTTATCTTATGCCACAACAATTGGAACGCTTACGATTTTTTGTCGCAACCAATAACTATTTTCAATACTATTTATTTTGGGCAGCGGTCGTATTTGCTATACTTGTGCTTATTTTATTATTCGTGGTTCTTTTTTATCCAAAGTCAAAAGGAACATTTGTCTTAAAACAAAATACAGGACAATTGACTTTAGATAAAAAAGCAATCGAAGGATTAGTTCGATCACAGCTGCATGAAGAAGAGTTTGTAAGTACGCCAAGAATACGGGTACGTTCAACTAAGAACAAAATTTACGTACATGTTAAAGGAGATTTAAAACGAACCTCTTCACTTATTGGGAAAACCAGCATGTTGATGCAAGACATTGAACGACAAGTGAAACGAGTACTTGGTACCGAACAAAATATTGCTGTAGCTGTCACTTACAGTGGCTACGAGCATGATGATCGGAAAGCTTACAAGCATGCTCGAGTAGAATAGGAGGGGCTTAAACATGAAAGAATTATTTTCTACCTACAAGCTTCCTATCATCTTCGGGGGCCTTGGTTTATTGCTGGCTGTATTATGGATAGCTGTTGGATTTTTTAAAACACTTCTAATCATAATCATGACTGCAATTGGCGTAGGAATCGGTTTTTATTTAAAAGAAACAAAAATTTTTGCTCATTTTTTTAAATCTTAGGAGGAAGCAACTATGGAAAACAAAGAAATCAAATCTACCAGTTCAATGACAGCTAATCACAATCACATTGAAAAAGGCGAGTTAACGTATGAAGATAAAGTAATTCAAAAAATTATCGGCTATGCACTAAAAGATGTAGATGGATTATTAACATTAGATGGGGGATTTTTCTCCAATATAGCAGAAAAATTAGTGAATACGGACAATGTGACGGCTGGAATTAATGCAGAAGTGGGAAAAAAACAAGTGGCAGTTGACCTAGACGTGGTCGTTGAATATGGAAAAGATATTGAAAACATCTATGATCAAATTAAAGAATTGATTAGCCGAGAAGTAAATGAAATGACGCATTTAGATGTAATAGAAGTTAATGTAAATGTGGTTGATATCAAGACACAAGAAGAATATGAAAAAGATCAAGAAACGGTTCAAGACAAGGTCACAGGTGCAGCTAAATCAACCGGACAATTTGCTTCAAAACAAACAGATAAAGCAAAAGCGGCGATGAGTAAAGGAACGCAAAAAGTGAAAGCCTCAACAGAACCACGAGTGCAATAATTTGTAAAAAAAAGAATGGGGAGGAACAAAAAATGGGATTTATTTGGTCATTAATCGTTGGTGGAGTAATCGGAGCAATTGCAGGAGCAATTACAAATAAAGGGTCATCAATGGGAATTATCGCAAACGTGGTTGCTGGGTTAGTTGGTTCAGCAATTGGTCAAGCAATACTAGGCACATGGGGACCAAGTATCGGCGGCATGGCAATTATTCCGTCATTAATCGGTGCAATCATTTTAGTTATCGTAGTTTCCTTCTTTGCACGTAAATTATAAAAGCCGTTCATCAGTAACAAAACAGGACAAAAAAGTTGAGACAGTGCAGTAGCTGCCTCAACTTTTTTGTCGCCAAAATAAGTTTATTATAATTAAATTATGTAAACATAAAAGAATTCAATGGGAAAATACAACATTTCTATCTATTTATTCCGAAAAGTGAAAGAAAAAACATTAATAAATTTTCCTAAAAATAATAATATCAAACTTTTTTCATATAAATGAATTGAAAAAAAGCAAAAAGAAGCGTACCATTAAACTTTGTAAAAAATAAAAATCATAGACTTTCTTACAATAAAATAAAGGTGTTCATTGTAACCAAGAGCGGAGGAATAACATGAGACGAAGTGAGAAACATCACAAGAAAAAAACAGGCATTTATGTAGTCACCGTCGCCGTATTAATAATTGCTGCAAGCGGCGGATATTATTACTATCAAAAAACACAAGAAGCTCAAGCCATTTCTATGAGTAAAAAGACGATCCAGCAATTTTTAGATCATTTAAACGATGGATCATATGAACAAGCCATGAATTTGACGCAAGTGGATGCAACAAGGAAAAATATGCTTTCTAAAAAAGAAGCTTTAGAAAAATATCAAAATATTTACGGAGCAGCAAATGTCAAAGGATTAACACTCTCTGAATTGAAAATCACAAAAAAAGGGAAGGAAACCTATTCATTTTCTTATAAAGCAAAAATGAATACAAGTTTAGGTGAATTAAAAAATCTTTCTTATAAAGGAACTTTATCCAAAAATCAGGAAAAAATGTTGATTAATTGGCAGCCAGATCTTATCTTCCCACAAATGAAAGAAACCGACAAAGTCAGCCTAACCAGTGAAGAAGCAAAAAGAGGCGACATTTTAGATAGAAATGGACAAGCACTTGCAACGACAGGTAAATTGAAACAAGTAGGTGTCGTTGTAGGCAAATTAGGAGAAGGAGCAGAGAAAACTGCCAACGTTCAAGCAATTGCTCAGGCTTTTAAGCTTTCAGAAGAGGAAATCAATCAAGCTATTTCTCAAAGCTGGGTACAGCCAGATTATTTTGTTCCATTAAAAATTATTGAAGGACAAACGCCTACTTTGCCAAACGGTGCAGCAATTCAAGAAATTGCAGGTCGTACCTATCCTTTAGGCGCAGCGGCAGCTCAATTAGTCGGATACGTCGGCGATATCTCAGCAGAAGACATTCAAAATAATGCAGCACTAAGTAGCAACGGAAAAATCGGCCGCTCGGGATTAGAAAGAACTTTTGATAAAGAATTAAGAGGAACAAACGGTGGAAAATTGACGATTACCGATTCAAAAGGAATAGAAAAACAAGTTTTAATTGATCAAAAGGTAAAAAACGGTCGTGACATTCAACTCACAATTGATTCACAAGCTCAAAAGATCGCTTTTAATCGTTTGAATGATCAAGCAGGTTCTACGGTCGTAACTTCGCCAAAAACAGGTGATTTATTAGTGCTGGCTAGTTCTCCAAGTTATGATCCGAATAAAATGACCAATGGCATTTCTCAAAAAGATTATCAAGCATATGTAGAAAATAAAGAACAACCATTTATTAGCCGTTTTGCGACCGACTACGCTCCCGGATCAACCTTTAAAATGATTACTGCGGCCATCGGTTTAGATAATCATGCAATTGATCCAAATGAAGTCGTAACGATCAACGGCTTGAAATGGCAAAAAGACAGTTCATGGGGTTCTTATCAGGTAACACGAGTCAGTGATGTAACGCAAGTTGATTTGAAAAACGCATTGGTTTATTCTGACAATATCTATATGGCACAAGCAACCTTAAAAATGGGCGAAAAAGCTTTTCGTGCAGGTTTAAACAAATTTATTTTTGGTGAAAAGTTAGATGTACCAGTTTCTATGACTCCTGCGCAAATTTCCAACAAAGATAGTTTTCATTCAGAAATTTTACTAGCAGATACGGGTTATGGACAAGGAGAATTATTAATTAATCCTATCCAACAAGTGACGATGTATTCAGTCTTTGCCAATAAAGGCAGCCTTGTTTATCCTAAATTAGTGATGAATAAAGAAAGAAAAGAAAAACGTCATTAGTGAAGCAGCCGTTCAAACACTTTTACCTGATTTGAAAGCTGTTGTCCAAGATCCTAACGGCACGGCTCATTCTTTAGCCTCATTAGGAATTTCTTTAGCTGCAAAAACAGGAACCGCAGAAATTAAAGAAAAACAAGATGAAAAAGGACAAGAAAACAGTTTCTTGTTTGCTATTAATCCTGATACTAATGGTTACTTGATGGTTAGTATGCTAGAAAATAAATCACAAGGAGATTCTGCGACAAACCATGCACCTGAATTGTTAAACTATTTGAATCAAAATTATCAATAAGTAAAAAATATACTAGCTACAAGAAGAGGCTGGAACAAAAAAGTTTAACCACGAGAAATATGTTTTAGAGCATGAAGTAAAAGTATTCTTTACTTCACGCTCTTCTTTTTTTGACAAGCTATCATTCATTTTTACATCGTTTCTTTTTTATACCCTCAGATTTTCGTTCATCTTAAAAAACAAAACTAATGAAAGACTTCTTCTTTTTTTAGTGAAGATAGAATTTTCCAAGCTGTTTTTTCATCTAAAAATAAATCAGTAAAGAAATTTCCCTTTAATGCGCCTAAACACGTTTCAGCTTTAAATTTGCTTTTACAAATACCAATTCGTTTAGGAATATCAAAGATTTCTTTTAATGAAAGACCAAACGTTTTATCATCTGATGAATGAATAAATTCTCCCTCAATGGTAAAAGGGCGCCCGTAAAGAAATCCTACTGCATCTCCCATATTTGGAAATAAAATTTTTCGATGTTTACTCCACGGTTCAACAGAATCAATGGAAGATAAAGTACCAATACCTGAAATTAACATATCTGCGCGAGCAGCAGTTGTCAAGGTAGCCGCTAAAGAAGGTTCCAATGACATCATTTCGCGAGCCGTGTCATTCATGACATATAAAGGAATGCTTAAAGTTAGATAAGCCGATTCATAGCGCTCGGCAGCTTTTTGAACCAAACGCATAGACCCTGCTAAGGAATTGTATTTTCCGATTTCACCGATAAATTGAGTAAAAATCAAAGTCTCTCGCGTACACATTTTAAATTGATCAATGACTTTATAAACGGTATCCCCCCAAGAAAGAGCAACAACCGCAGCTTTTTTTATAAATTCTTGGATATAATCAGCAGCAAATTTGGAAAAGAGTAGATCATGATGAGATAAATCTTCACTATTTTTTAAAATGTACGTATTTGTTTTAAAATGCCGTTTAAATATTTCTTCTAATTCATAATTTCTTGCATAAGGGGAATTTATGGAAATTGTAACCAGCTGTTTTTCACGTGCTTCTTCAATGTATTTTAATGCTTTATAGCGTGTGATTCCATATTTTTTTGCAATTTCACTAATATTAATATCCTCTAAGTAATAATCTTCACAAATTTTTACAAGGAGAGATTCATAATCTGAAAATTCTAAATCCATAGTGCAACTCCTTTTCAACAAACGATTTATCTACAGTATAGCAAGATATTCAAAGATATTCCAAAAAAGTATTTTTTAAAATATGAAAATAAAAAACTTATTTTTTAATATTTTAAATAAAAAGTGTTTGTTTTTTTAAAAATGATGATATAATCGATTTGTAAATAAAAAATTAAAAAGGAGTGAAAGAAGTGAAAGATGAAGTTTTAGAGATTCATCAACGCAATACTGGTGTTTTAAGTTTAGAAACGACTGAATCAGTTCATGACAAAAAAGACTTAGCGAAAATGTATACTCCCGGCGTTGCAAAGCTAAGCTTGATGATTGAAAAAAACCATGCTTTAGCGCGTGAACTAACTATTAGCGGCAAGTTAGTGGCAGTGATTACAGACGGTTCAGCGGTTTTAGGTTTGGGAAACGTCGGCAATCAAGCAGGGTTGCCAATTGTAGAAGGAAAAGCATTCCTTTATAAAAATTTGGCCGATGTAGATGCCATTCCCTTGGCCATTGAACAAAGAGAAGATATTTGTGCGCCCAAATGTTTTGAACTAGAAGAAAAATTGCAAGAAAGATTATCGATTCCTGTTTACCACGATGATCAAGAAGGCACTGCCATCGTAGTATTAGCCGGTTTAATCAATGCAGCAAAATTACAAGGCAAACCACTGACCGAACTACACGTATTAATTAACGGCATTGGCGCTTCAGGTGTTGCAACTGCTCGCTTGTTACTAGCCGCCGGCATAAAAAATTTAACGCTAGTCGATCAGCAAGGCGTATTGAAAAAAGAAGATAAAACATTAAATAAATACCAACGGGAGTTAGTCAATCAACTACCAAAAACAATCAAAAATGTTAGCGCTTTAAAAGAGGCGATTGTCGGACAAGACGTATTTATCGGATTATCAGTTGGAAACGTTTTAACGCCCACCATGATAAAAAAAATGAATGAAAAGCCCATTGTTTTTGCTTTAGCAAATCCAGTACCGGAAATTGATCCTGAAGTAGCAAAAAAAATCGGTGTCACTTTATTAGCTACTGGTTCGTCAAACTATCCCAATCAAGTCAACAACATCTTAGTTTTTCCCGGATTATTCAAAGGCTTATTGGCTGCAAAGGCAAATAAAGTAAACATTTCTTTGCAATATGAAGTAGCTAAAAGCTTAGCAGCTCTGCTAAGAGAACCAACACCTGAAAAATTCATCCCCAATGTTTTTGATCCCGATGTTACAGCTGTCGTTTCACAAGCAGTTTTAAATTTTATCCAAAAATTAAAAGAAAACGAGGACCCTTCTTATGCTAGCAAAACTAAATAAAATTAAAATTGGTTTTATTCCTTTCTCGCTTTACATTATTATGGCATTGGCTTATGCTGCAATGACAGCAACAAATATCGTGCCGGAAAAAGATATGTTGGTTGCATTAGGTATTATGACTGTTTTTGCTTATTTATTAGAAGAAATAGGAAAAAATATTCCTGTATTAAAAGACCTCGGCGGGAAGGTTTTAGTCGTCACATTTTTACCCGCTTTTCTTGTTTACAAACATTGGCTACCAGAAAGTACGGTAAAAGTTGTTTCTGATTTCATGGATAATAATAATTTCTTAATGTTTTTTATTACTTTACTTGTCGTCGGCAGCATTGCTTCAATGAACCGTCACACCTTAGTGAAAGCTACTTCTCGCATTATCGTCATTTTAATTTTATGTGATGTAATCGGTTCCTTAGTAGGAACCGGTGTCGGCATGCTACTTGGATTATCTGCTTGGAATACATACTTCTTTATTGTTGCGCCAATTATGGCTGGCGGAGTCGGTGAAGGAGCCATGCCTTTATCTATCGGTTATGCAGCAGTCATGTCTGGTATTGAACAAAATGATATTTTTGGCAGAATTTTGCCATGCGTGATGCTGGGGAGTTTAGTAGCGGTATTACTTTCTGGAATGTTAAGAAAAATCGGCGAGAAATATCCACAATTAAACGGCCATGGGAATTTAATTGACGGGGACGACGAGCATTTAGATAATTTAAAAGGAGCCGCCAAACCGATTAGTGTTGAAAAAACATTGTTAGCCGGTGTAGTAGCTATTACGATTTATTTTGCGGCGGTTTATGTCGAACATCTATTAAAAACAACACTGGGTTTTTCAATACCTTCACCCGTGATTTTATTAGTTTCATTAATGGGAGCAAAAATGTTAGGCTTTATTCCTAAAGAAATTGAAGAAGGTGGCAATTCGTTGTATGGATTTACCGTTCGTGGCATCACACCACCTTTATTATTTGGTGTTGGGGTAGCCAAAACTGATTGGCTAGAATTAATTGAAGTATTCAAAAGTCCAGCAACCATTTTAACTATTATTCTCACGGTCATCGCAATTGTGGCTACAGCTTTTATTGCCGCTAAAATCTTAAAAATGTATCCCATTGATACAGCAATTGCTGTTTCATGTTGCAGCGGACAAGGTGGAACAGGCGCTTTAGCAATTTTAGCCGCAGGCGATCGAATGGAATTAATGCCGTTTGCACAAGTAGCTGTTCGGCTAGGCGGCGCCATGACAGTAACATTTGCCATCTTTTTAATGGGACTGTTATCATAGTATAAAAAATGAAAGGATGCATGCAAGTGTTTAATCAAACAGATATCCGGCAGCTATTTTTAAAAAATCATTTTGTAAGGGAACAATGGCAAAGATTGCTCGTTCACTCAGGAATAAAACCTGCTACAAAAGCCTTTCAGCAACTAGACAAAACGTTAGGTTTATATCAAGGCGAAGAATTGGTAGGAACAGTGTCTTATCAAAAAAACGTGATTAAATACATTGCCATATCTGAAAAATATAAACAATCCGGTCATACTCTCCATGTATTAGTTTCTGCTATCATACAAGAAATGAGTCAGCATGAAATCTTTCATTATTTTGTTTTCACTAAACAACGTTATCAAAAAAGTTTTGAACATTTAGGCTTTAAAACAATTGTTTCAACAGAAAAAACAGCAATTTTAGAAATGGGCGATTGGTCAATTGCGCAATACTTAGCAACAATTCCTAAAACGTTGAATGCGAAAAATGCGGCCATTGTAATGAATGCAAATCCCTTTACGAACGGCCATTCCTACTTAATCGAACAAGCAGCAGCAGCTAACGATTGGGTATATGTATTTGTTCTTGAAAAAGAGCAAGCCCTCTTTTCCACGTTGGAACGATTTCGTTTCGTTCAAGAAGGCGTGAAGCATTTGAAAAACGTGATCGTTGTATTAGGCAACGATTATGTCATTAGTCCGGCAACTTTTCCCACCTATTTTTTACGAGAAAATGATGAAGCAGCAAAAGAGCAAATGATTGTAGACGCAACATTATTTAAAGAAAGGATAGCTGCATCTTTAAACATCACCACTCGCTATGTTGGTGAAGAACCGTTTTCGCCAATGACTAGCACGTACAATCAAGTACTAAAAAAAATTTTACCGCCAGAAATAACAGTAAAAGTAATTCCAAGGAAAAAGACTCAACAAAATCAAGTAATTTCAGCTTCTCAAGTCCGCAAAGCTTTTCTTGAGGAGCAATTGGAAGACATTCAAGAAATGGTGTCAAAAACCACCTATCATTATTTAAAGAATAAAAGGGAGAGTTGAACAATGAAAATAACAAAAACAGCAATTGCTGGAACGTTAGAGTCAAGTGACGTACAAATCATGATTTCGTCAAATGCACAAGGGATTGTTATTGATTTAGACAGCCAAGTCATTGAACAATTTGGTAAACAAATCAAAAAAGTGGTTCATGAAACGTTAGCAGCTTATCAAATCACAGATGCAAAAGTAAAAGTAGTAGATAAAGGCGCCTTAGATTGTGTGATTATTGCTCGATTAAAAACAGCGATTCACCGTTCACTAGGAATTCAACATCAAGTTACGCCATGGGAGGTTTAAGAAAATGAAAAAAGAGCGGCTAAGAAGAACAATGATGTTTGTACCGGGGAATAATCCAGCAATGATCAAAGATGCAGGGATTTACGGAGCAGATTCAATTATGTTTGATTTAGAAGATGCAGTCTCCATGTCAGAAAAAGACAGTGCCAGAATGCTTGTCGCGCAAGCTTTAAAAACGGTAGATTATAAAGAGGCAGAATTAGTCGTCCGTATTAACGATTTACATTCAGAATTTGGACGTGCAGATGTATTTGCTATGGTACAAGCCGGTGTTCATGTTTTACGTTTACCAAAAACAGAAGTACCGCAAGAAGTGACAGAAGTAGAAGCAGTAATTGCAGAAGCAGAAGCCTATTTTAATGTCCCCATAGGAACAACATTCATGATGGCCGCTATTGAAGGTGCAGCTGGAGTTTTAAATGCTCCTGCAATTGCCAAGGCTTCTGAGCGTTTAATCGGAATCGCACTTGGAGCAGAAGATTATGTTACCAATATGAAAACTAAACGTTATCCGGATGGACGAGAACTATTCTTTGCACGTAGCATGATTATTCATGCCGCACGAGCCGCAGGAATTTCTGCGTTTGACACGGTTTATTCTGACGTAGACAACATGGAAGGTTTTTTAAATGAAGTTCGCTTAATTCACCAGTTAGGTTTTGATGGAAAATCATGCATTAATCCAAGACAAATCCCAGCTGTACATCGCGTCTTTCAACCTACAATGAAAGAAATTCAACAGGCATTAAACGTGATAGCAGCGATTGAAGAAGCCAAAGAAAAAGGATCAGGCGTGATTTCTTTGAACGGAAAAATGATCGATAAACCAATTGTAGAACGGGCACAACGTACCTTGATGTTGGCAAAAGCATCACGATTAATTGACGAGGAGGGAATTATTGATGCCTAATAAACAAAAAAGAACGATTCCAGCAGAAGTTTTAGCAAACTATAAAAAAGAATTTCATGGAGTCTCATTACCGTCAACAACTATTCAACGTACCGCACCTAAAGTCACTACAGTCACTGCTCAATCCAATAAACTCGTGCCAACAATTAAAGAAGCAATTGCAAAATCCGGTTTAAAAGACGGCATGACGATTTCTTTTCATCATCATTTAAGAGAAGGAGATTTTGTTTTTAATCAAGTCATGGAAGTCATTCGTGAAATGAAAATTAAAGACTTAACGTTAGCGCCAAGTTCATTAACCAATACGATGAATGAAATGGTGATCGCATGCATTAAAGATGGAACCGTCACACACATTACTAGTAGTGGCATGCGAGGAAGTCTTGGTGAATTTATTTCTCACGGTGGAATGAAAAATCCTGTTATTTTGCGTTCTCATGGGAATCGACCACGAGCCATTGAAAGCGGGGAATTGAAAATTGATGTGGCTTTTTTAGGTGTACCGACTTCTGATGATTACGGAAATGCAAATGCAATTTATGGAAAATCAGTTTTTGGTTCATTAGGCTATGCGAAAGTAGATGCTCAATACGCAAATAAAGTGGTGCTTTTAACAGATCATTTAGTCCCTTATCCAAATACACCCGTTAGTATAGCGCAAACTCAAGTTGATTATGTTGTAGAAGTAGACGCCATTGGTGATCCGAATAAAATCGGTGCTGGC
This sequence comes from Enterococcus ratti, assembly GCF_001886195.1. Lineage (GTDB taxonomy): Bacteria > Bacillota > Bacilli > Lactobacillales > Enterococcaceae > Enterococcus_B > Enterococcus_B ratti. Next base: position 164,430 of record NZ_JXLB01000001.1, on the reverse strand, counting down.
GCCACTCGCTTTACTAAAAATCCAAAAGAATTAAAAATTGCAGAAATGGTCAAAGAAGTGATTGTTCATTCTCCTTACTTTAAAAATGGTTTTTCTTTTCAAACGGGAACAGGCGGAGCCGCACTAGCAGTTACTCGCTATTTATCAGAAGAAATGAAAGAAAAAGATATTAAAGCTTCTTTTGCATTAGGTGGAATCACCACCCCCACCGTTGAACTATTGGAAAAAGGTTTGGTGGAAAAGGTTCTTGACGTACAAGATTTTGATCGAGGTGCAGCTGAAGGCATGGCGAAATTTGAGAAACAGCAAGAAATTGACGCTTCTTATTATGCCGATCCAAGCAATAAAGGTGCCGTAGTAAATAAACTAGATGTAGCTATTTTATCCGCATTAGAAATCGATACACATTTTAATGTAAATGTAATGACTGGTTCAGATGGCGTATTGCGCGGGGCGATTGGCGGACATCAAGACGCCGCTACGGCTAAACTAACGATTATTTCAGCACCACTTGTTCGAGGAAGAATCCCGACAGTTGTAAAAGATGTAACTACCTTAATTACGCCGGGAGAAAGCATTGATGTTTTAGTAACAGAGGTAGGGATTGCGATTCACCCGAATCGTCAAGATTTAGCGGCTATTTTTAGAAAAATACCGCAAATTCCAGTCTTTACTATCGAAGAGCTGCAACAAAAAGCCGAACAAATTGTAGGCGTCCCAGAACCATTGCTATTTACCGAGCGAGTCGTTGCTTATGTCGAATATCGTGATGGTTCCATTTTAGATATTGTACGCCAAGTAAAACCAATTGAAGAATAAAGAGGAAGATTAAATGTTTGAAACAGGAAAAATTCAAGTGATCGAAACTATTTTGAACCATAAAGAGCAACGGGTTCAGTTACAAAATCAATTACTTTCCAAGTATCTAAATGAGGCATTATTGGTCTTTACCTTAAATATTCCCGGACCTGTTAAAAATAACAAAAAAATTGAACAATTGTTTCATTGGGGACAGTTATCAATTCAAGAAATGTTTGAAAAAAAGCAGATACAGCCCGTTTATACAAAAGAAATCAAGTTACCTAGTGGATTAGATTGGTTTGTAGCAGTTCCTGTCGACCCTTATTCATTGAAAAAATCCTTGATTGAAATTGAGGAAAAGCATCCGTTAGGACGGTTGTTTGATTTGGATGTGTTGTTTGCTAAAGATGGGAGCCAACGCATTAGTCGACAAGTACTTGGATATAAGCAAAGAACTTGTTTTATTTGCGAAAAGCCAGCCAAAGCTTGTGCACGGAATCAAACGCACAGCTTAAAAGAGCTGCAAAAAAAAATCGCTCACATGATTGATGTTTATGAGCAAAGGAACTTATCTTCATGAATAAAAATAGTCAAAAACTAATTCAACAAGCTCAGCTAGCCTTGCTCTACGAAGTAACGTGTCTAAATAAGCCGGGATTAGTTGATCCCGTAGATTCAGGGTCTCATCAAGATATGGATGTCTTTACTTTTTTAGAAAGCAGTGCGGTTTTGCCACCTTATTTTGAAGCGTTTGTTCAAACTGGAATAAAATTGCGCCGTCATCCAATTGATGAGACGTTTACTGCAATTCGTAAAATTGGGTTAGAAGCAGAAGAGGCAATGCTTTTTGTCACCAATGGAGTGAATACTCATAAAGGCGCAATCTTTTCTCTTGGAATTTTCTTAGCTGTTTGTGGTCGCCTCATGATTTGGAAAGTTCCTTGTCAATTAATTACGTTTCGACAAGTAATTAAACAAATGACTAAAGATTTACTAGCGGAGTTTAAAACGATTGATAGAGCAATATCGGAAAATTTAACTTGGGGGCAACAATTATTTGTTCGCTATGGAGTAGCAGGAATTCGTGGGGAGGCGCAAAAAGGGTATCCTGCTATTTTTGAAGCAGGGTTGCCTTATTACCAGAACCATCAAGGCACACAGCAAGAAAGACTGGTAGATACCTTACTTTACCTCTCTTTACAAGCAGAAGACACGAATTTAATGAAACGCAGTAACGACTGCCACATTTTTGAAAAATACCAACCACTAATTCGTCATTATTTTGTTTTAGGCGCAACCCAAACAGAACAGGGGAAGATTTTTTTGGAGAAGTTAAATTTGTTATTTAAAGAAAAAAACTGGAGTATTGGCGGGAGTGCTGATTTGTTAATTTTAACTGTATTTTTAGATAAATTGATGACTACAGGTTGGTTAAAATAAAGTATTTTTATCATTATTTTTTCTTTTGGAGAAATTTTGTACTTTCGCATCTATCTTTTTTTGTTAAAAGATATGAAATTTAACTAATCTGAAGTTTAGAACGAGAGAGAGTACTCAAATAATTTCTAAATTGAAAATAGCAAAACCAATTATCTATTTTTAATAATATAAGGAGCAGATAATAATTTTTTTTACTTTAGCTAAAAAAGAGTGGCACAATCATCAGATTTTTTCTCTGACATTGTGCCACTCTTTTTTAAAAGTTTAAAATGATTAGAATTTCCAATATTTTTTCAGAAACAACAATTGTTTCATTTTTAAAATGAAGACTCTTGTCATTTTTTAGTATTGTTAATACATGTTTTTATTGGTCTATTTTTACGATTGGGAAGAATCAGTGTAAACTTTTTTCGTAAAATGTTTAAGAATCAAAGGAGAAATCAATGTACTTAGTAAAACAACGATGACTAAAAGAGAATAATAACGGGTTTCGATTAGCTGGCTTTGTTGACCAATTTGTAGGATGATTAACGCCATCTCTCCTCGAGAAATCATTCCAGCTCCGACCATTAATGAACTGTTTGTAGAAAAACCAGAAAATTTTGCTCCCACATATCCGCCTAAAAGCTTAGTTAAAATAGCTACGAACGTTAAAATAACGATAAATAAAAGCTGTTCACTAAAATTAGAAAAATCAACTTCCAATCCTACACTAACAAAGAAAACAGGAATAAATACAGCATATCCTAAAGCCTCTGCATTACGATAAACTTCATGTTTAACACTTGTTTGACTGACTGCAATTCCTGCAAAAAATGCTCCAATCACAGAACTTAAACCAATTAAATCTGCTAAATAGGACATTCCTAGGCAAATGACCAATGACATGATAATAACAGCAGAATTTGCATAAATTTTTTCGGCAAAGGACATTAGAAATGGTGCAATCCATTTTACCAATAAAAAAATAAATAAAAAATAAATTAATTGCTCAAGTAACAGTAAGGGAACGGGTAAGGTATTTGTTGATTCTCCAGTTAAAAAAGACAAACTGAAACTTAAGATAAGAACGACTAAGATATCATCAACGACAGAAGCACCCAAAATCGTTGATCCTTCTTTGGTATTTACTACATTTAATTCTTTCAATACTTCAACGGAGATACTGACGGAAGTAGCAGCAAGAATGATACCGAAAAAAATAGCTTCATTCTTAGCTACTTGGAAAGTTTCACCAGTCAACCAACCAAAAAAGACAGGAAAAAGGATACCCAAAAGAGCTACGAACATTCCCGGTTTAAAATACTTTTTTAATAACGAGAGATCACTTTCTAAACCAGCTAAAAACATGAGCAAGATTACACCAATTTCAGAAAAATCGTGTACTAAAATACTAGGATGTACCCACCCTAAACCAGCTTGCCCTAATAATACACCCACTAACAATTGCCCAATTACAGCAGGAATTCCTAGTCTTCTTGAAAGATGGGAGCCAATTGTCGTGGCAATGAGGATGAGACATAAAATACCGATAAATTCCATAAAATCGTCAAACCTTTCTTTATTCGATAGTTGTCTAAATATGAGAGCATTCATTTGTTTAGGAAAAACAAATGAATGGAGTAGGAAGTGCTAAAAAGGAAAAGTCATTTTTTGCTTAACAAAAAAGCAATAGCAAAAAGGTTCAACTGCAAAACATAAAAAAGCTTTAATCAAAGAAAAAATGAGTGTTTGTGTTCAGTCTTCTGAAGATTTTACAACTGCTCAATTTATGAATACTTCTTTCGCACGTTAATCAAACGAACAATTTCAGACCCTCCCATAAAAACCAATAAACCGCCAAATAGTTGAAAGAGGACCATTAAGTTTTTAAATGGATTAAATAGTAAAATCAACCCACCAAGCAATAAAAGAATACTATAAGCACTCCAACCTTTTGATCTTGTGTTTAAACCAACGAATAGCTGGAAAATACTTTTTAAAACAATTACTGCCCCTAAAAGAATTGGTAAAATGGAGACAATGGCAGAAGCAAAAGCTAAAACAAGCATTGCAGCAATAAAAAAAATAATTCCGCTCATTAAACCAAATCCCCATGAGCCCGTTCGTTTTCTATTTTTGTTTGCTTCTAAAAGATTTAAAACCCCCGATAGCACAAAATAAGCAGCGATTAGATAACCGATAAAGTTAAAAACAGCTGTTGGATCTAGAATAATAGCAAGACCAGCGATGATATAAATAGCTGCTCTTAAAAGGGCATAACGTTGAAAATTTTTGCGTACGAATTCAATCATACAATAACCTCCTTTTGTTCTATTGTAACGATAAACGGTGTTTTCACCAAATAATAACTTGCTTTTCTTGTTTTTAATGCGTTTTTCGATTTTTTGCTTTAGATGAATTCGATTTATTAAAAGCGCTTATTTATTTTTTTCGAACAAATTTCATCGTTAAAGAAGGGACTTTAGGCATTTTTAAATTAGTACGTTCTGATTTTGTCAACAGAATAGATGATTGTTGTTCTTCTAAAAAATAGATGCTTAATAAAAGTAGCAGCTCCCAATAAGAAATTATATAAGGTTCCGGCTAAAAAGTATAGCTATCTATCTTGCATAAAAAAAGAAACATACGTTTATCGCTCATTTCTAAAATAGCGATTCGTAAGTCTCTAAAAAAATGACCGAAACAGCTAGAAACGGGATATTTTCCAGCTATTTCGGCGATTATTTCCACTTCTTTGAACAAAACAATGAGTAGTTATTTTCTCATTAAATAGTCAAATGCACCTAAAGCTGCGGTAGCACCTGAACCCATTGCAATAATAATTTGTTTATAGGCGCTATTAGTGCAATCTCCTGCGGCAAATAATCCTTCCACATTTGTTGCACCATGGGCATCTGTGATAACTTCTCCACGGTTATTTAATTCAAGTGTGTTAGCAAGCCAAGAGGTATTAGGAACAAGACCAATCAAGATGAATACTCCTGAAACAGCTAAATGATGCTCACTATGTGTCAGACGATCTGTGTACGTAAGCGATTCAACATGAGTATGACCAGCTATTTCTTTTGTTTGAGCATTTAAGATAACTGTTACATTGGCAAAAGAAGCTAATTTATCTTGTAAAACTTTATCTGCTTTAAGTTCTGGTAAAAATTCTAAAACATACACATGTTTGGCTAATCCTGCCAAATCAATCGCTGCTTCAATTCCTGAATTTCCTCCGCCAATGACTGCAATTTCTTTTCCGGCAAAAAGCGGACCATCACAATGAGGACAGTAGGCGATTCCTTTATTTTTAAATTCCTTTTCTCCCGGAACGTTAATGGAACGCCAATGAGCTCCAGTTGCGATAACAGCTGTTTTAGTTTTTAATCTGTTTCCACTCTTTAGATCAATTTCAAAATAGTCGGCTTGTTTTTTTAAAGAAGTTACTTGTTGATTAGTGATTAAATCTACAGGATAGGAGCGCAAGTGTTCTTCCACTTGCTTCATTAATTGCGGTCCTTCTGTATAAAGCGTACCAATCATATTTTCAATTCCTAAAGTTTCCACTACTTGACCACCTAGAACATCAGCCACAAGTCCTGTGCGAATGCCTTTTCGAGCAGCATAAATTGCTGCACTGCTTGCAGCTGGCCCCCCACCGATAACTAATACATCAAATGGTTCTTTTTTATTCAACTCTTCTTTTTCTGAAGGACCAGTAATCTTTTCAAGGATTTGTTCAATTGTCATTCGGCCACTGTCAAATTCCTTTCCGTTTAGATAGACGGTAGGAACAGCCATAATTTGTTTTTCTTCGACTTCTTTTTGATACATACTTCCTTCAATCATAGTATGAGAAATAAAAGGATTCAATACCGCTAAGATATTTAATGCTTGCACCACATCTGGACAGTTATGGCAAGTTAAACTAACGTATGTCTCAAAATGTAGCGGCTGCTTGATTTGTTGAACGCTTTGAATCATCGCCTCAGAAATTTTAGGCGGACGACCGCTCACTTGTAGCAAAGCCAGTAGGAAAGAAGAAAACTCATGACCTAATGGAATACCAGCAAAAACAATTCCACTCGTTTGCTGCAAGGAATTAATTTCAAAACTAGGCGTACGCGCAAGCTGTTTTTTTTCAATCGAAATTTTTTCGCTCATGTTAGCGACTTCATTGACAAAATCAAGGACTTGTTGAGAATTTGATGTTTCATCCGTGCTAACGGAAAAAATGACCGGTGTTTCCAGCAATTCAAGGTATTGGGTTAAATTTTGCTTGGTTTCGTTATCTAACATGCTTACACCTTCTAAATCTTTCCAACTAGATCAAAACTAGGTTTTAATGTTTCACCGCTTTCTCTCCATTTTGCCGGACAAACTTCACCGGGATGATTACGAACATATTGAGCCGCTCTAATTTTATCAATCAAAGCACTGGCATCACGACCAATGCCATCCGCATTGATTTCCATTGCTTGTACAATTCCGTCTGGATCAATGATAAACGTTCCTCTTTGAGCAAATCCGCTTTCCTCATTTAAAACTTCAAAAAGACGTGCAAGATGATGTGAAGGATCACCAATCATTGTATAGTCTATTTTACCAATTGCCTCTGATGTATCATGCCAAGCCTTATGCGTAAAATGAGTATCCGTTGAACAAGAGTAGACTTCTACACCAAGTGATTTTAATACTTGATATTGTTCTTGCAGATCTTCTAATTCTGTCGGACAAACGAAAGTAAAATCTGCTGGGTAAAAACAAATGACATTCCATTTACCATAGAAATCTTTATCTGTAACTTCAATAAATGCTCCATTATGATATGCTTGCGCAGTAAATTCTCCTACTTTTTTTCCAATCATTGACATAAAAAAACCTCCAATTTTATTTTGCTTTATTTATAATTAATATAATTTAAAAACTGTTATAAAGTCAAAGGTTTTTTAGATTTTTTAATCATATTTCATAAAAATCGATGGTTATTTATAGCGTTTTCATTAAGTAGATTTTTTATGTTCTGCTTTTTTCTTTTGAGTTAACAAGGATTTGGAATAAATTTTGTGTTGAATCTCTTTTTTTGCATTATTAAAAAATGATGTGTCCTTAGTAACATTTTCCCGTCTGAAACTTTGTAATCAGCAAGAGGTACGAACAGTGAGCACTAATAGCATTAATTTAAGCAAAAAACAGGAGGGTGGGATAAAAGTAAAGTATACCTTTACTTCACGCTCTAAACACAGATAAACGACGGAAATAGAAGCAAATACTCCGAGAAATAAGCCGGAATTCACAAAAATTTGAAAAACAATTTTCGAAATTCCGGCTTATTTCTCGGAGTTAATCATTTCTTTCCCAGCCTCCTATTTTCAAAGGCTATCGACTCCATTTTCTTACTTTTAAAGAGCATTTATCCTATCGATTGATAAAGTTTATTTGTTCTTGTTCAACTAATGGATAGGTAATTAATTGTGTACCTTGTAAATCTTCTTGATTCATGTCTACGGCAGTAATTTGATTGTTGGTATACGTGGTGTAATAATAAATTCCTTTATCCATATTGCAACAAGAAGAATAAATTGTATATTCAAACTGACCATTTCCCACATCACATAGCCCTTTTTGTTGTTCAACCGATTTTAAAATATGGAAAAACTGATTGACGCTTTCTTCTTCTGGACTATTTGATATTGAATTTAATTTTGTAAATGTGGCTTTGACAAAACGTGATGTAGAGGATAAATCACCAGGTAATCCAATTCCACCCATACCTCGGCTGTAAACATCTAAATTTAATTTTCCTGAAAATGTGTTTGGAGAAACGGAAGGAGAGAGCGCTCGGTAATTGTTTAAATTAAATAGTTGATAATCAAATGGCGGGTTATTTGTTAAAACTCCTACAGGATTATTAAATCGTTTCAATCCATCCCTTGTGGATTCAATAACCATCGATTCCTTTTGATCTGCAAGCATCCAATGAAGAGGAGAAAGGGGGAGTTCTTCACTAAAGTTAATATTGACTAAATTAATCTCATCAAGCAGTTTATTTGCTTCTTTCACAGTCGCGCATTGACCTAGTAGCCATGGAATAAACTCAAAAGGTGTGATATTCGTTTTGGTAGGATCTTCTTCAAAATAATAGGCATTTTCAGGAAAATTTAGTCCAGCCATGCTTAATCCTTTTTCATTTGTTGCTTCAAAATATAAAGGATAACCATTTACGACAGCAGCCATGCCAATTAGTGCATAATGTGTAGATAAATCCGCTGTTTTACGGAATTTAAATGGGTAATTTTTCGGTGTGATGGTCACCATTTGACCATATGAAACTTCTAAATCTAAATTACGACCAAAATAATGGTCATTTGTCGAATAAACAATAGATGTACACACGGTACATCGCCTCCTTTAATAATTATAAAAAAATGATACAACAATTGAAATTTTTTTTCTAGAAAAAAGAAGCAAAAAAAACGGCTAGACAAAGGCCTTCATTTTTGAAGACGTCGTATTGATTGAAATTTACGCACTTTTTCATTACAAATAAATAAATTTAATGCTCTTACTTTGGTTCTAAAAAAATAAAACTGCAAACAATCTATTAATTATAGACAGTTGTTTACAGTTATAAAAGTTTTGTTTTTACCCCTTTTATAAAAAACTTAGGTCTTTATTCCTTCGGTAGATGATTGGGTATTTCTTTGACTTTTAGTACGTCTAAGAAGAAGGTAAAAATTGGAATGCCAACAATCAATCCCCATACACCTAAGAAACGTTCACTGATTAGCAAAACAATAAATGTATAAAAAATCGGCAATTCCGTTTTGCTGGACATCAATTTGGGATTTAAAACATATGATTCAATCAAATGCACAAGCAAGATGGTGAATAAAATATAAACCACATCTTTGATACCACCTTGTGAGTAAGCAATGAATGATAAAGGAATGCAAGAAACAATCACACCGGCTACTGGAACCAAACTTAAAATAAATATCATAATCGCTAAACTCAGTAACTGATGAAAACCAAAAGCAGCCAAAGCAACGGTGGTTAGCAAAGTATTTAACAAAGCAATAATGAATTGAGCTTCTAAAACTAGGCCGAATGTATTAACAAATTTATCAGCAAAATAATAAATATCTTGAAAGAACCAAGCAAATTCTCCTTTTAAAAATAGTCGTGAAAAAACGACCGTTTTCTTTTTTTCGATCATAAAAAAGAAGCTTAAAATAAACGATACAGCAAAAGCAACCGCCAATTTTCCAATATCTTGTAAATAACCTAAAGCAATGGTGGCTCCATTTTGCAGTTGTTCGAGGAAATCATTTCTTTCAATATAATTGTGGATGTACAGCAATACAGGATCGGCATCTTTTGGTTGATGCTCGTAAAAATTGATGACTGATTTAATCATGTCAAATGTTTGATGAATTAAAATAGGAACATAAATCGTAAATGCTAAATAAATTAAATAAACAATAAGTGCATAAACGAAAATTGTTAGCACCCCTGTAGGCACTCGAATAAATCGTTGGATAATTTGTACTAAGTGAATCATTAAATAAGTAAAAATAAACGTAAGTAAAACTGTAGTAATCATACTTTTAACGAGAAAAAGGACAATAATAACCGTCAGTAGAACAGTCATACGACGAATTTTTTCATTCGCTAAAAAACGTTGGTAAATAGACAAATCAATAACCTCCAAGTAGTTAAGTCATAGCGTACATCACTAATTATAAAGGGAGAAAGAGTAATTAGAAAGAAAAAAATAAAAACTGCAAACAATACGAGAAAATACCTGCAGTTTTTATTAATTTTTACAAAAATTTACGTATATCATAAGGACTGGAAAATAAAGGTAGTAAAGATCAATTAAGAAAATAACAACAAAAAGGAAAAGGAATGATCGCATATTCTAAACAGGAGAAACAAGATTAGAAGTAAAAATCTGCAATGATTTCTTGCGTAAGTTTTAGGAGTGAATATTTTTTGTGTTTGACAACTTTCTTAAAGAAAAAAAAGAGTTTTTTACTCGATCGGATGATAGGTAAAGCCAGTTCCAGTTACTTCTGCAACATTATTCACAATCACAAAAGCAGTCGGATCAATTTCTTCAATCAACGGTTTAATTCTTGAAAATTCTTGATCTGTGACAACAATTAATAAAACTTCTTTTGACTTTCGATGATTGCCGCTTTTTGCTTCCAGCAAAGTTAAACTTCGACCAATTTCTGTGCTTAATCGAAGACGGATTTTCTCCAAAGATGTTTCACTGATCACCATTAGAGATTTCTTACGATTCGTCCCGGTTTCAATATAAGTCATGACAATTGAGGTAAGAGCAATTGAAAAAATAGCATATAAAAATTCCTCCAAGCCAAACACCCATAAATTAAGAGAAACAACGAAGGCATCCGTCAACAATAATCCGCTGGAAGTATTCATATGGAAATATTTTTTTAAAATTAACGGAGGAATGGTAGTTCCACCACTGGAGGAATGATTTTTATACAAAATGGCGACGCCGAGGGCAAAAATCGCACTGCCGAAGATGACAGAAAGCAAGCGATCTGAAGACAACATTATCTCAGGAACAAGTGCAACGATCAGTGGAAAAACTAAGCTGCCAAAAAGAACCTTTAAAAAAGATTTCTTACCTAAAAAAATTAGAGCTAAACCTAACATTATCATATTCAGCACGAAAATAATCATTGCGCGGTCAAGATTAAAAGCTGCTTCCAGCAAGATACCTAAGCCACTAACACCGCCAGCTGCTACATGATGAGGTCCTAAAAACATATTTATACTTATAGCTAAAATAGTTAAAGCAAATACTATTTTAGTATATGTCCAAGTTATTAATTTTAATTGTCGCATTGATTCGCCTCCGTGAATGTGGTAGTTATTTTCTCATTATATACTAAATTTTCTCATAAGTTAATTTTATTTAAAAATAAAGTTTTATTTACCTAAAAATAACCTATTGACCATTTTACCACTAAATGTTTCTCCAGCTAAGTAAACAAGAAAATATTTTGAAACAATGGATAATATCCATTTCTCTTTTAACCTTAATATCAAACAGATAGAAACACTTTTATTTCATTCTTATAAAATCCCTTTAAATAGACAAATTTAAATAGTTTTTTCTTTTAACTATTCTGTAGATTCGCACTTAATATGATGATATAAAAATAAATTTTATTGTTTATATCATTATTTTATAATTATATATTAATCTAAGGCGGTTGATCTCTCACAAATTTATCTAGATAAAAAGAATAATTGAGCAAATTAAGTGACGGAAGTAACTAAATTATGAGAAACTATTCGTGTATAAAATGAAATTTTGAAGTGTTTTAAGAAATATTTCTGAAAAAAAGACCTTCTTAGTTGATTCTTTTCATTTTTAGTATTACCGTTAGAAGGTAGTTTTTTTAAGGAGGATAATCATGTTAGAGAAAACATTATATAATCAACTATTTGCACATTCTTTCTCACTTCCAGTTGCGGTTACTTATTGGGATGGTACAACAAAACATTATGGAGACACAAGAACTCCTCCCCAAATCAAAATCAACATCAATAAAGAAATACCAATAAAAGAAATCACCACTAATGCATCTCTTGCGCTAGGTGAAGCGTACATGGATCATCGTATTGAAATAGAAGGAAGCATCCAAGCATTAATTACCGATGCCTATCAGCACGCAAATAGCTTTTTAAGAGGGAAAGATTATTTAAAATGGTTGCCTAAAAAAGAAAAGCATACGAAAAAACAAAATAAAGAAGATATTCATGCCCATTATGATTTAGGCAATGAATTTTATAAAATGTGGTTGGATCCAACGTTAACTTATTCTTGTGCCTACTTTAACAAGCCAGAAGATACGTTAGAACAAGCACAAATCAATAAAGTCCATCATATTTTAGATAAACTTTTTATTAAAGAAAATGATACGTTATTAGATATCGGTTGTGGTTGGGGAACGTTGATGTTTACTGCCGTGAAAGAATACAATGTGACAGCTACTGGTATTACCTTAAGTGAAGAACAATACAATCATATTACAAACAAAATCAAAGAAGAACGTCTAGAAGACAAGTGTCGTGTACTCTTGATGGACTACCGAGACTTAAAAGAAGAAACATTTGATCATATCACCAGTGTTGGAATGTTCGAACATGTCGGTTCAGACAATTTAGAAGAATATTTTCGTGTCATCAAACATTTGTTAAGTCCTAAAGGTACTGCATTGATTCATGGAATCAGCAGGCAACAAGGAGGCGCAACAAATGCTTGGATCAATAAGTACATTTTCCCGGGCGGGTATGTACCGGGTGTGACAGAGCTAGTCAACCATATGACAAAAAATGAATTACAGTTGATTGATTTGGAAAGTTTACGACGTGATTATCAACTGACTCTAGAACATTGGACTAATAATTTCCATGCCGTGCAAGAAAAAGTAACCGAAACAATGGGTGATTCTTTTTATCGCATGTGGGATCTTTATTTACAAGCTTGTGCTGCTTCTTTTGAATCCAGTAACATTGATGTGATTCAATATTTACTTGTCCAACCGGGAAATAATGATATTCCAATGCATCGTAAATAAAAAAGGAATAGGTAAAAAAAACGGAAGTTCTCTTTCGTTTTTTTTTTTTGAACCCTTAAAAATAAAGAATGACAGTCAAAACTTTCTTTTGTATACTTGTCTTACTTGGATTTTTAAAAAGAAAGGAAGTAAAAAATGAAAAAAATTGTTATTTATTGTGGACTTTTCTCTTTCATTTTATTTGCAAGCAGTTGTCAATCAAGACAAGTCCCATCCACTATGTCTCAAACGACTCCTACAACAAGCACGAATCAAGAAACAACCGTACCCTCTGTTTCTACCATTTCTGGTCAACAGTCAAGTCATTCTTTTATGGATGCAACAAAAGAGATAAAAGTATCAGTAAAAAAAGCAATTGACTTGTTTCTAGCCGCCTATCCGAATGTCAAGATAACAAAGTTGGAATTAGATAGCAGTTGGGGCATTTCTGCTTACGAAATTGAAGGCGTAGATGATCAAAAGGAATATGAAGCAAAAATCAATGCCGAAAATGCCAAAATGCAAACGCAACCTCCCAAACAGTTAGATTATGATGAACAAAATGGACAAAAGAAAAAAGAAGATGCGTTAGACATCTCTAATTTATTAAGTATTGAAGAAGCTACGTCTATTGCAATAAAACAAGTTGGTGGGGGAACAGTGACGGATTGGAAATTAAGTAAAGAACTTGGCATAACGTATTGGGAAGTGAAAGTAAAAAACGGCTATCAAACAATACAAGTAAAACTCAACAGTCAAACAGGGGAAGTTTTAGCAACGGAAGTAGATGATTAATTTTTTTGATTTCCTTTGCTTTTTAGTTACTTGATGATAAACTAGAAAAAATGCTTCATCAAAGGAGAGAATAACTTGACTTTAGAGACGACTTTCTTTAATCATATGTTTGAAAATCCCTTCATGAATGCTTCAGGCGTTCACTGTATGACCACGACCGAATTAGAAGAACTTGCTCAATCAAAAGCTGGAACATTTATCACAAAGAGTTGTACACGTAATAAACGATCTGGAAATCCCGAACCGCGTTATTATGATGTTGCGCTTGGAAGCATTAATTCAATGGGACTGCCAAATCTAGGATTTAATTATTATCTAGACTATGCGATAAATTATGAACAACGGCAGCCTGCTAAACCACCGATCTTTTTTTCTATTGCGGGAATGAATACGACTGAAAATTTAGAAATGTTAGCAATGATTGAAAGTAGTAATTTTAAAGGAATTACAGAGCTTAATCTTTCTTGCCCAAATGTTCCCGGAAAACCACAATTAGCGTATGATTTTGATGCTACTTTTTCTTTATTGAAACAAGTGTTTAAACAGTTTACTAAACCGTTAGGCATCAAATTGCCACCTTACTTTGATTTGGTTCATTTCGATCAAATGGCAGAAATTTTAAATCAGTTTCCTTTAGTTTACGTCAATTCCATTAATAGTATCGGTAACGGGTTGTACGTTGATCCTCAAAAAGAGTCAGTAGTCATCAAACCTAAGGAAGGATTTGGCGGTTTAGGCGGCGAATATATAAAACCAACGGCACTCGCAAACGTCCGCGCTTTTTATACTCGCTTGAAGCCAGACATTAAACTCATTGGAACGGGCGGCATTAGAAATGGACAAGATGCGTTTGAACATCTCCTATGTGGTGCAACAATGGTACAAATCGGTACAGAACTTCACAAAGAAGGTCCAAGCATTTTCGATCGTCTCACAAAAGAACTGACAGAAATTATGGCAGAAAAAGGCTATCAAACAATTGAAGATTTTAGAGGAAAATTAAAAACGTTGTAAGCAACTAATAAATGAGCTAAGACTTCTATACACTTCTTTAATAGGAGTCTTAGCTTTATTTTTTAAATGCTTTCTTAATTAATTTATACGGGTTCCAAAATTTATAAGAGCATGTTTTTTATTTGTTAAAAATTGGCAAAAGGAGGAGGTTAATTGAAAGACGGAATTGATTTAGCTAATGCTTTAAAAGAAAAAACAATTAGCTATGAAGAACTAATTGGGGAAATCACAAAAAAAGTAGCCAAAAAGAATCCTGAACTAAACGCTTTTGTTACTTTTGACCCACAACAATTTTTTACTTCTTCTCCTATTTTAGAAAAAAATCAACCACTAAGCGGCGTGCCATTTCCATTAAAAATGTTAGGGCAAGAAAAAAAAGGATGGCTAGCCACTTCAGGCTCTAACCTTTTTAAAACGCATCGTGCCTCTAAAAATTCAAATTTTGTTACAAAAGTACAAGCAATTGGTCTTATACCGCTTGGGCAAACCAACACACCAGAGTTTGGATTTAAAAATATTACAGATCCACAACTTTACGGTCCAGCAAGAAATCCTTGGAATCCAGCTTATTCACCGGGGGGATCAAGCGGTGGAGCTGCGGCTGTTGTTGCTTCGGGAATATTGCCGATTGCTGGAGCAAGTGATGGAGGTGGATCGATTCGAATTCCTGCTTCATTTTGCGGATTGATCGGTTTAAAACCTTCGCGCGGTACAATGCCAGTTGGTCCTTATGCTTGGCGAAGTTGGCAAGGTGCAGCAATTGATTTTGGATTAACGGTTTCCATGAGAGATACAAAAGCTTTATTTATGGGATTGCGAGGGATTCATTCAGGTGCTCCTTATCAAGTTTCTCCTATTAAATGGCAAGAACATCCGCGAAAAAAGCAATTTAAAATCGCTGTTTGTATGGAATCACCAGTTGGGACAGCCATTAGTGAAGAAGCAAGACAAGCAATTAAAAATGCGGGACAATTTTTAACACAAACTGGACATGAGCTTGTAGAAATCAATTATCCGCTTGATGGAAGGCAACTGATCCAATCCTATTATCAAATGAATGGTGCAGAAACAGCAGCAATGATTCGCTCAGTCGAATCTAACTTAGGTCGCTCGGTAGAAAAAAATGAACTTGAACTTCTTTCATGGGCTTTATCAGAATATGGAAAAAAGGTGTCTGCTGCTGATTATATTCAGGCTCTTCACTTATGGGATCACGCAGCGATTGTAATGGAAGAATTGTTTCAAACTTTTGATCTTTTTCTTTCTCCAACTACCGCTTTTACTGCGCCGAATGTATTAGCTGATTTACAAAGTGATCAAATAAGAGAAAAAATGGCAAATATCAGTGAATGGAATGAAAAAGAAGGATTAGCAATTATTTCGGCTAGTTTTGAAGAAAGTTTGAAGCTTACGCCCTATACTCAATTAGCAAACTTAACGGGGCAGCCAGCCATTAATTTACCTACACATCTTAGTAAAAATAATCTGCCTTTAGGAATTCAATTTATGGCTGCAAGAGGAAGAGAAGATTTGCTTTTTCAAATAGGTGAACTATTTGAAGCTCATCAAAAATTTTATTTACCACCAAGTTATCAATAGCCCATAAAAGAGCGTGTTTTTATAATTCCTGCGAAGTGGACGATCGTCAAAGAAAAATTCGATGGTTGTCCCATTTTTTTATTTTTGGGGTACATAAAACACCAATTCTTCCATGAACGGCTGTTGATTTTACGACAAATTCTTAGGCGATGCTACGTATTCTTTTTCACCCAAGAAAAGTACAACTATCTTTTGAAGGAGTTCCTCTTTTTATAAAGATTTAGGAATAGCTTTTTTATGATATCTGCGGTAAAATAAGAAAGCGAAAATACGTTCGTACGGAGGTGAGGAAGTTGAAAACTCCTTTAACGTTAACGCTCGAAAATTCTCTTTATCATTATTGTGTTGAGCAAGGCGGTCTTGTAGTCGAAGAAGTTACCATGCCTGAAGAGTATGGAATTGTTGACACTTTAAGCTGTATCACCAAATTTGACGGGACGAGAGAATGGCGATGTTATGAGCTGAAAGTCTCAAAAACAGATTTTCGTTCTACTGCAAAATTATCATTTGTAGGGCATTATAATTATTTTGCGTTGCCTAGGAAGCTTTATGAAGAAGTACAGCATGAAATTCCAAGAAACATCGGTGTTTTAGTTTATCGCCCTTATATGCTAGAAGAAGAAATGCCGGTATCAGGAACTTTTATTGTCGCAAAAAAAAGCCACGAGACAAAAATTAAAAGTCTCAGAACAAGCATTGATTAACCGATTTATGGCTTCTTTATTTAGAGAAGTAAGAAAAGCCAAACAAATGGAACGAGGGGTAAAGTATTTTCCGACAGAACAATTGTATCAAGAGCTGAAAAAACGTTCAGAAATTCAAGATTCTTTCACAAAAGAACGGTATTATGAACGTTTTATTGAAGAAACAGAAAGTCAAGCCATTCAAGATTTAAAAGAAGAAATTCAGGCATTACGGCAAGATTACGAATTTTTACGTCAACAGCAACAAGTGAAACGCCTGCCGACAGAACCATTGGAGTGAATATAAATGTATTACCCTTATTTAAGAGGAAAACAATTTGATCTATTAGCCTTAAAAGAAAGCATCCAGCGTAACAGTTTATCTAAAAAAGTTCTTCCGATTATTGAGCCCGTGCGAGATTCTGCTACTTTAAAAAATATCGTAGAATTGTTTCAAAAAGTTAACCATCCTTTAATTGTTGTAGCTAATCCTCAAGTTGGGCAATTTAAACTATTTGATGAGCGTTTACATAAATGGCAGTTAAACGAACGCAGTTCCATTGATCAGGCAGTAATTGTAACTTCTAATAACTATGAAAAAGTCATTAGTCGACCGCCTAAATTCATTATTTTTGATGGCCAACATCAGATACGCGATCCTCAAATATGGCAAAAACTTTTACATGCCGAGGCGAAAATTTTATTGCCGGATAGCAGTCGTCTTCGTATCTGGTTACCTAAAAATAAAATCGTCATCAAAGAAGCTTTTCAACCTCGAAAGCACAGTGAAGACTATCATGAAAAAGATGATGATTTCTTTAGTGATGATTATTTATTTTTCAAAGAAGATGGCTATATCGGATTTTCAGACTTTACAATTGAAGGTAGCCGTTATTTTGATAAAGGTTTTCCTAGACGCGGCCTTGCTTTACACCTCACATATGTCGATTCATACGGCAATATAAGAGTCAAGCATTTTGTTTCAGATACAAATGACTCAGTAAAAAAACAAGCATTAAAATTTTTTGAAGCGGCTGAAAAAATGGAGGCTTGGGTACAAAGAAATAAAGACCAATTACTCATTACCTCAGGATTGTTAGAACTAATTTCTTTATATCAACAAAAAAAGTTTCCCGGTTTAGGGGTATTAAAAAAATGGACGCTGTTACATCATCTTGAGTTAATGAGTCAATTGCTAGATCATCCAACCACTTGGTTAAAAACTTCTTCTAAAATTGAAGAGCTGCATGCACTGATTTACTTAAATAGTAAGAAAAAATAAAGATTGCTAGTTATTTTAGATCAAAACAACTAAAAATTTCAATAGCTCTTGGTAAATAAGAGAAATGTGGCAAGTAAAGAAATGGATTTACAATGGGCATTATTCCTCAATAATTTAGTCGTTTTAATCACGAGAAATGGATCGAATAAATTGGCTTTTGGTTTCTTCTAGATTGTCGTTGTTTGTCAAAATAATTAAGTGTGGGAGTTTTTTTTAAAATGTTAATTCTTTCATATCCTGTTCAAAAAGAGTTATCCGTTTTTGAATTTGATCAAGAGCATCCCCACGAGTTAAAAGACGTTCCTTCAATTTATCTTTAGTGATGGTCACAAATACTGGTTGAATATTTCCACCAAAAGTTTTGTATAAAGTCCAAAAGCCAGCAGCAGTCAGGATCGTATAACAATTTCCTTTTTTTAATTTACGAGCAATTTCTATTTTACTTGAACCATAATAGTATCCTGCGTATGTCGTCCACTCCAGTAATTGATGATTCCTTATCATTTGAGTAAACTGGCTTCTGGAGATGAAATAATAATCTTTTTGATCGCGTTCTCCTTTCCTTGGTTGACGGTTAGTATAGGTAATAATTTTTTGATGGGGTTCAAATAAAACAGCGGCCAAGGAAGTTTTTCCTGAACCAGAAGGACCAATAAAAACATAACAGTTGTGCATACAAATTCTCCTTTTCAAATAAAATTCAGTCAAAAATATAAAGCAGATTCTTATGTGTGAAAGAGAAAGGGAAAAACAAAAATCACTAGGTCGATCATTAAAAGTTTTTTTCAATGATGAGCCTAGTGATAAAAAACAAAATAATTGTTTTAGCTCTTTAAATGACCAATCCTGTAATAATGGCACTTAAAAAACTAACGAAGGTAGCCGTTAATAAAATTTTTACTCCGTGTTTGGCAACTCGATTCCCTTTTTCTTTATTTAATCCTTTCATTGCACCAGAAATAATTCCGATAGAAGAAAAATTTGCAAAAGAAACTAAAAAGACTGATAAAATTGCCGTCGTACGTTCTGTAAATTGAAGAGAACCGTTTGCAAGTTCCGTCATAGCCACAAATTCGTTGGTTACCAGTTTGGTAGCCATGATGCTTCCTGCATCGACTGCTTCATCCCAAGGAATACCGCTAATAAAAGCAAATGGTGCGAAGAGATAACCTAGAATTTCTTGAAAAGAAACGCCGAAAATGCTGTTAAAAATTGCATTAATCATTGCAATGAGGGCAACAAAACCAATTAACATTGCAGCCACTGTGATGGCGACATGAAATCCATCAAGAATGTATTCACCAAGCATTTGAAAAAATGTCTGCTCTTTGTTTTCTTCAATGCGCCACTCATCTTCTTTTGTTTCTAATTCATAAGGGTTAACGATTGAAGATAAAATGTAACCGCCGAATAAATTCAATACGAGTGCAGTGATGACGTATTTAGATTGAATGAGAGCCATGTAAGAACCAATGATTGACATGGAGACGGTAGACATTGCAGAAATGCATAGCGTAACTAAGCGTTTTTCAGATAAAAGTGGTAATTCTTTTTTGATGGAAATGAAAACTTCAGACTGTCCTAGAATTGCTGAAGCTACTCCGTTATAAGATTCTAATTTTCCCATGCCGTTGATTTTGCTTAATCCTAAGCCAACAACTTTCATCAATAAAGGTAAAATTTTGATGTAACGTAAGATTCCTATAATTGCTGAAATAAAAACGATTGGCATTAAAACATTTAAGAAAAAGGGGGCACTTCCTTGATTTGCAATTCCTGCAAAAACAAAATTTACCCCTTTAGCGGCAAAAGCTAATAACTGTTCAAACAACTTAGCGAGCAAAGAAATTATAAGTGTACCAAACGAGGTTCGCAGCAAAGCAAAACCTAAAATAAATTGTAAGGCAACCATAAAAAGCAAAGGTTTCAGTTTGATGGCTCGTTTATCAGTACTCATCAAAAATGCCAAACTAAAAACGACGAATAAACCAATTATTCCTATCATTAGATTCAAAAAACCACTCCTTAACAATATTTCGCTTAATTTTACACATTTTAGGATTAAAATACTAATTTTTAGTAACATTATCATTGTTTTTTTAGAGTGAAACGTATACATAAAAATTAATCAAATGACAATCTTAAAAAACTCCTTAAAGTTTTTTTAAAATTGTCATTTGACTCCTTGAAAATAAAATCTTTTAAAAATTTATTTAAAGATTTTTTCATAGACGTATTTTATTGATAAAACAAATTTTCTGAAGGATAAAAAGGTGCACTAGTTATTTCAACACCTAATTGTTTTAAACTTTGTTCATCATTTTTGTTCACCATTACTGTCGAATGTGCTTGCATACCATCAAGTTCAGCTAATTTTTCATAAGCTACTTGCGCAATTGGATTGGTCACTGCACTAATGGATAAAGCAATTAACACTTCATTTAAACTTAAAACATCCATTGAAGAATGCAAGGCCATTGTTTTCATTCCTTGAATTCTTTCAAGTACGAGCGGAGAAAGTAAAGGAATCTCATCAGAAATGTGCGCCAAGTATTTTACTGCATTTAAAATAACTGCAGCAGCCGCATTCATTAATGAACTTGTTCGTCCTGTAATAATTATATTATCTGGTAATTCAATCGCAATTACTGCAACAGGATCATGGCTAGAAGTTTGTAAATTTTTTGCATAATTGTGAGCTGGTCTTACTACTTTACGATCTTCAGGCTGTAAACCAACTTCTTCCATAATTAATTTGATTCGATTTACAGACTCTTCATCAATTGTTCCTTTTTTAAAATCACATATTGTTTGGAAGTAGCGGCGAATAATTTCTTGTTTTGAAGCCTCTTGAACCACTTCATCTTCAATAATTCCAAATCCTACACGATTGACTCCCATATCAGTAGGGGAGAGATAAACCGATTCTTTTCCTGTAATTTTTTCAATAATTCGTTTGATGACTGGGAAAGTTTCAATGTCTCGATTATAGTTAACAGCCACTTTACCATAAGCATCAAAATGAAAAGAATCAATCATGTTTACATCTTTTAAATCGACGGTAGCTGCTTCATAAGCAATATTTAACGGATGTTTTAATGGCACATTCCAAACGGGAAAGGTTTCAAATTTTGAATATCCAGCCGCTTGTCCCTTTTGACTTTCGTGATAAAGTTGATTCAGACAAGTTGCTAGTTTACCGCTGCCGGGACCGGGTGCAGTAACTACTACAATCGGTTTAGTTGTTTCAATGTATTCATTTTTACCAAATCCATCTTCAGAGACGATTTTTTCTACGTTCACAGGATAATCTTCAATTTCTGTATGCTTATAAACTTTGATGTTGCGCCTTTCTAATTTATTCACAAACACTTTCGTAGCCGGCTGACCGCTATAACGAGTAATGACTACACTATTAATTAATAAACCATATCCGCGCAGTTCATCAATCAAACGCAAAATATCCATATCGTACGTTATCCCATAATCCCCACGAATCTTATTTCGCTCAATATCTCCAGCATATACACAAATCAAAATTTCTGCTTGATTTTTTAATTTTTGCAACAACTTTATTTTAGCATCTTCTTCAAAACCCGGAAGGACACGTTTTGCATGTTTGTCATCAACTAATTTTCCTCCAAATTCTAAATATAACTTGTCGTAGTGATTCACGCGTTCAAGAATATAGGTCGATTGTTCTTCAATGTATTTTGCTGAATCAAAACCAATTGTTTTCATTCATTTTCCTCCTTTAATTTTTAACACAACAGTTGTTTGATTACTTTTTTTCGGTTAAACGAGTTTCACGATGTAATTTTCAATTCTATGATTAATGTTTATCCTACGTTTAAGTACTAAAGCATTCTTTCATTTTTTTTGCAATTCGTCAACTAGAAACGAATGATTGATTAAAAGAACAAATAAAAATGATAAAACCAGCTTGTTTTGTAGAAACAACATTGGTATGATAAATTTGATAAGGAAGGTGTAACATGAAAAAAAGACAGAAAAAGAAAAACGCATATAAACAGTATATCCGTTCGATTTTTACTGGTTATGAAAAAATGCTAGAAAACACTGAGTTAAATGAAATGAAGTTTTCATACTTGAATGAAGAAACACTTTTAACTCGTGATGAAAAACAACGCATCCACTTCACAACGAAGGACCTGCCGAATAAATAAACTATTTACTTAATATAAAAGAGTGAGGGGAGCCTCGCTCTTTTGTTTTTCTCTCTTATTAAGAAAAATGTCCGCTGTACCATTTTTTTATGGAAAATGGTACTATTAAAGTATCAATGTACATCAAGTAGGTATATTCCCACCACAATTATTAAAGAAGAATGTGAGGAGAGAAGAAGCATGAAAGAGACTACGCGGGAAAATGAACCGCTTCATGAAGAAAATCCATCTTTTTATGACATCAAAGAAAAAGTAAGTACAAACTTGTCTCAATTATTAAAAGATTTAAAAGCTTTTGAAAAAGCCGTCCATGAAGAAAACATCCCCAAAATTTATCAATTATACAATGGCCATTTAAATGATGAGTTGAAAAAAAGCTCAAATGAAAATCATGAGATCGATAAACTACTGATGCAAAAAATTCATGATCGATTTGTTCAAAAATTTCCATTTATGGAATTAGTTGAGACAATTTCTCCTACTATGAGCTATTACAAAATTGGTACGTATTACCATGAAAGACCCACAATCGGTATCGATGCAAGTTTACCTGAAATATTTGTCTTACCCCAAATTGATCAAGAATGGGAGACTTATACGCAACAAAAACCTGATGATTATCATGAACAAATCAATGCGCTCGAAGCAAAAGTCATCACGGCAAAAGCAGAGATTAAACGAATTGATGGTGAGCTAAATGAAATTAATCGACAAATTCCTCAACTTGATGATACAAAAAGTTTCTTGAATCGTAAAAAAGTAAAAGAAGAAATACAAAAATTAGAAAAACAAAAACAAAGTCTTGCAAATGAAAAAATTGAATGGTTGCCATACATCGAAGCACCAGAAAAAATTCAAGAACAAAAAGAAATATTAAAGAAAAAAGCAAAAGCCAATCAATTACGTGCAGCAATTGTGGAAAAAGAGCAGCGACAAATCAAACGTTATTTTGGAGAAAAAGAAGGATTTGCTCAAGCCGTTCATCAATTTTTGATGGAGTATTTAGGAAGGGAAAATTCTATCGCTTCAAGTGAGGAGGCTGAACATGACTAGCGATAAAGAACATAAAAAAAGCCAAACATTCGAAATCCCACAAGCTGAAAAAGCTTTTAAAGAAGAAAAGACTCAAAAATTTCAAATAGAAAATCTTGAATCGTCTGTGGAAACGTCAACGATAGAAACGCAGCCTGTGCTTTCTGAAGAAATAGTTGAAAATGAAACCAAGCGCAAAGAAAATCAAAATGAAAATCACGTGTATTTAGAATCAAAAAAACGCGATCATCAAGATATCGTTCTTTTGATTGAAACGGCTGAAGCTGAACTGGCAGATTTGCGATTACGAAAAGCCTTGATTGAATCTGATTTTTCAAAATTGCTTGATTACTTCACCCGTTACATCACAAATGAAACACCTATTTCTCCGATAGGAAAAACTAGCTTGATTGAATATGTTGCATATGAACTTTTACGACCGTTAAATGACATTGGGTTAGAATTATCTGAAACTGCCTATGATACTTGGAAAACAAGACATTTTTTAGCTAATTATAATTTAAATGAACAAAATGAATTAATTTTTTCGTTTATAATTCCGACGATCAATCAACGTTACCAAGTAGAGGCAATTAATCTTTTAGAAGTTTCTCCTGAAACAATGGAAATTACCATTCAAGATGATCGTGTATTATCTTTGATTCGCTATTGGTCTGTGGATCGTTTATTTTCTACTGGCCAAATCACGATTTTTAATCACAAAATAAATCAGATATTGGCTCATGCACGAACATTAGGCTTTTTTGTTAATCAAACGTTATTAGATAACACAAAGCCACTTCATTTAACGCTGCAAAGTGAATTTGAATTAACTGAACAAGTACTGGATGATATTTTTATTACTACGATGAACCATCCTTCTTATGATTTTGAAAAAATAATGGAGGAACAATACAAAGTTCTATTAGATAAAGGACAATCGTTAATTATTTCAAAAAACCAACAAAATCAAACAACGTTAGAAATCTCGTCTGGCGAGTACCACCGATCAGTTATTGACTTCTTCATTAATTATGAATTTTTAGTGCCTTTAATAGTCCGAAAAGTCTAAACAGAAAATTAAAACGTGTGGTAGTCTAACCAGTGATTGGCACATGTTTTTTCTTTGCGGTCCTTTTAAAAGATAGGAAACACTCGCTTAAGAAGAAGCTTCGAATATTGGAAAAATGAAAGAAATATGTAAAGAAGAATCTATCATTAACGATTTAAACAATCGCAAATCTTTTTTATTTACAGTTTCGTAAAATACTAAAGGAAGAAGGAAATAGATGTGGAAAATTTAAAAAAAAACGGAATGTTTTCTGTCATTGCAGCATTAGGAGCAAATCTTTTAGTCGCTGCAAGTAAATTTGTCGGCTATGCAATCAGTGGAAGTACAGCAATGCTTAATGAAAGTATTCATAGTATCGTTGATTGCAGTAATCAAATTCTCCTGCTTTTTGGAGAGAAACGAGCAAATAAAGGACAAAGTGAATTGCATCCGTTTGGTGAAGGTAGAGCAAAATATTTCTTTAGCACCATTGTAGCAACGATGCTCTTTTTTGGTGGCGGTGCGTTAGGAGTAATGGAAGCATTTGAAAAATTAACACATCCTTCTCATGAGATTGATCATCCAAGTATCATCATTATGATTTTGCTTTTTGGTTTAATTATTGAAGGAAGTTCTTTACGAATTGCTATGAAAGAAATCTATA
Organism: Enterococcus ratti; assembly: GCF_001886195.1. Taxonomy (GTDB): domain Bacteria; phylum Bacillota; class Bacilli; order Lactobacillales; family Enterococcaceae; genus Enterococcus_B; species Enterococcus_B ratti. The sequence continues at coordinate 139,287 of NZ_JXLB01000001.1, read as the reverse complement.
CATTAAATACTGAAAAGCTATCATTAATGGAATTTTTACGAGAAAGTCGTCATAGTGAAATTTTGATTATCTTTACAGAAGATTTTTGTGCCGTTATAGGATTGTTGCTTGCGTTACTAGGAACCTTTTTAACCATGATGACAGGAATTGCTGCTTTTGACGCTTTTAGCGGCTTATTAATTGGTCTTCTTTTGATGGGAGCAGCTATCTTCTTAGCAAAAGAATTTTACAGTTTGATCGTTGGCGAAAGTGTCACTGCGAGTGATTTAAATAAAATCAAACAAGCGTTTAAACGTCCAGAAGTTTCTCGACTAATAGACGTAAAAACGGTGCATTTAAGTCCTGCGGAAATCTTGATTGCTGCAAAAATAGATATTTTTGATCAGAAGGAACATGAATCCTACACGATTATTAATGATATTGAAAAAACGATTAGGCAATCGTTAAATGATAAAAGGGTTTATATTTACATTGAAACAGATAAATATGATCCTAATTATCAACGAAGCACAGACGTAAATTAAGCATATGAGTGAAAGAAGATTAATTTTTATTCTAAAATTTCAAATTTTATATTTAAAATGAGAAAAAAATAATGTTGTTTTTAAATAAAACGGCTACAATTTCTTTTTTTTATGTTACAATGAGTCCGCTGTTTATTTGTTGTAATTGAAGGAGATATTTTGATGAATAAAAAGAAAAGTGCGCCATGGCTTCAGGCTTTACATGCAGTAATGCCACTTTGCTTAAGCTATATTCCGGTTGGATTGGCTTGTGGAGTATTATTGCAAAAAGTTGGATTTGATCCACTGTTAACAGGTCTGCTGTCCATTTTAGTTTTTTCGGGTGGAGCGCAATTTTTAGTGGCTTCGATGCTTACGACTCAGGCATCTTTTGCTACAACACTTTTAATGGTATTTTTCTTAGAATTACGCTACACGTTGTTAGGATCAAGTCTTTCAGGTTTTATGAAAAAAGAAAAGAGATCATTCTTAGCAATATTTTCGCAGTCTTTAAATGATGAAAATTATGCAGTGAATTATTTAAAATATTCAACAGATCCTACATGGAATAAGCAAAAAGCTTTGTATGTCAATTGGTTTTCGATGGCTTCTTGGACAGGCAGTAACGTGATTGGAAACATCTTTGGTTCTGTGATTCGTGTAGATGCTGATCTTGTCCATTTTGCATTGACTGCAATGTTTATTTTCATGTTTGTGATGCAAATGAAAAACGTAATTCTCATCTTTACTGGAATTTTTTCTGGAATATTAGGGGTTGGGTTTATGATTTTATTTGACAATACATTAGGTCTAATTGCTGCAACAGTGATTGCTTCTTTCGTAGGCTTTTCATTAGAAAAAGCATTTAAAAAAGAGAAAGAAAAAAAGTTGAAGCGACAAAGAAATCGTGGTAAGCATGTCAATGAACCGCTATTTAATTTCCCAGAACAGGAGAGACAGCATCATGACTAAAACTTATCTTTTGCTTTTAGTACTTAGTTTATTTGTTGTGGCTTATGTGCCACGTTTATTCCCGATGCTTTATTTCACTCATCGAAAAGTACCATCATGGTTTAGCGAATGGATGAAATATGTGCCTGTTGCTTTATTTGCAGCTTTAGCCTTCAAAGATGTATTTATTACCCATGGACAATTGGAAATTGTTTGGAACAATAAAATTTTAGCGATGGTTCTTGTTGCTGGAGTAGCCTACAAATCTCGTTCCATGGCATTATCCGTCATTACCGGTCTCGCTTCTGTTTTTTTACTGTCTATGTTTTAAAATTTAGCAATTGAGTCATCAATCCTTGATAAAAATGAATAATCGCTGTTTTAAAAACAGCTTTTAAGGAAATAAGTCAATTAATCTAGAAAATATAAAAAACTGTTTTCGGATTGTTCGGCTTATTTTTTTGTGCTATTTGTTACCGTTCTTTTTTATACCTTGTTTTTAAAATTATGGAGGGATCATTTGTCCTTCGTTGTTTTTTTGCTATAATGAGGAAGGTATTGATTTAAATATAGATAGTCGAGGAAAATGAAATGAATAAAAAATTGATGCAAGGAACATTCTGGTTAACTTTTGCTAACTTGCTTTGCAAGGTATTAGGAGTCCTTTACTTAATTCCATGGTTAAGCATGATCGGAAACAATCAAGAAGGAATGCTGGCGACCACCTTATACAACGTAGGCTACTTGCCTTATGGCTTGTTCTTAATGCTAGGAACCGTGGGATTTCCTAACGCCATTGCAAAAAAAGTAGCCATTGCTACTAAAGAAAATGATGCCGCTGCATGTCAGCTCATTTTTCGCAGTACCATTAATATTATGTTTGGCATTGGAATTGTTTCGGCTTTATTGATGTATTTCTTTGCACCTTTACTTGCTGGAATTAGCCCAATCGCTAACGTGAATAACGGAATTTTAGCGATTCGTAGTTTGTGTCCTTCTTTAGTTGCGATCCCTATTTTAAGTGCAATGAGGGGCTATTTTCAAGGAAAGAATTTTTTGCGCCCTTATGGTACGTCACTAATCATCGAACAAGCTGTTCGCGTTTTAGTTATTTTAGCAGGAACTTTTTATTTAAGAGTCTTAACAAATGGCACGATCTTACAAGCCGTTTTAATTAGTACGGTTGCATCCTTTTTTGGTGGTCTAGCAGCAATTATCCATATGTATTTTATCGGTCATAAAAATAATTACTTTAAAATTCGAGACTTTTTTCTTTCTACTCGTTATTTCCAACAAGAAAACCGCTCCGCTTCTTTAGAAATTATTCGTGAAACGTTACCATTTATTTTCGTTGGTTCAGTCATTACAATTGTTCAAATGATTGATCAAGTTACTATGAAACCTTTGCTGCACTTTTTCAAACCGGAAATAACGAATCAACAACTCGAATTTTTATTCAGTCGTGCCTCTGTCAACCCTAATAAACTGACGCTAATCTTGATTTCTATGGTTGGTACAGTAGCAATTAGCAGCTTGCCTATTTTGAGCACCTTAAGGAAAAAAGACCGTTTACGAATCGAAAAAACAGTGGGAGACAGTTTTTCCATCGCTTTGTTAATCTTACTACCTGCTTTAGCTGGAATGTCACTGTTAGCTGGTCCTTTGTATACATTGTTTTTCGGATATGATCCTGATAGCGTAGGCTATTTCCAATTTGCACTGTTAGCCTCTTTGTTCTTTTCATTATTTACGATCCTTTCAACCATGTTACAATCGCTTAATCATCATCGCATCGCAATTTACTTAACTGTTGAAGCTATCATTTTAAAAATTATTTTTCAAATCATCGGATTAGCAGTTTTAGGCGGGTATGGGATGAGTTTTTCAAACACCTTTGCTTTTGCTATTGTGTTTATTCGAGGATATTATTACATGTGTAAAGAATACCGCATTGCACCATTAGCTAAAATTAGATTTTTCTTTCTTAAAACGTTTCGTTCGACTCTTTTTATGTTGATTGTTTGTATGCTATTTTTTGTCCTATTAAACAGTCAATTGACTATGACTTCTAAGACCCATGCGGTTGTCTATTGTGTCGGATTAGGGGTTGTGGGAGGACTCACTTTTCTGTTTGCTCAATTTGGTAAAAATACGTTCCGTTTTCTTAAAAATTTTCAACAAAGGCGTCATTAAAAGAAAAAAATGATATAAATGAAAAAGTAAGGCGTGATAATCTGACGATAAAAGAAGTGGGAGAGGCTGGTAGTTTCTCTCGCTTTTTGATTCAGAGGTTCAAATATAACCTGTCTTATGATATAGTTATTAAGACTGGTAAAATTCTTTGAAATGAGGAAATTAAATAAATGAAACTTGCAGTAGTTACTGACAGCACGGCTTATTTGCCTAAACGGATTAAGAATCATCCTGATTTATTCATTATTCCTATTCCTGTTATTTTAGATGGTAAAACTTACAATGAAGGTATCGATATTGAAGCAGATGAATATTACGGTCTGCTGAAAAATAGCAAAGATTTTCCTACAACCTCACAACCTGCTGTCGGCGAAGTAATGGCGTTATATGAAGAATTAAAAGACAAAGGGTACGATACGATTTTAAGCATTCATTTATCATCTGGTATTTCTGGATTTGTGAATACACTGCATGCGTTGAAAAATGATGTAGAGGGTGTAAAAATCGTTCCTTATGATTCAAAAATTACGAGCATGCCAATGGGACATATGGTAGAAACGGCATTAGATTTGAACAAAAAAGGACATTCCTTGGAAGAAATTTTAACGCATATTGATCGTATTCGTGAGAATACTTATGCGTATCTCATTGTGGATGATTTGAATAATTTAGTTCGGGGCGGACGCTTGACAAATGGAGCTGCATTAATCGGTGGTTTGTTAAAAATTAAACCGATCTTAACTTTTTCAGAAGGAAAAATCGTTTTATTTGAAAAAATTCGTTCAAGTAGAAAAGCCTTTGCTCGAGCAGAAAAAATAATTGGACTTAGAAGAAATGAAATTGTTCCACCAGTTAAATTATACGTCATTCATGCAAATAATCTAGAAGTAGCAAAAGAAGAAAAAGACAAACTACAAAAACAATACCCTCATGCTGAAATTGAAATCGGACATTTCGGACCAGTTATTGGCAGCCATTTAGGAGAAAAAGCGATTGGTCTTGCTATTTCCGCACAATAAACATTCTTTTTTATGTTCATACGATCTCGTGACTAAACCAGATACGTTAGTTGCGAGGTTTTTTTTGCCTTTTTTTTTCATAAATCGTATAATCACTTTAAATTTTAGTAAATGAGTAATTACAATTATTCAAAGAGAAAGGTCGATTTTAATGGAAATTCCAACAAATTTAAATCATAAACCTGTCATTGTTGTAAAAGATTATGAACAAGTTGATGGAACAAGAGCACTTCATACAGATGTCAAAGCTCTTTCATTGGGTGTAATTCATAAAAGCGCTCACAATAAAGCAGAAATTTCCGGTAAAGTGTGGCACCGCACGGGAGAAAAATGGTCCCAACAATCGCAAGAATTACCGATTACGCGTATTTTAGATTTAGCGATTCTCGCAGCGCAAGGAAGCGTGTATTTTCAAGATGCTTATCGTTATAAAAAATTCTACAATCCTGAAAATTCTGTAGTTGACATTATTGGGCTACAAGGAAATCGAATGACGGTTGAAATAGAAACCCAAAATCCTAAAATTGATGAAGACGTTCTCCTTTACTACGATACTTTACAAAAGGAAGGAGAGTTGATTGGGGAACGTTTTCGTATTTTAAAACGCTTATTAGATGATTTAGGCTATTAAAGAAGGAGAATTCAGTATGAAAAATTTTTCATTAACAAAAGAGCGACGATTTTCAACGATTGAAAAACAAATGATCTGGCAAAAACCTGCGAGTCATCGAACGAGTAGTGAAGAACTAAGAATTGCTACTGAAATTTATGAAAATTGGCATGACCCAGAAATGAAAATCAGTAATATTTTATTGGAAGGAGATGCTGGTTCAGGAAAAACGCAGCTTGCAAAAGCACTTTCTTCCGATTTACAGCTTCCTTATACGAAAGTTACTTGTTTTGCCGACATGGACAAATCTGACGTATTCGGTGCATTATTGCCAGTCGTTGACTCGGATTTAAAAGAGGATCAAAGATTGATTGAAGCCATCAATCAATCAGATACACTTGAAGCTGTTTTACAATTAATCAGAAATCATTACAATCTCAGTTACGAAACAGCTAAATTAAAATTGGCAGATTTTATACATCGCAGCATGCAAGTCAATGAAGAAAGTAGTATTCGTTATAAGTATTATCCTTCTGAAATTGTTCGGGCAATCGAAAAAGGCTATTTATTAGAAATTCAAGAACCAACTGTCATTCGTGATGCCTCTGTGTTAGTAGCGTTAAACTCTGCATTAGAGCCAAACGGTCTTTTAAACTTGCCGACAGGTGTTATTTCCCGCCATTGCGACTGTATCATCATTATTACAACTAATCGAAATTATCAAGGAAATCGGCCTCTAAATGAATCCTTCAGAGACCGCATGCAGCATGCTGAAAAAATGAATTTACCGTCATTGGAAGTAATGGCTGAGCGAGCCTTAGGAAAAACAAAAATCCAGCAACCAAATTTGCTAGTAAAATTAGCTGAAATCATTCGTTTATTAGATGACACGGCTAAGGCAAATGCGATCAAAGGAGTTGCAGGAATGCGTTCTTATTTCTATTGGGCAAATACATGGAAACAAGGACAAGATCTATTACAAACAATTTATCCTAAAGTTCTTTATAAATTAACGACAGATGTAGAAGAATTAAAAATATTAACACAAGCTTTAGATGAAAGCGGGCTTTTGGAAGAACTTAGAGAACTGTTACGAAAAATCAAAGGGGAGGATTCACCCAAAATAAGAACACGTGGAAGAATTCTAGATAAAACGACAGCTACAGAAAGAGAAATTGATCAATTAGCAGAAGAAACTTTTTCGCTAAAAGAACACGTGGAGACATCAGAAAAAATATGCGACAATTCTTCAAAAGAATCGTTTCCTACAGAAGAGCTTTCACCTGCTAATGAATTTTTCCCTTTAAAGAAGGAGAAAAGAAGTCAAGAAATAGAAGGAAAAAATCAACAAGAACAAGCAGAGGACACTTCAAAAACCATGTCGGCTTCTGACATGGAAGCTTATGACAAAAAAATTAAACAGAAGCTAAACAAGCAAGCACGTCAAGTCATGAAGGGGACTTTGCACGAAAAAGTGGGATTGATTGTTCATCGACCGAAATTCGAGCCAAAAAATTCAGAAGCAAAGCAATTAAGACAAGAAGTCTTACCGATCGTTGACTCTTTAAGCCGACAAATATGTGATTTACTAGAACATGAAGAAACTGACGTCTATCAAAAAGGAAAATACGAAGGACAACGTTTTAATGCCAGTCGAATAGTTTACAATGACTGGCGTAATTTTGACAAGAAAAATCCTCCTCATGAACGGCCTTCACTAGCTGTGGCTTTGCGAATTGATGAGTCAGGATCAATGATACGTGACGAACGAATTGAAGTGGCAAAAAGAACGGCAATTGCATTGGCAGAATTTGCTAAGCGTGTAAACATTCCTTTAATGATTTATGGGGATACAGCGGATGTTTCTACTCGTGAAAAAACGTCAATCTTTTCCTATAAAGAGTTTACTGATGATTTTAGTTGGTTAGCTGAAAAATTAGTTACTATGAAGCCACGACAGAATAATCGCGATGGCGCTGTGTTACGATTGATGGCAAATAAATTAAGCCAAGAAGCGGCTACTACTAAGTTGCTCGTATCAATTAGTGACGGCCAACCTAAAGCGTTACCAGATTATACTGGAAAAAAAGCAAAAGCAGATATCCAAGCAGTGTTAGCTGAATATGACCGTCAAGGAATTATTTTTGTTTCGGCTGCGATCGGACAAGATAAAAAGGACATTAAAGAGATTTATGGAGAAAGTCGCTTCATTGACATTACTGACGTTCATGAATTGCCCAAACAATTGATTCAATTGATTTCACGTTACTTGTAAATGATTCTTTTAAAAACAGTTGTGACTTCGTTTGCTTATAAAAAGAAAAATGGTGCATTTTATAAGATGAGCACGTGGAAAGAAAGCTCCACAACTTTTTTATTTGATTGAATTTGTTATACAACAAATCGTCATGAATAGAAACTCTTTCCAATAGGATGAATAATGTTTGATCCAAATTATTGATTAGTCAATAATTATCCACCAAATTTTTCATTATTGCTTTATAATAAAAGAAAAAGAACTAAGGAGAAAAAGAATGGTACAGACAAAAACTTGGTGGAAAGAAGCGGTTGGATATCAAATTTATCCGGCCAGTTTTAAAGATAGTAACGCAGATGGGCTGGGGGACATTAATGGCATACGGGAAAAGCTTCCTTATTTAAGCTCCCTTGGGATTGATTTTATTTGGCTCAATCCAATTTATTCTTCACCCTTTATTGACAACGGGTATGACATTAGTCATTATCAAAAAATTTTTGAAAAATTTGGTACGATGTCAGATTTTGATCAATTACTAAAAGAGGCGCATCAACAAGGCATTAAAATTATTATGGATCTTGTCATTAATCATACCTCTGATCAACATGAATGGTTTATTGAATCAAAAAAATCACGGAATAATCCGTATCGTGATTATTATATATGGACAGATGGTACGCCCGAAAAAACACCTAATGAATGGCAGTCGATTTTTGGCGGTTCTGCTTGGGAATATGACGAAAAAACCAAACAATATTTTCTCCATATTTTTGCAAAAGAGCAGCCGGATTTAAATTGGGAAAATAGCAAATTAAAAAATGAACTATTTAGCATGATTCGCTGGTGGTTGGATAAAGGAATTGATGGCTTTCGTTTAGATGCAATTTCTCATGTGAAAAAAGCAGCGTATTCTGTAAAAGCAACTGAGCAGCCATTTTCTCCTTTTCAAAATGTATCAGGTATCGAAGAACACTTAAATGAATTGAAAACGGTCTTTGATGCCTATAATATCTTAACTATAGGAGAAGCAAGCGGCGTATCAGCAAAAGAAGGACCCACATGGGTGGGGAAAGAAGGCTATTTTGACATGATTTTTGAATTTGAGCATCTTTCACTTTGGAAACAGGAAAAAGAAGGAAAGCTAGATGTAATAAAGCTAAAAAAAGCGTTAAGTGCATGGCAAACTGCTTTAGATGGTAAAGGATGGAATGCTTTGTACATGGAAAATCACGATGTTCCACGTTCCGTTTCTGTTTTTGGGAATACAAGTAACTATTGGCAAAGGTCTACTAAAGCAATTGCTATGATGTATTTTTTCCTGCAAGGTACACCGTTTATCTATCAAGGCCAAGAAATTGGAATGACCAACATGTCCTTTACGACCATTGACGCTATTGATGCAATTGATTCTAAACGTCTGTATACGCAATTAATAAAAGAAGGAAAAAGTCCAGCAGAAGCACTAAACATTGTTTCCACTACTACTCGCGACAATAGTCGAACACCTATGCAATGGAGTTCAGAACAATTTGCAGGCTTTTCTTCTAAACATCCTTGGCTTGGTATTAATCCTAATTATCTTTTTATTAATGTTAAACAACAAGAAAATGATCCAACATCTATTTTAGCGTTTTATAAAGAAATGATACGTATTCGCCGAACAAAGAAAGGACTGGTCTATGGTTCTTTTAAAGAACACCTTGCGAAACATCCGCAATTATATGTATATGAACGTATACTGAATGAAAAACGATATTTAGTGATCGTCAACCTTACAAAAGACAAGGCGACTTATTCTTTACCAGCAGCAGTAGAGGCTAACTGGCAATTACTGCTTACAAATTATCAGAAAAGACCATTTAAAAAACAAGGCATATTAGAACCTTATGAAGCACAATTATTTGAAAGAGTGTAATAACTACTTTACAAAAAAGAGGCCAAAAGCCTCTTTTTATACTTTTTATTTTAAAAATAAATAATTAGAAGAAAGGCTACTCATTTAATCATCTCTCGTTACCAAAAATGGTTGTTGCCTAACTCCCATTACTACATGTCATTTTTTGTCCATTTACTCCATTCATATTCAGCTCGAAAACCACCAATATATTTCGGACGTGAACGTAAAGCCGTCACGTGTGCGCTTCCTAACATCTGATTTTTAGGTCGAACAGGGACTTGAACATGTTTAATGTGCATACCGATCGCTGTATCGCCAATATCAATCCCAGCTTGTGCGATAACATGTTCCACTTCTACTGGATCAACAAATTGTTCAAAGGCTGCGACAGAGCAAGCACCGCCTGCATGTAAAGCAGGAACGACAGAAACAATTTCAAACTGCTTCTTTTCTGCTACAGAACGTTCTATTACTAATGCTCGATTTATATGTTCACACCCTTGAACAGCTAAAGAAATGCTTAATGGATCAAGAATTTCTCTAAGTGTTTGAATAACCCATTGTCCGACCTCCATACTTGAATTTTTTCCAATACGGCCGCCAATAATTTCACTCGTGCTGCATCCTAATACAAATAAATCCCCTCGTTTCAAATTTGCTTCTGTCAAAACATCATTGACCATTTCAGTTAACGTTTGTTTTAACTCCATTTCTGTAATGTTCATTTTATTCTTCCTTTCATTATCTACTAGTTCTTCTTTTTTGCACTGTTCGTCGAATAACATGATTAAGCGGTAAAGCAAGCCCAATACCTACAATATTTTGGAAAAAATTCCCAAAAATGGAAGCAACCCCAGCAGGCCAACCATACAATAACCAACCACCTAAAAAATAACCGCTAATCATTAGGATACTTCCTAAAGCGAGTCCGAACCACTTGCTCTTTACTGATTTTTCCGCAAAATAGCCACTGACCCAACCTTGAAGACCGTGAATCAAAAATGAAAAAATAGCCCATTGAGGATACCCTGAAAGCAAGTCAATTAATAAACCACTTGAAGCTCCTACAACTAAACCACCAACGGGACCAAATAAAAAAGCAGTCGTATAAATCCCCACTTCACAAAGTGTAACAAAACCATTGGTTACAGGAACAGGAAGAAAAACTGTTAAGGAAAGCACGACGGTTAAAGCAATCATCATTGCGTATTTCGTCAATCGTTTCGCTGTCAACTAGGCTCCTCCTTCAAGGCGACCGCCAGACCACACACTTCCTGTCTGACTTCCCATCATTACACCGTGTGAAATACACTGATAAACATACGCTTTACTATGATGAATTGCTTTTGAAAGCGTACGTCCCTGAACAAGATTAGCGGTAATTGCTGAAGAAAAAGTACAGCCAGCACCATTTACGGTTACTTTTTTTAACTTCTTTAATGCAAACATTTCTACTTTCTCTGCATGATACAACACGTCTATTGCTTGATTGCCGGCAATACCAGCTCCTCCTTTAACAAGAACAGCTTTACTTCCCAAAGAATGAATAAATTTAGCTGCTTCAATTAGTTCCTCTGTACTTGCACAGGTTTTTCCTTCTGAAAGTAAAGCAGCTTCTTTTAGATTTGGTGTCACTAAATCAACCAACGGGAATAGGTCTTTTACTAAGCAATCCATGTAAGTTTGGTTTGCCAAAGCAAGTGCCTCTTTAAAAGCTAATACTGGGTCTAGAACAATCGGTATTCCTAACTGCTCTTTTAAAAAATCACGGACTACTTGAATTGCTTCAACAGAATGTAACAGTCCAATTTTTATACCATCTAGTTTGACCATTTTGCCAATAGCGGTTAACTGTTTTTCTAACCAGTCAGCAGGTAGATCTTCTAGTATAAACGTACCATTTTCATCTATCATTCCTACGCAAGTAAGGGCACTCATCCCAAAAAGTTGATAATTTTCAAAAGTTTTTAGATCAGATTGAATGCCACCGCCAGCAAAGGGGTCTGAACCTCCAATTGTTAGTATCTTTTGCATTAATCTCCCTCCACAAAAAAAGTATAACGAAAGTCCTTTTAAAATAAAACAGCCAATTGGCATATTTTAAAATCATCCAATTTTAATTATTTATTTCACACAATCATTTTTTGTAGCATCTTGATAAAAAATAAAATAGATCAAATCAATTTTTTTTAAAAATGTAATTATTGGTACTTCAATGAACCACTTTTTTCTGTACAATAAATAAAAAGGAGGGGATGTTTTATAAATTCATAAGAAAGTTGTATAGGGAACAAATACGCAAAAAAAAATTGTTATGAAGGAGAAAAAATGAAAAGAAGAGGTAACGATAACAAGTATTCAAAATTTTCGACTGCTGATGATAAACTTTCGCCAATAGCAATCAATTATAAACATAAAAATGGGGATTACCGTAGTGTAATCATATTGCCTACCAATAAGTTTCATCGGAGTCTTCTTAAAAACTATAATCATTTATTAAAGACTCAAAGAAAACTAAATGAAAAAAAGAAATATTCACTCAAATATCTATTGAATAAAGCAAAAAATATAAGTATCAATGATCAATTAAATGGCACAGCAAAATCAGTCCTTCGCCATTATAAAATTGAATATAAACAATCTAGATAACCCTATCTCATGCATGATAATCGATTAAATTTCTTTCATTTAGAAGCGATAAGAGTTGAAGTTATTTAACATCAGGTACTGGTGCAAGAGATTCCAAAAATTACGCTTCAGCAAATGATAGTATAAATAGTTAAGTTGACTCATACTTAATTTTTATCGTATCCACTGATTTAAATTAAAGGAGAATACATATGCCTTATCTCAATGATTCACAACGATATTTAGAAATAGTAGGACTTGCTTTAGGAATAATGGAAAATGACAGATGGGTATTACTTGATAACAAAGACAATTATTCCTTGTTATTTGCTGCTTATATTAAAATGATTGAAAAAGACGAAGACAACTTTTTTGTTGATTCAACGAAAAAAGAAGCAATTATTAATTCACTTAAAAGAACTACTGATTTTTATCGTTATACTCAACCTGAAGAATTGATCCATTCGATACAAAATTTGACCTCAAATAACGCAGCAGATTTTCTGTTGCTGCCACTCATGTATCCTTGCACAAATGATGATGTTGGTGAAGACACTGATTCCATCTTTTTATCTGTCCATGCTTCAGGGGCATTGATTTATAAAGAAGATGACGGGTATAAATTCGTTATGATAGATAAAGCATCAATATTCACACGTAATATTGATGCTACTGCAGCATATGTCACCATTCCTCCAGAAAATCTATCGACAGTTTGTCGGCAATTATTAATAGATAGAGATGACATTCTTTATTATGTTAACGATGATGGCGTATTTTATAAGAAACCTTATGAAATTTTGCATTTTATTGTTAAAAATTCAGTTTCTGGCAAACCAATTAAACTTCCAATCAAGATGAACTTTCAACCAAAAGGAAATTGTGTAGTAGGAAACATTGAAGCCACATTAAAGACTGCGCTCTATAATTGTCAAAAAAATATTTTTGCTTTGAACAATAAAAATTCTGTACCTATAACATGGAAAAATACATTAGAAATGCGTAAACAATTCGTAACTGCCATGGTCGAAATGAAACCTGAAATAGCAAAATGTTTCTGGTATTTATTTAATCTGTATTCAAGTAAAAAGAAAATGAATATTAAAAAAAAAGGACTCCCAATAGATGTAATAAATACTGCACCAATCAAACAAATCATGCTAGGAGAACTTCCTGAGGATGCTTATGAACAAGCAAAGAAAAAATTCGAAGAAACAAAAAAGAGAGCAAAAAAACGCTCAAGCAAGAAAAACGCTGCTCTATCAAAAAAAGATATTGTAGTATTTCAAAACAGGTATCTTTGACTTTTTCAACCATTTAAGGAGAAAGGAAAATCCTTAAATGGTTGAAACTATTTTCTGCTTCTAACGAACGTCTTAAAGAATATGTAGCTTTAGTAAATTTTATGTAACGATTGGTTGATTTTTTTTAGACTTGTAATTCTTTTTCAATTTGTTTTCTTCGCACTTTCATAGTTGCCGTTCGTGGAATATCTTCGTATTTCCGAATGATAGGAGGATTTAATCGAGGCAATTCATGAACTTGTTTCCACCAACGTTCCCAATCCATTTCTTGTTCAGGAGCTAGCGCAATCAATGGTTGAGGTGCATGATGTTTGTCACGAACGATAACTACTTCTGATAAAAATTCTAATGAGTCTAGCAAAAAATCCTCAATTGCTAAATTACTATTGATCGTATCAATTAAATCCACTTGTCGATCTTTTAAAAACAAGCAGCCATTTTCATCCATACTGCCATAATCTCCGCTATCCCACCATGTACCGTCTATGTTTTCTTCAAAACGTGCCTCCTCTTTATAATAAGTCAATGCCCGTCCTTTTGATAACAATTGAATATGTCCGTCTTTATTAGAAGGTAAAACATTTCCATCTTTGTCTGTGATTCTTGCTTTCGTTAATTCACCAAGACCGACACCCATATTTCTTGCATTATTTGATTTAAGACTTTTTAAAGTGTGCGCTTTCAATATCATAGGACCGCATTCACTTTGGCCATACACCTGCAAGAAAATAGCCCTTTTATTTGTAGAAGCAGTTAAAAATGTTTCCATAGTTCGATTATTGATGGCATCAAAAGTAGAGTGATAGTAACGAATACTTGAAAAAGCTTCCGGATGCTTTCTTGCAGTAAAGCTCCATTGTACGAAATTATTGGGATGGGTTTCTAAAGCAATGGGAGGATGGGCTTTTAACATTTTCACCACATGTTCTCCTCGGGCATCTGCTAATGACATCATTGGAAATCCCATCGCCATTAATGAAGAGACACCGATATTAAAACGAGAATGAACCGGTGAAATATGAAAAGCAACTAATTTTTTCTTTGCTATTTTAGTAAACACTGTCTTTTGCCATTTGGTTCGCCAACCCATGGAATAGGCAGAATGACAAATCAGTTTAGGAATACCGGTTGTTCCGGATGTATGGGTTATGTAAGAAATAGCTTCGTTTGACAATTTTTTTTGCTCGACCGAGAGAAAAGGCTGCGTCAAAAGATGCGAAACAGCAAGTTGTTTTTCTTTTGTTCCGTTAGAAATAGTTGCAACACGTTCAGCAGTCTCATCATCAAACAAAATGAACGGGTCTTCTAAGCGATTTACAAAAACTTCTAAGATAGAAGCTGGAAAGTGGTGGGAGATCATTACTGGCACAGCTCCTAAATAACTAGAAGCCACAGCTAGCAAATAAGTGTCAAACGCAGAACTTTTATAAATGATAATTTTGTCTCCTAAACCAACACCAAGACGCGCAAGTTGAAAAGCACGAGTTAAAACTAGCTCCAAAGCTTCTTTATACGTGCTTTTCAATCCAAGCTCAGGAAAAGCAACTAAAGGTTGGTCAAAAATGAAAGAAACGTCTGGTGTTGCATTAGCTGCATCTTGAAAATTTGAAAAAAGATTTAGCGGTGAATAAGTCACTGTTTTCATGGGTCACACTCCGATTTTGTTTTTTAATCAAACTAAAAAGTAAAAGATGTTGAGAATATTTAATTATGAATTTTATCGTTTTTTTCACAAAATTCGCTATAATATTATCACAAATCCTAAATAAAAAATAGTTTTGTTTGTGAAAATAATCTTTATATTTTATAGAGTATTTAATTTTTATAAGAAAAAGCCAACATTTTTTTATACACTTCTTCAAAAGAGTGTTTATTAAGATAGCGATTCCCATATAGATAGTTTACGATGTCCATATCACCAAAATAGCAAAAAACATAATAACCATAAGTTTTTCGGCATAATTCTGGAGAAATATTTTTGTATACAGTAATTTTACTTAAAATTTGTCGAATCGTCCGTGGTGAAATTTGCTGCTCATGTGACGATCGAAAAACAAATGAATCACTCGTCGTCCCTTCTTTTGAAGTTTCTAAATAGCTACTTAAAAAAGGCAATGCTTCATTAGGAATAGGGGACTGATTCAGTCGATTTTTCTTGCGCGTAAGAAAAATAACTTGTTTGGTTAAATCAATATCTTTTCTTTTTAACTCTACGACTTCATGTATTTTTAATCCACAATATAAAAGAACCGCAACAATCGCTAAATTCCTTGGACGATTTTTCTTTTCAAAACTTGCTTCACGCGCAGAGCTAAACCCTTTAGCAGGAATAAACAGGTTTTCAAAATGTTGAAATAATGAAGCATCCATATATCGCCAAGCTGCGTCAGGAGTTTCTGGCAGACTTTTTCCTAACAAAGACAATTCTTCCGCTAATAGTTCTTTTTGATACAAAAAACGCAGAAAATGGTTCAATGAGTATTGCTTTCTCGATAAACCATAATAGCCATTTTTAAATTGTTGATTTGTTGATTGAAATGTAGTAGTCTGAAACGTTCGAGTATGCTTGTAAATATTTTCTAAGAAATTTAAATAGTCTTGTTTTTCCAACTGGAGAATCAGCGTATCAGTTACTTCTTTACCAGATACTTCACGCAAATAATCTGTAAGTAAGTGAAAATCTTTGGCATATTCATAACGACTGCTTAACGAAAGTTTTGTGCGATTTTCATTTAAAAATACTTGAAAGATAGGAGGAAGTTGTGCAGAACGCTCTTTTAGTTTTTTTTGAAGATGTTTTCTTGTTTTTTGATCCATAAAAGATCCCCCTTTTTATCTTTTTTATTTCTTTCACCTTAACAGCTTTTAAGTCTGAATTGCAAACATAAAAAACGAAACATTTTCTCTCTAAAAAGAAAAGCAAAGACGGCTTGAACATAAAAGCATCTTTAGGTAATCAACGTGACGTTTTGAGAAAACATTCATTTTAAAGGAAGCTGGATTTTAAAATCAGCACCTTGCGGAAAATTATCCGCAACCATAATTTGCCCTTTATGTTGTACCACAATTTGTTTTGCTATCGCTAATCCTAACCCGTATCCGCCAGTTTCTTTTGAACGTGACCGGTCTTCCCGATAAAAGCGATCAAAAATATGTTTTTTTGCTTCATCACTGATGGTCGGTCCTGTATTTTTTATATGAATCAACCAGTCTTTATGATTAGCTTTTGAGATCACTACGATACGATCCTGTTGATTTGTATATTTTAAAGCATTGTCTAAAAGAATAACAAATACTTGATGAAGCTTTTGCGGATCAAAACGAACAATCACTTGTGTTTCATTTTGCAAAATAAATTCCTTGTGATCAATTGCTGCCATTTCTTGAAAAGGTTTAACTAATTCATCTAAAAATTCGTTTGTTTGAATAGCTTTTATTTCTAATGTTTGTTCGTTTGAATCATTTCGGGCAATGGTTAAAAGATCCCTTGTTAAGCCAGAAAGTCTTCGTGTTTGAGAAAGCGCTTGTGCAATGCTTTCAGATTCTTCGATGATCCTGTGATTTGGCTTAGTAAAGAGGTGCTCAAGACTGTTTTGGATAATTGTCAATGGCGTTCTTAATTCATGAGAAGCATTTTCAATAAATTCTTTTTGACGTTTCCAAGAAGCGAGAATCGGACGCATAGCTAAATTCGATAAGTAATAACTGATACCAATCGAAAGCAACCAAAAAATTACCATACAAAGGATCATGATCCTGCGAAAATCGGCAAAAGAGTGCTTAATTTGATTCGTATTTGCTAAAATTTGAATATAAGCCACGTCTCCTTGGTTCGTACCAGCTTTTTTTGTAACGGACCGAAAAGAAAGAAGGGAGTCGCTCTCCTCTTGTTTCAACTCGATCGTTTGGATCGTATTAAGATGTTGTTTATCAAGTACGACTTCTTCAATCTGACTAAATCGACCGCCGATTTCTTCTTTATTTAAAATTTTACCATCAGAAGACCATAAAACGATTTGTGTATTGAACTGATCGGTAATTGATTCATTTATAGACGAATCTAAAAAAGGATTATTTTGTTGGTAGCGAGCAATTTCCAACTGCACAATCTGAGAATGAACGTCTGTATTTTTTAAAAACAAGTCAGTCTCCCAATAAGCCGATTGACTCAATACTTGTAACGTGATTAATCTCAATAAAAAGAAAACCAAGGCAAAAGCTAAGATATTGGCGACAAAAAAATTTTTACGCTGCTTTTGTAAAATATTCCTATTCATTTAATTTCTTTATGTTCAAGTATATGTTCATTGAATAAGCCCAAAGAACGTCTTAATAAAGCCTTGATTCGCATCAACAATTCTTCTCGATAAAATGGCTTCGTTAAATAATCGTCTGCACCACATTCAAAACCTTTGATTTTATCTTCTAACCCATCTTTGGCGGTCAGAACCAATATCGGGGTTTGATTCTTTTTTTTTCGAATATAAGTCAAGACTTCATAGCCATTCATTTCTGGCAACATCAGATCCAAAACTGCTAAATCATATGTACCGCTTTCTAATTCAAATAAACCTTCACTACCATTATATACTTGTTTGATCTCGCCCATTTCAGAAAGAATGTCTTTGATATTGTCTGATAAAATTTTATCGTCTTCAATAATTAAAAGTTTGATCATTCGTTTCCCTCATTTGTTTTGTTTTCTTTAGTTTATCATGAATCACATAAAAAATACTTAAAGCCTTAAATTCTCTTATCATTTTCATAAATGCGAATATAAAATGAAGAACTTAAAACAATTAGATGACTTTTTTTAGTTTTATTAAGTGACAAATTGTCACTTATAAGCTATTCTATTGATTAGTGACAAACCGTCACTAACTAAAATTGTAGGAGGGGGAAACAATGTTTTTAGCTATTAAAGAAATAAAATATGCGAAACTACGCTATGGATTGATCATTGGAATCATGTTCTTAATTGCTTATGTGGTTTTCATGTTATCCGGGTTAGCTAGCGGGCTGGCAGAAGAATTTAAAAAAGCAATCAATGATTGGCATGCTCAAGAAATCATTTTATCAGAAGATGCGAATAAAGTTTTTGCAGCCTCACAATTAACAATAGGTGATTTAGAACAAATCCAAGCAAATGAGAAAGCACCCATTGGTTTATTTAGCGGAGCAATCAAAGGAAAAGACAAGGAAAACGTCACAGTCTTTGGTACAAAAGATCATGCTTTCTTACTTCCAAAATTAAGTAAAGGCCGTTGCTTTAATAAAGAAAATGAAATTATTATTTCTCAAAATCTTGCAAAAAATAATTATAAAATTGGGGATAGAATAAAAATAGGAAGTGATACGCAAGAATTAGTTATTGTAGGAATTTTTCCTGAAACTTATTATACAGTAACACCTGTGATTTACACTAATCTAAAAACATGGACTCGTTTGAAATATGGAAGTCAGCCATTTTCTTCACAAAAAAAGAGACCAATCAGTGCAATCGTTACAAAAAATTCTGCAACACTTACACAAACTGGAGCATCCAAAACCTTGCAAAAGCTTTCAATTCCAGAATTTATTGAAAGTATTCCTGGATATTCTGCCCAAAACATGACGTTGAATGCGATGG
Organism: Enterococcus ratti; assembly: GCF_001886195.1. GTDB lineage: Bacteria > Bacillota > Bacilli > Lactobacillales > Enterococcaceae > Enterococcus_B > Enterococcus_B ratti. The sequence goes on along the minus strand of NZ_JXLB01000001.1, from coordinate 120,296 downwards.
TCTATTTCTTGTTTTTAGTTGTCGCAGCAGTCGTTGGCATCTTTATGTATGTCATCACATTACAAAAAACAGCGATATTTGGTGTCATGAAAGCACAAGGCATTCGTAACTCGTTTATTGCTCGTTCACTTGTTGCTCAATCGTTTATCATTGGCATGATAGGCGCCATACTTGCCATCTTTGCTGCTTATCTAACAAGTTTGATCTTACCAAATGCTATGCCGTTCACCACTTTTTGGACACAATGGTTGCTATATAGTGGCATCTTAATAATCGTTGCTGTATTAGGCGGTGTATTTTCAATCCGAACCATTGCAAAAGTCGATCCAATTACAGCAATAGGAGGATAAATGACATGAAAAAAATTTTAACAATGAAAAAGATCGTCAAGAAATTTGGAAGCGGACATACTGAAGTGACTGCATTAAAAGGCATTGATTTTCAGGTAAAGCAAGGGGAGTTTGTTAGTATTATTGGGCCATCCGGTTCAGGAAAAAGTACATTTTTAACAATCTGTGGTGGTTTACAGACACCAACTTCCGGTGAAATTATTATCAATGAGCAATCTTTTTCAGATCTATCTGAGAAAAAAAGAGCGGATTTACGTTTTAAAGAAATTGGCTTCATTTTACAAAGTTCAAATTTAATTCCTTTTTTAAAGGTCAAAGAACAATTTTATTTAGTCAATCGGGTAAGTCATCAGAAAAAAACAGAAGCTACAATTGATGAGCTGTTAAAATCCCTTGATATCTACAGATTAAAAGAGAGTTACCCTAAAGATTTATCTGGTGGAGAACGGCAACGCGTCGCAATTGCTCGAGCGCTGTTTAATGATCCTAGTTTAATTTTAGCGGATGAGCCAACTGCCAGCTTAGATACAGATCATGCATACGACGTAATAAAATTACTTGTAAAAGAAGCACATGAAAAACAAAAAGCAACTGTCATGGTTACTCACGATGCTCGCATGATCCAATGGAGTGACCGAGTCTATCGAATGAAAGATGGCAATTTGTTAGAAGAAATGATTGAAAAGGAGGCAGGAGATGCCTAAAACAACATTTATTAATCTGCCTTCTTTGAAGAAGCAAAGAATTCTTGAAGTTCTGTTGAAAAATTTTTCTAAACGACCGATCAGTCAAGTAAAAGTGGCTGATATTGTTGAAGATATGGCAATGTCTCGTGGTGCATTTTATAAATACTTTGACGATCTAGAAGATGCTTATACCTATGCGATTCATTATTATTCACTTCAAATTCACCAAGACCTTCTACAGTATATTCATAAAAGCAAACAAGATTTTTTTCGAGGAATTGAAAATTATCTAGCTTGGTGCAGTACTTTAGATACTAAAAATAATTATTGGTGTATCCTTCAATTTTTAACCCAAAGCAACGATTTTTCTAGGCATAAACGAATAACTTCTTCTAAATCCGAAGAGATTCACGAGTGGTTTAATCTTTTAAAAATCAACCATTTTTCAATAAAAGATTCTGAGGAAGCACTTAGTTTTTTATATTTTATTATGGATTTAGTCATCACTTCCTTAACAGATTGCATTGCAAACGCTTGGACAACAAAACAGTTGCTTCACGATTACCATTATAAAGTAAAATGGCTGCAAGTTGGTCTAAAAAGACGAGAATAAGATCGTATGACTATCTGCAAAATAAAAGTGAAGAAAATCCTAAATTATCCTATCATCGATATATTTATAAAAAAAACTATATCAATATAATTTTTTTTTATAGTTGAACGCAAAGGGTTCTTATTTTCCTCTTGAAGTGGTAGGCTTTAAATGCAATAAAAATAAAGGGATGAAGAAAATGAAAAAAATAATCATATTCGGTGATAGCATTGCAGCAGGATTATTTCAAGGAGAAGTTGCCCATATTTTAGACAGTTATCTTTCAGATGCTCTTAATTCACTAGGAAAAACAGATTTTACAATCACCAATTTAGGAAAAAAAGGCGATTCTACAACAAGCTGTCTTGAAAGACTAAACCAACTCACAAAGCAAGAAAAAACAGCCGAGTACGTTGTCATGAATGTAGGTATCAATGATGCAATCAATCAAAGAAATAATCAGGAAACATATCAAAAAAATCTGCAACAAATGATTCAACAGTTTCGAAATAGTCACATTATTTTAGTTGGTCCTAGTTATGTAGATGAAAAAATTAAAACACAAACTGTTCCAAAAATATTAATCGAATATGGCAAAATTGCAAAAAAAGTAGCCGAGTCAATGAAAGTCGACTTTATTGATTTCTATCATTATGAAAAAACTTTTGAAGATCCTTCTCTTTATTTACAAGAAGACGGATTACATCCTTCAAAACTAGGTTATCACTTCTTAAGTACATTGATTGCTCAATGCATCCAAATAAAGGAACAACAATAATAAAAAAAGAGTCATACATCCAACAACTAAACACAGATATGGAATAACTGTTAAAAACAGGAGAAAAGACTCTAGTTCTATCTTCATGTTTTGACAGTTGCTTTCTTCTTAGGTACGATAAAATAAATGAATATTAGGAGGAATTTTATGACAAATTATACTGACGAAAAAGGTAAACGTCTAAGAGGATCTATGGCGCCTAAAACAGAAGAAGAAGTAGCATTAGCCGGCACAAATTCTGGCGAAACAAAAAACAAACAAGAAGCTTTATCTGGTTCAAATTCTAGCGAAGAAAAAGAAGTTGCGTTATCTGGTTCAAACTCCGTCGAAGAAGAAACATCTGCTCAACCAAATGCTTTTGAAAAAGAAGTAGAAAAATTAGCCAAAGAAGTAAAAGAAAAATTTGAAGAAATTACTACCAAGCATCAAAAGTAACGTAATTTGCTATTTTTATTTGTTTGGATTTATTTTTAATTGATAGGCAATTTCTATTAGACGCTTACCAAAGTCCAATTTTTTCGTGGGCTTTCGTAGGCAACTTTTAATTGACAAAAGAAAGGAAAACAGATCACTAGTTTAATTTTTAAAAGCTTCACGTTATCAAAAGATAGGCAAAATATGCAGAAAACATTTATTCATTTAATATCAGTTGCACAACTAAATTTTTGCAATCGTTTCAGCTCTCCCTTTTTTCTATTCCAAAGAAAAAAAAGTTATTTTCTTTATCTTTTTTTATATTATGCTTTATATTGAAGAAATGAAATTTTTTTCGTATTAAGATAGGGAGGAAATATATGGAAAAGCTCTGGTTGCAGATAGTCAATTCAAGTTTAGTTGCGCAAACTGATATCTTCGATCTTTTATCTACTTATTTATCAGATCATATGTACTTAATTTTAGGCGGACTCGCAATCCTCGTTTTTTTCGTGGCATTTTTAAGTAAAAAAACGACTAATAAACCCGCAAACAAGAATTTTTCATCAAAAACAGTTTCAAAACAAGGACAGTATAAAAGATTTAAATAAGTCTAAACAATTATACATATTAAAAAGACTTAGATTATTAGAAAATTAATAATCTAAGTCTTTTTATGAATAGAGAACAAAAACAGCATAAGATTCTATCAAAAAAAAGAATGATTGGATATAAATGCCTTTTTTGTAAATATAAATACAAAATAAATACATATAGTCTCTATTTTTTTGTTCTACAAATCATTTCTATAAAAAAAAATTATATTAATAATAAAATCTATTATATTGATAAATGATTATATTTACTGTATAATTTTCATGAAAATAACATACTATATGAAATGGAGTGTGTAATTGTTATGAAAAAAACAAGTAGAAAAGTAGTCATTGTCGGTACAGGCTTTGTAGGAACAAGTATCGCTTATGCAATGATTAACCAAGGAATTTCCAATGAATTAGTCTTAATTGACGTAAACCAAGAAAAAGCTGAAGGAGAAGCTCTGGACCTATTAGATGGTATGGCATGGGGAGAAGAAAACGTTGCCGTTTGGTCAGGAGATTACAGTGAATGTACCGATGCAGATTTAGTTGTAATCACTGCTGGAATTAACCAAAAACCTGGACAAACTCGTCTAGATTTAGTAAAAACAAATTCTAATATTATGAGAGATATTGTGAAACAAATCATGAATTCTGGATTTGATGGAGCTTTAGTAGTCGCTTCAAATCCTGTAGACATTTTAACTTACATTGCATGGAAAGAATCTGGCTTGCCTTCTTCTCGAGTAATCGGAACTGGAACAACTTTAGACACTACTCGTTTTAGAAAAGAAATTGCATTAAAATTAGCAATTGATCCTCGTAGCGTTCATGGATATATCTTAGGAGAACATGGAGATTCAGAAGTAGCTGCGTGGTCTCACACAACTGTTGGTGGAAAACCAATCATGGAATTTGTAGAAAAAGATCATCGTATTGAAGAAAGTGATTTAACAATCATTGCCGATAAAGTAAAAAATGCAGCTTACGAAATTATCGATAGAAAGAAAGCAACTTATTATGGAATTGGTATGAGTACTGCGCGTATTGTGAAAGCAATATTAAATAATGAACAAGCTGTGTTACCTGTTTCTGCTTATTTAAACGGTCAATATGGTGAAACAGATATCTTTACCGGTGTTCCTTCAATCGTTGATGAAAACGGGGTAAGAGAAGTGATTGAACTATCCATTACTCCTGAAGAAACAAAAATGTTCAATCAATCTGTTAGTGAATTAAGAAAAGTATTAAATACTGTATTATAATTTAAATGAAAAAGGCTAGCAAACCAAAGAATTTCATGCTTTGGTTTGTTTAATAGTTAAACATTAAAGCAATAAGCTAGAGGATATCGAAGATAAAAGTTATTTTCGATATCCTCTAGCTTATTTTCGTATAAAAAATGGGAAAATAATAATAGCAGAAAATTTTTTATTTTTTTAGAAATAAATGATGTTTGATGAAGAAAAAGTTGTTGTAAAATTATTTGTCATCTATCTATAGTGTGCTATTTTATTTACTTAGATGGGGCAGTTCAACAAGAAAAAAGAGGAGAGATTCTTAGTTCAGTTAATGCACAGGAAAGGACAGCTTAGGTCTGCGATTAAGATAATAAATGAAATGGAGGAATATTTACATATGGGAACTACCAATCAATCTGTAACAAACAATAAAATCAAAAAGAAAAACAGTCATTTGCTAGCTTAACTAAAGCAGTAAAAGAGGTAGAGAAAACAGTAGAACGTGTTTTTCTTACAAATAATCGACAAATGACTCCAGACACTCAAGAAAAAATTGGAAAATCAATGACTCACTCAATGAAACTAAACAGTAAAGAAAAATAGGGAGATAAGGAGAGAACAAGAGATGGCTTTCTTGAAAAATAAAAAATTTTTTCATATCGTAATAAGTAAGACAGAAAAAACAGCGTTAAGCAACATCTAGTATTTGTTTATTTAAAGGAAGTTCACAAAAAAATGGAAAAAGAAGAAATCAAATTACGAGCAAAAATTGCTGGTTTACAAGAAAAAGAATCTTTTTATATCAATATGAGTATGTTTAGGCAAGAAACATTGAAAGACGTAAATCGGTTGATTCCTTCTAAAAGAAAATCGTACAGCGAAAATAAAAAACTTTTGGAAAATATAGTAGAAAAAGCAAAACAAACAGCCGCAGAAAAAAATATTTATAAACAGCAACTACATGATCTAAAACAACGAATGAAGTAACTGAACTTCCTATCTATTTTTTATAATTTTGAACAAAAAAGTTAGTCCAGCAAGAACAACTGAGATTAGCTAATTTTTATAAGAATCAAGATGGGACGAGAAGAAGTTCTCCTATTGGAAAAAGAGATTCTTCTATGGAAGAAACACAAAATCTTAGATTCAAAATAGTGATTGTAGCAAAAAAAGATATTGAACAACAAATGGAGTTTTAGTCCGATAAAAAAAGTAAAATCCTTCACTAAAAAGATGCTTTGATACATAGATATAAAAAATTTTGTACACAATTATTGTTAGATAATGCAAAATAATTTTAAAATGTTGTAACGGCTCATTTGAGACGTTTTTTTGTGTTTTTTGGTTTGATTCAGTTTAGAAGTCGTTTAATCTACTTTAAAACTACTTTGTATAATATATATTATGTAAACTAAAATAAAACTTTTCTCTTTATGTATCATCTATCTTCTTCAAGTAAATAAAAAATATTTTAATCAACGGATTTTTTATATTTTACCTGATTCTCAAAGATAAGCTTGTAATTTCTTTTTTTAACGTATCAAATTCTTGAACTGGTTGTAATATCGAGTATAAATCGAACTGCTTCTTCTTGAGAAAAATGAGTAGTACAACCATTTAATTTGAAAAAAGTAATCATTGCTAAGAGCTGTCCATTTGTTTCCATTGTGAATATGAAAAAGATGTTTTTTTCAAGATTAATTACTAATATTGCTGCCTTATCATAAATAGTCGGAAGTTCTGTTCCAAAAATTTTCTGAGCTTTTATGTTAAATGTAATATCATTTAATTTTCTTTTGTCTGCTTGAAAAGGTTGCTTTATCGGCATATCTAAAGAATTTGCATCTTTAAGTCCGATTTTTTCACTAACAGAATATTGAACAATTACTTTATACAAAATACAAAAGTATATACTAATTATCAAAAATGTTTAGAATTATTTGTTTTTCTAACTTTTCGGAATAAATATCTATTTGTTAATGTACGCTCAAAAAGCTCCTTTTGGCTAAAAGACCTAAGAAAAAGCGACTAGCATTTTTTATACTTCGTCGCTTTACAAATTATTTGCTTAAAAACTGACTGACAGCTGTTTTGTTTGCTTCATTATCAATGACTAAAATACTACCAGCATAACTGCTATTACCAAAATTCCAAGAACCGTTTACTGGAACACTCAAGCGATCAATTCCACCCATTCCTCGCATAATTGAAAAGAGGTTTTTAACCATAAACAATGAAGGAATATCTGTTGAAGTATAACCAATCGCCTTCCCAGCAGCATAAGGAGAACGAAATAAATTCAACGGATTTTTTAGTTGATTGAATATTGCATTCATTACTTGCTGTTGTCGCCTTACACGTCCAAAATCTCCCTCTTCATCCATTCGAAAACGAGCATATTGCAAAAGGACATGCCCATTCATTTTTTGAATTCCTTTTTTGATGTCAACACCATCTAAATTCAAACTTTTTTCTGCCTTGATTTTTACGCCATTCACAAACAACGCATCAATCACTTTTTCAAATGATTTAAAATCAACTTTTGCATAATACTGACAATCCAGTCCAAAATTTTCTTTCAACGTTTGACGAACCAATTCAGCGCCTCCGTAAGCATAAGCCGAATTAATTTTGTTTTGACCCACACCGGGTATCGTCACAAAACTATCTCGCATAAAAGAAATCAATTTTGGCTTATGCGCTGGACCGTCTAACTGCAACAACATAATGGTATCCGCTCGTCCTGAATCTTCTCCTCTTGTATCACTACCTAAAATTAAAATATTATGAGCTCCGCTTGAAGATTGCATTCCTTTGAATTTCTCCGCAGTAACACTTGATAAACTGGTATCATGCTCAGCAATCCACTTTCCAACAAAAAACGAAGACGCAGAAAACAAAACAAAAAATAAAGCAACACCTAAGATTATTTTTTTCCAAGACCGTTTCATTTTTGATCGGTCATCTGTTAGCATTTTTTTCCTCTTAAAAAAGCCCTTTTTTGATTGATAAGTTTTCTTTTCACTCATTTTTTGAGAAAAATAAGGCGTCCAGACAGAAGAAAACGATCCCTTTTCCTCTTTGGCTTTATATTCCTGAGATTGATGAGAGAGGTGTTTAGTCTTTTCTTGTTCTATATAACTATTGCGATCTTTTTTACTTTTTCGTTCACGTCTAAAAAAACTCCCCCTTTCAATTAGAGGTTTTGCTTTTTTATGGATGTTCTTATGGCGATCCATCCGACTCATCTTGGTTCCTCCCCTATGTTTTTCAAGTAAGTCAAGCATACGATACTTATAAAATAAAATCAGCTGTTATAACCATAATTTAATAAAAAATAACGATTTAAACATCCTTATTCTCTTCATACACACCTAAGCAGCGGCGAATTTCTTCGATAGGCATTTCTTTTTGCGTCCAAAGTTCAAAAGCAATTGCTCCTTGATGAATCAACATGTCTAAACCGTTATATCCTTTTATACCAAGTTTTTTTGCTTCTTTTAGTAATTGAGTTTCACTTGGGGAATAAATTAAATCAAACACCGTTAAATTTGAAGATAACAGCGAGGCATGCGAAAGAGGCAAACATCCTTCCTTTTTTCCCATACCAATATCTGTGGCATTAATTAACAAATCCGCCTGCTTCAAATCCCTTACAAGTTGGGATTCATTTGCATAATCATGAAGAAAGATAGGACAACCAGTTTTTTCTGAAACTTTTGCTAAATACTCTTTGAATAGAAAAAATGTCGTATTTTTTCGTTTGTAGACATTTACTTCTTTCGCACCTTCTAACGCCATTTGCGCAATTATTGCTTTGGCTGCACCACCACCGCCTAAAACAATCATTTTTTGATTTACCACGGTCTGTCCGACTTCTTTTACCGCACGAATAAACCCCATTCCATCTGTATTGTAACCGATCAACTGATGATTTTTGTGCACAACCGTATTGACCGCACCAATCAATTCTGCTTCTGGACTTAATTCATCCAAGTAATCCAAGACAGCTATTTTATTCGGCATAGAGAAATTTCCTCCTAACATATCCAAAACACGAATGCTTTCAAGTGCTTGCTTCAAATGATGGCAATCTACTTCAAAAGCTAGATAGACTGCATCAATCCCACACAATTTAAAAGCCGTGTTGTGCATAATAGGAGAAAAACTGTGAGAAGCAGGTGCTGCAAAAAAGCCTGCTAGTTTGGTTTTACCGGAAATCATCTTTTTTCCTCCTATTTGATAAAATAAAAAACCTGATCTTCGTAAAAATGACACGAGACATCAGGTAGTACTTCTCCGCTTACTCGAAAATTCCATTGTTCTATCTTTTCTATGATTAAGATGAGTTCACACCAAGTTTAAAGGAGACTTTAATAATTTGTCAACTTCTCTTTGGCAATTTAATTCACTCAAGCGTGTACATCAAAAAACAACGTCTACGTTATCTTGCCATAATGGTACTAAAACAACCTATCATTCAAGAACTTCTTCAAAAAATTGGAGTAAATCTCCCATAGAAAGCTGATCTTTTTCTTTTTTTGACAAATCTTTTATGATTCTGCCTTTTTGCAGTACAATCAAACGATTACCATAATTTAAAGCATCTTCCATTCGATGAGTAATCATCAAACAGGTTAACCGTTGTTCTTGAATCCGACGATTTGTTAACTGCATCAATGATTTTGCTGTTTTAGGATCAAGCGCAGCTGTATGTTCATCCAATAAAAGAAGCTCTGGTGCTTGAACAGTTGCCATCAATAAACTCAATGCCTGACGCTGTCCTCCTGAAAGTTCACCAGCTGGTGTATCCAAATGTTGTTCTAAGCCATTGCCAACTTCTTGGCAAAGATTATAAAATGCTGCTTTTTGTTTCTTTAATTTCCGTAGACGAAAAAAACGTTTTTCCCCTCTGCGTTGAGCCAAAAGCAAATTTTCTGCAACAGTCATTCGTGGCGCGGTTCCCATCTTAGGATCTTGGAATACGCGTGAGAGAAAAACAGCACGTTTTTCTTCTGTTTCTTTTGTAATTACTCGATCTTTGAAAGAAATTGATCCTTGACTTAACTGTAAAGCTCCCGCAATTGTATTAAATAAAGTACTTTTTCCCGCACCATTTCCACCTAGAACGGTAATAAAGTCACCTTTATAGATTGTAAAATTAATCGCTTCTAATAGTACTTTTTTTTCGTGTGTTCCATTGCTCACCACTTTTTCTCCATTTTTAATTGTAAGAATCGCAGTCATAACTAAACCTCCTTCTCAAATCCTGTTTTAAGTTTCAAAGCATTTTTTAATTGTGGAATTATTAAGCAAATTGCTAAAATAATTGCGGAAAATAATTTAAGATATGTTGTGTTAAAACCAAGCTTAATGACTAGTAAAATTAATAATTGGTAAATGATACTTCCAACAACAATTGCAATCAAGCGCTCTGCTAAAGTTAGCTCATGGAAAATTACCTCCCCAATAATAATGGAAGATAAGCCGATAACAATCACACCAATCCCTTTATTCACATCTGCATAGCCATCATTTTGAGCAATCAACGCTCCTGATAACGCAATGACACCGTTTGAAAGAGTTAAACCTAAAATTTTCATCCGATCAGTCTTAACTCCTAAGGAACGAGCCATTGTTTCATTATCTCCGGTAGCAATATATCCTTGACCTAAATCAGTATTAAAAAAGAATAATAAAACACTAATTAACAACACTAAAATCAGCAAGCCAAGGAAAACTGTATCAAAATAGTCAGGAAAATGATAACGTTGAAACATATCTTGCAAAATTGGATAATTCAATAAGGATTGATTGGGCGTTTTCATTATAAATAAAATCACCGAATTCAACCCTGACATGACTAAAATTCCAGCAAGAATTACGGGAATCTTTCCTTTCGTATAAAGCAAACCAGTGATTAATCCTGCCGCCATACCTGCCAATATCCCGAGAGTTGTTGCAAAAAATGGTGACAAGCCATGAGTAATAGCCGTAACACATACCGCTCCTCCCAATGGAAAGGAGCCTTCCGTAGTCATATCTGGAAAATCTAAAATACGATAAGTCATAAAAATTCCTAAACCTAATATTGCCCACAGCATCCCTTGTGAAATTGCAGATACAATCATTTATCTTCCTCCTTCTTTGTTTGTGGTTGCATTTTCTTTAAAACAACTTTTGCTCTAGATTTAATTGAGTCAGGAATGATGATCCCTAATTGGTTGGCCTGTTGTTCATTGATGATAATATCTCCTTTATCAAAAACATAAACAGGCGTAGTTTCCGGTTTTTCTTTTCCTAAAGCAAGTGCCGCAGCCATCTTTCCGCTTTGAACTCCTAGATCATATTGATTAATACCAATAGTAGCCAGACCTCCTTGTTCAACCATTGAATCCACTGATGGTATCACAGGAATTTTTGCTTTATTTGCTTCTTTCACCACCGTTTGCATGGCATTGGCAATGGTATTATCTAAAGGAATATAAATAACATCTACTTTCTGACTCATGACTTGGACGGTTTGAGCAATTTCATTAGTCGAGGGAACTGCATATTTTACTGAAGTCATTCCTTGTTTTTTTATCGCTGCTTCTGCTTGACTCACTTGATATTTGGAATTATCTTCTGAAGAAGCATATAAAATTCCAACTTTCTTCGCTTTTGGTAAAATTTCACTAGTTAATTTTATCTGCGCTTCAACAGGCGGCTGATCGGATACGCCTGTGATATGACCGCTAGGTTCTTTTAATGATTTTACTAAGCCCGCACCTACTGGATCAGTTACAGCGCCTAAAACAAGCGGGATTGAATTTGTAACGTTTGCTAAAGATTGTGCTGCCGGTGTAGCAATCCCTATAAGTACCATTGGGTCTGCTTGAACCAATTGTTGACTCATCGTAGCTAATTTACTTTGATCTGCTTGACCATTTTGAAAGTGAATTGTTAAGTTTTTTCCTTCTTCCAGTCCAGCTTCTTTTAGTCCCTCTTTGATTCCTCGATAAATATCGTCCAATGCCGGATGACTCACATATTGCAACACTCCAACAGAAACCATTTGCTTAGATGAGCCAGTAGCTGAATCATCTGATGAACGATTCAGTTTTTCGTAAATAAATGTTCCTGTTAAATAAATCATAATAAGTGAAATAACTACTAATAATCGTTTATTTTTCATTTTTTTCCTCCTTATTCATTTAATTCTACAAGTCTTTTGTATGAATAATAAAAAAGACAATCACCTTTACGGCAATTGTCTTTACATAAAAAAACCGCATAGATTCAATCTATGCGGCAGTCAACTTTCTTATCCAGCATAGATACAAATTTTAGATTTGTACTCTAAAAAGTTGTATCTACGGTCAGGTAAAACTCACCATCAATACAACTTATCTACGCCAGTTACGCCAAATTTGATTAATTCCTGCTAAAAATTGGTTTGATAAGTTCATTGTGGTTCACCCTTTCCTTCTTTTCTTAATTTAAGTCTAATGGAATTTTTACATTTCGTCAACTGTTTTTCCCATGAATTCACTAGGGCTGACTTTCATTTGGACTTTCCTGTTTCTTCTTGCATTAACTTATCTTCTAATTTCTTTAATTTGGTTAATGGCAACCGATTAAGTTCTGGAATTAATTCATTTGAAAAATAACTTCGTTCTTTCTTACCGATAGTTAATCGGTTCGCTTCTTTCCCATTTTTAAAAAAAATAATCGTCATTTGATTTTGATTAAGATGGTATTTTTCTTCTAATTCATCCACATCATATACCAGTGGATAAAAGTAGATAAGACGATTTAATTCCTGCATCTTTTTAGAATAATGAAAAACTTTTATCAACTCTTGGTACATTTCACCTTTTGGTACACTAAACAATACAGAAATAGCTGTACTTTCTTTAATCGTTTCTGATGCTTCGTTTATATTTAATGGTCTAAGTTTTGACGAAGAAATAGTTGCGTAAACCACACTATCAATTTGTGCTTGCCGGATTTTTGAAGGAAAAACAAACATTATAACCGTCACAATCAACGAAGCAAGTAAAACAAAAAAACCGCATCGAAAATATTTTTTAGGCCGTTCATCAAAGTCATTCAAAAAATAATGATAGCTGCTTTTTATTTTTTTGTCTGCTTCTTTCCAAATAACGATCATCTTCTTTCCTCTTTTTATTTTATTATACCTAAGTTTTGTCTAGATATGAAAAATATAATTAAAGAACATTCCATTTTTTTCAAATAAGAAAACTCCCTTTTTATTTTATATCTTACACATTGGTTTTTCTTCTCTTTTTTCGTTATAATGAAATTACTTATGAAAAGAAATGAGGAATAAAACATGTCCTTTGATGGTGTATTTACCCATGCAATGGTTAAAGAATTGCGGGAAATTCTTTTATCTGGTCGAATTTCTAAGATTCACCAGCCATATGAAAATGAAGTCGTTTTGGTTATCCGTTCTCGCGGGAAAAGCCATCGTTTGCTGTTATCTGCACATCCGAGCTATGCTCGTATACAGCTCACTCAAATTGACTATCAAAATCCAGATACGCCACCAAACTTTGTGATGATGCTGCGCAAGCATCTCGATGGGGCAATTTTAGAGTCAATCGAGCAAATCGAAAATGACCGGGTGATTCACTTTCATTTTACTAAACGGGATGAACTTGGCGATTTGCAAAACATCATTTTGATCGTTGAACTAATGGGACGTCATAGTACGATCATTTTAGTGAATAAAGAATCGGGGAAAATTCTAGATGCCATCAAACATATCGGTAGCTCACAAAATACTTATCGTGTTTTATTACCCGGAGCGGACTATATTACACCACCTAGACAGCATCAACTAGATCCTTTCTGTCAGGAAAAAGAAAAAATTTTTCACCGTCTTTCTCAAGTTGAACTTACACCAAAAGAGTTGCAACAACAATTTCAAGGAATCGGCTTTGATACCGCTCAAGAATTAGCCACTCGTTTAGCGGAGCGCCCAAATGAAAAAATGTTTGTTTGGCAAGAATTTTTCACAGCCATCAACACCTGTCTAGTTCCTTGTCTTTTTGAAACAAAACGAAAGGAATTCTTTACACCTATTGTTTACAAAATTTACCAAAAAATAGCAGATCAAAAAACAGTTTATCCTACCCTTAGTGCATTGTTAGATGCTTTTTATCGAGAAAAGGCAGAAAAAGACCGTGCAAAACAGCAAGGCGGCGAACTTATTCGGAAAATTGAAAATGAACTTAAAAGAAATAAAAACAAATTGAAAAAACGAGAACAGACCTTAAAAGATTCGGAAAATGCAGAAAACTATCGAAGAGATGGCGAATTACTGACAACTTTCATGACGCAAGTCCCTAAAGGTGCAAATGCAGTCACTTTGCCCAACTATTATGAAGAAAACCAACCGATCAAAATTAAGCTTAACCCTGCGTTGTCTCCCAATCAAAATGCTCAAAAATATTTTCAACGTTACCAAAAACTAAAAAATGCAGTAAAACTGGTCGGTACTCAAATTGAAGAAGCAAAAAATGAAATTCGCTATTTAGAGTCTGTACTTTCACAACTAGAAATTGCAGGACCAATGGACATTGAAATAATCAAAGAAGAACTCACAGCTCAAGGTTACTTAAAAAAGAAAACAGTGAAAAAACAAAAACGAAAAAAAACTTCACAACCCGATCAGTATCTTTCATCAGATGGTACTTTAATTTTAGTAGGTAAAAACAACTTACAAAATGATCAACTGTCATTAAAAACAGCGAAAAAAAACGATTACTGGCTTCATGCTAAAAATATCCCCGGTTCTCACGTGATTATTAAAAGTAACGAACCAACAGACGAAACAATTACACAAGCCGCAGAACTAGCTGCTTATTTTTCAAAATATCGTCATTCTGCTCAAGTACCTGTAGATTTTGTTCAAGTAAAACATTTACGTAAACCAAATGGAGCTAAACCAGGATATGTCATTTATGAGAAACAAAAAACAATCATCGTCACACCTGAAGAAAATAAACTAAAAACAATGACTAAATTATAAGCTAACGGTTTACTCTACTAAAATCTAGCCATCGTTAAAGACTGCGTGTCATCAAATATATATTTTTGATGACACCTTTCTTTTTCTTAAAAATTCTTCTTGAATCTCCTTATTTTTTTCTAGAAGAAAAAAAGCATATACACAAACGGCTAGTTACTTATTTCTTTGAACAACAGTGATGTTTCCTTTTTTAGTGGAAATTTTTATTTTTTTAGCTGCCTTTTCTTGCTTTTTGAAAGAATTGTTTATTTTTCCAGACTGGCTGCTTAACTCAAACTTACTACCAATGTCCGATGACTGCACCCATTTAACATGACCAGTTTCACTTTTAACTAATGCATTTAACGGATACTGTTGACTAATAATCATCATGCCGGAGTCGTTATTAACAGATAACTTACCAGTTAAATCAGATAAGACTAATTTTCCAAGTCCATTTTTAATTGATGTATTTCCTTCTTGTCTTTCAATGACAGTCGTTCCTGTTTCATTACGGATGTGTAGTTGTTGGATTGTTCCTGCTGACAAAACATTTTTTCCTTCTGTATTTTTTAGCTGCATCCTTTCACTGCTAACAGAAGCAACTTTTGTCAATCCAGTAGTGGTAGAAACATCAATTTTACCTTGTCCATCCGAAAGTACCGTTTTTCCCTCTGTGTTTTCAATAGACATATCTGATAGAAATTGATGGACGATCACATCTGCACGATGACTTTTTACTTGAATTTTTTGACTATAAATATCGGTTATACTGATTCGTCCTTGTTTCACCACTAAATTAACATAGTCGCTATAAGTATGGTTTAACATGACATCCCCTTGTTCTAGTTTAAAATTCAACGAACGATGTCTTTGATTTTCTGGCAGATAAAAAACGACTTCTATTTTCCCAATTTTTTGCACCCAATCAAAAATGTTAGCTGTTCCGATCGTTATATGAGTCTGGTTTTTCGTCGCATTCACTAGATTTTTTATATCCGTTCTCCTTAAGTGTCCTTTTACTTCTACCTTTGCATTTTCATTTTCCGGTAATTGAATCATGCTGACTTCTACCGGATATACGGCTGAAAAATTTAATGACTCTAAGGAAGCTGATTCTAGCCATAGCTCTTTGTCAATCAATTGCCCTTGATAAAACCAAGCGTGATGGAAAAACAGTGCGAGACTACAAGCTAGGCTAGTTGTTCCAACTAAGTAGATCAAGCCCATGTATTTTCTTAATTTGTTCGGCTTCTTTGACATAAGCATTAGACAGACGGTGAAAAAAAATAATGTACATGCTCCCCACAGCAAAACGTGCTCTTGCACCATATAATAAATAACCATCAAAGCCAAATAAAAACTTAAAACAAGCAAACAAATTTGAAGCAAAAATACAAAAAAATTTTTAAGTCGTAGTTTCCAACGTTTTAAAATAAATTTTCTATTTAATCTATATTCACGCACTAAATCTTCCCGAGCAATCACATCTTGTTTTGCTCGCAATGCTTTGTCTAAACGTTTATCTTCATAATAAGCTTCGGCAATTTCTTGAGGCGTTCCTATCATTTTCAAAATGGCATCATACGACTCACCTTCTGCTGCTCTAGCTTCAATCTCTCTTAAAATATCATCTTTTATTTCAAGAAAATCAGCTTTATCTTTTTCTAAAAATAGTTTTTCTAATGTCTCAAAAAAATGATTTATTCGCTCCATCATCTTCCTCCTGTTTTATTTTTGTGACATTTTCTACAAATTCCGTCCATTCCTTATTCAAATCAAACAGGTATTTTTGCCCCAATGAGGTAATATGATAATATTTACGTGCAGGACCGCTTTTAGATTCCTTTAAATAAGCTGCACAATACCCTTCTTTTACTAACCGCCTTAATATAGGATAAAGAGCCCCTTCAGTAAGCGGAATATTTTTGTTGACAAGTTGGGTAATTTCATAACCGTAACGGTCTTGATTTTTCAGTAAATAAAGAACACACAACTCCAGTACACCTTTTTTAAACTGATTTGATTTCCCAACCACTATTTTCACCTTCCATACCTCATGTTGCATGCATATATTTATGTTTTATGTAATAAATATAGTCTACCTTATTTTGTACTCATAGAAAAGAAAAAAAGGCGCTCACCATGCAGCGAGTCCTTTAATGTTAGATTTTTATGCTAACTTAAGCGAACAAACGACATGGCAAACGTCTTATTTTTAATATTTAATTTTAAAATCTACTTTTGTTTTATCTGCATATTTTACTTTAAAATCAAACTTTTTCAATCCTTTTTGATCAGTTTTTAAATACTTCATGACATGTTCAGCTATTTCATTTTGGCTGCTAGTCTTTGTGTCTAAATCGACAAACAGCTCTTCAATATAAGTTTGGGCGACTGAACCTTTTAGCTTCATTCCAGTCAACTTGTTTTCCACTTCTGCTTTAATCGTTCCATTTGATTTTACTTCATATTCAAGTTCAATTTTGCCTTTTTTATATTCCATTTTAATTTCAACATCTTTAACTTGCTTGCTAAAAGCAGAGTCATCTGCATTACCAGTATTGTCTCCTTTGTCTGGTTCTTCAGTTGCATCATCTGTACCAATCGTTCCAATGTTTACGCCACTGTAATTGGGTTTATTAATTGTAACTACTTTAAATTGTAACTGTTGATGATTCGCAATGCTAGTCAAAATTCCGATAGTTTGGTACATGCTTTGCGAAATTCTACTTGCAATACGCTGTGCTTGTGTGGAATCATAGCCAAGAGATTCCCAGACACTTGCTTTTTTCAGTGCATTATACATATTGTTGATCGCTTTTTCTGTAGTATTTAACGTTACCCCAGTGGCATTTGCTAAGTCCTCTTTTGTAAAACTAATTACTTTTTCATACTTACTCTCCGATACAATAGTTGCTGCAGCGGCTGAAGTAGAATTTGTTAATGTAGTTCCTCCGACAGATAGAACAATTCCTGACAATAACAATAAACTCGTCATTTTTTTTAATTTCATATGTAACCCTGCTTTCTTTTTTTATGTTTGTTACAAACACTAGTATACAATGAATAGTACTGGTCGTCAAATAATTAATAATAATAATTATCGTTTTATTATACTTACCATAACTAAATTAAAAAATAGTATTCAGCTACCTATTTTTTGAAATGTCTTTCTTGCCGTCAAATAGGAAATATTTAAAATAACCAAAAAGACAAGTCATAGTTGTTGACTTGTCTTTTTGGCTTTCTCATAAAAATGACCTTTTTTAACACCTACTAAATTATAAAAAGTGGCGGCTTAAAAAGCGGGAATATTTGCTCCCTTTGAATTACTTTTTATAAAGTCGGCGACTTCCTTAGTAGTCATTGCTTTTTTTAACACTTTAATTTTTTCGCTATTTTGATTTCCTTTTCTTGTAACCAGCTGTAACGCATAGTGTTCACTTGCTGGTTCCTCTTCTAATAAAATCGCATCTTTTGTTGATAATCCTGCTGGTTCTAAATATGCTGGATAACAAAAAACCATGGCGATATCTTTTTCATCATACGCTTTCACTAAATTCAATAGGTCAATTCGTTCAAATTGTAAACTTTTAGGATTCTCAATAATATCCGCAAGCGTTCCATTGAAACCGACATCTGCTTTTAATTTAATCACGCCATTTTTATTTAAAATTGCTAATGCTCGCCCTTCATTCGTTGGATCGCTTGGGATGCCGACTTTGGCATGTTGAGGCAAATCATTTGCATGTTTGTATACTTTTGAATAAAATCCGCCAGCAAAAAAGTAAATTGGTTGAACCGCAACTAAGTCAGCTTTTTTTTCTTTGTTAAACATCGCCATAAATGGTTCATGTTGGGCAAAATTTGCATCTGCTTCATCGTGTTGTACGGCATCATTGTACGCAACGTTGTCACTTACTTCCATGATTTTAAGAGTATACCCTGATTTTTCAATTTCTTTTTTTGCAATTTCTAAAATATCTTTTGATGACTCTAATTGAACGGCGACTTTAATCTCTTTCTTATTTTTTTCTACGGAATTGGCTCCTCCGCAAGCAGTTAAAACAATTGTAGCCATTATAGCTAAACCGATTAAATAAAATTTCTTCATTTTTTTCCTCCTATTTTCGTTTATCAAGTGTTTGAGCAATGAAATTCCCAAGCATTTGTAATACAAAGACCAATGCAATCATAATCACTATTGCCACATACATAATCCCGTACTCATATCTTTGATAGCCTACACGAACAGCAAAATCACCAATACCGCCACCTCCAATCACTCCCATAACTGTAGAATAAGAGACCATGCTTACCGCGGTCGTCGTATATGCCAAAACTAATCCGCTTCGTGCTTCTACTAGTAAAAAGTACCGCACATATTGCAATCTTGTCGTTCCTAACGAATTAGCAAGCGAATAAGTTTCTTTTGAGACATCTAATAAAACTTGTTCTACTAAGCGGGCAAAAATAGCAATCGCAATAATACTTAAAGGAAATGAAGCCGGAACTGGGCCAAATGCCTTTCCTAAAATAGAGCGAGTCACTGGAATTAAAGCGATAACAAACAATAAATAAGGAAATGAACGAATCACTGTAACCAAAAAATTAATTCCCCAATAAATCCAAGGATAGCACCTGCGTACTTTAGGATTCGTTAAAAACAACCCTAAGCCTAAAGGTAAGCCTCCTAATAAGCACATGCTCATTGAGATAGACATCATTATCCCTGTTTCTTTCAAGCTAACTAGTAGCGATGGCCAATATTCCAGCATATTTTTTGAAAGAACCATTATGCCAAACTCCTTTTTATTTTTTCAAAATACGTCAGATTTTCTTCTTCATATTTTCGTGGATTATTCATTAACTTGCCAATCAACCGGCCATTTTCCATAACTAAAATTGTTTTACACAATCTTTTCACCGTTTCGAGTTCATGACTAACGAAGAAAATAGTTGGTTGAAATTCTTCATGTACTTTCTGCAATAAGTGAATCACGCTTTCTGTATTTTCTTCATCTAATGAACTCGTCGCTTCATCACACAATAAAATTTCCGGATTTCGACTCAATGCTCGAGCAATCGATACACGCTGTTTTTCTCCACCAGATAGTTTTACTGGATAAGTGGAGGCTTTATGAGACATGTCGACGAATTCCAGCAAGCGGTTAATTTTTGCTGGCTCTTTTTTTCTTTGAAGTTTCAATGGTAAGGCGACATTTTCATAAACACGTAAATTTTCTAACAAATTATAGTTTTGAAAAATCATTCCCATTTTTTGCTGTTGCTGGCGTTTTGCTTTTTTGCTGAGCGATTGAACGTCGATTCCATTCACTAATATTTTTCCACTGCTTGGTTGTTCCATTAAATTCAATAATCGTAACAATGTGGATTTTCCAGAACCACTTTTTCCAACAATTCCAACGATTTCTCCTTGTTCAATCGCAAAACTAATTTCTTCCAATGCTTTCGTTTTGCCATACACTTTGGTTACATCTAGCCATTCAATCATGAGAGCCTCCTATTCAAAATAAAACAACTTATAAAACTGTTTAAATATTTAATAGCTATTTATATTAAATGAAACTGATTTCATATCATTAATTATCTATATATTCTCTTAATATATATAAAAAATCAACTTTATTCCATCGTTTCTAATCTGTTTTTTAACTGTATTAGTATTTTTCTTTATTTTCTTAACTCAAGTTGCTTGTTTTTTGATCTTTTTATATAACTTGCTTATTCAAAGTTGCTTTCTTCAAAAACTATAATTTTTTCTAACTAAAAAAGATCATCTAAATTATGTGAGTATTTGTTTTCTTATAAAAAAGAGTGGCATAAAAGTAAAATCTACTCTTATACCGCTTTTATTTTTTAGAATCAACGCTTTTACGCCTGATTTCAATTAATTTTAGTTATTCAATTCATTCATCTGCTTTATTAAATTGTTTAGACGGTCGATAAACTTTTGAGCAATTTCACTTAATGTCTGTTTCAAAGAATAAATCACATACAACTTGTTTTTAGGGCTGTTTGCTAATGGAATCAAACAAAGATGCTCTTTAAGCTCGCCAATCACTATTCCTGAGCCTGAAGCATAAGCATCTGTTTCTAGCACAATATTCATTAATGTTCCACGATCACTAGTATATACAACTGTCTCTTGTTCCGGAATTTCAATCAAATCTTCATAAAAATAAGGAAAATTATTTCCATCTTGGGTGAATCTTACTTGCGGATACAGTAACAATTCTTCTTTGCAAACTTCCTTTCTTTCACTTAAGGGATGGCCTTGACGCAAAAAAATATGTGTTTGAAATTCTCCTAGTGAATGAGCTGCTAGCTCTCCTTGTTCAAGATATCTTTTGATAGCTGCTCGATTATGCTCATTCATATAAAGAATCCCCAGATCGCTATGTTGATTCTTCACTTCTTCAATCACATTTGCCGTAGTCGTTTCAAGAATACGAAATTGTTTGATATCTTTTTTAAACGAAGTAATTAATTTAGCAGTTAAAGGTCCAAGAAAATCATAATGCTGAGATGCGACAGAAAAACTCTCACGTTTTTCATTTGACAGGTAATAATTTTCTAAAGACTCTAATTGAATGAGAATTCGTTCGGCTTTTTTTAAAAAAGATTTTCCTTCTTTCGTTAGATAAGCACCGCGATTTGTTCGAATAAATAACGTAATCCCAAGTTCTGTTTCCAATTCTTTGATTCCGACTGAAAGGCTAGATTGGGCGATATAAAGTTTTTTAGAAGCTTCTCGAAAGCTTCCATTATTTGCCACTGCGACTACGTATTTTAATTGTTGAAAGTTCATTAATTTTCCCCCGCATGATAGTAGATTTTCCGATCCTTTGAAGATTGCAACGGTCGATTATTTGGCTTGACGTAGTGTCCTTTAAAAGGAATCAAAAAGTCTTTGTTTAATTCATGAACTTGATCCATCACAAACCACTTGATGGGTCCGCTAGTCGGTGGTGTAGTTAAAGAACCAATGTAGTGGTAATGACTTCTTTTTTCTGGAAAAAAGAAAATGGGATTGCTCCAATGTTCGTGTTTTTTTAAATTCCAATGATTTTTACTATCATGTAACCAACATTTATGGTGGGTCAACCGGTACATTACACCTACAACCAAGTTTTCTTTGTGCATATTCATATGCACAAAGTGAAATTCGATATCTTCTTGTGTGCCATTGATAAAGTGTTCAGCAGGTACATGAAAATGAATATCTGTTAGATAATATTTTTGACCTTCCAGCTCAACGTAACTAAGTTGATCATATGGTACTAAATGAATCGTATTTTTAAACTCTTTATCTGTAAATCGTTGTTTTTGGTAGTGAAAAGTAATCGTTTGGTTCAGTTTTTCTAGCGATTCATTGTGAGGTAGCGAAATAGGCGACTGCCATTTAAATTTTGCTGCCTGAGCAAACCAATCGCATAGTTCTTCCCAGTGTTCGGGACCTTTTTCTCCAGAGTAGTCCCATTCAACAGCCATGTTCTTTTTCATTTTCTCCTCCTGCGTTTTTATAAAATTTAATGTTTTTCATCAAATAAATTTCAAATGAGTTTTATTTCTTTTTATATCTCCTAAAATCTGAAGGATAAAATAATAGTAGAAACCCTAAAAAGTAAAAATTACTTTTCTGCTGATTCTATCACTGAATAACTTCGTCTCGCAAATGTCACGCTTATACAACAAACTTCAATCTTCTATAGTGGAAGCATTGACAAAAAAATAGAAACCAGAAAAAATTTCTAGTTTCTAAAATAAAATAAGATATAGCAAATTCAAAACAACTAGCTCTAAAACACTTGTTCAAGCGGTTTACCTATGGAGTTTTGGAAGCATTCAAAACAGCATAGCTCTAAAACCTCGCAGAAAAATTTGCTGCGAGAGTTTATTCTCACGCTACTCGTCCATAGCAAACTTTCGTCTTGAATGCTTTCATTTTTTATTAAAACAGGTTGTTTTAATAAAAGTATACCACGTATGTCAATGTAACAAAAACATTTTTCTGATTTAAATTCAAAAAATAGTTTAGATATCTTAGTTTTTTTGCCAGTTTGTGGGATCTTTTTTCCACTTTTTTAGTAATTCTAGTTCCGCTGTATCAATAGTACTTTCTTCTAGAGCCGTTTCGATCAGTACAGAATAATTTGTTAAAGTTACAAGCGGTAATGCTGCTCGTTCAAAATTTTTTTTTCCAGCAGGTAACTCATAAGTGAATATTGCTGAGACTCCTAAAACGTCGGCTCCTTCTTTTTTAGCAGCTTCAACGGCTTCTAAAACACTTTTCCCAGTAGAAATCAAATCTTCAATCACTACCATTTTTTGTCCTTCAACTATATGTCCTTCTACTTGATTGCCTTTTCCATGATTTTTTGCTTTGTTGCGAATATACACCATTGGTAAATCTAAAATTTCTGCTACCCACGCCGCATGAGGAATTCCAGCAGTAGCAGTTCCAGCAATCACTTCGACCTCTGGAAATGTTTGTTTGATCCTATCCGCTAGACCTTGCGCAATCCCTTTTCTTACTTTTGGGTAACTCATAGTCATCCGATTATCGCAATAAATTGGACTTTCAAGACCACTTGCCCAAGTAAATGGTTTTTTTGGACTTAAAAAAACAGCTTTAATGGCTAGCAAATCATTAGCGATTTTTTTTTCGATAGATTTCATTTTTAACGACTCCATTCTTTTTTAATTGTTTGATACGCACGATAAGGATCCTTTGCTTGCGTAATAGGGCGTCCCACCACAATAAATGTCGAGCCCTTCTCATGTGCTTTTTCTGGTGTGACAATTCGAGTCTGATCACCTGCAATTGTTCCTTTTGGTCTGATTCCCGGTGTTAAACAAACAAAATCTTTGCAAGTTTTTTCTTTAATGGCATTTACTTCCCATGCTGAGGAAACGACACCGTCAAGTCCTGCTTTTTTTGCGCATTGCGCGTAATGAATCACACTTTTTTCTAGGGACACTTCAATTAATTGCTCGCTTTGCATCTCTTCTTCACTTGTAGAAGTTAACTGCGTGATGGCTAACAGTAGCGGACGTTTTTTCCCTTTAGGTGTTCCTTCTTCTAGACCACGCAATGCGGCTTGCATCATTTTAATCCCACCAGCAGCATGAACACATGTAATATCTATACCTAGTTTAGCTAACCCGCGCATAGCTTTTTCGACAGTGTTTGGTATATCGTGCAGTTTTAAATCTAAAAAAACTTCATGACCAGCGTCTTTTAGCCAACGAACAATAATTGGTCCTTCTTGATAAAATAATTCCATCCCGATTTTTACAAATAGTTTTTCTTCTTCTGGAAATAACTGCATAAATTGTTCGACTTCTCGCCAAGTGGAAAAATCTAAAGCAATAATTGGTCGTTGATTCATCGCCTTCGTTCCTCTCTTACTTCTTTAATTAATTGTTCGAGGGATTCAATCCCTAATTCTGTCATTTTGACAGGTAATTCCCGAATTAGATTCGGACAAACAAAAGGATCGGTAAAGTTTGCTGTTCCAACTGCCACAGCACTTGCTCCTGCCATAAACATCTCTAAAACATCTTCTACTGTTTGAACACCACCCATCCCAATGATTGGTAAATCAGAAACAGCTGCGACTTGATGTATTAAACGAATCGCTACTGGTTTAATGGCAGGTCCTGAAAGTCCGCCTGTTTGGTTAGCAAGTATTGGTTTACGTGTTTTTAAATCAATGCGCATTCCCAGCAAAGTATTAATCATCGTAAAACCATCTGCCCCTCCACTTTCAATAGCTTTAGCAATAGGAACAATATCGGTTACATTTGGAGATAGTTTCACATAAACGGGAACAGTCGCTACTTTCTTTACTGCTCGAGTTAATTGAAACGCAATCTCTGGATCCGTACCAAAAGCTATCCCACCGTGTTTCACGTTTGGACAGGAGATGTTTAGTTCAATCGCTTTAACATTGGTTGCTCGTCCAATCTTGCGGCAAACTTCGACATAATCTTCTTCACAAGCCCCAGCAACATTAGCAATGATGGGAACAGAATAACTTTCAAGTTCAACCAAGCATTCATTCATTACTATTTCTAATCCGGGATTTTGCAACCCAATAGCATTTAACATACCTGATGGCGTTTCTGCTACACGAGGCGTTGGATTGCCAAATCTTGCTTTAAGTGTCGTGGCTTTAACCATGATGGCGCCTAATTGATTCAAATCATAATAGCAGCCGTATTCTTTGCCAAAGCCAAAACAACCACTTGCAGGCATAATAGGATTTTTCAAGTCTAATCCGGGTAGTTTGACTGCTAAAGGATTTCTGCTCATAAGACGACCTCCCCTACTTTAAAGATCGGCCCTTCATTGCAGACTTTGACACTTGTTGTTCCTGTCTCGTCTGCTGGTTGATGACATACACAAGCATAACATGCACCAATGCCACAAGCCATTCTTGATTCTAATGAAAGTTGTACATTGGGGTGAGCCAGATAAAGTTTCTCAATTGTTTTTAATAGACCGTTAGCACCACAAGCAAACACAGCTTTTGGTTTCTTGGAAGTACTTTTTAACAAAATTTCTACGTTTCCCTGCATACCATACGAGCCATCATCTGTGGAAATGCTGGTATCACCTAGTCGTTTAAACTCTTCTTCGTAATACATAACTTTTTTTGATGAAAAACCTAAAAAATGTATAGGCTTAACCCCTATTTTTTTTAACTGTTTCGATAATTCATATAATGGAGGAATACCAATTCCTCCACCAACAATGAATACTTCGTCGTCTTTTTTCAGATGTGATAGATCAAAACCGTTACCTAATGGTCCTAAAATGTCTAAGTCGTCCCCTTTCTTTAACTCAGAAAATATCCGTGTTCCCTCTCCTTCAATTCGATAGATGATACGACAAATACTATTTTCTTTATCAATTGAACTAACACTAATAGGACGACGTAAGAGTAAATCAGCTCGAGGTACACGAATATGCAGGAACTGTCCCGGGATCGTCATTTCTTTAACCAGCTCTCCTCTTAGACTCAACTCATAAATGTAAGGTGCTAATCGTCTTTGATCAATGATTTTCATTGTTTCTTGTTTCATGTCCACTCACCTCTTTAAAACTTCTAACACACTTTTACTTAATATGTGAAACGAAATGATTCTGTGTACGTTAACGAAATGGCAAGTAAATACAGTATTCACCCTATTTTTCTTTGATGTTTAAAAAGATTTAAAGGAAAAAGAAATTTCTTTTAGAGTGCTTTTGTTGAAAATGCCCGTGATTCCATTACTCGGATAATCGCATTTGCTGTATCCAATGAAGTAAATAGCGGAATCCCGTGTTCTACTGCTTCGCGTCGAATAATAAAACCATCTTTTGAGGCATTACCACGATTTTTGTCAACGGTGTTAATGACTACTTGGGTTTTTCTTTCACGAATCAGTTCTAATACATTCTTTTTTGTAGCATCTTCAGAAATTTTAGCGACTGATGTAACAACCAGTCCATGTTTTTCAAAAAAAGCAGCCGTGTGTTTCGTTGCTAACAAACTATAACCGATTTCTGAAAAACGTTGGGCTAATTTTAAAGCTTCTTCTTTGGTTTCATCTGCAATCGTAAATAAAACGGCGCCGTAATCTGGCAGGCGAAGGCCAGACGCTTCAAAAGCTTTATACAGGGCTTTATCTAAATTTTGATCCACACCCATGACTTCACCGGTGGATTTCATTTCAGGACCTAAATAGGTATCTACTTCTTGAAGTTTGGTAAACGAGAAAACAGGTGCTTTCACATGAACATTGGCCGTTTCTGGATACAATCCATTTCTAAATCCTAACTCTTTTAATGTTTTTCCTAATATGACTTTCGTTGCAACCTGAGCCATCGGAATGCCTGTAACTTTGCTTAAAAATGGCACGGTACGACTGGCACGTGGATTAACTTCAATCACGTAGACTTGATTGTCATGAATGACAAATTGAATATTCATCATCCCCACACAGTTTAATCCCCGAGCTAAACAAACGGTATACGCTTCGATCGTTTGTTTCATTTCTTTTGATAAATCTTGTGGCGGATAAACAGCCATAGAATCACCTGAATGAACTCCCGCCCGCTCAACATGTTCTATAATTCCAGGAATCAAGACCGTTTCTCCGTCGCAAATGGCATCCACTTCACATTCACTTCCAAGCAAATAGCGGTCGATCAGTACGGGATGTTCTGGAGAAGCTTTAACTGCGTGTTCCATATAGGCTTCAAGGTCATGCTGATTTTCTACGATTTCCATAGCTCTTCCACCTAAAACATAACTTGGTCTTACTAAAACAGGATAACCAATTGTTGAAGCAATCGTAACCGCTTCTTCTTTGCTTATGGCCGTATCTCCTAGTGGCTGCAAAATCTCAAGTTTTTTTAATGCTTGTTCAAACAAATCACGATTTTCCGCACGATCTAAGTCTTCAATCGTGGTTCCTAGAATTTTTACGCCGGCTTTTGCGAGCGGTTGCGCTAAATTAATCGCCGTTTGTCCGCCAAATTGGACAATCACACCGATCGGCTGTTCCAACTCAATTACATTCATTACATCTTCAAATGTAAGTGGCTCAAAGTACAATTTATCAGAAATTGAAAAATCAGTCGAAACTGTTTCTGGGTTGCTGTTCATGATAATGGCTTCATATCCAGCTTGTTGAATTGCTTTGACTGAATGAACCGTAGCATAATCAAATTCTACTCCTTGACCAATCCTAATCGGACCGGAACCTAAAACGAGTACCGAATTTTTCACTGATTTTTTGCTTTCATTTTCCATCTCATAAGTGCTATAAAAATAGGGCGTCTGCGATTCAAATTCCGCAGCACAAGTATCTACCATTTTATAGACCGGTTTAATTCCATATTTCTCTCGTAATTGTCTAATTTCCTGTACATTTGTTTTCCACAATTCGGCGATTTTTTGATCGGTAAAACCATTTTGTTTTACCGTATATAATAAACGTTCATCATAAGGTTGTTGGATAAGTTGATTTTCCAATTCAATGATGTGAAGCAATTTATCCAAAAAGAAAAGATCAATCTTGGTCAACTCCGCAATCTCTTTAATCGAATACCCTCGACGAATGGCTTCTGCTAAAGAGAATAAACGATCATCTTGTGCTCGAAATACTTTTTGAATCAACAAACGATCTTCAAGTTCTTTTAGTTTTTTCAGCTCTAAATGATGCGTACCGATTTCAAGAGAGCGTATCGCTTTTAAAAGTGACTCTTCAATGTTTCTGCCAATAGCCATCACTTCCCCAGTTGCTTTCATTTGCGTACCTAACGTTCGTTGACCATTTTCAAATTTATCAAACGGCCAACGAGGGATTTTCGCTACCACGTAATCAAGTGCCGGTTCAAATTCTGCGTAAGTAGTTCCTGTGACTGGATTTTTCATCTCATCAAGGGTCAGTCCTAAAGCAATCTTGGCTGCTAATTTTGCAATCGGGTAGCCGGTGGCTTTACTTGCTAAAGCAGAAGAACGTGAAACACGCGGATTGACTTCAATGACGTAATATTTAAAGCTATGCGGATCAAGAGCTAGTTGAACATTACAACCGCCTTCGATTTTCAACGCACGAATAATGGCTAATGACGCATCACGTAGCATCTGGTACTCATAATCTGACAGCGTCTGACTTGGAGCAAATACAATGGAATCACCCGTATGGATACCAACTGGGTCAAAATTTTCCATGTTGCAAACGACGATCGCATTGTCTGCCGAATCTCTCATCACTTCATATTCAATTTCTTTAAATCCTGCGATACTTCTTTCAATTAAACATTGAGTAGCCGGAGATAAACTTAGTCCGTTTTCAGCAACTAGTCGTAATTCTTCTTCGTTTTTACACATGCCTCCACCTGTTCCGCCTAACGTGAAAGCCGGTCGAACGATGATTGGATAACCAATTTTATTGGCAAATTCTACAGCTTCTTCCACTGTACTCACGATTTCAGATTCGGGGATTGGTTGGTTTAATTCTTTCATCAACTTTTTAAATAAATCGCGATCTTCTGCTTGATCGATCGCAGATAATTTTGTACCTAAAAGTTTAATTTCTAATTCATCTAAGATACCTGATTTTGCTAATTCCATTGCCATGTTGAGCCCAGTTTGACCACCCAGCGTTGGCAATAGGGCATCCGGACGTTCTTTTCGTAAAATTCTTGAAACAAATTCCAAGGTAATTGGCTCAATGTATACCTGATCAGCAATTTCTTTATCCGTCATAATCGTTGCAGGATTGGAATTGACTAAGACAACTTCATAACCTTCTTCTTTTAACGCAAGGCACGCTTGCGTTCCTGCATAATCAAATTCTGCCGCTTGCCCAATAATAATCGGTCCAGAACCAATAACCATGATTTTTTTGATGTCTGTGCGTTTTGGCATTTTTTAGTTCTCCTCTCCTGCATCCATCATTTCTATAAATTCATCAAATAAATGAAGTGCATCATGTGGCCCCGGCGCGGCATCCGGATGGAATTGGACACTAAATGCCGGGTAATGGCGATGCCGGATTCCTTCTACTGTTCCATCATTGATCTCAACATGCGTGATCATCAACTGCTTCGTATCAACGGTTTTTTCAACCACCGCATACCCATGATTTTGAGAAGTGAAATCAATTCTGCCAGTAGCAATTTCTCGAACAGGGTGATTCAAACCACGATGACCAAATTTCATTTTATACGTGTCTGCACCATTGGCTAATGCAAACAGCTGGTGACCTAAACAAATACCAAAAATTGGTATTTTCCCTTGGATACCACGAATCATTTCAATTGCTTCTGGTACATCTTTAGGATCCCCAGGTCCATTGCTCAGCATGACGCCATCAGGTGCAAGTGAAAGAATCGTTTTTGCATCCGTATTGTAAGGTAAAACAGTTAGATTACAATTTCTTTTACTCAACTCTCGTAAAATACTATGCTTTAAGCCAAAATCAACGACAACGACATTTCTTCCCGTCCCCGGACTAGGATAAGGTTTGCTTGTAGAAACTTGTTGCACTTGATTGGTGGCGAGAACTGTCGCTTTTAGCTGGTCAAATGCATGTTCAAACGTGTCTCCTGCATCGACTATACTAGCTTTCATTGTTCCCGCTTGACGGATTTTTCTTGTCAATGCCCGAGTATCAACGCCTGCAATCCCAGGAATCCCTTTTTGTTTTAAAAATTCATCAAGTGTCATTTGACTGCGCCAATTAGAAGCTACTCGTGCATGTTCTTTGACAACCACTCCTTTACAAGTAGGAGTAATTGATTCATAATCATCACGATTAACCCCATAATTTCCTACTAATGGATAAGTAAATACAATAATTTGTCCGTTGAAGCTTTGATCAGTAATCGTTTCTTGATAACCTGTCATACTCGTAGTGAAAACAATTTCGCCAAAGACATTGCTTTTTGCTCCAAAAGCAGTACCTTTAAATACCGTACCATCTTCCAAAATCAACAAGCGCTCCATTTTTCTTTTCCCTCCTTTTGCCAAACTATTTTTCCATCCACAAATGTAAACAAAGTTTCTCCTTTAACTTTCCAACCATCAAAAGGGGTATTTTCTCCTTTTGACATGAATTCATTTTTGTCAATTTTTCTTAAGTGTTCAATATCAAAAACAGCTAAATCAGCAGGTGCACCAATTGTTAGCGTTCCTGCATTTAATTGAAAGATTTCCGCAGGCTTGACCGCCATCCAATTGATTACTTGTTCTAATGTAAAACGATTCGTTTCGACAAAATGAGTATAAATTAATTGAAAGGCGGTTTCGCTTCCTACAATTCCAAAAGGCGACTCTAAGAAGCTTTTGCTTTTTTCTTCCAACCCGTGCGGCGCATGATCAGTGGCAATACAATCAATCGTTCCATCAAGCAATCCCTCAATTAAGGCTTTTCGGTCATCTTTTCCTCTTAATGGAGGATTCATTTTCCAAAAACCAAAATCTTCAGGAATTTCTTCATCACTTAAGATTAAATGATGGGGTGAAACTTCAGCCGTCACATGAATCCCCGCTTTTTTGGCATCGCGAATAATCCGCACACTTTCCTTTGTCGAAACATGACAGACGTGGTAGTGCACGCCTGTTGCTTCTGCTAAAAGTAAATCCCGTGCGATTTGTGAAGATTCAGTTACACTTAAAATTCCCGGTAGTCCAAGTTCTTCGGCTTTTTTACCTGCATGCATGACACCGCCAAATAACAACGATTCATCTTCAGTATGTGCGACCAGTGCTTTGTTATTTTTTGCTGCTTCTTTCATTGCTAAATACATCGTTTTAGCAGTTTGAACGCCGACTCCATCATTCGTAAAAGCAAAAGCTCCTTCTTTAATCATTGCTTCTTGGTCGATTAATACTTCACTACGAAGATTTTCCGTAATTGGTGCATATTGCAAAACTTTCACTACAGCGTCTTTTTTGATCAATTCATAAACGTGTTTTAGTTTTTCCGCTGTATCAGGCACAGGATTTAAATTTGGCATCGCACAGACAGTGGTGAAGCCACCTCTAGCAGCGGCTCTTGTTCCAGCTGCAATCGTCTCCTTATACGTAAATCCCGGTTCTCTTAAGTGAACATGTACATCTACTAACCCTTGGGTAATCAATTGTCCCTTGGCATCAAACACTTCATCAAATTCAGCCTCGGGAAAACTTTTCCCAATCGCTTTGATTTTCCCTTCTTCAATCCAAATTTCTGCTGGTACTGTTTCATTCTTTCTTGTATTGATTTGACCGTTTTTAATGAGTGTTTTCATTATTTCTTCCTCCTAGCTTTACGCTTTTCCATTTAACACTGCTTCCAAAATTGCCATTCTTACAAAAACCCCATTACTCATTTGTTGAACAATCCGTGACTGTAAGCCTTCAACAAGCAAATCCGCTAATTCTACATCTCGGTTTACTGGCGCAGGGTGCATAATAATCGCATGTTTTTGTAATCTTTTTGCTCGTTCTATCGTCAAGCCATGTTCTTGGTGATATGCTTCCTTTGAAAAGCTTTCTTTTCCATCATGACGTTCATGCTGTACACGCAACATCATCATGACATCTACTTTATCCAATAGATCATCTAACGGTAGATAATGCCCGTATACTTCAAATTCCTCATCGTACCATTCTTTAGGACCTGAAAAGAAAACTTGTGCACCTAATCTTTTAAGCATTTGCATATTTGATTTGGCTACCCGCGAATGCGTAATATCACCAACGATAGCAACTTTTAACCCTTCAAAATAGCCAAATTCCTCATAAATCGTCATCAAATCAAGAAGGCATTGTGTCGGGTGCTGACCGCTACCATCACCACCGTTGATAATGGAACATTGAATCGTTTTGCTTTGAATCAATTCATCATAATAGTTTTCATCGCCATGTCGAATGACTGCTACATCAACGCCTAAAGCAGACATAGTTAATACGGTATCATATAACGTTTCACCTTTTTGTACAGAACTAGTACTAGCTTCAAATTCA
Source organism: Enterococcus ratti (assembly GCF_001886195.1). Taxonomy (GTDB): domain Bacteria; phylum Bacillota; class Bacilli; order Lactobacillales; family Enterococcaceae; genus Enterococcus_B; species Enterococcus_B ratti. The sequence continues at coordinate 88,075 of NZ_JXLB01000001.1, read as the reverse complement.
ATGACCTCTAAACCTAATTTTTTTTCTGCTACATCAAAACTTTTGTGGGTTCTCGTGCTATTTTCAAAAAATAAATTTGTCGCAAAGTACTGTGGTTTTTGCGGAGTCCATTTTGCTCCTTGCTTAAATTCTTGACCCCGCCGTATTAATCCCATTACCTCTTGATCTGTTAACGCTTCTACTGTTAATAAATGCTTTAAGCTAATGCGTTCTGATTTGATGATCATGATGATTCCTCCTTAGTTTTCTTCGCTACGTGAAGTTTCTGGTAAAATAAGGTTTAAGAAAATACCTAGTACAGTTGCCAAAGCCATAGCAGATAATGTAAATGTGCCTACTTCAAAAACCAATCCACCGATACCGATTACTAAAATCACTGATGCAATCAACAAGTTTTTCTTTTTATCGAAGTCAACTTTATTTTCAATCAAAATCTTCATTCCACTCGCTGCGATAACACCAAATAAGATAAAACTGATTCCTGAAATAACTGGTCCAGGGATGCTCAAAATTAAAGCGCTTAGCTTCCCAACGAAACCTAAAATGATAGCAAATACTGCCGCACCACCGATAACAAAAACACTGTGTACCCGAGTAATTGCTAAAACACCGATATTTTCACCATAACTTGTTACTGGCGGACCACCTACAAATGCAGCAACAATTTGTGCCAAACCGTCTCCCATTAATGTTTTATGAAGCCCCGGTTCTTCAAAAAAGTTTCGTTTCGTTAATTTGTTCAATACCATCAAATGGCCAATATGCTCAGTCATTGTGACAAAAGCGATAGGTGCCATCGTAGTAATGGCTCCTAAATAAAGTTTCGGCTCATATTGCACAAATGGAATCTCAAAGTTAGGAAAAGCAAACCAAGCGGCATCAATAATCGGTTTAGTGTCCACGATCCCAAATAGTAAAGCTACGAGATAGCCGCAAACAATTCCTAATAAAATGGGAATCAGTCCTAAAAAACCTTTTAACCACATGTTGAAGAAAATTGTTAATGCAAGCGTAATAAGAGCAACAGCAAGGTATTTAAAATCGTATTGTCCTTGGTTATACATAGCGTTATTGGCGGCATTGGCCGCCAGTCCTAGACCAATAACCATAATAACTGGTCCCACAACGATCGGTGGAAGTATTTTATCCAACCAAGCGGCACCAATTTTTTTTATTAACCATGAAACGATCAAATAAACAAGCCCTGTTGTCACAGCTCCTTGGGCAATCGCTGGATAGCCATCTGTTTTCATCAACAACTGCATCGCCGCAATAAAGGCAAAGCTGCTTCCTAAATACGCAGGAATCTTCCCTTTCGTAGTAAAAAGATAGACCAATGTTCCTAACCCTGAACTAACAAGAGCAATCCCCGGATCAATTCCTACTAAAATCGGAACTAATACAGTTGCGCCAAACATCGTAAACAGATGTTGCAAACTCAGTCCGATCCAGTGGCTAACTTTTGGTCGATCGTGAATATCTAAGACCACACTATTATTATGAAATGGTTTCTTCTCTTTCATGTTTTTTACTCCTTCTATTCTTCCTCTTTTAAGATCATAATACGATCTTGACCATCTAATTCCTGCATTTCCACTAAAATCTCTTCTGTTTTAGACGTTGGAATATTCTTGCCAACATAATCTGGCCGAATAGGTAATTCACGATGTCCACGATCCACTAACACAGCCAGCGAAATTTTTCTTGGACGGCCAAAATCCATTACCGCGTCCATCGCTGCTCGAATCGTTCTCCCTGTATAAAGAACATCATCCATTAAAATGACTTCTTTTCCTTCTAAAGAAATAGGTATATCTGAAGAATGAAGCTCAGGTTCTTCAGGAGTTTCTTTTTTGTCATCTCGATAAAGTGTAATATCTAATTCCCCAACAGGCACTTCGATTCCTTCCAGCTGTTTTAAGCGTTCTGCTACTCTTGAAGCAATATAAATTCCTCTAGTTTTAATGCCAACTAACACAATGTCTTGAATGTTGTGATTTCTTTCAATAATTTCATACGTAATTCGTGTTAACGCACGTTTCATAGTTACTTGATCCACCACTTCTTTTGCTTGCATGTTTTCCCCTCCAATTTTTGTACAAAAAAACTCCTGCCCTAAGAGGACAGGAGGAATGTCACGACTGAGTGTACACTGATAGTTATACTACGTCACTTGAGCAACTTCCAATAGGCGCACCACTTGTCTTTTGCTCACACCCTTCTTAGCCTCACGGGACTAAACTTAAAGGAACCAATATGAAATTTTTGTTCTTTTATTGCTAATTACTATACCGTTATCTTAATTAAATTGCAACATTTTTTCTTAGTTTTTCTAAAGTTTTTTCAAAAACTTCCGGAAGAGGTGCTTCAAATACCATTTGCTGCCCTGTAACAGGATGGGTAAAACCTAATAATTTAGCATGGAGAAATTGGCCCTTTCCTTTTAATGTTTTTTTAGGTCCATAAACAGGATCACCAGCTAAAGGATAGCCGATATATTTCATGTGTACACGAATTTGATGTGTACGACCAGTTTCTAATGTTAATTCTACTAAAGTAAAATCATCAAAGCGTTCCACAACTTTAAAATGAGTCACTGCGGATTTGCCATCTTCTCTTACTGTCTGTATTTTACGATTAAGTGTCGATCGTCCAATAGGTGCAGTAATTGTTCCTTTATCATGCGGAATTACTCCATGAACAAGAGCTACATATTTTCGTAAGGATGTTTTGTCTTTTAACTGCTTCGCTAAAGATTCATGAGCCTGATCATTTTTAGCAACCATCAATAACCCGGAAGTATCTTTATCAATTCGATGGACAATTCCCGGACGAACCACGCCATTAATCGTAGAAAGATCTTTGACGTAATACATCAACGCATTCACCAATGTGCCATTTGGGTGGCCTGCCGAAGGATGGACCACCATTCCTTGAGGTTTATTGACAACTGCTACTGCTTCATCTTCATATATAATTTCTAAAGGAAGCTCTTGTGCTTCGATTACTAGAACTTCTGGCTCTGGAGCCACAATCACTAATTCATCTTTTTCTTTTACTTTATAGTTAGCTTTCACGACTTGACCGTTAACCGAAACGGCTCCTTCTTTTAACCAAATTTGGACTTGCGATCGACTATATTTGTTAAATAATTTAGAAATCACCTTATCGATCCTGCCTTTTTCTTGTTGAATGATCGCTTTTAATTCTGTCATTTCTTCCCTAATTCCTTTTCATCTAAAATAATATCTATTAATATACAAATCACCCCGCATACCAACGTAACATCTGCCACGTTAAAAATGGGAAAATTTATAAAATTCGTTTGAAACATATCTACAACATACCCCAGTCGCAGACGATCAATAAAATTTCCGATAGCTCCTGCTAAAATCAAGCACAATCCCGTCATTAACCAGCGAGAGCCTTGTCGGCGTTTTTTAATCATCAAAGTAATGACTATAATTACAGCAAGAACCGTTATTACAGTAAAAAACCACATTTTCCCTTCCAACATACTCCAAGCTGCTCCTGTGTTACGGATATGATGTAAAGACAAAACACCGGGCATCAATGTTTTTATTTCTCCTAGTGACAAATCGTTAACAATTTCCCACTTTACCCACTGATCAAGCACGATCAAACAGCCACTAATAATAAAATAAATTGCTAACAAAAAATCATTCCTTTTCTATCTGTTGATAAATATCTTTTGGTCTGATAATCCCTAATAGATTTCCATCAGGATTGCCATCTTTTGTAATCAAAACAGCTTCTAAAGTTCCCTGTTCACAAAACATCTCTTCTACTTCAAAAATATAAGTCTTTGCAGAAACAAAACGATAATTCGTATATTTTCCATCTTTGAAAATCAAATCAGCTGCCTTTTTGTCTGTTAAATCAATTGTTCCTTTTTGGCTTTCTTTTGCTAGCCAAAAACCAATGATCCGTAACGTTATCAAGGCTTCGAATTTACCTTTCTTATATAAAGGAAACTGCGAGTACCTTTTTTTAGCAATTGTATTTAATAAATCAAGTAAAGGCAAATCTTCTTCAAATCCTGTGACCGGTTTAGCAAAACGAGGAAAAACAATTTCTGGACGAATCAATTCTTTCTCAATTAATTGAATCTTATTTACCGCCCAATTATTTGGCTCGGCTATGACAAAATCAACAGCAATACGATCATGAACAATCGCATTCCTTAATTGTGCAAATTGAAGTAAATCCTCTTCATGTCTACGGATCACTACATTTTTTCTTCGTGCAAGTCTGCGAACTAACTCAGTAAATCCCATATTGCGAACATTTCCTATTTCATCTCTCATCCATTTTTCTATTCGATTAAAACTACTTAAAAAAACATCAGCATTCGCCATTTTTTACCTCCTTAATCATATCAGCCTGATTCTTTGCTTGAACCTTTCACGACTAAATTCACAATCATTCTCAGCTAATCAATAAATGGTCCTTAAGCCAATCATCACCTGCAACCAAACACCCACATTCTACGTAACCCTCAGTTACATTGACCTTTAACAAACGAAACGGGCATTTTATTAATTCAAGAAAAATCGACTGTTGTTTTGCTTCGTAGACTTGCAACTATATCAAACGATTCATGTTATAAAAAATTGTTCATCAATTGAATAAATACACTTTCTGCTTTAGTATACCTTAAAATGCTATGACAAGGAAGAAAATAAGTAATCGCATCATTTTACCTGCTTTTTTATACAGTTATTTTTATTACTGATGAAGTACCATATTTTCATGAAAAAATGAACTACCATCAAAGTGATAAAAGACAATTTTCTTGAAAAAACAAAAAAATCATAACAAGAACTGAAAAATCAGTGCTTGTTATGATTAAATTGCATTAAAATAGTCCAATCACTTCACCATCGCTTGTTACATCCATATTCAAAGCGGCTGGTTTTTTAGGCAAACCGGGCATCGTCATTACCTCTCCTGTTAAAGCAACAATAAATCCCGCACCTAGTTTAGGGACAAATTCTCGAATCGTGACAGTAAAGCCTTCTGGTGCTCCCAAAAGTGTTGGATCATCAGAAAAAGAATATTGCGTTTTTGCCATACAAACAGGTAATTTGTCCCAACCATTAGCAATAAATTCTTTAATTTGATTTTCTGCTTTTTTACTAAAAACAACTCCTTTTCCGCCGTAAATATGTTTAACGATCGCAGCTATTTTTTCCTCAATCGTATCTTCTAGATGATACAACGGATGATAATCCGCTTGTTGATCATCAATAGTCTCTACCACCGCTTTTGCTAATTCGACTCCTCCGTCAGCCCCACGTTCCCACACGCTAGTACGCTTAGCAATAACCCCTTGCTCTTTGCAAAGTTGTTCCAGTAAGGAAAGCTCAGCTTTGGTATCAGTTACAAATTCATTGATGGCAACTACGACAGGGATACGATAATTTTTCATATTTTGAATGTGACGCTTTAAGTTGCCAAAACCATTTTTTAAAGCTTCTAAATTTTCTATCTTTAATTGATCTTTTGTTGTACCACCATGCATTTTTAAGGCACGAACAGTTGCGACAATGACAATAACATCAGGTGCTTTCTTTAAATTAGGAACTTTAATGTCAAGGAATTTTTCGCCACCTAAATCTGCACCAAATCCAGCTTCCGTCACAACATAATCTCCTAAATTAAGAGCTATTTCTGTGGCCAACACACTATTACATCCGTGAGCAATATTGGCAAACGGACCACCATGAACAAAAGCAGGTGTGCCATAAATTGTTTGTACCAAGTTCGGTTTAATCGCCTCTTTTAATAAAAGCGTCAAAGCCCCTTCTACTTTAAGATCACCAGCAGTCACTGGTTTACGATCAAACGTATAAGCTACTACAATCCGCGCTAAACGTGCTTTTAAGTCATCTATATCTCTTGCTAAACACAAAATAGCCATAATTTCACTAGCAACTGTTATGTCAAATCCATCTTCTCTGGGAATCCCTTGAACAGGTCCTCCTAATCCAACAATGACTTTTCTAAGTTCACGGTCATTCAAATCTACTACACGTTTCCAAATCACTCGTCGTGCATCAATATTGAGTTCGTTTCCTTGATGGATATGGTTATCTAAAAATGCAGATAATGCATTATTGGCTGCAGTGATTGCGTGCATATCTCCAGTAAAGTGCAAATTAATTTCTTCCATCGGTAATACTTGTGCATAACCACCGCCAGCTGCACCTCCTTTAATTCCCATTACCGGTCCAAGAGAAGGCTCTCTTAATGCAATAACTGCTTTTTTATTGATTTTATTCAACGCATCTCCTAATCCAACTGTCACCGTCGATTTTCCTTCTCCAGCAGGTGTCGGATTGATCGACGTAACTAGAATTAAATGACCTTTTGTTTTTTTCTTCAATTGTTTAATCTTAGAAAAATTGATTTTCGCTTTGTATTTGCCGTAAAGTTCTAAATCGTCATAGGTAATATTAATTTTTTCAGCAATTTCAATTATCGGTTTTAACTCTGTTTCTTGTGAAATTTGTAGGTCACTCTTCATTATAAATCTCCTTTTCACGAACTTTTTTTAATAAATAAGAAAATACGTTCAGTTATTGTTATTATACCTTTTTTCAATTAAAAAAAAAATAGTAAAAATTGTTTTTTTTATTTAATTGACGTATGTATAAATAATCTTTATAATATAAGTTATGATCAGACTTTAGAAAGGTCGTGAGTACTTTGACCACAGGAACTGTGAAATGGTTCGATAACAAAAAAGGATATGGTTTTATTAGTTATGATGAAACAGAAGAAATATTTGTCCATTTTACCGCTATTGAAGAAGACGGATTCAAAACCCTTGAAGAAAAACAGCTTGTAGAATTTGAAGTAATTCAAGGAAATCGTGGTGTACAAGCGGCTCATGTCAGAAAAATGATCGAAACGAAGAAATAAAAATAATTATTTCTTTTCTTGCAGATTAAAAAGAGAGTAAGAAAAAGTTTTCTTGATAAAAAATAGAGGCAAGAGCGTACGTTCGTTCTCGTCTCTTATTTTTTACTTCAAATTATTTTGTGTTTAAAGATTATTCTCTCCATCAAACCTTTAAAAATTTATCGTTAGAAATTCCTTATCGAAAGAATTTCTTCCCTCTATTTTCCTCCAATTTTTTTTTAGTCTGCTCTTTTTCATTATAATACGCTAAAAAAGACATTTGTGCTTCTTTTTGCATAAAATAAAACGTATGTTCCTTTTCCCCTACATACTTTACTTTTATGCCGCACTGGACTGGAATTACTGCATCAATATCTTGTACTGTAATCTGTTGATCTTTCCAAAAAGCAGCGTATCTGATTTTAATGGAATGAGTCGTTAAAATAAACGATCGGCGATAGCCGAGAAATAAAAAAATCAAAAATATTCCCATAACCAAATTGCTTTTCCAATAAGGTTTAGTATTTTCAAGAGATAAAATTAAACTAAAAAATAAAATCATCAAAGATAATGACCAATAGATGATCGTCTGCGCCCATTCTGGCTGCCAGCGAATTATTTTTTTCATTCTTCAACCTCGCATCTATTTTGTAGTGGTATAATTATAGCATAACACTATTTTTATAAAAAGGAGTGCTTCCTTATAATGATCAAAGTATACATTGATTCTTCGACAAAAGGAAATCCCGGTCCTAGCGGCGGTGGAATTTTAATTCTTCATGACAAAAAACAAGAACAGCTGGCTATCCCACTTTCAAAAGGCTCAAATCATCAAGCAGAATTTGAAATCTTTTTAAAGACTTTAAACATCTTAAAAGAAAAAGGTTGGACTAATGAAACTATTTTATGTTATTCCGATAGCAAAGTGCTTGTCTCTACCATTGATAAAAATTTTACGAATAACATAAATTTTTCTTTTTTTCTACAAGAGATTCAAAAACAACTTTCTGATTTTCACCTACTGATTTTACAATGGATTCCTGAAAGCAAGAATAAAGGAGCAGATAATCTCGCCAGACAAGCACTTCAAAAACAGGTGGACAGATAGTTTATAAAAACTTTTAAAAGTTCTTATAAAAGATAATTATGATCAAAAGTAATATCTAGTTGATGCACACCGATTCTTTGTTGGATCGCTGATCGGATTTTCTGTTCCAAAATTTCATCTGCAAGCTTATACCCTTCTGGGACGACGACGTCAAATTGCAGTTCTTTTCCGTTACGTATAACACGAAAATCATGAAGTCGTAGCTCCTCACCTATTTCTTTTATAATTTGTTTTAGTTGTTTTAATATTTCTCGATACTTTTCATTATTTACAGGCACCGGATCTAAATGACAAACTAGTGCAACATCCAAAGTCTTTTTAAAGTCTTTTTCAATAATATCAAGGATTTTATGCGCTTGGTTTAAACTTAAGCTGTCATCAATTTCGATATGCACCGAAGCAAATTTTTTATTTGGTCCATAATTATGAACCAAAAGATCATGAAACCCTAAGATGGTACCATAAGAAAGTAATTGTTTTTCCATAACGGTAATTTCTTCTTTTGTGGGTCTACTTCCTAACAACTCATACACAAAATCCCGCAACATAAATATTCCACTAAAAAGAATATATCCCGCTAAAATCAAGCCAACATAACCATCAATTCTAAAACCCCACAGTTTTTCTATTCCTGCCGACAATAAAACAACCAAAGTCGTAAAGACATCATTATAGCTATCTTTTGCAGTAGCTTTTAACGTTTGTGAATCAATCATTTTTGCAAATTTAAGATACATGCGTCCTTGAAAACACTTTAACCCAATCGAAAAAATTAAAACTAGAAAAACAATCGGTGTTAGTACAAGGCGTTCTGGTTGATAAATTTTTCGAATTGAAGCTTCCAAAAATTGAAACCCAACATACGTGATAATTATCGATACAAACAAACCACTAATATATTCAAATCGTTCATGTCCAAATGGATGTTCTTGATCTGCTGGCTTGGCAGCAATTTCAAAACCGATTAATGTCAAAATCGAAGAAGCTGTATCTGATAGACTGTTGATTGCATCAGCCATAATAGATACACTGCCAGAGAAAAGTCCAATCATAAATTTTGAAAGAAACAAAATAATATTGGAAATTAATCCTAAAATACCAGCTAAAATTCCCTTCTCTGCCCGTTGGGATCCACTGATTATTTTTTGTTCTTTTGTCACTCGTCTACTCCTTTTATTGTATACTCAGGTTTGAGCGGTGTAGCCGCAAATAAAGCTTTAGTAATGATCGGTGTAATTACCCCAGCTCCAATCGCTTCTGTTCCCCCATTAATTGTGGCTATTCCTACTAACGTTTTAAACAAAACAGAACGATCTACACCATAAGCACCGGCTGTAGCTTCAGTATAAAAAACCCCCATAAATCCTAAGACCAAAACAGTATTAGTTAAAGAACCGAAGATTCCTGCAAAAACTGATCCAACAACCACCGAATGATATTGACGATAAATCAAATGAAAAATTGTTCCTGCCACTAACCCTACTAAAACGCGAGGAACTACCGAAATGACTGGATTTGTAAACACTAACGTATCAAAGGGAGTAGTCGGCATAGCATACGCTCTAATAATTGTTGCAATTCCCCAAAACAGCCCAATGAGCATACCATCCTTTGATCCTAAAACAACTGCTGCCACAATTACAGTAATATGAATAACTGTCAAGCTAATAAAACCTAAAGGAATAAAACCTAGCCAAGGAACCATAGATTGAACAATAATAATTGCTAATAAAATAGCACGCAAGACTAAGCGGAATGTTTTATTCTTACTATTCATTTTTGACGCCTCCTTTTTATTCTAATCGTAAAATTTTTTGTATATTTGTCAACCAATCACAATTATCAAGACAAACATGTTCTACAATAATCACAAACACCGTATCTGACACAAAGTTTTCTAAAAAGTTATCACCTGCTTCATTTTTATTTTAAACCTTTAATTAAACAAAGAACTATTTATTCAAATAAGCCGAATTTCCTTAAAAAATTGGAAAATTCGGCTTAAATTCTACTTTTTAAAAATCAAAAATGTCAAAAAACATACTTTTTTCTGCTCGCATGATTTTTAAATCAATTATTACGATTATAATTTATTGATTTTCCAACCAAGTTTTTGCTGCTACAAGAGCAGCTGGGATACCTGACGGATTTTTTCCGCCTGCTTGTGCCATATCAGGACGACCGCCACCGCCACCATCTACTTTTGGCGCAATTGTTTTGACCAAGTCACCTGCTTTTAACCCAAAATCATTGGCCTCTTTGGACATAGCGACTAACAAACCAACTTTTCCTTCTTGCTCATTAGCCAACACAAGAACATCAGAAACAGCTTGTTGTTTCCATTGATCCGCTAATTGACGCAATTGATTCATCTCTTTTACTTTTACTTTCGCAGTGATGATCGTTTTTCCATTGACTGTTTCTACATTTTTAAAAATATCATCAGCTTGTTGGTTCGCTAATTTGCTTGCTAACTGTTCATTTTCTTTTTGTAACTCTTTTAACTGTTGTTGCAACTGTTCCGTTTTTGCTGTCACTTCTTTTAATTGAGGAGATTTTACAATCGCAGCTACTTCTTTTAATTGTCTTTCTTCTGCTTCTAATAAATCATAAGCTTCTTTACTTGTAACGGCTTCGATTCGACGAATGCCTGCGCCAATACCGGATTCAGAAACGATCTTAAAGATACCAATATTTTCTGTATTTACAACATGTGTTCCTCCACAAAGTTCGATTGACCATCCGCCGACATTCACCACACGTACTTTTCGACCATATTTTTCGCCAAATAATGCCATCGCACCCATATTTTTTGCCGTATCAATATCTGTTTCAATTGTTTCAACTGGAATAGCTTCCCAAATTTTTTCATTAACAATTCGTTCCATCCGCTCTAACTCATTCGACGTTACTCGACCAAAATGTGTAAAATCAAAACGCAAATGTCCGGGTGCTACTAGCGAACCTGCTTGATTGGCATGTTGTCCTAATACTTCTTTTAATGCTTTATGCAATAAATGAGTCGCTGTATGATTTTTAATAATTCGATTTCTCATTGGCTCGTTAACTAATAAATGGTAAGTTTCGCCTTCTTTGATAGCAGATAAAACGTCAACCGTATGCATAAATTGTCCATTTGGGGATTTTTGGACATCAACTACATTTGCCACTATTTCGCCAGAAGAAGCGACGATCCACCCTTGATCTGCTACTTGTCCACCCATTTCAGCATAAAATGGTGTTTGGTCAAAAATCAATTGGGCTTGACCTTCTGATATTTCATTCACTAATGATTCTTCTTTGATGATGACTAGCAATTCACTATCTGATTCAACATGATCATAACCAATAAATTTGCTTTCAACTTTAATATCCGTTAATAAAGCAGACTGAACACCCATTGATTTTTCTGTACTGCGAGCAGAACGCGCACGCTGCCTTTGAACTTCCATCTCTTTTTCAAAGCCCGTATGATCTACTTTTAGTCCTTTGTCTTCAGCTACTTCTTCCGTTAATTCTACTGGAAATCCGTAAGTATCATATAATTTAAAAATATCTTTTCCAGAAAGTGTAGTGCCATTTACTTTTTTAACTTCAGCAATTACTTGATTTAAAATTTCCAAACCTTCGTTGATCGTTTCATTAAACCGTTCTTCTTCCGTACGAATAACTTTTTCGATAAACTCTTTTTGTTGAAGGACTTCAGGATAGTAGCTTACCATGATTTCACCTACGACTGGAACAAGTTCATATAAGAACGCTTTTTCAATTCCTAACTTTTTTCCATGCATAACTGCTCGACGCAACAAGCGACGAAGAACATACCCGCGACCTTCATTTGAAGGAAGAGCACCATCTCCGATTGCAAAAGATAATGCACGAATATGATCGGCGATTACTTTGTATGAAACATCCGTTACCGATTCTTTCCCGTATTTAACTTGTTGACTTAATTTTTCTACCGCATGAATAATTGGTAAAAATAAATCAGTTTCAAAGTTAGTCGGTGCATCTTGAATAATTGAAACCATTCGCTCAAGCCCCATACCCGTATCAATGTTTTTATGAGGCAGCGGGTCAAATGTATGGTCTGATTTATGGTTAAATTCAGAAAACACTAAATTCCAAATTTCCAAATATCTTTCATTTTCGCCTCCCGGATAGTTTTCTGGATCGTCTTCTGCCAAATTATTATAAGTTTGACCACGATCATAAAAAATTTCGGTATCCGGACCACAAGGACCAGCGCCAATATCCCAGAAATTATCTTCCACATCAATAATATGATCAAGTGGTAATCCAACTTCTTCATGCCAGATACGTTTTGCCTCAGTATCTTTTGGATAAACAGTCACATATAACTTCTCAGGGTCAAACGCCATCCATTTAGGACTCGTTAGAAACTCCCAAGCCCAGTGAATCGCTTCTTTTTTGAAATAATCTCCTATAGAAAAATTTCCTAACATTTCAAACATTGTATGGTGACGAGCTGTTTTTCCAACATTTTCAATGTCATTCGTACGAATAGATTTTTGCGCATTTGTAATTCTTGGATTTTCGGGAACGACGGAACCATCAAAATATTTTTTTAATGTTGCAACGCCAGAGTTAATCCACAACAATGTTGGATCATTGACTGGAATCAATGATGCGCTGGGTTCAATGATATGCCTTTTAGATTGAAAAAATTCTAAAAACATTTGCCGAACTTGTGCACTGCTTAATTTTTTCATTTTACGACCTTCTTTCTTCTTTGTTAAACAACAAAAAAACATCCTCACAGCCAAGGACGAAAACTCGCGGTACCACCTTGGTTGCAATGATGTCTGATCATTACCTCTTAAACTCAATAACGCTGAGTGGCGTTGATATTTCTATCAATGAAAAAGGGAGCAGTTTAATTTGTTGACTATTCTTTTTCCAGCCTAGAAAGAATTTTCTGTAAGTCTTCTCTAACCAAACCATGTCCTTTTTATACCATACCAGTATACGTATTCCTTTTTGTTCTGTCAATAACTTTTGAATGTTTTCTTTTGATTTACACCTATTTCATTTGCCATTCATTTTTGTTATGATTCTTTTAAAGTTAAGAAAGGAGAACAAATGATACAAGAATATTTTGGAAATCAAGAATGGATACGCGGAGCAAGTTTTTATCTGCGTTACCAAGTATTCGTGCTTGAACAAGGAATTTCTCCGAAACTAGAATTTGATGAAAAAAATACCGATTATCATTACTTTCTTTTAATGAATGCAGCTACGCCTGTTGCTACTTTGCGTTATAAGAAAAAATCTGCCGCTTGTTTTCAACCTGATCGTTTTTGTGTGGCTAAAGATTATCGACACCAAGGCTTTGGCAGTCGCTTATTACTGTTAGCGGAAGAAAAAGCCAAGCAAGAAGGTTTCATAGAAAGTTATCTTGTTGCAGAAAAAACCGCTCTTGAGTTTTATAGTAAACAAGGATATCAAGTTTGCACAAAACCTTTTATAGAGGACGGTCTTCCTTGTGTCGGGATGAAGAAGCAGTTGATTGAAGAAATCTCTAAAACGTAGCCGCTTAGCAAAAATAACTAAAAAACAGCCAAAGAAATTTGTAAAAATTCGTTTGCAAATTTCTTTGGCTTTAACAACAGCTAAAAGATTTTTTTACTTAAAATCTACTTATGGGAATTTTTTTTGTTTTTTCTAGCTGCTCTTGATTGTTGTCGACGTTCTAACTTACGGTCTTTTTTATTTTTTTCTGCAATCGCCCAATTGATTTTCTTTTTATACCCCGGTTTGATTTTTTTCTTTTTCTTTTTCACTAAACCAATCAATGCAGGATCAAGAACATCTCTTGATTTTTCTCGCTTTATTCGGCGATTACGATCATAAGTATTCACGAGTTGTCCATTTTTAATTTCCATTGGTTCAAACGCTATTCCTAGTTTTTCAATGCTGTCAATGGTTGATTCATCACTTGGTGAATATAAAGTAATCGCTGTTCCTTTAAGACCCTTTCGTCCTGTTCGTCCCACACGATGAATAAAAAAATCTAAATCATCTGGAATTTCAGCATTAATCACGTGAGAAACTCCTTCGATGTCAATCCCACGAGCAGCTAAATCAGTTGCAACAACGTATTGATACTCCAAGTTTTGAATTTGACGCATGACCCGTTTTCTTTCTCTTGGGGTGATGTCGCCATGAATTTTAGCAACTTTTAGACCTTGATTTTTCAAATAATCCGCAATCTCATCGACATGTTGTTTGGTATTTGCAAAAACGATTGCAAGGTATGGATGCCCAATAGTTAAAAGTTGATGGATCACCTGATTTTTATCTTTTCCTTTAGTTGAAATCAACCAATTTTCAACATCTTCTGAAATTACAGCTTTTGATTCAATTTCTTCCATTATCGGATTTTCCATATATTTACGTAAAAACGGACGTAACTTTTCTGGAATAGTCGCCGAAAAAACTAAAAATTGTAATTTTTCTGGTAACCGACTAGCAATTTGGTCCACTTCACTTAAAAAGCCCATATCAAGAGTCATATCTGCTTCATCTACAACAAAAGCAAAAGCAGTATGAATTTTTAATGCTTGTTCATTCATCACATCTAAAATTCTTCCCGGCGTTCCCACAACTATATGCGGTTGCTGATAGTTTAACCGACTTAATTGACGTTGCTTGTCTGTTCCACCTACAAAATTTGTTACTCTTATTTCAGGAACTGAAAATTTAGCAATTTGGTTAGCTGCTTCATAAATTTGTGTAGCTAGTTCACGACTAGGTGCAGTAATTACTACCTGTACTTCTTCTTTTTCTGCATTTATTTTTTGAAATAAAGGAAGTAAAAATGTGTGGGTTTTGCCAGAACCTGTCCGTGATTGACCGATAATATTTTTACCTTTTATAATTAAAGGAATTAATCTTTCTTGTACTTGCGTTGGTTGATTAAAGCCCTTTTCGATTAAAGCCTCATTTATATATGTTTTAAAATGAAATTGTTCAAAACCGTTCATTTAAGCACCTCTTCTCTTTCTTTTTATACGACTTTCGCATTATAACACATCAGAAAATAAATTGCTTGATTGTTATAAAAAATAAACGAATACAAAACCACTATTCCTGAAATAATAAATGACTCATCTTTTCAGTATTCGCAGATAATCGAAAAGATTGAAAGTTACTACTGAAAAAAATACAAAAGCAAATCAAATTAGTTCTATATAACGAGTCATACGTCTTCTCTTTATTGTCTTAATCTAGTCTCATGTTAAAAATCGTAAGTGGCGAAGCTATCATTTTCAAATTTATATTATTTGAAGTATGATTGTCAAAAAGGAGGTATAACATGCTTAATATTTATTTTGTTTTTGGCGTTCCTATTTTTTTATGGGTTCTCTATCTAGTTTTTTCGTATATACGTAGAAAAAAAACGATTCACTATTTAGAGTTCATCCTTCTTCTTATTTCAGGATTCATGCTTGTTTTTAATCTCCAAACATGGCAGCAAGCATTAATAGAAATGAATCATATCTCCTCAAAACAATTATCAGCTAAACTAGGATACCCAATCTACTTGATTTGGCTTCCTATTGTGCTTGCTGTTTCTTTAGTTCTGCTTAATCTCTTTCGTGCTTTTCAACATTTGCAAAAGCTCAAAAAAAAAACAACACTTATAAAGACGAATAGAAAAAAGCGCTTGAAACAAAAGAAATAAGACTGATTTTGATGCGCTAGAAAGCTGGACGGCCTAGACGATTGCGGAACGTTGGAACGTCTCAAGATCCACTATTTATCGTTATTTGTCAAAAATGGAAAAACAAGCGCTTATTAGTTTTTTGGTAACTTTTGTCATTTAATGCTGAAAATTTTTGCCATTTAAATAGAAAAGTGACTAGCTAAGTATTATTAAATTTTTAACAGGTTTAGAAATCTTATTATATTCTTTTCTAATAGCTTTTACTGCCCAGTTAAGCTTTCCTCTTTTAATTCTACTTTGACCATTTGTTATCAAATTTCCATCTGCATCATATGTTTCACCATACTATAAAGCCCTCCTATTTTACCAGTGTTTAGGTATTCATTAATCTCAGAATCAGTTATCCAATTTTCTTTAACTGTTCTATTGAAGATTGAGCAGCTTCAAAATTATTTTCGTTTACTTCTAGGTCAACAATTTCTTTCTTATTAGTTTCAGAAGCAAACGCATTAACAGTTGTACCTGAGTTAAGAACTATGAGTCCTAAATAATTGATTTTTTAAAAGATTTCACTAATTACCTTCTTCCTTTGTTATTTTCTTACAATCAATACTCTAACACATGGTCTTTTCTTAAAAACAACTTTTTCTTGAATACCTTAAAAAACTAGCCTGAACGATCAAAATGGACTGTTTTCTAAATAAAAAGAATAACTGCTAAAGAGAAGCTGAGTGAAATAAAAAAATGAAAGGACAAGCATCAGAGGTGTGCGCACACTTCACCAAGTGGACTTTTTAGGTTTCACCTAAAACCAAAAAAGAATCCTAGAGAAAAAATAGTTTTTTCAACCTAAGATTCTTTGTCGTCTGAATTCCTTTTCTTTTTAATAGGATTTTTCCGGTTTAATTTTGTATAGGCAAGTAATATATTCAAAACTTAAAAAATGGAACAATATTAGATTTTTTCTGACTATCGTTCCAGTTTATTTTTTAAGCTTCGCTTGTTTAACTTCAATTTAATTCTAGCTAATCTAACCCGACTTCTTTATTATGCAAACGTTTCTTACACTTGATAGACAGAAAAATAAATCTTTTTCATGTAGTCAATTAAATATCGGGGGTTTAGTTCCTCTTTTGTCGCATCAAAGATCAATTGCGTTGGTTTTCTTGAAGCACCGTATTGATGAATATGTTTTCGCATCCATTCTTTAATTGGGAAATAATTATTCGAAGCTAAAACTTCATCAATGGACATGTCTTGTTCTAGCGCATGCAGCAGTTGTGCTGCATACATATAGCCTAAAGCATAAGATAGAAAATAGCCAAAACTAGCTCCAGCCCAATGTACATCTTGTAAAATACCTTCTAAATCATTTTTTGGACAAATTCCAAAATATTCTTCGTATTTTTGATTCCAAATAGCAGGCAGTTGTGCCACATCAATCTCCTCATTAAAAATCGTTTTCTCAATCTCGTAGCGGATGATGATGTGAAGCGGATAAGTTAAACTATCCGCTTCAATGCGAATTAAACTAGCCTTTGTTTGATTTAAAGAACGATAAAAAATGGGAAACGAGATATCATCAAACGTTCCTTGAGCACACTCTTGAAAATATGGGTACTGCTTCTTCCAAAAATTATGATTGCTGCCAATAATAAGTTCGTTAAATAAAGATTGCGACTCGTGGATTCCCATTGAAGCTCCTTGATAAATTGGTGTATAGGCAAACGTCTCATTAATTCCTTGTTCATAGATACATGACCGGCTTCATGAATCACCCCAAAAATAGCCATTTTAAAATCATATTTGTTCCAACGTGTAGTAATTCGTGCATCATTATGATTGATTCCAATCATAATGGATGAATCGTATCATCTAAGCGCCCTCTTGAAAAATCATAGCCTAATTGCTTGATCACGCTTGTAACAAATCTTTTTTGTTGCGCCTTAGTCATTTTTCGAAAAAGAAATGTTGGATCTGTTTCATGTCCTTTTTCTTTTAGCGTTTTTCTAATCGTAAATATGCCTTCTTTCAGTTGCTGAAAAACACGATCTAAGATTTCAACTGTCATGCCCGGTTCATACTGATTAAGCAACACATCATAAGCTGTTGCTTCTTCTTTTTTTCAATAAGGAAGCAAAAGCAATTGCTTTGTTAGCTGGATATTTTTAGATAATGCTTCTTGAAAATCTGCAAATTTTTTCGTTTGGCGTGCTCGCTGCCACTGCATGTATGCAGTGGTAGTAGCAGTTGTCAATGCAGTTAGCCACTTTTCTGGTACTTTACACTCTTGATTATACTCTTCTTTTACCTTTTCAAATATAATTTTCCCAGTCATAGACAATTCATTGGGATGTTTAGAAAAATAATGGGTAGCTTCTTTTATTTTTGGTCCAATTTTTTTTGAAAAATAAAGAAGGTAAAGATATCTATTTACTTCGCTGCGTTCATTTACTAGCTTTTTCAGGAATTCCCGTTTGAATATCCCAGTTTAAAATACCTAAAGCTTGTTGTAAAAGATTGATTCCTTTTAGTTCTTTCAAAAATTCATGTTCCTTCATCCTGTCTTCCCCCAAACATCCATTTTTTTATCTTGTTTCACCTTTTCTTGGTGGACGTTTCCCCCAATATTGAAAGAAGTCCGTGCGCAAAGCACCGTTATACAGTTTACGTTTTTTAGTGGCTTTTTGCTTATAATATTCTTCAAATGCAAGATCACTTGTTAAAATGTACTTACTCCATGTTTCTAGTGGACGAAAGACTTCACCCATCTCTTCATATAAACGATGAACCGCTTTTTCTTCACCTAAACGTTCACCATAGGGAGGGTTTGCTACAATGACTCCATACTCTTTTTCTGTTTTAAAATCCTTAACTGCTTGTTGCTTAAAGGTAATAGAGGAACCTAATCCGATTTCTTGCGCATTTGCTTTTGCAATTTCAATCATACGTCCATTAATATCAGAACCTGTAATATCCAATTCAACATCGTAATCTGCTTTTTCTTCTGCTAGCGCTCGGATATTTTCCATTATTTCTTTACTGAACCAGTCCCACGTTTCGCAGGCAAATTCACGATTAAATCCGGGAGCAATATTGTGCCCAATTAAAGCAGCTTCTATACAAATTGTTCCTGAACCACATACCGGATCGTAAAACGGTCGATCTTTGCGCCAATTCGTTAACATGACTAACGCTGCTGCCATATTTTCTTTTAAAGGCGCACCACCTTTTTCCAAACGATAGCCTCGTTTAAACAAACTAGAACCAGTGGTATCTAAAGTAACCATAACATGATCTTTTAATAAGGCGACTTCTAATTGAAAATGAGCACCGGTTTCTGTCAAAGGAACAGAAGAGGGACGATGATAATAGGTACGCAATCGTTCAACAATGGCTTTTTTCGTAATTGCCTGACAATCGGGTGTACTGTACAATTTTGATTTAATTGATTTTCCTGCTACAGGAAATTCTGCATCTAGAGGAAGGAAATCCTCCCAAGGCAAAGCTTTTACTTTTTCAAATAATTCGTCAAACGTCAACGCATCAAACTCACCCACTACAATTTTTACCCGATCTGCCGTTCGCAACCACAAATTAGTTGTAGCAATCGTTTCCATTGTTCCTTTAAATCGTGCTCGACCATTTTCCACTTGACAGTTAATTCCTAAATCACGCAGTTCTTTGCCAACAAGGGCTTCTAACCCACTTGCAGCTGTTGCTACAAGATTAAATTCTCTTTTTATATCCATGCCAATCTCCTTACTTATAAGAAAAGCTGAACGCAATCGTCCAGCTTTAATAATCTCCAAACAAAAATGACTCATCATTTTTTATTGTATTCTCTACACTCATTTTTTACTCAATAGAAGAATAGACCTGTTACGTTAAAAAACCTTCACAACTTGGTTGGAAGGTCCCTGTTTTATTGCGGTTTTCTATAAGCCATGTTCTGTACGCTGCCTTTCCAGGGAGAAAAAGCAGCGTGGTAACCATCTATCTGCAGTTAATCTGCCTTTTTGTCTTGTTCTTTATTTCTAACAAAAAGTGCCCCTACCATTGTTTGGGTTGCTCGCTCGAGGGGTTTACCGCGTTCCACCAAATAAGTTTCCTTATTTGCTTCGTCACTGTGGCACTTTCAAGGATACTTAAGCATAGCTAAGCCTTAGCTTGTTTTCCTGCCGTTACTCTAAAAAGAGTCCCTTAGCTTATTTTTTCGCTAAGCACGAACACTACAGGCATCACAGCCTGTGCGAGCATGGACTTTCCTCAGCCTGTTCAAGTCAGACCGCGATTACCCGAAAACCGCAAAGTATTCGTCAATTGTTAAAATTGACGTGTTTTTTCGTTATCATCATCACTTGCAGTTGTGTAGTTATTTGGATTTGGCTGAGAGACTTTCACAGCAGATGATTGTTGATTTAATTTTTTTCCAAAAACTTCACGTTCAAGATTTGACAACCGTTTCAAGATATCAAAGTTTGTTACCGCTGTACTCTTTGGTGTTTCAACTTGCTGCATACGCGTTTTAGTCGCTCCTTGTGTTTTTGACAATTGTGCAATTTTTGCATTCAATTTATCATTTTCTTCTTGTAAAGCAAGGAGTTCTTTGCTATAAGTTTCATAATCTTTGATGATATTGTCTAAGAATTCATCTACCTCAATGGGATCATAGCCGCGCATCTTCGTCTTGAATTCTTGTTGCAAAATGTCTTTAGGACTATAAACCAAGTTCGCCATATCTACACCTCTAGTTTTCATTTACAATAATAACACTTCTACTTTCACCATTGTATAGGAAAAAAGTACATAAATCAAACACTATCTCAATTATTCACTGAAATTTTGTAAATCATCCATACCAATCATCCGAATTTCATAAGAATGTTTTTGTTGATATGTTTGTGCATCTCTTAAAAAATACTGTGTTTTTCCGGGAAATTCCGGATCATAAATCAGTAAACATCCTTGGGTATGTTCAAGTAAAAAACAGGTATGATTTTTGAATTGATCAGGAGAATGATACCCCTCATGACTCACTGCGTCAACATAATCTGCTATTTGTTGTGAAAGTCTTTTCTTTTCTTGATTGCTTTCTTTCCAATTATGGCCAAATCCTTTAAACGGATAAATAATGCCTAGTTTTAACTCAGGATAGTCGTCTTTCAACTTAGTTACTGCTTCTGTTACCCATAACTCTATCCCAAGATTACCACTTGTGAGAACCCATTCCAGACCTTCTTCCACTAATTGTTGTATTTCTTTTTTTAAGACTTTTTTAATAACCGTTATTTTAGGATCATTTTCCTTAAAAATACCG
Source organism: Enterococcus ratti (assembly GCF_001886195.1). Classification (GTDB taxonomy): domain Bacteria; phylum Bacillota; class Bacilli; order Lactobacillales; family Enterococcaceae; genus Enterococcus_B; species Enterococcus_B ratti. The sequence goes on along the minus strand of NZ_JXLB01000001.1, from coordinate 67,030 downwards.
AGTTCAAAACTTCTATATCCTGAAATATAAATAACTTTTAAACTATCCATTAGAGTTTCCTTTTCCTTCTTGTTCCTTTTTTGCTATAATATAAGCTAGGAGTGTGATTAAAATGGCTTTACGCTATCCAAACGGTCAACCATACAATAAGAATGCCTCTTTAAAAGAAAAAATTCAAGAAAAAAGAGAAACACCCATTGAATTTGGCAATCGAGGGATGCGTTTTGAAGAAGCAATTAATGATAGCAACAAATACTATTTAACACATCAGTTAGCTGTTATTCACAAAAAACCAACCCCTATTCAAATTGTTAAAGTAGACTATCCTCGACGTAGCGCCGCTGTTATTAAAGAAGCATATTTTTCTCAAGCTTCTACAACAGATTATAACGGTGTATATCGAGGATTCTATTTAGATTTTGAAGCAAAAGAGACAAGGAATAAATCATCATTTCCTTTCAAAAATTTCCATGAGCATCAGATCAATCATATGAAAGTTTGCCTACAACAACATGGAATTTGTTTTGTTCTTTTATGGTTTTCTTCATTAAAACGCTGCTTTTATTTAGATAGTACACATCTAATTCATTACTGGCACGCCCAAAAAGAACAAGGAAGAAAATCTCTTCCTCTTTCGCTAATCGAAGAATTGGGCATTGAAATTCAACCGGGTTTTTCCCCGCGCATTCCTTATTTAAAAGCGGTGGATCAATACTTATCAACATTAAATAGTGAAGGAGAACATAAGAATGTCCAATGAACAAACAAGAACTTCTAGACGAAAAAGTCCCCCTTCCAAAAAAACGAATCAAATAAGAAAAAAAAATGTGGGAAAAGATAACAAAAAAAAGAAAAGTGGTCTTTTGACAAGAATTTTTTTAATTCTATTATCCTTCATATGTGTAGTTTTTCTAGCAGGTGTCGGTCTTTTTTGGTTCTATGCAAAAGATGCACCTAAATTAACCGATCGTGCACTCGATGCAACGGTCTCTTCTAAGCTTTACACACAAGATGGTGAATTGTTTGAAGATTTAGGGGCAGAAAAAAGAGAAAAAATCACAGCCAATGAATTACCTAAAACATTAGAAGATGCAATTGTGTCTGTTGAAGACCGCCGATTTTATAAACATATTGGAATTGACCCTATACGTATCATCGGTTCTGCCTTATCTAATTTAACTTCCGGAGGACTTCAAGGAGGAAGTACATTGACACAACAATTAATTAAACTTTCCTTCTTCTCCACGAACGCTTCTGATCAAACACTTAAGCGAAAAGCGCAAGAAGCTTGGTTAGCTGTAAAATTAGAACAGAAAAAATCAAAGCAGGAAATACTCACTTACTATATAAATAAAGTATATATGGCTAATGGGCTGTACGGAATGGAAACTGCATCAGAAATATATTTTGGCAAAAAATTAGCAGAACTTTCCCTGCCACAAACGGCTTTGTTAGCTGGAATGCCACAAGCTCCTTCTGCTTATGATCCTTATCAACATCCAGAACAAGCTAAAAAACGCCGCAACACTGTTTTATACACAATGCTACAAAACGAAAAAATCTCTCAAACGGAATATGATAATGCTGTGAATACTCCGATAGATAACGGATTACAAGAAATGAAAAAAGAAGATGACAATTCTAAAATTGTTGACAATTATGTAAAAGAAGTTATTAACGAGGTGCAAGAAAAAACAAATAAAAATGTTTTTACTGATGGGCTCGCTATTTACACTAATTTAGACTTAGGTGCACAAAAACACCTGTATGAGATTGTCAACACGGATAATTATGTCCATTACCCAGATGATCAGATGCAAGTAGCTACTACTTTAATTGATGTCCATACAGGGCAGGTAAAAGCACAAATTGGTGGCCGGCATGTTGCAGATGATGTTTCTTTTGGGATGAACTTGGCCGTAAATACTTCTCGTGACTTTGGTTCTACCGTGAAACCGATCACTGACTATGGACCTGCATTTGAATATTTAAAATATTCTACTGGACGCATGATTAGTGACGCTCCTTATAATTATGAAGGAACTTCTACTCCGGTAGGAAACTGGGACAATCGCTACTTTGGTATGCTCACATTGCGACAAGCTTTATATCTTTCAAGAAATGTCCCAGCTGTTAAACTATTTAATGAAGTCGGCTCAGAAAAAGTAAGTGCATTTTTAAAAAACTTAGGAATTGAATACAGTACGATCCATCAATCCAATGCAATTTCCAGCAATACGGAAAAGCAAGATGATACAAAATATGGCGCCTCTTCCTTAAAAATCGCTGCTGCTTATGCAGCATTTGCAAATGGCGGTACGTACTACAAGCCTCAATACGTTAATAAAATTGTTTTTCAAGATGGTACAGAAGAAAGTTACAGTCCTGACTCTCATATTGCCATGTCACCAGAGACTGCTTACATGGTCACTGACATACTTAAAGACACCATTACAAAAGGAACTGGTACAAATGCTCAGATTTTTGGTCTTTACCAAGCTGGAAAAACTGGCACGTCAAATTATACAGATGAAGAATATGCCAAATTAGGAACTTCTAATGGCGTTTATCCAGATATTTTATTTGCCGGTTATACACCAAACTATGCTATTTCTGTTTGGACAGGTTACAATAAGAAAATGACACCAGTTACTTCGGCTTCGTCTCATGTAGCTTCAGACATTTATCGCGAATTGATGCAATACGTATCAGCAAACGTAGAAAATAATGATTGGAAACTCCCAGATGGTCTCATTCGCTCCGGTGGAGAATTGTACTATAAAGATCAAAATACTCCACAAATGACGGCTCCTTCACCAACAATTCCATCGTCTTCTGTAATGCAGCCAGCAGATAACTGGACAACCACATCAACAACGACACTATCAGAAACAAATAGCGCCACCAGTGAATCAACCGTAGAAACATCGTCAGAAGCACTAAGTTCAAGTAGTCAAAACAAGAGCAATTCGCCTTCATCTACTTCTGAATCTGAAACACCGAAAACAACCAATACGTCGTCAGAAACGGCCTCATCGTCATTACCGCCAACTCAAAAAAATTCAGAAAGTCAGGCAAATTCTAACCAATCGACCAATCATTCAATCTCTTCAGGAACTTAAATTTATGAGCTTCCTGAACCGTATCAAAATCAAACACTCCACTTTTATATTTGCAGCGTTTGATTCTTGATTTTTGTAATAATGAGCTTCATATTTTCTAGAGATTAGAAAAAAACGCAGCTGCGTTAAAATCAGCTGCGTTTTTCCTATTTTAAGCCTCACGCATTATGTATTTTTTCATAAACAAACCAAAACAACTACAAACAGAACATCTTATTTTTAGTTGTCTTGGCTTACTTTTTTACAAAATTTCTTTCGCTTTTAATCTATTTTTTCCATCTTGACACATCTCTAATAAAGGGCATATTTTGCAATGCGGATTTCTAGCAGTACAATGGTAACGCCCGAAAAAAATAAGCGTATGATGCGTTTTTATCCATAATTCTTTGGGAACTTTACGCATCAATGTTTCTTCTACTTCTACTACTGAAGCATTTAATTTACATATTCGTAAGCGCTTCGTTACTCGTTCAACATGTGTATCTACTGCAATAGCAGGAATACCAAAAGCATCTCCCAACACAACGTTTGCAGTTTTTCTTCCTACGCCCGGCAAAGAAATTAATTCTTCTCTTGTTTGAGGAACTTGACCGTTAAAACGTTGAAGCAGTTGTTGCGCACATGCTTTGATATTTTTTGCTTTATTTCGATATAGACCAATTGTTTTGATTTTTGGAATAATCTCATCCACACAAGCCACTGCTAAACTTTCGGGTGTTGGAAAAGCTTGAAATAAAGCAGGCGTTGCTTTATTTACAGAAACATCTGTTGCTTGCGCACTTAATATGACAGCAATCAATAATTCATAAGGGTTTTGATGTTGTAATTCTCCGTGTGCTTTAGGAAACATTTCATACATCTTTTCAATGGCTAACATCGTCTTTTGTCTACTTAACATATTATTCCTCCAGCCAATTTTTCAATGAAACTTTCGGTAAGGTTTCTGACTGCATGCTTGCAGCCTCCACCTCTTTTTGCAGCAATTGCTGTTTGCGTCTTTTTTGCTCTTCTTCAACTTGTTGTTTGGTTTTTAAGTTTTTTCTTTCCCAAGACAGCAAAATGCGATCAACGTAGTTAAAACTGTAAGCTTGATTCAACACCGCTTCTCGTAAAGCAAGTTTTAATATTTCTGGTTGATAATGGTCTTCTTCTAGCCATTGCCCAATACGTTGAAACTCAATGGCTGATAGCGGTCGACCAAATTCTTGCTCAAACAGCTGATAAACCGATTGAACTTCTTTTTCTTGACTTAATTTTTCTTGCTTTTGCTTTTGATTTTCTAGAAAGTTTCCTAAAAGCTCATATAAAGGGTATAAATTATACCGGTCGACTTTTTTCCTATCAATGATCGCAGTATCAATTTTTATAAAACCATTACTGATCAATTGATTTAAAATTTGATAGATTCGTTCTTGTTTCACTCCCATATTTAATGCAATCATCTGTAAATCAGGAAAATAATCCCCTTCAAGTTGAGCCATATGCAGCTGCAAAATAAATAAAAACTCTTCTGATTGGAGTCCGATTCGATGATAGTTTTTTAATAATAGATTGGATATAATCGTTTGACCTGATTTCAAATAGTTTTCTAAGTTCAACATGTCTTTTCCCTCACTTCGAATTCAGTATACGTAAAAAATTGGTACGAAGCAAGGGAGCTTTTTTAACATTCTATTTAATATTAGTTATTGGATAAATTATTTTTAATATTTTTTCACTTTTCGGAATAAATAACCCGAGAATTTGAAACAAAAAATAAGACGATCTAAAAATGGATTTACCAATTTTCAAGATCATCCTATTTTCTGAAACGAATTGGTCGGGAACTACTTTCTCTTATTTTTATTGCTGATTATTGATTGCTCTTATTACAAACAAAATCAACGATCTTCTTCGGTCTGTAAAATATATGGTTCTCCTTCATAAGTATATTCTGTATTAATTGTACCATCATTTTCGTCAGAATAAATTCGACGACTAAAAGGAAAACGATGAGCAATGCCATCTTTTGATTTCTTTGTGTCCATAGTGTAATAGTCTTGTTGTGTTTTATTCAACTGACTGATCACTTGATCTGCCAAAACATCCACTTCAATATTTTCTTCATTAGCTAATTTTTTATAGTCTTTAAGAAAAGCTGCCTGTTGAACAAAATATTCTTTTTCCATTCGATCGTCCCTCTTTACTAAATTAATTGACCTAAAGCCATTGTCTCACTCATCATCCTATAGTTATTTTGTCAGAAAAACTATTCTAAGACAACTAATTACATTTACGATAACAACAAAAAGTTTTTCCAAAACTAACTACTGTTTTTAATTTAAAACTTTTCTACTAAAAAACATTCGTCCTATTTTAATCATAAAAGTTATAACTAAAATACCATCAACTTCAATTCATACAACTATCTTTGCAAGAAAAACATTTCACTCTTTTTCGTTACTGGCGATTTCATCTCTTTATTTGCTTTTTGTACTAATTCAGTTAACTGCTTTTTTTCCTTATTTAGGCGAGAAAACTTCCAATCAAATAATAGAACATTTAGTGTTTCTTCTAGCTTTGGCTTTTCTGCCGATGAAAAGATCCTAAAAGTATGCTGGTTCATTTGACTTACTTTAAAGGATTCTGGTGTACGCGGATCTTCTGCAAAATTCATTGCATAATCAATGGACACCTCCCATTCAGAAAATTCCGGGTCTTTACCAGTCTTTTTCTTCTCTGATTTTCATTTGAGATAATAATTAAAAGCATGTTCAAAAGCTTGATTGTGTTTTTCATTTTCTTCTTTACGAGCATTGAGCAGATGTTGATAAAACTCTTTTGCTCCTTCAATTTTAGGTTTTAAATGAACAATTACTGTTTCTGATACCTTTTTTATAAGTTCTACATTCATCGTATGATTAAAGATATTTACTTGGCAAGTATAAAGTGCTGTCTTTAAAGAATCCAATATTTCAACAACCGGACAATTCAGTACACCTTTATATCCGTTCATGATGAGATTCAAGTATTCTCGACCATGTTTTCCTTCACCTAATTGACAAATGATTTTTGATAAATTGCAGCTGCTGTTTTTATGGTATTCAAATTTAGTATGGAAAAGAACTTCGCTCAGCACATTTAGTTTCTCTGTCTTAACCTTTGAAAAAGCACCGTTTGAATATTGACTAGAACCAGCTCCTAATTTGTCAACCATCGTTACTACACAATGATCTTCTTTTTGATAAAGAATTAAACCATATACATGGTCAAATTTTTTCAATACGTTTGAAATCGTCCATCCTGTTCCTCTTCTTTTAAATAATATATGGAGTACATCATGACAAAAAATTCCTCCCAATGATTTTTCCTTTTTGCAGAAAAAGGAGTGGATTGCTCCACTCCCTAAAAAATTTTAAATTCCTTTTAAATCAATAATTTTACGAGCATTTAAAAGAGACTATTGCACTGTTTCCATTTCTTCAAGTGCCGCTTGTGCAAGCAAATTCAAGTAGTTCCAAGGGCGATCAAAATGTGGTTGGAAGAAGAAATCAGAAATTGCTAAATCTTCGACGGTCATTTTATTTTGAATAGCAAGCGACAGCGTGTTTGCCGACTGAGTAATGTCATATTTTGACATAAATTGAGCACCGACAATACGCTTTGTTTCTTTTTCATATACTAATTCCATCATGACTTTTTCATTTGTCGGCATAAATTCTGGACGATAATTATCTTCAAAAATTGTTGCCTGTACTTCTAAATTATTCATTGCCGCACTTTCTTTAGTTACACCAGTTGAACCGATTGTCCAGCCAAATAGATAAAGTCCAGAAGTTCCTTGCGTTCCACGATAAGCCACTTTATGTTCAGTTAAATTATTTCCTACAAGTAACCCTTGACGAACAGCATTTGTCGCTAATGGAATATAATTTTGCGTACCACTTGGATTATAATTTACAACAGCAGAATCACCAGCAGCAAATATGTCCGGATTACTTGTTTGCATATATTCATTCACTTTAATTGCTCCGTTAGGCAATGTATCTACTTTTCCTTCGATCAACGTCGTATTTGGTCTAAAACCTACACAAAGGATAACCATATCTGCATCAAACGTTTCGTTAGATGTAGCCACTTGTTTTACTTTTCCATCTTCATCTGCAATAAATTCAGTGACATTTTCGCCTAAAGCCAAGGTAACTCCTCGGTCTACTAACTCTTTTTCCAATACATCTGTAAATGGTTTGTCAAGGTATTTATTCAGAATCCGATCTAGTCCATCAATCAAAGTAACTTGTTTACCTGATTCAACAAACGCTTCAACTAATTCGATTCCAATGTAACCTCCACCGACAATCACCACACGTTTTGCTTCTTCTGCTTGGGCAATGATTTTATTTGCTTGGTTATAGTTTTTACACAATAAAATATTTTTTGATTCAATTCCTTTGATAGGCGGAATGATTGGCCAAGAACCTGTAGTCATTACTAATTTATCATAAGAAACTGTTTCAACTTCGCCTGTTTTTAAATTTTTGGCAGTGACAGTTTTGTTTTCAGTATCTACGTCAGTTACATCATGTTCCATTTTCACAGTTGCACCTAAAGAAGCAAGTTCTTCAGGATTAGAATAGAATAAACCGGCCGGGTCTTTTACCACACCACCAACGTATAATGCGATTCCGCATGATAAAAAGGAAATATTATCGTTTCGCTCATAGACAGTAACGTCTGCTTCTGGGTGGTTTTTTAAGATACTTTTTACAGCTGCTGTTCCTGCATGTGTGCAGCCAATTACTACAACTTTCATATGTGAATCCCTCCGATTAACAATTTGTCCTTCGACAAGGCTCATTATATCAAAAATTAAAACGGATACAATAGTTTTATGCTTGTGAATTCAACACTTGCTATTTGTTGTTTCGTATTCATTAGACAAAAAAAACACCAATTTTAACGCTTTCATCTTGTGAATAACGTCACTTTTTCTTTTTCCTTTGTGAAAAAAAGAAAAAATTTTTTCACCCCCAAAAAAAATGAATTTTTGAACCTTATTTCTTTTTGGGGGCTATATAATCAAACTAATTTTTTTGTTATTTTTCCTCTTGCGCAGATGATAAATTTTCTAAATTTGTTGTTTCTTTTTGGCACTCAGGACATAGTCCATATAACTCTAAACGATGTTCTTTAATTTCAAATTCTGTTAAGCGATTTGCTGCCATTTCAACATCCTCTAATCCGGGATAATGAAAATCAACAATCTTGCCACAGTTCTCGCAAATCACATGATAATGGCGTTTGGAACTAAAATCAAACCGGCTTGAGGCATCTCCATACTTCATTTCCTGTACAAAACCAATTGATGTAAACAATCTTAAATTATTATAAACAGTTGCCACACTCATATTAGGAAAACGAGGCGCTAAAGCACGATAAATTTCATCAGCTGTTGGATGAGACCGATGCTCAATCAAATACTCTAACACTGCATACCTCTGAGGTGTGATCCGAATGTTTTCTTCTTTTAATTTTTCGACGATTTCTTCTACCAATAATTTGTTTTCCATTTTTAACACCCCACGTTATTGTTCTCGTCTTATCATACTATTTTTATTTTTTAAAATCTACTTTTCATGAAAATAATTTCTAAATCAATTATAAGTTACGAAAAAAGACGTAAATAAGAAACAAATGCTTCTACCTACGTCCATTAATCATAAAAATTTTGTTATGTCTTCACTTATTTTTCTTGATACAAAGTTGTAGACAAATACCGTTCGCCATTATCAGGTACCATCGCTAATACTTTTTTGCCTTTGCCTAATCTTTTTGCTTCTTCAAGAGCCACCGCAATTGCTGCCCCTGAAGAGATGCCCACCAAAATTCCTTCTGCTGTTCCAACCTTTCTAGCAATCGTCATCGCGTTATCGCTGGTAACAGCAACTACTTTATCATAAATCATTTGATCTAAAGTGTCAGGCACAAAGCCTGCACCAATTCCTTGAATTTTGTGCGGACCTGCTTCTTTCCCTTCTAAAATAGCTGATTCTGCCGGCTCGACTCCGATGATTTCAATTTCCGGATAAATCCTTTTTAATTCTTTTCCAGCGCCTGAGATCGTTCCTCCTGTACCGATACCAGCCACGAAAGTGTCTAACCCATTGATGCCAAATGCCTCTTGAATTTCACGCCCCGTCGTTTTTTCATGAATCATTGGATTAGCTGGATTTTCAAACTGAAGGGGAAGAAAATAGCCATTTTCAGTTGCTAAACGCCTAGCTTCTTTAATTGATCCAGCCATTCCTTGAGCTCCCGGCGTTAAAATTAATTCAGCTCCGTATCCTTTCATAAGAAGACGACGCTCAATACTCATGGTTTCAGGCATAACAATAATCACTTTATATCCTTTAGCAACTCCTACCATTGCTAACCCTATTCCCGTGTTACCAGAAGTAGCCTCAATGATTGTATCGCCCGGTTTAAGAAGACCGTCATTTTCTGCTTTTTCAATCATGCTCAATGCAATGCGATCTTTCACGCTGCCGCCGGGATTAAAAAATTCCAATTTTACATAGACTTCTGCCGATTCTTCTGGAACCAAGTGTTGCAGTTTAACGATTGGGGTTTGTCCAATCAATTCAGTAATGGAATGATAAATTTGTGTCATTTATGGTTCCTCCTCTATATGGTTTCTTATTCATGATAATACAAATAAGAAACTTTTGGCGAGTAATTCGTCTTTTCACACAAAAAAAGCAAAGAAGCATTAAAATAATGTCTTTCTTTGCTTTTAACTTCGGCGTCAAATATTTAACTCTTGGCCAACTAATAAAGAATAATTAGACATTGACATGCCATTTTTAGCCATCAGGTCATCTACTGACATGCCAAATTTTTGGGCAATATCCCACAAAGTGTCACCAGATACGACTTTATAAGTCTGTTTGCTGCTTGATGAAACAGTCGTTGTCGTCGAGGTAGTTGAAGTAATTGTTGTACTAGTCGTTGTGTTCGTTGATCCAGTTGAAGGTGTATCAAATCTCGTTAAATTATACGTATTAATCAAAGCGTTTAATTTAACACCATAACTGGGGTCAGTCGCATAGCGTCCTGTTAAATAAGCTGTAGCATCATAGAAACTCGTGGTATTGCTTTTCCAAACGCCAGAATAATGATAATCTCCAGTTGCAAAACTAGTAGAACGCAACACATTGGCATGATCTTGTAAAGATTCCCAATAAGAAGAGTATTTACGAAATGGTTCATTCATCGTGACCCATTGCCCATTAATATATTCTTTTGTATTCATGTAAACAACCTGACCGCCATAGCTTCCTTTTACACCAAATAAATTATAATTGGGTGCACTGGCTAAACCAGAAGTTCCATAAGCACTTTCCAGCAAAGCTTGAGCAATCATCACGGACGCATATAAATCATTGTTTGCGGCAACTTCAGATGCTGCCCAGCCAATCTGATTAATAAAAGCTTGAGAATCCATTGTAGTTTGTGTGGCTTGTTCGTCTGCCCGTACATTTTGCGGTGCTGCTGTAACCATCATCGGCCCAACCAAAAGAGTCGTTCCCATTAAAGGAACAATCGCCTTCTTATTCATTACTTTATTTTTTTTATTCTTTTGGTGTCGGGCACTGCGGGTTTTCAGCTCTTGCATTCGAATTCCTCCTCAAAAAATAAAAAACTTTTTATCAATTTTCTATCTTTAAACAATCTTAAATGAATTATACTTTTAATTTATTAGAAACTCAAACTAATCTTAACTATTTCTTTTTTTGTAAAGAGAATGTAATCTTAAAGAAACAGTAAGTAACGTTTGTAATCATCTATCATGCACTTTGTTTATTATTTTTTCCAAAAAAGTTGCAAGGCAAAAGCACGGATTGCTTTTGCCTTGCAACTTCTGGACAAAATTGAAAGTAGAAGCACCTTCTTTTACATCAGGCACGTATTACCAAAATTAAAAAGGACTTAACAATTTTCTCCTTATTTTCGCAAGATTTTTTTGGTCTTTCTCTAAAGATTTTTATAAACGATTAAACGTTTCTACAACATGTTCAACTGTAAAACCAAATTCTTCTAAAATTTTATTTCCCGGAGCGGAAGCACCAAAATGATCGATAGTAATTGCTGCGCCATGCGTTCCTACGTATCGTTCCCAACCAAAAGAAGCAGCCGCTTCAATTGCTACACGTTTTTTTACTTCTTTTGGCAGTACACTTTCTTTATATTCTACTGATTGTTTTTCAAACAAATCAAAACTTGGCATTGATACTACAGAAACGTCTTTTCCGGCTTCTGCTAATTCTTTTTGTGCTTTCACTGCTAAATCAACTTCAGAACCTGTAGCCAGTAAAATTCCGTCTGGTAGATCTTTTTTAGCAGGTGATAATACATAGGCGCCTTTTTTCACCATTTCATCTGCCACTTCTTGAGTAGTTGGCAAAACAGGCAGATTCTGACGGCTTAAAACTAAAATCGTTGGAATATCTGTCGATTCCATTGCCACTTTCCAAGCTGCACGCGTCTCATTGCCATCTGCTGGACGAATCACATGAACACCCGGAATACATCTTACAGAAGCTAATTGTTCGATTGGTTCATGTGTAGGACCATCTTCGCCGACTGCAACTGAATCATGTGTTAATACGTAAATAACTGGGGTGTTTTGAATAGCCGCTAAACGAATAGCTGGACGTAAATAATCTGCAAACACAAAAAACGTTCCGCCATAAATTCGTGTTCCACCATGAAGCTGAATCCCATTCATTGCTGCTGCCATAGCAAATTCACGTACTCCAAACCAAATATTGCGTCCTTCATAATGTTCAGGGGTAAAATCCTTATCGGCGGTAACCATCGTATTGTTAGAACCGGATAAATCTGCTGAACCTCCCCAGAAACTTGGAACAGCTTTTGATAGTTCTTGAATAACTTCTTTACTTGACACACGACTTGCTTGGCTTTGTCCTACCTCATAAGAAGGAAGTGCAGCGTCCCAGTTTTCAGGTAATTTTCCTGCAAAGGCGTCTTCGAATTGCTGCGCTAATTCTGGATAAAGGCATTTATAGTTTTTAAACATTTCATTCCATTTATTTTCTGCTTTTTGACCTTCTTCAACCATCGTTTGATGGAATCGTTGCGCGACTTCATCTGGAACAGTAAAATCTGGATAGTTCCAACCGTACACTGCTTTAGCCATTTTAATTCCTTCTTCACCAATCGGCGCACCATGAACAGCAGAAGTTCCTTCTTTAGGAGCACCATAGCCGATCACTGTTTTTACTTCGATTAATGTTGGTTTTTCTGTTTCGGCTTTTGCTTCTTCGATCGCCTTAGAGATCGCTTCTAAATCATTACCGTCTTTTACTAAAAGGTGTTGCCAACCATATGCTTCATAACGTGCACCGACATTTTCAGTAAACGCTTTTGAAGTAGGCCCATCCAATGAGATATCATTGGAATCATATAAAACAATCAGTTTTCCTAATTTCATGTGACCAGCCATAGAACTTGCTTCTTGCGAAACACCTTCCATCAAGTCGCCATCTCCACAAATTGCATAAGTATGATGATTCACTATCTTGAAGTCTTCTTTATTGTATGTTGCAGCTAAATGCGCTTCTGCCATAGCCATTCCAACAGCCATAGCAATTCCTTGCCCAAGCGGACCAGTAGTGGCTTCCACCCCGTCGGTATGATTTACTTCAGGATGACCAGGTGTTTTTGACCCCCATTGACGGAATTGTTTCAAGTCATCCATTGAGACTTGATAACCTGCTAAATGCAACAAACTGTATAGCATAGCAGATCCGTGTCCTGCTGATAAAACAAAACGATCGCGGTCTATCCAATTTTTTGAAGTTGTTGGATTCACTTTTAAATGTCTGGTCCATAGCGCATACGCCATTGGTGCTGCTCCCATCGGTAAACCCGGATGACCTGAATTTGCTTTTTGCACTGCTTCAATACTTAATGTCCGAATCGTGTTCACACCAAGTTGGTCAATTTTGTCGAACAAAATAACCCCTCCTATTATTTTAGGTTTTTTTTACCTTTATTTCTCACTTACTAAGTTTAGTCGATATGTCTGGAAAAAGCAATATTTTTTAGTACTTTTTACTGAAACTATATTTCCCGACGATGTAAGCCTTTTTCTTTTTGAATTTCTTTTAATTTTTTTGGAGTAACATCATTGCCTTCAGGATCTACGATTTTCATCCCTTCAATATGGTGTCGCATTCCAGAACGAAAAGCAGTTAAATATTCTTGTCTTAACACTGCTTGCTCTTTTTTTTCTTTTTCTGTCAAGCCCTCTTCTTTCTTTTTTTGAGCCAGTTCGTTAATGCGTGCAATTTTTTCAGATGATAACACAGTCATCCCTCCTTTTACTCTATTTCATATTATATAAAAAAGTAAAAAAAAACAACTAGATAAACCAATTCAAATACGAACATCTGTTTGAAATATGCAATTTTATATGGTAATATTTAATTATTAATTGAAAGAAGGTGTACCTTGTGGCCCGAAAAACTGAAACTAGACAAATCGAAGTCTTACGATATATTCACGAACAAGTATCTCAAAAAGGCTACCCACCAACTGTACGTGAAATTGGCGAAGCAGTTCAACTTTCTTCTACTTCTACCGTTCACGGTCATCTTGCTCGGCTCGAAAAAAAAGGATTCATTCAGCGAGATCCGACAAAACCTCGAGCAATCGAATTAACCAAGCAAGGATTAGCTAAAATCGGCATTAAACCCTCCACTATTCCACTTCTTGGTGTAGTAACTGCTGGAGAACCTATTTTAGCTGTAGAAGAAGCATCCGACTTTTTCCCCCTCCCTCCTAATCTTTCTTCTGAAGAAGGAAGCTTGTTCATGTTGACTATTCGCGGGGAAAGTATGATCAATGCAGGCATCTTAGATGGAGATAACGTCATCGTACGAAAACAAGAAACTGCACAAAATGGTGACATTGTTATTGCAATGACAGCAGAAGACGAAGCAACCTGCAAACGTTTCTATAAAGAAAAAAATCATTTTCGCTTGCAACCAGAAAACGACCTGCTTGAACCGATCATTTTAGACCAAGTCACGATCTTAGGCCGTGTAGTGGGATTGTACCGCAGTCACATTCATTAAAATTTTTTGCTCATCGATTTTCCTAACACTACAATATTGCAATTACAGGAGGCTGGAACAAAACTCGTTTCAGCCTCTTAAAACGACTTCTAAATATACAACACGAAATATCCTTCCTAAATTGAAAAAAAACGTTCTCCATGTCCCATACTTAAGTCAATGGTGTACTTTGTAAACAGTTTTAAATTTTTTTCTTTTGTGTTGTTACAATCATATCTTTTCCTTTAAATGAAAACGAAAAAACAAAATAAATTCAACTATTTATCATAGAAAGTCTAATTTTAAATGAAGGCTGCATTTTCTGAGCTTTTTTCATCTTTTTCTTCTTTCCTCTTTACAAAACGAACAAAAGTTCGTATACTGTTTATACGAACTTTTGTTCGCATAAACAAATGAGGTGAGAAATCATGAAATCAATGAGACGTCTTGGCTTAGTATTAATGGTATTATTCTCAGGTATTATTATTGGTAATTTTGGTATACGACCAGCATTGTTAGTATTTACTCCGTTATTTACTTTATGGTTTATGTTATGGGATGAAAAGAAATACCGTCAGTCTGAACAGCATAGGATTCATGAAGACCCTTTTTATCGCGAATCCTATTATCATTCTAGACATTCCTAATCCATAAGCGAGCAAAAAGCAAGGGTAACAACAAACCAAGTGTTAAGGGAGAAGGTAAAAGAATTCATGTTGGAAAAAATACTGTTTACTTTGAGTTCTTAAATAAAACTAAACAATCAACCTGAACAATTTTATTTTCTATTTGTCAAAAATATTCATTGTTACCCACTTTTTTTCGAAAACTTCTTTGAAAAAAGTTTAAAAAATGGATTCCTTCATTTATAAAGATTAACATACAAAAAACACATGTGAAGTTAAAGTGGAAAGCATCAACAACTGATATTTTCCCTTATTTCACATGTGCTTGCTAATATTACTGTCTTTTGGCTGCTTTTACTTATTAAACATTTTAATATTCCATTAAAGTAATCATGTCATAACCGTAAATTTTTTTACGACCATTTAAATCCATTAGTTCAATTAAAAAGGCACAACCGACAACAATGCCGCCTAATTCTTCGACTAAGTCGATTGTTGCTTTAATCGTTCCTCCCGTTGCTAATAGATCATCACAAATCAACACTCTTTGTCCAGGTTGAATAGCATCTTTATGAAGAGTCAACGTATCCGTTCCATATTCCAGACCGTAAGCTACTTCAATGGTTTCACGAGGTAGTTTCCCTTTTTTGCGTACTGGAGCAAAACCTACACCTAATTCATAAGCGACAGGACAACCAACGATAAATCCACGCGCTTCTGGTCCTACAACCATATCAATTCGTTTTTCTTTTGCATAATAAACAATTTGTTTTGTTGCTTCTCTGTAGGCTTCTCCATCCGCCATAAGCGGTGAGATGTCACGAAAAATAATTCCTTTTGATGGATAATCAGGAATGCTCGCAATATATTTTTTTAAATCCACTATTTGTCTCCTCCTAGAAACCTTTTTTTAATCGTCGGAATATCACTTAATAGTAAAAATTCCTCGACTTTAATTTTTTTTATTCGTTGCTGATAACGCTCACTTTCACTCAATGGACGGCTTTTAGGATGAGCAACTTTTTTTAAAATGCCGTCCTCTATTGTAACAAATTTTAATTCAAAAAACACTTGAATCATAAAAATCAACAATTTAGATGGTATTTCTAAATGCTGGGCAATCGCCGCTAATTTATACCGTATGTCAATTCTTTCTTGAGAATGGATCAATTGAAATAACTTTGCATATTGTTCTCTAGAGCCAACACCAGTCAAATAAGCTTCATCAGGAGAAATTCCTAACAAATACATTCGATCAAATGAACCAATTGCTAAAATCTCTTTCAAAATTAGTAAATCATCTGGACTATCAACTACTAGTAATGAATGGTACTCCTGAGCTTTTAGTAGCTTTTGAATTTGTGAAATATCTTCAAAAACCACCACAAACTCTTGAATTTTTTCATTTAATTCTTTTACAGATTGTTTTTCAAAAGCAAGGTAAAGCGTATCTTTTTCCTTTATTACTTGTTTGCGATAACTTTTTGAACGCCAATCAAAAAGTTGAAAACCTTTCACAATAAAATCGGCAACCCTCAACTGTGGTTTTTTTCGACCATTCCATTCATTGATCGAAAGCGTGCCAACAACATCGATCGGATCGTTTAACATCTCGCTTTCTTGATTACCCAATCCAAAAGCTATTGCCTCTAATTGATGAGCATCTTCTATTAGCGTAAATTTTAAATGTTGTTGATTGACTCCAATTTTTTTCACATTCTTAGCAAATACTTGATGAAACAAGAAGATAGGTACAGGATTATCCGTTCCATATGGTGCTAATAATTTTAATTCTTCAATCAAGTCAACTGTTACATCTTGAGTCATAAGTGTTTCATCAATTATTAATGCTGTCCCTTTTGACAAATCAATGGCTTTCTCAACAATATAACGATTCATACGTTCTTGCAATGCTTTAAGATTAGTTTTAGGCATCGTTAAACCCACAGCTGCGTGGTGACCACCAAACAAGGTAAACAACTCACGCATCGTCGCCAACATTTCATAAAAATTTAACGCTTCTACGCTGCGTCCCGAACCTTTTGCTGTTCCATCTTCTTTAATCGTTAAAACAATAGTTGGTTTACCCGTTTGATTCATGATTTTTCCGGCGACAATTCCCAGCACTCCTTCATGCCAATCAGGAGCAGCTAAAAGGTGAATTTGATTTGTTTCATCAATCATCGTTAAAGCTTCTTGAGTGATTTTTTCAACAACTAACTTTCTTTCCTCGTTAATGGCGGTTAGTTTTTTAGCAATGGAGGTTGCTACTGATTCATCAAAAGTAGCCAACATTTCAACAGCCGGATTGGGGTCGCTCATACGACCAATCGCATTTAATCGTGGAGCAATCGAAAATCCAACCATCGTTTCATCCACTTCTTTTATTGTTAAACCACTTTCAGTAAACAAAGTTTGCAATCCAATACGCTCTGATTGCCTGATCATTTCTAATCCAAGCGCTACGAGTGTCCGATTTTCCCCAGTCATAGAGACCAAGTCGGCAATCGTTCCAATTGCAACTAGATCTAAAAATTCAGCGGGCGGTTCTTCTAATAAAGCAGTAGCTAATTTAAAAGCAACTCCCACACCTGCTAAATCCTTAAACGGGTAATTTCCTTGCGGATGACGAGGATGAACAATTGCATACGCTTCTGGCAGTAAACTAGGCAATTCATGATGATCCGTGATGATCACATCCACCCCAGCGTGCTGTGCATAAGCTACTGCTTCATTTCCGGCAACCCCGTTATCTACTGTAATGATTAGTTGAATTCCTAATTCGATTTTTTCTTTATAAACCGTTTTATTCGGTCCATATCCATGAACAAATCGGTTAGGCAAAAAAGTTTCGATATTTGCTCCTAACAGTTCCAACGTTTCTTTCATTACCGTAGTGCTTGTAATGCCATCTGCATCATAATCACCATAAATTAAGATTTTCTCTCCATTAATTACAGCTTTTTGAATCCGAGCAACAGCTTTATCCATATCATACATCAAGTAAGGATCATGGAGTTCTTGTTTTTTAGGATTTAAAAATCGTTGCAGCTCTGTTTCTTTGCGATACCCTCGCTGCCAAAGTAAATTACCAATAAAAGGCGATAAATTCTGTTGTTGGACTAATTGCAGAAAAGTTTCAGAAGGCTTTGATTCCTTTAACTGCCAGTCATAAATTGCTTGTCTCACTTACTCACTCCTAACCTAGTTATTATAGCAAAGGAAAAGTTTAAAAAAAAGAAGAAAGAGAGTAAAAACAACAAAAAAAAATCCCCAAAAAAGCAATACTTTTTACTAACTTTTAAAGGGGAAAATTGCTTAAATAAATAGTTAATCCACTGTTTTGAGAAAACCAACTCTTCTTACTTATTTACACATTTTTACTTAAAATAATAAGTTATGACTTGTTGAATTAATCAAAATAATTATAGCTTTGCTTTGCCGAAACGCTCTCTTGATCCGCGGTTGTTTGTGCTTGCTGCAACAGTTTTTTCGTTGCTTGTATTTCTGCTTGATAAGCGGCCTCTAACTGTGCACGTTCATTTCGAAATTCTCGTTCCTGTTTTTCTTTTGCTTCAGTGATTTTTTGCTCAAGATTTGTTTTACTATCTGTTAACGCTTGTGTCAATTGTTTGATTTGTTTCTTTTGCTGCCATAACGTTGCTGAAGCTGTAACAAAAACAATTAATGCACCAATAATAGCTGAACCGATAATAACTAAAATCAATGGAGCAGAAAATGACGCAAACCCAAAACTGACTGGAACATTTTTATTATTCAATACTGCAAATAATACGATAATCAAAACCAGCAAGAAGCCGATAAATACGCTACTTTGTTTTTTCATTTTTTCACCTACTTTTTGTTAAAAATACCACTCGCAAGATAGTCACCAACAGTGGGAAAGAGGGTATAAAATTTTGCTGCAAATTCAAAAAGAATTGGTTGATTTACTTCCCGTTTTGGATGGTTCATTGTTCGAACGATTGTCTTTGCTAATTTTTCCGGTTCTAAAACAAGTTGACCGACTTTTTCTAGATAGTTGCCGCTAGGATCCGCACGATTAAAAAATTCTGTTGCGACTGGTCCCGGATTAACAGTCGTTACAGCTACTCCTAGAGGTTTTAATTCTAGTCTCAAAGCATTTGAAAAACCTAAAACAGCAAATTTTGTCGCCGAATAAATCGTTGATTTTGCTGTAGCTATTTTTCCAGCCATTGAAGCGATATTAATAATATGTCCTTGTCTTCTTTCTGCCATGTCAATAGCAACTTTTTGTGTCAACGCCAGCATTCCAAGAACATTTACCTCAAACATATCATATGCTTTTGCTAAATCGACTTTCAAAAAATCCTCAAAAATGCCAAAACCAGCATTATTTACTAACACATCAATTCTGCCGACTTCTCGCATTACTTGTTCATAGAGTTCATCTACACTGGCTGGATCACTCATATCAACTGAAAAAGCATACGCTTTTTTTTGACTCAATCTTCTACATTCTTCTTTTACTTCATTGATCAACGGGACTCTTCGTGCACAAGTGATTACAATAGCCCCTTGTTTAGCTGCTTCATAGCAGATTTGTGCTCCTAATCCTCCAGAACTACCAGTAACTAAGACAACTTTATTCGCTAACTTCATGCTTGATCCTCCTCATGAACATGAAATGGAACGTCTACTAAATCAAAATCCTTCACAATCTTCGTATTTGGAAAAACTTCTTTTGCTTCTTTTTCCAGTTCTAAAGCTGATTGGCCTAGATATCTTGCACTGATATGGGTCAACAGCAGCCTTTTGGCATTTGCTTTTTTAGCTACTTCTGCTGCTTGATTAGACGTTGAATGAAAATAACTCTTAGCCATCTTTGCTTCATCCTTATTAAATGTACTTTCATGAACAAGTACATCACAATTTTTTGCTAAAATCACGGAGTTTTCAGTTTTCCTTGTATCTCCTAAAATAGTAAGAATTCGCCCTTTTTTATCTGGACCGACAAATTTTTTCCCATCCACAATGGTTCCATCGGCTAACTGAACAATCTCTCCTTTTTTTATCTTACCGTATAAAGGACCTGCTGGGATGTTTAATTTCTTCAATTTCTCTACCTGCAATTCTCCTTTATGATCATGTTCTACCACTCGAAAACCAAAACTGTCAATTCCATGATCTAGTTTTTTTGTGTAAACAGAAAAATGCAGGTCTTTAAAAATCGGCTGCGCTTCATTTAAAGCAATAAATTTTAATGGATAACCTAAACGCGTTTGTGAAATCGCCAATGAAGTTTTGATAAACATCTCGATTCCTTTTGGCCCATATATTTCAAGTGGGGTATTTCCTCCTTGGAATGACCGACTGCTAAGTAACCCCGGTAAACCAAAAATGTGGTCCCCATGCAAATGGGTAATAAAAATCTTTCCAATTTTCCTAGGACGAATATTGGTACGCAAAATTTGCATTTGAGTTCCTTCTCCACAGTCGAATAACCAAACTTCATTTCTTTCATCTAAGAGTTTTAATGCTATGCTTGTTACATTTCGATGTTTGGCAGGTACACCTGCCCCTGTACCTAAAAATTGTAATTCCATAATTTACCTGACTTTCTTTAAACTCATTATTAATTTTATGGGAAATTCTACAGATAATCAACTGTAAGACAAAATTGTTTTTCAACTCTTCTACTCGTTTGACAAAAAAGAAAAACGCGTTTTACCTCTGCGTTTTTCTAACTTCTATTCTTTATGAACGATTGCTGTTATTGAGAATGTTTATCATTCCATGTTTTTTGAGCAGTTTCTTTTGCTTGTTTTTCAACTTCTTTGGCATTTTGGACTTCTTGTTCTACTTCTTCATAATCTAAACGAGTAATTTCTCCGCCGAGTTTCATTATAACTAATTGATTTAAGGGACGATTATCTGTTTCATCAGCAATTAAAATCAAACCAGTTGCACCTTCGCCGATTTTGTTTCCGACAAAATCAAATACCGTCTGAGCCTCTTGGATTTCTTTGGCATCTTGTGTAGCGCCAATCATTTCGCCTGCAAACCAACCTAAGAGAATCCCTAAAGGACCGCCCAGTATCCCAACAAGCATGCCAATTAATCCGCCCTTTGATGTTTTATTGTTGCCCGTGAAATCTAAGAAATCTTCTATTTTAAATTGGTGATTGCCACTTGAATCGTGGCTAACAACCGCCATTTGTTCGCCTTTAATTTCACGAGCAGCATGCAACTTTTTTAGTTCAGAAAATGCTTGATAAGCTTGACTTTCTACTGAAAAAGTTAAAATAATTACACGTTTACTCATAAACATCACTCCTTTATCATTTTCTTTATTCTACTTTCTATTAACAAAAAACAAAAGGAAAAGCTCTTTAAAAAATAACAAGAAGAATAAAACTCTCTAAGAACATGTAAAAAATACACATACTGATAAAATTCATGTTAAAAAAGATACTTCCACCATAAAAAACGTTCAAAACAAGAAAGATTGTTTCAAACGTTTTTTAACTTTTTTTCAACTCAGATAAATAGAGGAAACTAGTAGAACAATTCCTACCGTTTATTCAACAAATTCAAATTCAAATTCACCAATTCTCACTAAATCACCATCTCTCGCCCCGCGATTACGTAAAGCTTCATCTACTCCCATTCCTCGCAGTTGACGAGCAAAACGCATCACTGTTTCATCATGATTGAAATTCGTCATTTGAAACAGTCTCTCAATTTTTTCTCCCGATAAAATCCAAGTCGCATCAGAAGCACGATCAATTTTAAACTCTGAACCTTCTGAGGTAAAACCATATTGTACCGTCTCTTCTGTCATTTCTTCATCATATAAAGGAAATTCCGGTGTTTTCTCTAATAAATCCGCCGTAGTATTTAATAGTGCGTCTATTCCTTTTCTCGTAACACCTGAAATAGGAAAAATAGGAATCGTTTCTGCAAATTCATCTTCTTTTTCTTGATTAAGCTGTTTCTTAAACTTTTTTAGATTTTCTTTGGCACTTGGCATATCCATTTTATTCGCTACAATGATTTGCGGACGCTCCAATAAACGAAGATTGTAAGAAGACAGCTCTTGATTAATCGCAACGTAATCTTCATAAGGATCTCTTCCTTCCATGCCGCTCATATCAATCACATGCAAAATAACACGCGTTCGCTCAATGTGACGTAAAAATTGCGTACCTAAACCTACCCCTTGAGAAGCCCCTTCAATTAAGCCGGGTAAATCCGCTGCAGCAAAACTTCGACCGTCACTTGTTGTAACCATGCCAAGGTTAGGAACGAGTGTTGTAAAATGATAGGCTCCAATTTTCGGGCGAGCAGACGAAATAACTGAAAGCAAGGTAGATTTCCCTACAGAAGGAAAACCGACAAGCCCCACATCAGCCAATACTTTCAATTCTAATTCAATCGTTCTTTCCTGACCCGGTTCACCGTTTTCAGCAATTTCAGGCGCTGGATTTTTAGGTGAAGCAAAACGAATGTTGCCGCGTCCTCCTCGCCCTCCTTTAGCAACGACCAGCGTTTGACCATTTTTCACCAAATCCCCTAATAAAGCACCAGTTGTAGCGTCCCGAACCGTCGTTCCTTGAGGGACTTTTACGTACGTATCTTCTGAGCCTCGTCCGTGCATTCCTTTACTCATGCCATTTTCTCCAGGTCTTGCTTTAAAGTGACGATGAAAACGAAAATCCATTAACGTCCGCAAGCCTTCATCAACAATTAAAATGACGTTGCCGCCTCGTCCACCATCACCACCGGCAGGTCCACCATCTGGAACATATTTTTCTCTACGAAAAGCAACCATCCCGTCACCGCCTTTACCGGCTTTTACATCGATTGTTACTTGATCTAAAAACATGGACATCTCTAAGCCCTCCTATATTTCTCTATTATTTATTCATCGACTACCTGAATTTCCACAATAAACAAAAGTCCTATTCATTTTATCGGTCAAATGCAATTTTGTCTATCTTTTCAATTAAATTTTCATTAATTTATGCATTTTTTCCATTCTCAGATCCTGACTACAAGATTCATTATCGTCAGAGTAAATTGATTTAAAAATAGATGTTATTACTAACTAGTTAAAAAATAAAAAACCAAGAATCACGGACTTTTCTTCATCCGTTCGATTCTTGGTTCATGACTCATTCTTTTTTGAAATACTTAAGGAATAACTTCTTTTTATTTTCCTTGACTAGTGACTTTTCCGATAGGTTCATTTGCTTGAACTTTTCGACTAGCAGAAATAACTAAATTTTGTACTTCATCTCCATTCGTAAAAACAACAACCATATCTGATTTTTTCCCTGAATTTTGAAGAGCAGCAAGATCAACAAGGGCAATCAACTGTCCACGCCCTACATATTGTCCTTCTTCAACATACAAAGTAAATGGTTCACCTTTTAAATCTACTGTATTAATTCCCATGTGAAGCAATACTTCAATACCTGAATCAGTTTGAATTCCTACTGCATGTTTGGTTGGAAAGATGTTAACAACCGTTCCTGCGATTGGGGAGAAAATCTCACCCGTTTTGGGTAACACAGCATACCCATCTCCCATCATTTTTTCAGCAAAAACATCATCTGAAACTTCGGTGATTGGAATCAATTGTCCATTTGCTACAGCATAAAGGTCTTGGGTAACTGAACCTTCAATCACAGGTCTTGTTTTGATCCTTTCTGCGCTAGGTTGAGCTGTTTGAGTAGTTGACGTGCCGTGAAGTTTCGTCAATTCATCGGCAACAAATTGAACCTCGGTACCGACAATGACTTGAATATTTGTCCCATCAATCACTTTGATGCCTGGAACACCTGTTGCTTTAATCTTATCTTGATCAACGATGCTCGTATCTTTTACTTGTAAACGTAAACGTGTTGTACAATTATCAATAGCTATTACATTTTCTGCCCCACCTAAACCAGTATAAATTTGGCTTGCTAGTGCTGCAAACTTGTCATCACTTTTTGCAATATCTGGTGTTTCCTCTCCCGTACCAGCTTCACGCCCGGGAGTCATTAAATGAAATTTTTGAATTGCAAAGCGGAATCCAAAATAATAAATTACTGCAAAAATCAAACCTTGAATAATTAACATCAACGGCTGGTTAGCAACTGGATTTTTTAATGATAAGAAATAATCCACAAAACCTGCACTAAAAGCAAAACCTGCTGTCCAATGGAAAAATGCACTAACTGCTAATGACAAACCTGTAAATATAGCATGAATCACATACAAAGGCCAAGCAACAAACATAAATGAAAATTCAAGCGGTTCTGTTACGCCAGTAAAAAATGCAGCAAATGCCGCAGCAAGCATCAAGGAAGCTGTTACTTTTTTCTTTTCCGGGCGGGCACATTGATAAATCGCCAAGGCACCAGCTGGCAACCCAAACATCATCACGGGAAAGAATCCTGCTTGGTACATTCCCGTTTGACCAATAATTGCTGTTCCATTATCCAATGCTTGTTGTCCGGCTAAAAAATTACCAATGTCGTTAATTCCTGCCACGTCGAACCAGAACACTGAATTCAACGCATGATGCAACCCTGTGGGAATCAACAATCGGTTAAAGAAGCCGTATAATCCTGCGCCAATAAAACCTAAACCAGAGATCATTTTACCAAATGATACTAGTACGTCATAGACGCTAGGCCAAATAAACAACAAAATAGCTGAAATTACTAACATACCTAAAGCGGACATAATTGGAACCAGTCGTTTTCCACTAAAAAAAGACAAAGCCATTGGTAATTTTACCTGACTGAAACGGTTATACATCGCTGCAGCTGTTAACCCAGCGATAATACCTACAAATACATTATTGCCCATGCTGTTAAACGCAGGATTGACCTCTGCTACGTCTTTTAGTCCCAGTAAAATTTGAACAGAAGTTGGATCTAAAACCGTCTGTGGAACTAAGTAAGCTACTAACCCCGCTAATGCAGCTGAACCATCTTTATCTTTAGACATTCCTAATGCTAGACCTACAGCAAATAATAAGGCCAGATGATTTAAAATCGCCAGTCCAGAATTCATTAAAAATGTTGTCGCCGCATTGCTTACACCCATTCCAACAATCCAGTTTGCAATACCTACTAATAAAGAAGCCGCAGGTAAAACAGCAACAGGTAGCATCAAAGAGCGACCCATACGTTGCATATATGCTTTCATTTTTTATTCCCCCTAATTTTTCTTATGTTCAATCGATCCTCGTAATCGTTCAATGTGAATAGCCAAATAACCTAATTCTTCACTTGTAATGGAGATTTGATATTGTTTAATCAATAAGACACGTATTTCTTTTGCAATTTTATAACTTTCCGGATACTTTCGTTTCACCATTTGAACGATTTCTGTATCCAAAACCGCATATTGTTGCGCATTCATCCGGTGTAAAAGTAACCGTAAATGATTGGCTAGACGCGAATAATTCAACGACATCTTTTCAGAATGCATATCAACTGAAAGTTCGCGTTCAATTAACTGAATGACATTGGAGACAATCGTAACTTCACGAATGCTGCGATGATTGCTTATTCGACCTCTTCGAGCACTATGAATGTGAATGGCAATATAGCCTGCTTCGTCATACGTATAAGGAACAGCTAATTCTTTCGTTAAATACTCTACTGCCCATTGAGCTACACTGAATTCTTCACTATATAAAACCTCAATTTCTCGCAGCAGCTTGTTTCGAACAACTATCCCATTTTTGATATTTTCTGCTGAAAAAGCAATGTGGTCAGATAATGCGATTAGCACGTGTTCATTCAGTTTTTCCATCAAGACAGTTTCTGCATAATCAATAATGTGCTCCGCTGCAAATAAAAAACGTTCATCAATTTGATTCAATAAATTTTGCAGTTTGAGTTGTCCTTCCGGTTCCATCACAAAAATTCGTTCAATTTCTCGTTCAAAAATCAAATCGTTTCTTTTTTTATCAAAACCAATTCCTTTACCAATTGCCACTTTTTCCTGACCATCCGCTTCTACCAACACAGCATTTTGATTCAGAATCTTTTTAATTTTCATGCGCGCATCCCTTTTTGTGAAAGTTTTCTGCTTCTTGCTTCTATTCCCATACAACTTTTGTTTGGCCACACAAAAAATAGACATGAAAACTTCTAGAAAGAAACCCCTTTCTTTCAGAAATTTTCCATGCCTAGTATGATCTAGTCACATGAAACAAAATATTGTTAACAACATCATTTTATATAGATTTTTATGCTTTGTCAACGTTTTTTTATAAATTTTGAATTTTTGAATAAGATATTTTTACTTGGATATTTCTATACTTTTCACTGCTGCACACAGAACATAGATTTTAAAAATAAAAAACAAAAGTTATTTATAAGCATTTTTCATCAACGATTCATTGAATAAAAAATCATGATTTTGATCCAAGAAACTAGGTAAATGAAAGAAACTTATTCTCTTTTATAATGAAAAAACTTGAACTTCAATTAGGAAAAATTGCTTAGTACAACAAACATATTATAGGATAAATAAAAGAAATAGCTCCTGCGTAGACTCTTACTCAAAAATCAGTGAACATATTTATTCAAAAATTCTTTTACCACTAACTGATATTTTGCTGGATCATCCGTATATGATTTTGCGTGTTCGGCTCCCTTAACTACATATTTTTCTTTTGGTCCCTTAGTAGCACCATACACTTTATCAAACATTTCATAAGGCACAAATGTATCCTCATCTCCGTGGATAAATAACATAGGTCGTGTATTCTTTTCTAACTGTTTCACCGCACTTGCTTCTCCAAAAAAATACCCCGCTCGAATCTTCGTCACTACGCTAGTCACCTGAATTAATGGAAAAGACGGCAAACCAAATAACTCTTTTAGTTGATAAGCTAATTCTTCAGTCACAGAAGAATAACCACAATCTTCGATAATCGCCTTAACATTTCCTGGTAGTCGTTCACCACTAGTCATCATAACCGTTGCCCCCCCCATACTTACACCAAAAAAGACGATTTTTTGTAATGAACCATTTTGAGCCAAAACTTGATCCACCCACTGCACATAATCTTTTCGTTCTGGCCAGCCAAAGCCAATGTAACCGCCCTCGCTACGCCCATGTCCCCGTGCATCAGGCACCAATACGTTATAGCCTAAATCATGAAACATTTTCGCATAATTAGCCATTGTTTCAGCATTTCCCATATAGCCATGAGCGACAATCACTGTTTTGTCGCTTTTCTTTTCGGCGGGAAGATAAATCGCCGATAACTTCAGCTTATCAGTCGAAGTCATCTGCCATTCACTACGATTTTTTTTGTCATTAAACCACTTTGCTGCAGCTATCTCTTCAGACGTCTGTGAAATTTTTGATGTATCATTTTCTAAAAAATCTTTTTGTGAAGGCACCACCGCATAATTATAAAAATAATTTCCTGCAAATACTAAAGCAGCTGCAACGACTAAAACAGCCCCAATAATAATTTTGATCCAAAGCTTCATTTCTTTCCTTTCTTGTTTCCCTATTTATACACATTCTTTGAATAAGTATAAACAAAGAAATTACTCAATGCAATCCTTGAACAATAAAAAAATGAGAAAGGTCACAAATGCAAAAATGTTTCCTTACTTTACTAACACTTTTATAAATAAGTTTGTTTGAATACTCAAAAGATAAAAAAGACTGCAAACATGGCATCAACTTAATAAATCAACACCACAGTTACAGTCTAACAGTTACAGTCTAATAATTCGCATATTTCAGTAGTTATTTTTTATTCTCAATCAATTTAAAACTCGACCACGGTTTCAAAAAATTCAACAAGAACAATTCATCATCAGAAATACGTCCGACCACATTTACTCGACCGTCATTTTTCATTTCTTTTAAGGCAATCTGTGTTTCACCTTTGTATTGCCCATACCCCACATTATCAATTAAAACATCGCCATGCCTCATGTTTTGTGTATTGTGAGCTGGAAATGATTTGTCTTTGTAGTAAACACGCGTCATTGTTGAACGAAGGAGATATTCCGAACGATCACCGCGATAGCTGTGAAGATGATCAAATAAGCATATTCGCTCATCTTCTGTAATATCTTCGACTACATCTACTTTTAACGTCGGGTAATCTGCATGAAACGCTTCAGCCATTGCTTTTAATTCTTCTTCACTGGCATAAGCATTACCAATAGAAATATCATCAATCAATCCAGTTAACAGCAAATGTTTAACTTGAGTTGAAAGTTCTAACTGGCGATGATCTTCTAATGTGCATAGACCATCTTGAGTTGGCCACGGACCAAAATCTGCAGCTTGCGAATTAACAAAAGCCATGGTATTTAAATTATACTTTCTAAATTTTTTTGAGCAATACACAAAGTGCTCATAGCTCAAACCTGAATAACGATGAGGATAGAAATTATGTGAACCCAACAAATTCGTTGTGTTGGGTGAGTAACTCATAATGTTATCTACATAGTTCGTTCCTGAACTCATATTAATTTCAATTTTTATACCATACGGATTACGTGTCATCTTCGCTTCCTCAGCACCAGTAAAGCCGACATCTAAGCGAACTCCATAGGCGCCCATTTTATGGAAAAACGACAAATCATCATAAGAAATTTCCAATTGTTCAAATAACGCTGGATTGATATCTACCATTACTTCCATATCTAATTGATTCGCATACTCCACTACTTTCGTAAAATCAGCTAATACTTGCTCTTTGTCACCTTCTATTTGTAGCAAACTAGTAAATACACGTTTAAAACCATATTTATGTGCTAAATCCAAATAAGCACGATCCTTTTCAAACGTTGAACGTTCTGGATAAATCGAAATTCCTAATTTTCCCATTCATTAAATCCTCCCGTATTTTTATTTTGTATCCACTTACATTGTAACAAAAGCCGTAAGAATGGTCTACACCTTTAATCTAAAAGACAAGAAAAAGAAAAATTTATAAGAAAAAGATAGGTATTCCTAGCATAGTTTGTTATTATTATAGATAACAATACTAATATTTTTGAAAGGAATTGACTATGAAAACCAAAAAATTACTATTAAGTATGGGTTTAGCCGCAACCTTAGTGTTTGGAGCTGGCTGCACACAAAATAACGTAAAAACAGCTACTTCTTCCACAGAAAATTCAACGGAAAAAACAACAGCCAGCAGTACAAAAGAAAGTGTAGATTTAAATTCACTGGCGCTTCCACAATTGGACAAAAAAGTAGCAGAAAATGAAGACCTTATTGAAATGGTGACAACCAAAGGAACAATTAAAATCAAACTATTTCCTACATTGGCTCCAAAAGCAGTGGAAAACTTCATGACTCACGCAAAAGATGGCTACTATAACGGTTTGACTTTCCACCGAGTAATTAAAGACTTCATGATCCAAGGCGGCGATCCAAAAGGAGACGGCACTGGCGGGGAAAGCATTTGGGGAAAAGGATTTGAAACCGAAATTTCTAACCAGCTCTATAATATACGCGGTGCTTTATCAATGGCACGCACACAAGACCCTAATAGTAACGGCAGCCAGTTCTTTATTGTTCAAAATTCCGAGGATGTTCATGATGGTTTGTTAAAAGAAGATTATCCTCAAGCAATCATTAACGCCTATAAAAATGGTGGTTATCCTACCTTAGACGGTGAATACACCGTATTTGGTCAAGTCATTGAAGGAATGGACGTTGTTGACAAAATTGCAGCGGTTGAAACAAACAGTTCTGACAAACCAAAAGAAGACATAAAAATTGAAAAAATCACTATCTTACAAGAAGCCAAAAAATAACAATCATTGAAATAAGCCGAAAACATACAAAACAGATTTGTTTCACATGTTTTCGGCTTTTAATGTAAAATTTTTTGATGCGTTTCTTCCTACAACCGTTGAACTTTTTTCAATTTTTTTCTCAAACCTCTTTATTGACGATAAAAGTAAATTCGCATTCACAAACTTTTTTATCTTCAACATACGCAGCAGACAAAGCAGTTCCTACTGCTCCTTTCATCTTTGTGATCTCAAAATGACATTTCATTACATCTCCGGGAACGACTTTTTGGCGAAATTTTGCTTTATTTATTCCACCAATGTAGGCTCTTTTTCCTAAAAATTCTTCCGATTTTAAGATTAAAATGGAACCAGCTTGAGCCAAAGTTTCTAAAATCAAAGCCCCCGGCATAACTGGATTATCTGGAAAATGGCCTTGAAAAAAGTCTTCATTAATCGTGACGTTTTTAGTTGCAATAATTTTTTTTCCAGGTTCTAAAACATCTACATAATCAATATAGCAAATCGGATAACGGTTAGGAATCAAGTCCATTACTTCAGTAGCAGATAATACGTAAGACATAATTTACTCCTTTTCTTGGCTAAACGCCTTAATCATTACTTTGATTATCAAAGTATCACATTCTTATTTTTTTAGCAATCTTTTTTTATTATCCAAAAAAATAGTTTGACAACCAAAACAATTTGACTAATAATAGAAAATCAAGAGGTTATTATTTTGCATTTATTATTCATTTTACAACCTGTTAAATCTTTTTAGAATTAAAGGAGTGTCAATATGTCTTTTTTAAAAGGAAAGAAAATCGTCGTTATGGGCGTCGCAAACAAACGTAGTATCGCTTGGGGATGTGCCGAAGCGATGATGAAACAAGGCGCTGAAATTATTTATACTTATCAAAATGAACGGATGAAAAAATCACTGAACAAATTAATCAGTGAAGAGGCATTTGCTGTAGAATGTGACGTGGCCAGTGATGAAAGCATTGAAAAAGCCATGAAAGAAATCGGTGAATATGCCGGAGAAATTCATGGACTCGTGCATGCAATCGCTTATGCAAACAAAGAAGAACTATCAGGAAATGTATCAGACATTTCACGTGACGGCTATCAACTCGCTCAAGACATCAGCAGCTATTCGTTAATTGCTGTCACTAAATATGCTCAAAAATACCTTGCTCAAAACAGTGGAATCGTAAGCATGTCTTATTTAGGTTCAGAGCGTGCCATTCCTAATTACAATATGATGGGAATTGCAAAAGCATCTTTAGAATCTGCCATCCGCTATTTAGCCGCAGAGTTTTCACCTAAAGGTATTCGTGTAAATGGCATTTCAGCTGGTGCGATCAAAACTTTAGCCGTTACTGGAGTAAAGGATTATCAAAAACTAATTCAGTTATCCGAATCACGCACACCGGATCAACAAGGTGTAACAATTGAAGAAGTAGGAAATGCTTGTGCCTTCTTAATTAGCCCGCTTTCAAGCGGTATAATTGGTGATATTGTTTATGTTGATAAAGGCGTTCATTTATCCTAATAAAAAATTTTAGCTTACTGGCTTTGGAGTTTACTTGATTTATTGGATAGTAGCTTTTATTTATCTTCTCTTTCAAATTTCAAAACTAAATAAACGTTGGTCACCTCTTCGTTTACGAAAAACAAGCCAAAGGATCTGAAATATTTTCAGATCCTTTGGCTTGTTATTTTTTACGTGCATTCACTGCCCTTTATTCTTTGTATATTGAATAGGTGAACGCTCTTACCACTCCTGTACAGCCTTTCTTTTTATCACGTGCTTTTACCAACACGAGTTTCTACTGCTTTATTCAACTACTTGAATCCATCCTTTTGGTGCAGTTGTCTCTCCAAATTGAATTCCCGTCAATTCATCATACAAGCGTTTGGTTATAGGGCCTACTTCTGTCTCGCTATAAAAAACATGTAAATGATTTTTATAATAAATACCACCAATTGGTGAAATAACAGCCGCCGTTCCACAAGCACCTGCTTCTGCAAATTGATCAAGCTGATCGATAAAAATATCTCCTTCAACAGCTTTTAAACCTAAACGTTCTTGTGCTAATTGTAATAAAGAATATTTAGTAATGCTTGGCAAAATAGAAGGCGATTGCGGTGTGATAAATTGGTTATCTTTTGTAATGCCAAAAAAGTTAGCGGCACCTACTTCTTCAATTTTCGTATGAGTCGCAGGATCTAAATAAACACAGTCGGAATAGTCTGATTCTTTGGCTTGCGTACCGGGCAGCAAGCTAGCTGCATAGTTTCCACCCACTTTCGCAGCACCTGTTCCGTTAGGAGCGGCTCGATCGTAATCTGACACGATAAAGTTGGTTGGTTTCAACCCACCTTTAAAATAGGCACCTACCGGTGTACAAAATACCACAAACAAATATTCTGAAGCTGGATGAACACCAATGTTTTCACCTACACCAATCAAAAAAGGACGCAAATAAAGGGTAGCACCTGTTCCGTAAGGCGGAACAAATTCTTCATTTGCTTTGACTACCTTTTTTATTGCTTCCATAAACATTGGTTCTGGCACCATAGGCATCAACAAACGTCTTGCACTTTGATTCAAACGGCGACTATTTTGATCTGCTCTAAAGAGATTAATTTTCCCGTCTTTTCTTCTATAAGCTTTTAATCCTTCAAAACATTGCTGTCCATAATGAAGTGCCGGAGAACCCTCATGGATTGTTAGATAGTTCTCTTCCCTCAATTCTCCTTTTTCCCATTGACCATTTTTCCATTTTGCAATATACCGCCAAGGAGTTTTGATATATGAAAAACCTAAATTATTCCAATCCATTTGCATATTCATTCCACCAATCATTGTTTTGTGAATATTTTAACACTAACAACATCATTTGTCATTTTCTATTTTGAAAATTACTGAACCTCAAATGATTGATTCCTGATTTTCTTTTTGTCTTCTTCTTGTTACAATGGTATCTATAAGTAAATGTTTAGAAAAGAGGATGTTATGTTTTTACAATTAGCCAAAAAGGCAACAACTACTTCGACAGAAGATACGTTGACCGATCAAGCAGTCCATCAAGTCAATGCTTTCCAGCGTTTTTGGAATAACATTAACTGGGATGCTATTTTAGCTACATTTATTCAAAAAAGTCTTTATTTAATCTTTTTGATTATTTTATTTAGTTTCATAAATCGCATTGGTAAATATTTAATTGATAAGTCATTTAAACAATATTCTAAAAAATCTGTTTTAAATGAAAGTCGTTTAAAGACTTTACATAGTCTTTTAAATACTATTTTCCATTATGCTATGGGCTTCTTCTTCATTTATGCCATTTTATCTGTAGTCGGTGTCCCCATCGGTTCGTTATTAGCAGGAGCTGGAATCGCAGGTGTAGCAATTGGTTTAGGTGCGCAAGGTTTTATGAGTGATATGATTACAGGATTTTTTATTATTATGGAACAGCAAATGGATGTCGGTGATTATGTTAAATTAGCAAACTTATCGATTGAAGGAACCGTCGTTTCTGTTGGAATTCGTACCCTGCAATTAAAAGCCACAGACGGTACCATTCACTTTATTCCTAACCGCAATATTACAACGATCAGCAACCTTTCCCGAGCCAACATGCAAGTTTTACTAGATATTCGAATTGTACCAGAAGAAGGCTACGATCAAATTTATCAAATTATTGAAAAAGTCAATCATCAGTTAGCAGAAAAATACCAAGAAGAATTACAAACCGAACCAACCATTTTCGGTCTAGTAGATTTAGGAAATAGTAATTTTGCGATTCGAACAATTTGTTATGTACTAAATGGAAAACAGTATACATTAAAAGAAGAATTTTTAAGTTCGTATGTAAAAGAACTAACAGCTGCTGGTTTTACGATTCCCAATACACCTATCATTTTAAAATAAAAAGATTGAGAACCGTGCGTCATTTTCAGATAAACGTCCAACTGAAAATGGCGTATTAATTTCGCCTCAATCTTTTTGTCATGAGCTAGTTTGTCTAACTAGATAATATTCATTTTTTCTTTTAATTCTTCTACTTTAGGTGAAACAACGTTGCGCCGTTCCAATTCATGAGCCATGAAGTTCACAGCCTTCAAAAGTTCTTTTCTTGTGATGATCCCTTTAAAAATTTTTTCTTCAGTTACCACTGGTAAAAACGGAGAATTCACTAGTAAATGAAGGACTTCTTCTAATTCCCAGTTTTCATTGACGGTTGCACATTCTGTTTCCATGACATCTGCAACTGTCAAGTCTTCCAATGGGTCCATACTGATGGTTTGAAGATCAATCATTTTATTGACAATATCAGATAAACTGACTAATCCGACAAATCGATCATCCTTTCCCAAAACTGGGATTTTCGTGTAACCCACTTTCGATAAAACAAGTAAACCATGTGACAACGGATGTTGGTACATCACATTTGCTACATTTTCAGCAGGGATCAAAAAAGTTGCTTGATTTTGCAGCAATAACTCTCTTACAATAGGTCCAATCATCGAATGGCCTCCATTTCTATTTCATGTGATCATTTTACTGAAAACGGATGCAAAATCCATAAAAATAAATAATATTTTAGCAAAAATTAGAGAATTTTTATTTAATTAGAATAAGTAAATGCAAGCTCTTCGACCGGCTGGTGGGCACGGTTATAATACTGAATCTTTATCTGCTCTTTGACATGTTCAATCAATGCATAAGAAGGAATTTGAATCGATCCACGCGGTTGTGAAACACTCCCAGGATTTAAATATAAAATGCCTTCAACGACTTCACAACCAATTTGATGGGTGTGACCAAAAAAGACCATATTTGTCCCTTGTTCTTTTGCTTCAAGAGCAAGTTGAGTAAGACCAAACCGGATATTAAACAAGTGACCATGCGTTAAAAAAATTGTGTCTTTTTCTATTTTGATTACTTGCTTTTCTGCAAATTCCGATCCATAGTCGCAATTTCCTTTTACTACCTGAAAATGAGTCCACAACTCATCCGTTTGCGGCAATTCAGAATCACCGCAATGAAAAAAGTAATCAACTACTTCTCGATAGCGTTCTACTAAATCTACTAAAATTTCACGATCTCCATGATTATCACTTACTACTAAATAACGCATCATCTTTCACCTTCCAACCATTTTTGCCATTTTTGACTCAATTTAGCCATAGCTTGACCACGATGGCTCATTTTATTTTTTTCTTCACTAGACATTTCAGCAGCGGTTTTAGTTGAGTCGTTGGGAATAAATAATGGGTCATATCCAAAGCCATTTTCACCTTTTGGAATACGACCAATTCTTCCTGACCACTGCGCTTCAACTACCAGACTTTCTTTGCCGGAGGCCGCAAAAACAAGCGTACAATGAAATTGCGCCGTTCTTTTTTCATCAGGAACATCAGTCAACTCGTAAAGAAGTTTAGCATTGTTTCCTGCATCACTTTTGTGTTCACCTGCAAAACGGGCAGAATAAATTCCGGGCATTCCTCCTAAAGCATCCACTTTTAATCCAGAATCATCCGCTAACACTGGTTGATTCAATAAATAAGCAATCGTCTCTGCTTTCAAACGGGCATTTTCTTCAAAAGTTGAACCCGTTTCTTCAACATCCGGTAACTCAGGATAATCCGCTAACGTCTTTACTTCATAGCCAGCACGTCCAAACATGGTTTTGAACTCTTGCGCTTTTCCCGTATTTCTAGTTGCAATAATAATTGTTTTCAAAGGCTCGCCCCTTTCTTGCTGCAAAGGCTTAAACATCACGCTTTTTTGTTCTAAAATTAGCTGTTCCATTGCCGATTTGCCATAAAATAACATTTCATTTAATTGTTCGCCATCAAAGGTCGATCCTACTCCCCTACCTTGTATCTCAATAAATTTACCTGATTCAGTCATTACAAGATTCATTTTTGCTAATGCAAATTTTTCTTCTTTTTCATCTAAATCTACATAAACTCCCTCAGGAAAAAGACCAACATTAACAGACACTACAGGTTCATTAATTGGGTCTTCTTGTAATACTTTTTTTTGAAGTAGCGTATCAACGGCGAGTCTTAATGCAACAAAAGCACCCGTGATGCTTGCTGCTTGTAGACCACCGTCTGCTTGAAGAACATCACAATCCATTACAATACTTCGTTCCCCTAGTTTTTCCAAATCAACAACCGCTCTTAAAGAACGTTCAATCAAGTGCTGGATTATCATGGTATCTTCAACTGGCGTTTCCATATTTCTTTTACGAGTCGCACGAGGGAACATATGGTATTGCGCAATAAGTTCACCCGTTCCTGTACCTTGTAAAAATGACGGAACTTCTGCCTCAATTGTAACAGAACAACTGACAATCGTATTTCCAAAGCGGATCACTACAGAACCTTCTGGGTAGTGAAATACATTAGTTTGAAGAGTAACTTTTCTCAACTGCTGGGGATTTCTTCCATCATGACGCATGTTTCATCGCCCTCCTAATTCGATATGCTCAACGTTGATAGAATCAAGGGACAACCAATCTTGTGCAATCTCTTTGAACAGTTTGTCTGAACCCGTAGTATAAAAATGACAAAACGTCTGCTTCTTTTTTGGCGAATGGCTGATTTCAAAATAATCTAATAGCATTGAAACTTCACCAACTGTCTCGGCTCCCGAATCAATTAATGTCACGCTTTCTCCCATCACATTCTGAATGATCGGACGCAATAAAGGATAATGCGTACACCCCAAAATAAGCGTATCGATTTTCTTAGAAAGCAGCGGCGTTAAAGTTTGCGCAACGATCTTTTTGGCGACAGAAGAATGATATTCATTGCTTTCCACCACTGAAACAAATTTTGGGCAGGCTAAACTACTCACTGTTAACTCAGGAACTTTTTCTTTCAAGACGGTTTCATAAGCATGACTTTTTATCGTCCCCAACGTACCGATAATACCTACTTGTTGATTGCTCGTTTGTTTGATAGCTGCTCTTGTTCCAGGAAGGATTACGCCAATGACTGGAATAGGAAGTGCCGCTTTAATTTTTTCTAAAGCAACGGCAGTAGCTGTATTACAAGCAATTACTAACATTTTAATGCCTCGTTCCACCAAATAGTTCGTCATTTCCCAAGTAAACTGAATTACTTGCTCCGCTGGTCTTGGACCATAAGGGCAGCGAGCAGTATCTCCCACATATAATATATTTTCATTCGGTAACTGCTTCAGGGCTTCTTTAACTACGGTTAACCCGCCAACTCCTGAATCAATAAAACCTATCGGGCGATTATCAGTCAATAGTATCATCCTTTTTTCTCAATAAATTCTATCTTCCTTATTGTGGACTTTTTAAGCTAATTTTTCAAGTACTACCTTTTCTATAAGACGTAAAAGAAACAAATAAAAGCAGTTGTAAAATAACAATCAACTTCAAATAAAAAAACAACTACTATTTTCCTTTACACAGTTAAGAGGAACTTAATTTAAATCAGCTGTTAAAATCGGCATGAACAAATGGATATTTCACACTTTCATTTATTATTGATTATAAAATTCCCTCTTTTTTAGACGTTAATGAAAACAGCCTGCTTGTTCTTTTTGTAACTGAATTGGCTATTTTTTTATTTTATTTGTATTTTGATGAGCAACAGTTGTTTCTTCCCTTGAAAAACGGTAAGATATGAAGTGTCTTACAAATCGTAAAGAGGTGTTTTTTTTGAAAAATATTATTTTAACAGGTGATCGGCCAACTGGCAAACTCCATTTAGGACATTATGTTGGTTCGTTAAAGACACGTGTAGAAATGCAAAAAGAGAGCAACAATCAATTATTTGTCATGATTGCCGATATGCAAGCCTTAACCGATAATGCTAAAAATCCAGAAAAAGTTTCTTCAAACGTCTTAGAAGTCGCCTTAGATTATTTGGCTGTAGGTTTAGATCCTACAAAATCAACGCTTTTTATTCAATCACAAATCCCTGAATTGGCTGAATTGACCATGTACTACCTCAATTTAGTAAGTGTAGGACGTGTTCGTCGCAACCCAACAGTTAAAAATGAAATCGAACAAAAAAAATTTGGTGGTGGCGTTCCAACTGGTTTCTTTATTTATCCGGTTTCTCAAGCAGCCGATATTACGGCTTTTAAAGCCAATTTAGTTCCAGTAGGTGAAGATCAAAAACCTATGTTGGAACAAACACAAGAGATCGTTCAAGCTTTTAATCATACGTATGGAAATGTTTTAGTAGAGCCAAAAGGCGTCTTTCCTCCTAAAGGTATGGGACGCTTGCCGGGGATTGACGGCAACGGAAAAATGAGTAAGTCACTGGGAAATGGAATTTATATTTCTGATTCTGCTGACGTTGTCAAGCAAAAAGTGATGAACATGTATACAGATCCTAATCATATCCACGTCAAAGACCCTGGTAAAGTAGAAGGAAACATGGTTTTTACTTATTTAGATGTCTTTGGAAAAGACAAAGAAGCCATTGAAAAAATGAAAGCTCACTATCGAAGTGGCGGTTTAGGAGATGTGAAGATTAAGCGTTATTTAATTGATGTATTAGAAGAAGAATTTGCACCGATCCGTATTCGTCGCAAAGAGTTATCAAATGATCCAGCAGCAGTTATGGATATTCTCCATAAAGGAAGCGAAGAAGCTGCAAAAACTGCCGCAAAAACATTAAGTGAAGTAAAAACTGCCATGGGCATTAATTATTTTAATTAATTTTCGGTTAGCTAAAAAATGACTAAGTCGTAAGAAGCGTCTTAGTCATTTTTTATTCTTCATTTGTTCTTTTTAGCGGATATGTGCCTTAAAGGTATCATTTAAGGCTTTTTCAATTTTTATCATCGCGCGCTGAATCTCTTCATCTGTCAACGTGGCTTCGGGGTTTTCAAACGTTAAGCTGTAAGCCATTGACTTATAGCCTGATTCAATGTTTTCTCCTTGGTAAACATCAAATAATTGGATCCCCGTTAAAAACTTACCAGCTGCTTCTTGAATAGCTGTTCGAATTTCTTGATTTGTAATTTTTTCTTCGACTAACATCGCAATATCACGTATCACACTAGGAAATTTGGTGACGGGTTGGAAACTCATCTCTTTTTGCGAAGCAGCAATGATCACGGCTAAGTCGAATTCTGCTACATAGGTTTCCGGTATATCATATGCTTTTGCCATATTTGGATGGACTTGTCCCACAAATCCGATACATTTTTCTCCTAGGTAAATTTCAGCCGTTCTTCCTGGATGCAGTTCTTTTATCTTAGCAGTCGCTTGATAAGTGATTTCTTCTGAAAGATTTAACTGTTCAAATAAGTTTTCTAAAAGACCCTTTATCGTATAGAAGTCAACTGCTTCATCTGTATTTTGCCAACTTTTTTCTTGCCAAACACCAGTCAATGCAATAGCGACATGTGTTACTTCTTGTGGTAAATGAGTGAATGGATCATTTTCTTGATGAAAGATCCGACCAATTTCATATAATGCAACATTTAAGTTTTTTCTTGCAACATTATAACTCACGTTGTCAAGCAAACCACTAACGATGTTCATTCTTAATACCGAACGTTCTTCACTCATCGGCCAGTCTAATCGAGTAACTACTGACTTTTTCGTCCTAAACTGACGAGACTTTTCTTCGGTCGTTAATGCATAACTAATGGCTTCACTTAGTCCGCTGCCTTCTAGTAAATTTCGAACTTTACGAGTTGCTGCCTGTTTGTAGGTTAAACTCCCTAAGACCGTTTCACCACTTGGCAAAGTAGAAGGCAAACGATCGTAGCCGTAGATTCGAGCAACCTCTTCAACAAGATCTGCCTCAATTTGGATATCCCAGCGGCGAGGTGGAACGATCACTGTATAGTATTCTCCTTCTATTTGATACTCAAATCCCAGTGCTTTAAAGATCTCATTTACTTCTTTGATCGTTAATTTAGTACCAAGATAACGGTTGATCCGAGACAACGTGATGGAAACACTTACCGCTTTTACTTGATAATCTGACCCTTTCACTGCTCCTTCAAGGACTTCTCCGCCTGCTAATGAAACAATCATTGCGGCTGCCACATCGCAAGCTTTGGAAATAGTTTCTTGGTTAATTCCTTTTTCAAAACGAGCAGAAGACTCACTTCTTAAGTTAAATTGCTTAGCCGTACGGCGAATCGCAAGCGGATCAAACAACGCAGCTTCTAGCGCGACGGTCGTTGTGGCACTAGTAATTTCTGAGTCAAGTCCCCCCATCACTCCGGCTAAAGCAACTGGAACTTTTCCATTCGTAATAACAAGATTTTCTGATGTAAGCGTACGCGTTTCTCCATCTAACGTTACAATCGTTTCTGCTTTTTTAGCAGGACGCACAACAATTTCCTTAGAAGCTAATTGATCGTAGTCAAACGCATGTAAAGGTTGTCCAAATAATAGCAAAATATAATTCGTCACATCTACCACATTGTTAATTGGTCGAATGCCTTCATTCATTAAAAGATTTTGTAACCATTGCGGACTTGGTTGAACTGTTACGCCTTCAATCATTCGGATTTGATAAGCTGGAACTAATGTTTGATCCTCTACAGTTACATGAATCTTATCTGAAGCTTTACGAGGCACTTCTATTAATGTTTCATCAGTAAATTTTGGCGTTTGTCGATAAATTGCCCCAACTTCGTAAGCTACCCCACGCATAGATAGTGCATCCGCTCGATTGGGTGTAATTGATAATTCAATGATTGCATCATCCATATCTAGATAAGAAAAAACTGATTCACCATTTACAGCCTCCTTAGGAAGATAATAGATACCTTCTGCATATTCTTTAGGAACTACACTATCTGAATAGCCGATTTCTTGTAAAGCACAAATCATTCCATTTGATACTTGTCCACGCATTTTGCCTTTTTTAATCTTTACATTGCCAGCAATACGTGAATTAGGTAAAGCAACAATTACTTTAATGCCGGCCTTTACATTGGGAGCACCACAAACGATCTGAGATAATTCTTCTTCACCAACATCAACTTGACAAATGGATAAATGATCTGAATCTGGATGTGGAACACATTCCATCACTTCACCCACGACAATTTTTTTTAATCCCTCTTCAGGAACCGTTATCCCTTCGACTTCAATTCCAGTCACTGAAAGTTTATCGGCTAACTCTTTTGGTGTAACAGCGGATAAATCAACATATTTATTTAACCATTTATATGAAACGAACATATTTTTTCACTCCCCTTTAAACTGACTTAAGAAACGCAAGTCATTTTGATAAAAATGACGGATATCATTGACACCATAACGCAGCATTGCCACTCGATCCGGACCAAGGCCAAAAGCAAATCCCGCATATTCTTCTGGATCAATTCCTGACATTTTCAACACACAAGGATGAACCATACCTGCTCCTAAAATTTCGATCCAACCAGTATGCTTGCAGACATTACAGCCAGCTCCACCGCACTTAAAACAACTGACGTCTACTTCAACAGACGGTTCAGTAAATGGAAAATAACTTGGACGCAAGCGAATCTCACGTTCTTCCCCAAACATTTTTTTCATGACGATTTCTAATGTTCCTTTCAAATCTCCCATCGTAACATTCTTATCCACCACCAATCCTTCAATTTGATGAAATTGATGACTATGTGTTGCATCATCTGTATCACGGCGAAAGACTTTTCCTGGAGAGAGCATTCTTAACGCTCCTTTTGAAAAATCATGTTTTTCCATCGTGCGTGCTTGAACAGGTGAAGTATGCGTACGAATTAATATGTCTTCAGAAATATAAAATGTGTC
The DNA here is from genome assembly GCF_001886195.1 of Enterococcus ratti. GTDB lineage: Bacteria > Bacillota > Bacilli > Lactobacillales > Enterococcaceae > Enterococcus_B > Enterococcus_B ratti. The sequence goes on along the minus strand of NZ_JXLB01000001.1, from coordinate 25,590 downwards.
TTGCATATCTCGAGCTGGATGATCTTTTGGCAAATTCATCCGTTCAAAATTATAATGGTCAGATTCAACTTCATATCCTTCTACAATTTGATACCCCATGCCAATAAAGATGTCTTCAATTTCTTCCATAATTTGCGTTAAGATATGGCGCGTGCCTTTCTTTATTGGGCGACCCGGCAAAGTTACATCAATTGTTTCTTTTACTAATGCAGCCTGTAAGGCAGTTTCTTCTAATTCTTGTTTTTTCCGTTCAATTTCTGTAGTCAACAAATCTCGAATTTCATTCGCAAAACTACCTACTTTTGGTCGTTCTTCTGGACTTAAATCCTTCATTCCTCGTAAAACTTCGGTAATGGGTCCTTTTTTCCCTAACGTTTCTACACGTAACTGATTTAGTTCTTTTAAATCTTGTGCAGCCATAATTTTAACAATTACCACTTCTTTCAAGCTTTCTAGCTGAGCTTGTAGAGACATTTCTATTTCCTCCTTCAACTTTAAATGCAAAAAAGACCTCATTCCTACTAAGGAACGAGGTCTTCGCGTTACCATCCTAATTTACGGTGAAAACCGTACACTTACTTGTTTAACGACAGCTTGCCGGTCTGAAATCAATCAGACGAACTCAGAAAGTGAACTTCATTTTTCAAACACAGAATCTGCTTGCAGTCTACGACAGATTTCCCTGAACTGGTTTAGCCAAATTACTCTTTTTCGTCATTGTTCTTTTTCTATTTACATATTGTCAGTTTACAAGATTTAATGGACAAAATCAACAACATTCTTCTTCAGAAACCCATTTTTTACTCCATGCTTGCAATTGAAGAATGGCTTTTTGAAGATCCGCACCTTTTTCAGTCAACCGATATTCTGAACGACTAGACTCTTTGCAAGAAAGATTTCTTGTAATAATTTTTTCTTTTTCTAGTTCCTTTAAACGTTCCACTAAAACACGATCACTCACCATAGGTATTTTAGCCGAGAGCTCAACAAAGCGTTGCGGACCATTTTCAAGCAATACATCAATAATTAATCCATTCCATTTTTTCCCTAAAATCGAAAAAGTTTTTTCAAATTTGGGACATAACGTGAATTCTGTCTGTATTCGCTCCATTTTACTCACCTCTTTTTTAAAAGTATAGCATATTACTTATAAAGTGTAAGTTGCAGTTGCTCACTTATTATTCATGTTTATTATTTTCTTTCCTCCAAGCAACACAAGAAAAATGTCCTTCACAGGTTTTTCTAAGGATTCTGACAAGGCTTGCTGATATAAATTTAACTGCCCTCTATATTTTTGACTGACAGCTTCAACGACTTTTTGATTCTTAACATCTGAAATAAAATCAGTTTTAAAATCATATAATTGAATATATTCCGGAAATTCAATATAACCATCCACAATTCCGTGAATCAACAATTCGTCTTCTTCACTCGGATATTGTTTAAATACACGTTCTGCTGGCAAAAGCATTGAAAATGGTTGTTCCCGCTTCACGAACTCTTTATATTTAATTAAATTGTTTCCCAGTTTTGTTTCAAAAAACCAAAGAATAGCAGAAATGTCCACTTTTTTAGCAACTTCCTGATCGACCAGTCGTTTTTCAACTAATTCATCTAATAAAGCTTGAACTGATTCATTCGTTGGTCTTTCTAAAGGTAATAATTGCAACAAGTCATGTGTTGCTGTTCCTACTGCTGCAGCTGATATTTTCTGTGTTTTTTGCAAAAAGCGCGGTTGTGCAAACGTATCTTGAGTATAACGGAATTGACGGTTCAATCCTCGTGTTTCACTGCTTTTCCACACAAGTTTTGTATCAAGCGTATCATCTGGGTCCTCAAATAATCGCTTAATTTCCGAGACTGATTGATAGCTTGTCGTTTGAGTAGATTCTTTAAAGGGATAACGATAATCTAAACGTCTTATTAAAGATTCTGCTAAAGGTGTCGGATCGGCTTCATTAATTTCTAATGCCAGCTTTTCTTCATTAGAGAACTGCTGCCTTTTTTCTAACATCGTTTGTTGATTCATCCAAATAATAGAACATGGCTGGTCGAATGTTTTCAACTCAGAAAAAACGTTTACTTCATCATAATAGTATCGCATAAATGGATGCCGCATCAAACTAAAACCAATCCAATTCATTAAACTGCTTTTCCCTTTTAGTCGAATCGTTGGATCAAGCACTAAGTTTAATTGGTCAGAAGCTTCCCCCCAATTTTTCAATGTATCTTCTTTGTTTTTATAAGAACCTACAATAAATAACTTTTGTTCAGCTCGTGTTAAGCCGACGTAAAGTTTTCGCATTTCTTCTGACAATAATTTATTTTGTTTGGCTAATTTGATTGCTTGATAAGGAAGGGTGTCGTACAACACTCTAGTCTCAGGGTCCATATAACGAATACCTGCCCCTAACTTTTCTTCAAACACGTATCTTTTTCTTAAATCTTGCAAATTAAATTGTTTGGTCATATCTAATAAAAAAACAATCGGAAATTCCAATCCTTTACTTGCGTGAATCGTCATCACTCGAACGGCATTTTCTTTAGATGTGATCAGTGGTTCTGCCAAATCTTTGTCTTTTTCCTGCATTTTTTCAATAAATCGAACGAATTGATACAGTCCCTTGAAGGAACTCTGCTCGTAAGACTTGGCACGGTCAACTAAGGCGTATAAATTGGCTTGCCTTTGCGCTCCTGCCGGTAACCCTGCCACATACTCCAAGTAACCCGTTTGAAAATAAATTTCCCATAAAAGATCTGTAATGGACGAACGACGAGCAAATTCTCGCCACTTTTCAAGCTGTTCATTAAAATGAATTAATTTATTTGCTAGTTCATCCTTGTTTTCTGATTGATAAACAAGCACCGCTTCATAATACGTATGGACTCGATCAGCTAACCGTATTTGCGCAAGCTCCGGCTCAATTAGACCAACTATAGGTGAGCGCAAAACAGAAACTAAGGGAATATCTTGATAAGGATTATCAATCAATTGCAACAAAGCGATCATTGTGCGAAGTTCTGTTGATTGAAAATAATTTTGTGCATCATTAATTTCCAAAGGAATATCAAGTGTTTTAAAAATCTCTAAAATAGTTAAATTATTTTTCTTTGTCGGAGTTAAAAGAACGATATCTTTATAAGTGGCAGGGCGATCTTGTTTTTTCTGTTTGTCATAAATCAACCATTTGCCATCGATTAAATCCCGAATTTTTAACCCCGTCATAAAAATTTCACCTTCTGTTTTATCTTCTAAGTTCTCATCAATAGGCAGTTGTGGGGCAACTTCTTCTTTTTCATAAATCAAAATTTCTGGTTCAAACTTCTGGACTTCTGGAAAATCAGGAAAACCTAAAACCAACCGTGCAGCATCATCATAAGCAATCTGTCCAACAACTGGATCCATAAGCTGTTGAAAAATCAAATTAGTAAAAGCTAAAACTTCCTTGCGCGACCGGAAATTTTCTGATAAAACGATCCGTCGGCCTCCGTTTTCTTTTGAGAAAGCTTCATATTTTTCAATAAACAAGCTCGGATCGGCTAAACGAAAAGAATAAATCGACTGTTTTACATCTCCTACCATAAACATATTACCTTTTGCAGCGTTTGGATTTCTCAGCCAATAAAGAATTGCTTCTTGCAGTTGGTTGACATCTTGATATTCATCAATCATGACTTCTTTAAACTGTTTACGATAATAATCAGATGCTTCGCTTGGAAGCCAAGTTTCAACCGTTTTTTTGGTCAAAATTTGTAAAGCAAAATGTTCTAAATCATTGAAATCCAATACGCCTTTTTCTCTTTTACGCAGACTGAAGCCAGCCATAAATTGTTTAGTTACTTTTGTCATTTCTTCAATCAATAAAGCAGCTTTTTGTGTTCGTTTTTCCATTTGTTCGGGAGGAAGAGGAAAATAATTTTTCTCGATTTGTTGAATGATTTTTTTAGCCTGATCTCTGTAATGCTTCACTTTTGCCGAACGCTCTTTTAGTTCAACTTTTCGACTACTTTTAAACGTTGAAAAAGTTAAAGATTTCAATTCGGCATAAGCTTTTGAAAGTTGATCTTGTAATAAATATTCGTAAATTTGCTGAATTTTAGTTTTTTCTTCTGCCACTTGTTCCTGCATTTTTTCCAACCCTTCACCTTGTGCCAAGGCAAACATTTCTTCATACCACTGAATACATTTCACCATATCAGCAAGCAAAAGAGGCCGAAGTTGATTTTGATATAAAGGAGAATGAGCCAACCCGTCTGTTAAACGATAATTTTCTGCGAGTTGATCTAGCCAATTTTTTGGATCAGGATTTGCTCGAGCAAATTCGTAAAGAGAAAAAACTAGCTCCGTCAAACCTTCATCCGAACGATCATTGGAAAAATTCATCGTTAATTGGAAAAATTCTTCACGATTTTCTGCGTAAAAAGATTCTCTTAATTCATCCCAAACATCTTCTTTCATCAAGATCGTCTCGGTTTCGTCCGTTAACATACGAAAAACAGGATCCATGCCAATTAAATAGTAAAACCGTTGAATAACAGACAAGCAAAAAGCATGCAAAGTTGAAATGTTGGCAGTTGGCAATAAAATAAGCTGCTTTGTAAAATGCTGTTGTTTGAGTAAATCACTTTCACTATTCACCGCTTCTTGTAACGCCTCTTGGATGCGTTCTTTCATTTCTTTTGCTGCTACTTCCGTAAACGTAACGATCAGTAATTCATCAATATTCACGCCCATTTTTAATTTTTCAATGACGCGTCGGACGAGCACTGTAGTTTTACCGGAACCGGCCGAAGCAGAAACCAGCAAGTTATCGTCTTGATCAAAAATAGCTTGCCATTGCTCATCAGTAAATCGTTCATTTTCTGGTTTCAAAGGAATACGGTTCATTCTTCTTCCTCACTCCTTTTTATGATTCTTTTCAGTGCCTCTTCTTTATTCAATTTTTCTAATCGATGATAATTGTTTTCTTTGAGCATGACATCAAACGTACAGATACTTCTAAACGGACAAAATTGGCAAGCAAGACGTTCCTTGTCTTTATATGCTGGATTTAGCTTAATTTCACCAGACATAATTTTTTCTCCAGCTAAACGCATGTTGTCTCGATTATGTGTCATAAAAAGTTGAAGTTCTTCTTCTGTATAGAATTTTTCTTTACTAAAATTTCCTTTTTGATATTCATCCTTCGCATTCTTTTTCACAGGATAAATCAGTGAATTTTCTTTTGCTTCCAATGAATGATCTAATATCTCTAATAATTGCGGTTCATCAACAAAAATGCCGTCGTAACTAAATTTCTTTAATGTCGTTTTTTCAACTTCATGAGGATCAGTCAAAATAGGATTATGCACATGCAAGTAATATGAACCGGCTGGACGAACTGCGACTTTCCCAGTAAGTCTCACCGCATCCATTAAAGCCACATCTAAATACGTTAACAGTTGCATGGCCATTCCATAATAAGCTTCCGTCACATCAAACGAACGACTACTGGATTTATAATCTACCACACTGAGCCACGTGTCTTCTTTTTCAACAGCGACATCTACTCGATCGATTTTTCCACGAACGTGTAACTTTCCTCCATTATTTAATGGCAACTCCAGTCCGGGAATGCCTTGGGATCCTGCGATTTGCCCGAACAATATTTCCGTTTGTAATGGTTTCATTCCAGTATTTCTGCTTTGTTTTTGTAAAGCCCAGACTACTTTTTGAATAGTTTGCTCCAATTGATAACGAATGTAATTCATACGAGCTGAATGATCTAAAATCTCAAAACGTAATTCACCAAATACTTCTTGTAAGACTTTTTCTGTAAATTCTTTTCGTTGCTGTTCAGTCATCTCCACTAACGACCATTGGCTTGAAAATAGTAATTTAAAGAAACGATCCAATGATTCATGGTAAAAATCGCCTGTAGCGGCTGGAGTTAATCCATAAACCATTCGTTCTTTTAATTTTAAGCCGAAATGCACAAAATATTTGAACTCGCAATTATAAAAATTCTCTAATCTAGAAATTGATGTATAAATTTCTTTACCATAAAGATTTTCTGCTATTTTTTTTGGTAAGGAAACCGGAACGTTCATATGATCCTGACTTTCAAAAATCTGTAAAGCAAAGTTTCGCCAACGAGATTGTAAAATCCTTTCTCTTAATTCACGCCAATAAACAGGCAGCGGTTTTTTCTCCTCTTTAGCTAAACGATAGACGTGGTTAATCGTATTGACGCCACTTCGATACGTTCCCACGTAACAACTTGGATCACTCTCTAAGATGAGCGATTCTTTTCTTTCGACGGGCACAGATAGGTACTTTATAATCCGTTGCAAATAAGGTGAAATTTTCAGTATATTCGTATCGTAACTTTGTGCGTAACTTAAATACAGTCGCTCAGTAGCAGAAGCAAAAACTAGATACGCTTGCAAAGGCTCAAATGACATGCTTTCTTTTGCAGGATCAAATAAAAATTTTTCTTCTGTTAAACGAGCATTTAAATGTTCTCGTTCTTCACTAGATAATAATCCTTTTGTTTCTTTACAATCAGGAAATACATGATCGTTTAGTCCAACAGCAAACGTCACTTTTGCTTGATTAGGTCGAACAAGCTCTAAACGGTTAACCCGAACTTGATCAATCGCCGTAGGAATCTTCCCATAGCTTAAATTTTCAAGCCCACTGGTTATAAGTTCTTGGAATAAGGACCAATCAAACTTAGCATCGCCATAAATTAACGTATATTCATCTAGTAAATCCACTAAAGCTCCCCACGTTTGTTCGTGGTTTCGAGCTGACGCTAAATTTCCTCGTTCGATTTCTTGGTTGCGCCAAAAAACTAACTGCTGTTGTACCCCACTATTTACTAAAAATTGATAAAAGACGGTAGCTCCTTCTTTTCCTATTTGACAATTCTTTATTTTTTCAAAAAATATTGGTACTCTTTCTTTAAAAAAACGTCTGATTTCATTGGAACGTTTTTCTAAGGATTGGACATCTTCGAGCTGTTTTGCTTCAAAATCATAAGAAACAAAGTGCCAATCTGTTTCTCTTGTCCAGTAGGTGCCTTGATAATTGTAGGCAAGTGCTACATTTTCAGTCACATCTAACTTTTCCCGAAACTGATTTCTTTTTTTGCGCCAAGTTTCAAGATCAATTCTTTCACTTACTTCATCCATGAACAATTCTGTTTTAAAAAAACGCATGAGATCATTCAAACGATACCCATAACGATCAAGTGAAAATAAACTATTTATCCATTCAATCAAGGGATGATTTTCCATGAGCTGTTCTTCATCAATATAATAAGGAATTGCCATCTCTTTAAAAACAGGTTTCAACAGGTTGCCATAAAGCCCCATATCTTTTGTTAAAAGTTGAATATCACGATAACGATAATGCTCTTCACTGACTAACCGTCTAATTTCAACTGCTAGCTGTCGGACTTCTTCGGTAGCATTTTCTGCTTCCCATAATTTTAGGGATGCTTGCTGAGCCAATTGTACAGTTTTGCTTTTTTTATTACTTGAAGTTTCTTCCCACATTATTTGCAATTGTTGAAGAACGGCCGGTAACATACGTGAGGGTGCGAATTTATCCACTAAAACAGGTATTTTTCGTTCTTTTGCACAATGAAACAGTTGATAATATAATTTTCCTGTTTCATAAAATAAAGTTAATACTTCAGGCAGCGTGGTAGTATAAGGTCGGTCAAGCAATAAGTCAAGCAGCAAATGACCTTTTTCCATCATTACTTGCAGTAAATGATACTCTTGTGCATTAACACGAGTAAATCCGCTAACTATGAATTTAACTTCTGTTAGCTCTTGTGTCTGCATATAATTAGCTAAAATAGTCAACACGTCTTCTGATTGCAAAGCACGTTGATACAGTTCTTCTTCAAAAGCAGTAAATATCAAGTGTAAATCTTTCAATTTCAATTGCTGATTTTCTTCTTTTAACGATTCCGTTGTTTGAGAAAAAACTAAATCTTCCGCAGAGATATTTCCAATACGTAGCTCAGTATAAAGTTCTTGCAATTGTTGAATAAAACCTTTTTTATGGATTTCTCCACGAAAAATAGTTAAATGCTCTTCATTTTTTTCTAAAATCTGTCGAAAAATCATCGCAGAACCAGATTCTGAGAGTTCCTTTCCAGATAATAAAGTCGTTTGCTGGAGTAAATACCAAGCAAGTCGGTAAAAACTAAACACTTGAACATTCATTGTGCTAAAAGATGATTTTCCACTTTTTTTACGTAACTGTGTTAGAATTTCTTGTTCTTGTTCAAATTTATTATAGTTAGGGACAAGAAAAAAGACTTGATGTTTTTTGCCTTTTGCTAGCCATTCTACTGCTTCATTGATCAAAGCAGTTGAGTGGTCTTTTCGAGCTGTTCCGAGAATAAATTGTAGCGACATATTTTTCTCCTTATCCGTTAATTTCAATTTCTTGTTAATTATACCAATTCTTACTGATTATACCAAAAAAACTGAACGTTTGTTCTTTTTATCTAATTTTTAGAAATTTACTACCTTTCCTTAATAGATTTTCTCTAGGCTTTAGGAACAAAAAAAGAGACTGAATCCATCATCCTCAAAAAAATAAGACGGATTTTAACCTTACGTCTCAAAAATAGTCTTATTTTTTCTATACTAGAATCATTACTCTCAAAGAACTTTCAACATCTATTGAAGATTAGAAACTAGACGACTAATATTCGAAGGTTTATTATCAAAAGCTCTAAAAACATTAAAATGGGATTTTATTGTTTATGGCAAAATAAAAGTGGGGCGTATTAATTTCACTCATCCATACCAACGAATACCAAAATATAATTTTCATGCATAAATGACAATCTCTTTATTCATTAATTGACTACTATTGTAATATTTAGATAAAACTTTATTATAATTTAATTCTTTGAACTAACGGCAGAACTTTTTTGTTTCTGATATATTTTGATTCATTCTTTCATCGTATCTATTCTTTAGCTTCCGTTAACAATTGGATTTAAGTCTTCAAATTTCCTTGCTCTTTTCCTTCAGATTAGATAGAAATTTTGCGAGATAATTGATATTTATCAGAAAATTTAAAATCTATTTGTTCATTCATTTTTTTATCTCTTGAATTTTTCTATTACGTGCGCTGCTAGAATTCCAATCTTTTACCGCAGTACTTTTGTCTTCCTAGGTAATCTCAGTATAACATAACATTTTTTGTTACAAAAAATGATTAAACAGTGACTGAATAATCACCGATTTTACTCCTTTCTTATATAAAAATAGTCAAACATTCTTTACATGAAGTGAGGACAATCTCTTTTAACGCATTTATGAATTATCCGTTAGAGATTTTGTCGAGTAAAGGGTGTATCTGCCTTACTTGGAAATAAATAATTGCTCTTTGACAATGACTCGTCCACGGAAAATTTTTAGCATATCCAGTAATTTTATCTGTCTTACATCAAAAATTCGATACGCCTTATTAATACCAATCAACAAAAGAACCGACTCGACTATGTTTTTTAAAAATCAAAATTTTTTTCATAAGGTGACTCTCTTACTGCAAACCAATTGCGCTTCATTTTTAGCAATTTCTCGAAGATTACTTAATACGATTATAGCAGAAAAGTAATTTAGTGAATGACGCAATTTTAAACGTCAAGTACTTGCTTTCTAATTTGAGATTCATCACTTTAATAGTATGGATACGTGCTTTTATGTACCTAAAAAAGAGGACAATCATCAGATTTTTCTCTGACCATTGTCCCACTCTTATTTAATCTAACGAATTGATCCCATCAATTTTTTGATTGGTTCTTTGATCGCAAACAATACAACGGCTCCGACAATTGCTATAATACCTACCACACCAAAATAAGTAGATTCAGTAGCAGGTGTATAGAATCTGGCAATTTGTGCATTAATTGCTTGAGAAGAAGCATCCGCTAAGAACCAAATTGCAATGGTTTGTGATTCAAAAGCTTTAGGCGCTAACTTTGTTGTAGCAGATAACCCAACCGGTGACAAACATAATTCAGCAATAACTACAATAAAGAAACTACCAATCAACCACATCGGGCTTACTTTGCCGCTCGTGCCATAAAGCATGCCAGGCAACATTAGCAATAAGAAAGAGAGTCCAGCAAATAATAAACCTAAAGAAAATTTTACTACTGTTGAGGGTTGGCGATTTCCTAAGCGTGTCCATAATGCAACAAATACTGGAGTCAATACAAAAATAAAGATTGGATTCAATGACTGATACCAACTTGCCGGAATAGTCATACCAAATAACGTCGATTGTGTTCGTTCACTAGCAAATAAAGCCAATATAGAAGAACCTTGCTCTTGCAAAGACCAGAAAATAATCGCTGCTAAAAATAATGGAATATACGCCCACACTTTTGGTTTTTCTTCCGCAGAAACATCTTTTGAAGTCAACATTTTAATAAAATAATAAAGAGGCAATAAAATACCTAATACACTAATCGTATTGATGAAAAAATCAATGGTCAAATGACCTGTGACTTGAGCACCACCAAAAATCGCTACAATTACAATCAACGCAACTACTAAATTACGAATAAACCCTTTACGTTCAATTGGCGTTAATGGATTAGGCGCAACCGTTCCGACACCATCCAATGTTTTACGACCTTGGATGACATATTGCAGAAGTCCAAAAAACATTCCAATTGCAGCTAATGAAAAGCCTAAGTGGTAATTATACTCTTGCCCAATTGTACCTACGATAATGGGAGCCAGCATCGCACCTAGATTAATCCCCATGTAAAAAATTGAGAAACCGGCATCGCGTCGCAAGTCGGTTTTTGAGTATAAATGACCAACCATTCCTGAAACATTAGGTTTTAAGAAGGCTGTTCCAATGATGATTAATCCCATTGATATAAATAAAGTAGCCACACCAAAAGGCAACGCTAATACAATATGACCAATCATAATAAAAATACCGCCAAAGAAAACCGTTCTTTTAGAACCTAGTACACGGTCGGATACCCAGCCGCCAACAATACTGGACATGTAAATAAGTGAACCATAAATAGACATAATGGCTAACGCTGAGGCACGAGGTAAACCAAGCCCTCCATTTGTTACAGTATCATACATGTAGTAAATCAGTAATGCACGCATGCCGTAGTAGCTAAATCGTTCCCACATTTCCGTGAAGAACAGCGTCGACAATCCCTTCGGCTGACCGAAGAACCCCTTGTCTTGTTGTTTTTCCATAATTCATACCTCAATTCTTTAAATTTTCAGAAAATACTATAAATATTAACTGAAAAATCTATCTAAAAAACTTATTTAAGAAATATATACTTATTTTCTATAAAAAAGACTAAAAAACGGTTATAAAAAGATAATAAAAAAAACATAGATTTTTAATTTAAATACTGTGTTGCTTTTATAAATTAGTTGATCACTTACATAGCAGTGATGTAAGCGTAAATCAAAAAAATATTTTTCCCTTTGGCAACTGCAAAAAAAAATAGTGTATTTTTTTATGAGCATATCATTTTAATTACTTTTTGTAAGGTTATATGCTTGCTTGTACGTGTAATTAATCCATCGTATAACTAAAAGAGATTTTTAACTATGATAACTTTCGTTAAAGCTTTACAAAACCGTCCTTCTATCTATGACTTAAGACGGAATGTCACTTTTTCAACTAACGAATTAAGTGCACGGATTCAAGGAGTAATTAAAGAAAGCCCAACTGCTTTCAATTTATACCTAGGACTAGGAACGTGGACAATCAGTCAGATGGTTACCTTTAGCGGAGTAGTTTTGTTTTTCATTTTACTAGCAAAATTCCTTTTGTAGCTAATACGTGATCAGTCAAGCCGCTTTGAGCTTCTTTTTTGGTATCTTGTACGGTTTGATCGTCTCTCGAATCTTAAAAAGAAATACAATACATTCATTTTGAGTTTATTCTTTCCAAGGACTGCCTTTTGATGTTACTCATGTTTTAGGAAATTTCTTTTTTTACTTGATACTCTTTCCGTTATTTCAGCGAGTAATATTTCCAATCTACCGTAAACATTCTTAACTACAACAATCAAAAAATAGGCAAAAACAGCCTTTTCTAGAAATTGTTTCAGAAATTGCCCTTTTTGCCTACTTCTTTTTTTATTAGAGTGACTTAACTAAACAGAATCAAAAGTGAAAAAACAAATTCTCTTTACTAACATAAAGAGCACGAATTTTTTCTCTTTTCTTAATCTTAGGAGTAGAAGAAAACAGGGCAATAATTAAAGCAATTATTTATTGTCCCTTATACTTTGACATTATTTTCTATCAATTTAGCGATAGACATGCGCCTCTTTTGGTGGAACACCGACTGTTTCTTTGCTACTTCTGACTGGCTATTCTTTACTAATTGACTTATTTTTTCAGGATTTTGTTGCGCTTTTTGCCAGTTCCCTACTATCTCATTTAATCGATCTTCTAATTTCACATTACCGCCTTTAAAGAATACTTTGTACTCCTCATCTATCTCTTTTTGTTTTTCTTTAAATGAAGTTAGAGTTGTTGAATCGTCTAAAAATTGTTTTAAATATTTTTTGGTTATCTCACGTACAGCTTCCCTTTTTTCACGTGCATGATCTTCAGAAAGTGCTTGCGTGAATTTCTTTCGGTCTAAATAATAGTGCCACATATGATCCAAAAGTTGATTTTCTTCTTTATTTGTTCCTTTAAATGCATTAAGCAAGTGCCATCTGATATCTTTTGCTTCTCCCAATTTTGGTGAAATTCTTGTCATATCTTCCCAGTTAACTTTATGATCAAAAATATTTTCTTTGCAATTAAAGAGTGCTACTCTTAAAGTTCCTAACATTTCAATAACAGGACAATTTGCCACTCCGCGATAGCTTCTCAAATTAAGAGCTAACAATGCATCATCTGGATTTTTTTCCTTCCCTAATTTTCGAATGAATGAAGAAATATTGCAGTGACTCTCGTTGTGATGGTCAAATTTGATATGAAAAAGAATTCACTGAGTACCTCTACCCTCTCTTGAGGAATGGTTGAAAACGCCCCTTTACAAAATGAATCACCGATTCCTGATCCCAGCTTATCAATCATCGTTACAATATAATTGGAATCCTTTTTGTAGAGAATTAATCCATACATGTGATCACACATAGTTAAATTAACATAAGATGGAATAATCATAAAACTAGTGGGTTGATCTGTTTCTAAATTTTCAATTATGTTTTGTAAATCTTTAGGATTTTGTGTATTGTAATAATCAACGGTTCTTTTTACTGATTGAATGACCTCTGGCTTTCTTTTTTCATCAATAAAAAATGCTGTTTCATCTTTTTCGATCATTTTGGCAAAATGCTCAAACAACAATTGGTAATTTTTCTTTCCCTCTTCGCCAACTACGCTAAACTTGCCGGCATTTCCCAGCCTCAAAGCCATTGCCAACATATTATATTTACGTTCAAATTTAGTCATATCGTCACTCCTTTTATTTAAATGTATAGTTAAATACTACTACAGCTGACAAATAATAATGAAGCTATTTTTTCTTCGTATTAAAATTATCGTTAGATTGAATATTTCTACTTTCTAAGTTAAATACCTGCATCCTCTTAAATACAATTTTACGAGCTTTTAAGACCTTCTATTTCGATTTACCGTTGACCGCACATTTTTTACGTTTCGTTTGCAGTTTCCTTCAATCTGGAAAAATTAAATAACAAAAAAATACCCTCATTTGACTATGAAATTATAGCTAAAATTAACAAAAAGAGCATTCAAATCCTTCTGTATCAAGGACTAAAATACTCTTATAATTCTCAAATATTTCTTATTTAGTTGACAAAATCGCGATTTTTTTAAGTACAACCAAAAAAATGCCTATATATCAAGCTTTGATACCTAAAATCCCTTATTATTTATCCTTACTACCCTCCTGTAGAATACGGGGGCTATAATCTACCGAGCTATACTCAACAGAATTTGTCGCTTAGAATTAGTACAAAACAAACAACTTTCATGTTTTTATAAACCTTCTATTTATTGTCCGTCACTGTACAGCTGGTAATAAACACGAAAATCATTCCACCCCAACAAAAAAGATTATTTCTTTGTGGAGTATTTTAACATGATCAATTTATTTTTTATTAGCATTTTTAAAAAGTTTTATTTCATAAATTTCTTTTTTTAACTCTACAATTTCAGTCTGTTGTTTTGATACTTTTATAGATAAAGAGATTAATGCAAATGATAATAACAGTATCGATATAAAATCATAATGTAAAACAATGAACCTAAAAAAATCTCTAAATATATTCATCTATATTCATTCCATTCTTTTTTTATCTATCATACTGTAATCTTCGAATCCTAATGCTACGGGCAACCCAAAAGCGGCAGTAATTCCCGCCATAATCCAACCACCTTTTGGTTTATAACTTTTTTTAGTAAGCACTCCTCGAGACACACACTGTTTCGCTGCATATTTCCCAGCATTATACATTTCTGAAATAATTACTATAGCACCACCAACAATGCTAATAATTGTTTCTAATGCCATTCTTCCTTGAGGCTTAGTACTTAAAAATTCTAAATAGCCATCCATTAACTCATTCTGATTATCTGGAGTAACTATTCTTCCATAAAAATAGTCTTTAAAATATTGAACAGTTGCTCTATTTCCATTTTTTTCTAGATATTCTACTGCTTTATTATAATTTTCGTTATTTTCATTCAAAACATAAGTTTCTTTATTCGAACTATTTTGACTATTAACAGTTATAGTTGGGATTTTTTCCGCTGCGAAAGTTGTAATTGTCGGAGTTAAACTTCCTGTGATAGTAACTACTGAAAAAAGACCTGCTATAAATTTTACTTTTTTTGAAATCATTGCTGAACACTGAACACTCCTTTTAATTTTTATTTACAAAACAATCTTACTCTGGTAAACATATAAGTGACCATCAATCATGCTTTACATAGCTCTTTACATGTCGTTTTACATGCTTTTATACCTAAAAATTTTCTTTTTTCAGGAGGATATCAGAATGATCAAAATATCTTATAAAATAAAAAACGAACGCCTTAAGAAAAAAATGACACAAGAAGATTTAGCAAAAAAGATTTTTGTTTCTAGACAAACTATTTCTAGCTGGGAAAATAGTCGTTCACTTCCAAGTTATGAAAATTTTGTTCTGCTATCAAAATTTTTTAATATTCCAATTGACCACTTTTATGTGGAAAATAATTCTGAAAAAGAAGAAATTATTTACTCCAACATCAGAAAACAAAAAAACGAAAAATCCGATTTATGAAACGTAGGGTTATTAACATTATTAATAATATCAATTTTTATCCCTTATTCAGCTCCCATATCACTTTGCGTTCTTTTCACTTGGAAAGAAAAAATTACACCAAGATTGTTTACAACAGCTCTCTCTTTCATTATCTCTATTACCACAATAGAGATTTTAGTAACCATCTTTGTACTAACACATTTCTTAATGTAAGATTTTATTTTTAAATTTTCCTTATCCCTTTTTCTATTTCTCTTATTCTCATTCTACAGTTTTACTTACATCAAGCCCTTGTAACCATGTATCTAATTCCTCTTTTAATTCATCTGCCGATTCTGAAAAAGTATCTTGTAAATAATTCGTTAATTCATCATTTTGAATTTCTTTAGCAAATTTCGTACTTATATTTCGTATGACGCGCTAAACCAGCCCATAAAGAGTGATCTACAATCAAGGTAGCTGTGAAGTAAGTATGTAACATAGTGGATAGCAGTAAGCCGACTAAGAACGTAAACAACGACAAAATCCAAATAAGTATCAACCGCTATTCCAAAGTAAAGAAGAATTGATTAGCAAGTAATACAAGATATAAAACAATGCCAGTAATAATTACAAAATTTATAGTAAGTTTTGTTAATTTCATGAAGTATTCCACCTTATCTTATATAGATATCAAATAGATTAATATGCCGATTGTATTATAAAATCCATGAGCAACTATGGAATACCATATATTTTTTATTTGTATATAAACAAAACAGAAAATAATACCAATAAAGAAAATACTTAGGCCTCCCCCATGAACAATAGAAAACAGAAAAAAAGAAATTAGTATTGAAATATATTGTTGTTTTTTATTCGCTTGAGGATCAATCATACAAAATCGAAAAATCCCTTCTTCTAAAAAAGCTCCATAAGTAGCAGCATTTAAAAAAAATAAAAGGAGAGAACCATTTACTTCGTTAGGACTTATACCTTCTGAAAAAGATGTATTTAGAATATTGATTAGGAATAAAACAGAGAATGAAAAAAAATTATATTTAAAGAGTTTTTTTAGATTTACTTCTTTGAATTCACGAATGAAGGTAGAATGAAATAGTATAATTATCAGCACTAAAAAAAATATATCACTATGTTCAAATAAAAAATATATATTTGACGGTACTCCTAAAGATGGGATAACAAAGGTCAAAACCAAGTAAGCAATACTAATTATCCATTTTATTGTCATTAGGCAGGAATATAATCAATATATTGTGTATTTGCTGTAGAAATTTGATTACGGATATATTTATTATCTACCTTACGATAAACTCTGTAAGTTACCGTTATTCTTGCATTTTGACGATATTTTTTAAATTCTCCACTTGCAGAGGTGTTTCTAGCTATTTCGATTTTCATCCCAAAAACATTTGCACTAACAGATAACTTTGTCCCTCGACTATGAGTTTCTATACCCAAATAATTACGGCTTCCTTTAGCAATTGACCCGCTTTGAGGTTTAAACCAAGTTCTTGTTTGAATAACCGGTTCATCTAACACATAGTAGTACTCATCATCAGAATAAGTGGCTATATCAAAAATGTTGTTCTCACTAGCGAATACCGCTCCGCTAGGAGTAATAGCAGAACCAAAAGTTAAAATAGAAGTGGATAATAAAAATGCCTTAAATAACTGTTTTTTCATCAAAATCACCTCGAACATAAGATATTATAAAAAACGTTTTCTTATATAGATTTAGAATAATCAGAAAATTTACAGTTGTCAATAGGGTTCATTTTATAAAACTCGTTATTTTAATGGTTAGTAGATATAATGTGCAGTATCTCCCAAATAGCACCTGTACCAACCGATACAAGCACTGATTTTGTGATTTTTTATTGGTCTACCTCAAACACTTCAGTAAATGCTCGATATTACGTCCTTTTCTTTTTTCATATTTGTCACTTTTCTAGATAAATGGCAAAAATTTTCAGCGTTAAATAACAAAAGCAACTAATTTTTCATGGTATACTTTTAAATATTTCAATCTATCTCCAAAATTTAGTTTCTTTTGTGGCTCTTATTGACTATGAATATGGCAAATAATTAGAAAAAATGTGCCATTTAAATATAAAAATGACGTATGCTTATCGTAAGCTACGTCAAAAATTTGAACCAAAAAAGGGGCAGAGTTTTAAAAAAGCACATGAAAATTATTTTCTCTAAAAATAAGCCCAAAACTGTTGAAAGTCGTCCTAGCTTTCAACAGCTTTTGGCTTTTTCTTTTATAATTGATAAACAACAGTTGATAAAGATGAAAAATACAACGTCTTTCTTCCTAATCTATTAAGAAAAATTGTTTTTTTTAAAACACAAAAGGCGGAGAAAAATTCCTTCCTTCCATATTTCCTTAACATAAAGAAAAAGAACTTCCAGCTTGCGTCTTCCATTCGTTGTTTACCTTATTCTTTCGCTAAAAACAGAATTGATTTATTTCCTTCTTTACTGGAAAAGCATTTCTACTCGCCTATTTTGAATGGATTAATTTATAACTGTCATATAAATTTTTTATTACCCATGTCTTGTTATCATAAACAATATATTTGGGTGACCATTTTGGCTTATATTTCTCTTTGTATTTTCTTAATCCTTTAAATGAATACAAATATTGGGTATTACTGTAGATACTGTAAGTAAATGTATTTTCTAAATTTGATGTATTCTTGTAAGAAGAAGAAAATGGCGCCATCCCTAAATTAAATTTATGATAACCTTGCGCTTTGGCCCACAAGATTATCTGTAAATAAAGAGCATCCATCATAGCCAGATCCTCATCCGTTCGCCAACGAATCAAATCAACTGAGATCGTTTCTTTTGTATAAGTAGGCATGATCGAGACAAAGCCGACGATTTTTTCCTCTTTATCTCTGATGATACCAACTGATGCACTGTTCAAATAATCCTTATCAAATTTACCTACTGAAAACGTCATTTCCTTTTTAGCGTCTAACCATTGATCAGATACTTCTTTTAATTCTGACAATAGCAAGCTACTATAAGGCGGTTTAATCACATGAAACGTACACCCTAATTTTTCCATTTGATTTAGTGTTGCTCTAAATCCTCTTTTCTTTTTCCCAGATAAGGAAAAATCATCCAAATCAAGCACGGCTTCTTCGCCTAATTTGAAAAAATGATAATTCAAATCATTATAAAAATTGAGATAACGTGTAGAAGCTTGATAAAAAATAACTCGTTTTCCTATACAGTTTGCTTGTACCAAAAGATTTTTTAGAAAAGGAAAAACTGCTTCTTGATCGCCTAAAGGATCGCCTAAAATGAAGAGCGTATGCTCACTTTCTTGAAAAATAATCGCAACGTCATTAGAAACAGCCACTTGATTTTCTTTTAAAAAACCTAAATGAGCTAAATGATTTCCACCTTTTTGTTCTAAGAAAGATTGATACTCTTCTTTTTTTAATGGTTTTAGACCAACAATCATTTTTTTCCTCAAATTCTTTCTGTGGAAAAATGACCAAATTCCTGAAAGAAAAAGTAAAATGAGAGTCGATCCTCCCAATAAAAGAAATTGCTGCTTCGATAAAAGTGCAGAAATTTCAACTAAATGCTTTAAGACATAAAAAATCGCACCTACCCAGAGAACTTTTTCTAGGATACTTTGTGTAATAACTTCCACTTCCAACCATTTTTTTAAAAACAATAAATTGATGATCATTACAACAGTTAACAAAATAGCCGTTAGACTTTGTTCTATAAACAACAGATATATTTGGCATAATGTCAACAATAGAACCTTGATACAAGAAACTTTGTAAGTCTCTTTTGCTCCCTTATAAATTCCTATAATATCTGTGCATAACAAAACACTGATACATACGTAAAATGGTGAAATAAATAAAATAAAAAGGTCATTCATATAAGCATATTCCAAAAATAAAATACAAGAATCCACTAAAAATGCTAACGAGCAGCAGGAAAACAGAATCGTACTTAACGTTCTACCAATTTTTTTCATTTGCTCTTGAGTAATAGAAAATACTACCGTAGTCAATTCTTTAGATAAAATGGTTAATTGATTATTATTGATTTTTTGACTAACCAAACCTTGAATCTCGCTCACACTCAACAATAAGCCAATCAATAATGGGATAAAGTAGTAGGCTAAACGATATAAAACCAATGCCATTAAAACGCCTTCTTTTGCTATTCCTAATTCTTTGGTAACTCCTAACAAGAAAATCACATCAAAGGCACCAAATCCACCAGGAACCATACTGATTATTCCAGCAATGGTAGCGATAATAAAAATACTTTCCATATCTACAAAAGAAACAGGTAAGTTAAGAAAACGAAACGCTACATACATCACAATTCCTGATGTTAAATAATCAATCGTTGAAACAATAGTAAATTTTGCTCCTAGCCATCGAGAGGAAGGAATTGGCGGTTTAAAACTGATATAGCCAATATAAAGTGGAAACAAACAAGAACTGACAATTAATCCGACCTTGATTGGCACGTTTTCCTTTAATAGATTGCTTTCAGGAAAAACTTTTAATAAAACCATGATTGATAACATGCCTACGCCAGAAATAGTAGAAACAAGTAAGAGTGAAATGGCTTTTTTTAGTTGACTTAGTTCAGCTGGCTTTGTATATTTTTTATAAAAATTATAACGCACAGTTGCACCAAAAATTCCACCAAACCCTAAAACTGCGTTAAATGAATTGGCAATCCAGCTAATCTTTAATAACTTCAGTTTAGGAATTTTTATCTTTTTAAATGGTTTGATTAAAACCAAATCATAACAGCATAAGATAAAAATTCCTAATGCACCTGTCATAAACAAAAGAAGTATTTTAAATATTGATTCATTACCGATTATTTGAAATACCTTACTTATTTTTATTGTTGCTAATTCATTGCTTATTTTTATGATAGAAAACAAAAAAATAACGATTGAAAATAAAATTTTTAAAAAATTAAGTTTTATTCTCTTCATTTTATTAATTAATCCTTTCCATTTTCATTAGACTTACTATATAAATAGACAGAATAAAACTTTTTCTTTTTTTTTAAACACCGGAAGAAGAAACATTCAAAAAAGTGTACACATTTTCTGAAAAATTTCTCGCTTATTTTCTCTTTCGGCTTACTTCATTTTTAAATTCATAAAAAAATTTTCACTATCGAATAAAAAACAATCAACTTCTAAAAAAAGAAATTGATTGTTTTTTACAAATGATCACTTATAAAAGCCAGAACCAACAAAAATTAAGGTCTGTAAAAAAAAGAACACCTTTTCTCTCAAAATAACCATCACTCTTATTCAGAATCAATCATAATATCAATCTCAGCTTCTTCATTGAGATGCTGAGCCAAAAAAGTCACTAATTCTTCCATTGAAACAGAAAATTTCAACATAGGACCACGCCAACCGTTTCGAAAAAAATTCATTTTTATTTCAGTAGCACCGGGAGGTTGATACAAGACGATTTTATTGATTTCAGAAAATGGCACACCCTTTTTATCAAAACTATTTAAGACCAGTCCTTCTTCAGTCATTCCTCGACTATCAATTAAAAAACTGATAAAGATCATAGCAGATAAAACACCCTTAGCTAATTCATCCCATGTTGGTTGCTTAATAAGTGTAAACCAAAGCACCAAAAGAGCAAGAAAAGGAACAATCAAATAAACCCAACGATTTTTTACTGTTCGATAAACAATTTCTCGACGAACAAACCATAAAAACAAGCACATGACAAGGACAAATAAAAATAATAACAAAGTAAATATGCTAATCATCTTAATTCACCTCTTTCCAAAGTGATAGAAAAAGAAATAAAAATTATCGAGCAAAAAAACACACAGCAGTGTTTTTGTTTCTGTTCGCCCAAACTCTTTTTTCTTATTCAAATGTCTCATATTTTGCAACAACCATACTAGCCTTTTCTTCTAATAATTCCTGATCTTCGGTCGCACAATGAGCAACTTTGACCACGGCACAATTCGTCATTTTTGAAACAACTTCTCCGATGACTACTTTTGTAAAACCAATCGGCTTACACGAATATTGCTCTCCTAAATTAATCATTTCTTCCGTCATCAAAATCCCCCTCAGCTGAAAAATTCTATTATAGTCTAATAAATCCCCTATTAAACGCTTACTTACAATTTTTTTAAACAATGATTATCTAAAAAACATTGTTTCTTAGCACGCTATTCAAACCTTAATGGCATTATAGCGTACTGCCTTCTTTTTCACAATCAAAACAATAAATAAACACAAAAGATTTTTTTCTATTCAACAAGAATATTAGTCCTTTATTTATGAATTTTTGGTTCTTATTATCTGTTATCTCCTTATTCATCAAATTTGATTTTCCTTTTTGCAAAAAAGCATTATAATGAGTAGCAGAATAGAATAAGAGGGGTATTTTGATGAAAAAAGTTGGTAAAAAGTTCCTATTTCTTATTGGTTTATTATTCATTGTTTTTTCTAGTTTTCACTACCTGCTCCCTGTAAACGGCGAAGATCATCAGTCATCCACGAAAGAAACAACCAGGACAACTCAAAAAGAAAAAAAATATATCTTGCTTGACGTTCCTTTAGAAAGTCAATTTGAGGAACCTGCATTAGAAAATGGGTGCGAGGTAACTTCTTTATCTATGCTACTCACTTACTATGGGTATCACACAACTAAGAATCAGTTAGCTAAACAGTTGCAGTATGTTCCTGTTTTTAACGAAGACGGCACTCATGGTGATCCAAACGAAGGGTTCGTCGGTGATATCAGTGGCGGTGATTGGGCAATGGGTGCCTATGTTCCATCAATTGCTTCATTAGCTCAACAAATCGTAAAGACTGACTATCACACATTTGCCAGAACAGATGCTTCCTTAAAAGACATCAAAAAAGCATTACAACAAGGACATCCGGTATGGGTCTCTGTTACAATCGATTTTCAAGTACCAAGTGAAGATGATTTTGTCACTTGGCAAACACACAACGGCAAAGTAAGAGTTACTCCGTTAATTCATGCATGTGTGGTCACAGGATATGATAAAAAAAATATGTACGTCAATGATCCTTACGGTAAAAAAAACCGTTCCGTGCCTATAAAGGATTTTAACTTGATTTTTAAAGCAATGGGTGGCCAAATGTTAACCTTACAAAAAAGCTAGTATTCCTATAAAAAATACTTTATACTCTAGCTAACACGATGTGAAAGGATTGTAAGTAATGGAAAGATTTATCCATAAAAAAATAGATCCAAATGAAATTCCTATTATTTTCGTTCGTGATACAACAGCAAATACACCACTGAAAGTTTCAGTAAAAGAATGGACAAATCGCTATAGTCCTGTTTCGCTCAATGAATTAGAAATTAAACTCTATCGTCAAGCGTTAATTTATTACACTAAAAAAGATTATTCAAAAGCCATTGATTTGTTAAAATTTCTTATTGTTCAAACTAATTACACTCACTCTGAATATATCGAACGTCTTTTAACCATCTATCAAATCATTGATGAACCTTTAAAAGAACTTCAATTGCTTTCTTCGGCTTTAGCTGTTTCGGAATTAATCTCTTTTCCGTCTACTTTAATTAAAAAATTAGAAAAAAGACAAAGTCATGTCAAAGAAAAAATTTATAGAAAAAGATAAGCTCTTGCATTTATTTTATTTCGTGCTATTATCAAGGTGTCAACTTTTTGGGATGTAGCCAAATTGGTAAGGCACTTGACTCTGAATCAAGCAATTGTAGGTTCGAACCCTGCCATCCCAATATAAAAGATAAGCAAAAAACCAACAATAATCGTTGGTTTTTTGCTTATCTTTTATCCAATTTGGTTAAAAAGCATCATAGATTTACATTAAAAAATCAAACATATAACTATTTAGGTGTTTAGTTTACATAATAAAAATATCGTTACTCTATAATTGCTAACGCTTTCTCCGGAACTGATTTTTTATCTACTTCCTCGTACGTTTCAACATATGCGCCTTTATTTTTTATTTTTAAATAGCGTGCTTCTTTTAACACCGATAGACCGGAAAACTCAATGGTACGTTTATGTCCATATTTATCTGCACCTTGTTGAATATAAGTAGCTGTACCACGTGGATTTACTTTATCGGGTTTTTTCGTTTTTACATATAATTCTCCTCTAGGAACTAAGGGATTCAACTGATCCAATACTCCAGCTACTTCATCATATGAAGACTGTGTGTAAAATCTCAAACTCAATAATGCAATTCCAGAAAATACAATTACACCAATGATCGCTTTTAATACATTCATTTTTCTACCTCCTTTTTTATTTTCATTATATAAATAGCAAAAAAAGACTTCATCCGCCTTTGGTTGGAGATTTCTCTCAAACTTTGGCACATCTTGCTTCAGTTGGTAGACACATTTAAATAAAAAGTAAACTACAAACTTTTCTTTAAGACAATCAAAAAACGCTGGAATAATCAGCGTTCTTTGATAATAATTTAACATTTTTAATTTTTCTAGCGAAACATTCTACTTAAAAAAGCCATAAAACTGGTTCTCTAGCCACTTCGTCAATACAAACGTGTGGGATCATAATAATAAGTCACATTGCCATTTAATTGAGCCTTGCCTACTATGTATTTACGATTTTCAAGTTTCAACCACGCCTCACGAAACAACATCACTTCTTCTCTTTTTACATCTATTTTTTCAATTTTTTCGTTCATTAATTCTTGGATGAGTGATTCATATGGATTCATTCTTTCCCTCCGCAATAATTAATAAGTAGTAACGATTGGTTCACAATTATTTTTACCTCTATCTTTGATGTTTTTCATTAAGTATTTTTTAATAAAGAATATCTTTGAAATTGGGGATTAACGATCACCTTTTGCGTACTTCCAATCAATCACACAAACTTTTTTGTAAAATTTTCATTTATTTCTATTACTCATGAGAAGAATTTCTCACCTATAGTAAATATAACAAAAATCAGTAAAACAATCAAAAAGTCCTCTCTTTTAATTCTAGCATAGAAATACTTGCATCATTTCATACAAAATGTTATTTTGTAGCAAAGATCATTCATTATTTGGGAGGAAGCTTCGTGGTTACAATCGGTCGACTCGTTTTTCTTATTCCTTTTTTCATCATGCTGGTAATTTTTTTCTATTACATAAACTGGACAAAAAGAAAGTTATCTGTTCTGTTCGTTTCTCTTCCATGTGGTTATTTTGCCCATCGTATATTTACTTTTCATCATTGGGAAACACCTGTCTCGTTAATTAGGTATACCATTAGCTTCGTCCTTTCCGTAATTGTTTTAATACTTTGGATTTTCCTCTTATATAAAAATCAAAAATAACTCTTATTCCATTAAAAAAAGAGGAAATTTGGTGCAACCACCCCTTTTCTCTCTTTTTTAATTCTTCACACCAAAAAAAGAATGTATTCAAAAATAAAATACAGCGTTTCTTAAAAAGGTTTTTGAATGATCACCTTTTAGCAATCATTAACGAACACTGCATTTCATTTTTATTTATTTCCCAATAAAAGCTACTATCTAAATTCCCTAATTTTCTTAGAAGCTTGCTATTATTTTGTTTATTTTATCACCAACACACTACATGGCGCATGAGCCACCACATAAGAAGCTGTAGAGCCAACCAACGCCTGTTGAAGCGCGCCTTTTCCAGTAGCTCCCATCACAATTAAATCGATCGCTTCTTGTTCTGGAAAAATCGTACCGATCAAATGGCGTGGATCACCTGTTTCAACAATGGCGTGAATATCCATCAACCCATATTCTTTTGCATCATGGATTTTTTTTAACATCTCTACTTCTATTTTTTGTTTTTCTTCCGCATAAATTTTTGAAAAAGCATAAGCACTATGTGTCAACTCAACTTTATTAATAATTGAAATAATCCATAGACTAGATTTATTTTCTTTGGCTAAATCCAGCGCCTTTAAAAAGGCTTGCTCAGATTGTTTCGATCCATCAACTGCCACCATAATTTTTTGATATATTTGACTCATTTTATCGCCTCCTACTTTCCATTTATTGTAACACTTCTTAAAAAATTTAGAAAAAATTACACTGTTCACAAGAATCTTGTTTTTTTATTTCATAAAATGTAGTTTTTTTATATATTTACTCGTTTATTTTTCTCATCAAACGCCTCCACAAAAACTTTATTTAAAGATATTATGACCTTTTTTTCATCATTTCTCACATTTTATCATAATCTTTTTGTTACAAAGTGTCATAAAGCTTT